>CAVPUE010000003.1:0-36674 GCA_963708895.1 uncultured Bacillaceae bacterium | reverse complement strand
AGAACCTTCCATTTCGAACTTGATCAAACGGTTCATTTCAACAGCATATTCCATTGGAAGTTCTTTTGTAAATGGTTCGATGAAGCCCATTACGATCATTTCAGTTGCTTCTTGTTCTGAAATTCCACGGCTCATTAAGTAGAATAATTGTTCTTCAGAAACTTTTGATACCTTTGCTTCATGCTCTAATGAAATATTATCATTTAAAATTTCATTGTATGGAATTGTATCTGAAGTAGATTGATTATCCATAATTAATGTATCACATTCAATATTTGAACGTGCACCATCTGCTTTACGGCCAAATTGAACTTGACCACGGTAGGTTACTTTACCGCCATGCTTCGAAATCGATTTTGAAACAATCGTTGAAGATGTATTTGGTGCTAAGTGAATCATTTTTGCACCAGCATCTTGGTGTTGACCTTTACCTGCAATCGCAATTGAAAGTGTTATACCACGAGCACCTTCACCTTTTAAAATAACTGCTGGATATTTCATCGTTAATTTAGAACCGATATTACCATCAATCCATTCCATTGTTGCATTTGCATCACAAACCGCACGCTTTGTAACAAGGTTAAATACGTTATTTGCCCAGTTTTGAATCGTTGTGTAACGGCAATAAGCATCTTTTTTAATGATAATTTCAACAACCGCACTATGAAGTGAATTCGTTGTATAAACTGGTGCTGTACAACCTTCTACATAGTGAACAGATGCACCTTCATCAACAATAATTAATGTACGTTCAAATTGTCCCATATTTTCAGAGTTAATACGGAAATACGCTTGTAGTGGTGTATCCACCTTAACACCTTTTGGTACATAGATGAAAGATCCACCAGACCATACAGCTGAGTTTAAGGCAGAAAATTTATTATCTGTTGGCGGAATAACTTTTGCCCAAGTGCTCACGGAAAATATCTTCATTTTCTCTTAACGCTGAATCCGTATCTTTAAAGACAATTCCCAGATCTGTTAACTCTTCTTTCATGTTGTGGTAAACCACTTCTGATTCATACTGAGCAGAAACACCTGCTAAATACTTTTGCTCTGCTTCAGGAATTCCAAGCTTATCAAATGTTTGCTTAATTTCTTCTGGAACTTCATCCCAAGATTTCTCGGATTTCTCAGATGGTTTTACATAATAAGTAATTTCATCAAAGTTTAATCCTGTTAAATCTCCACCCCATTGTGGCATTGGCATACTATAGAAATATCTAAAGATTTCAAACGAAAGTCGAGCATCCATTGTGGCTCATTTTTCATTTTTGAAATTTCTTCTACAATGTCCTTTGTTAAACCACGTTTTGACCGGAAAATGGAGACGTCTTTATCGTGAAAACCATATTTATAATCACCGATTTCTGGCACTTTTTTTGCCATTGTCGTTTTCCTCCTTTATTTGTAAAGGCTGCGTTTTCCCCACATCGCCTTTAATGTTTCGTCATAAAAGTGAACTACAGTGTCAAAACACTAAATTGATTATTTCTCTTCTTCGTGTAAAGCTTTTTCCATTGCCTTCCATGCCAATGTAGCACATTTAATTCGTGCCGGAAATTTACAAACACCTTGTAAAGCTTCAATATCACCAAGATCTAAGTCATCATGTTCATGATCATCAAGTACATCTTTTCCTTGAATCATATCAGAAAAAGTATTTGCTAGTTTTAAAGCTTCATCAACAGGTTTCCCTTTAATCGCTTGTGTCATCATCGATGCAGATGACATCGAAATCGAACATCCTTCTCCTTCAAACTTCGCATCCACTACTTTGTCATCCTCTACTTTAAGAGTTAACTGAATACGGTCGCCACAAGTAGGATTATTCATATTAATCGTTAAGCTATCATCCTCAATAACGCCTCTATTACGTGGATTTTTATAATGATCCATAATAACTTGACGGTAAAGGGTATCTAAATTATTAGAAGACATCGCTAAAATACTCCTTTGTTTTCGCAAGTCCTTCCACTAATTTATCGATATCTTCTTCGGTATTATACAGATAAAAGCTTGCTCTAGCTGTTGCTGATACGTTTAACCATTTCATTAATGGTTGCGCACAGTGATGTCCAGCTCGTACGGCAATTCCCTCTGCATCTAGGACCGTTGCAACATCATGTGGATGAACATCGGAAAGATTAAATGTGATTACGCCTGCACGCTTTTCAGCTTCTGGCGGACCATAAATCGTTAAACCTTCAATTGTAGACATTTTTTCTAATGCATAGGCTGCCAACTTATGCTCATGCTCTAGAATATTGTCTAACCCTATTTCTTGTAAAAAGTCGATTGCTGCACCGAGTCCAATTGCACCAGCAATAATCGGTGTTCCACCTTCAAATTTCCATGGTAGTTCTTTCCATGTTGATTCGTGGAGTCCGACAAAATCAATCATTTCGCCGCCAAATTCAATTGGTTCCATATTTTCTAGTAATTGCTTTTTCCCGTACAGTACACCAATCCCTGTTGGACCGCACATTTTGTGACCTGAAAATGCTAGAAAATCAAAATCTAGATCTTGTACATCAATGCCCAAATGTGGTGCACCTTGCGCGCCATCTACGACAATGACAGCTCCATTTTCATGGGCAATTTGTGCAATTTCTTTAATGGGATTCATGGTACCAAGAACATTAGAAACCATCGTAAGAGCAACAATTTTTGTATTAGGTGTAATGGTGCTTCGTACATCCTCGATTGATAGCGTCCCATCTTCTTGAAGTGGAAAATACTTTAAGGTTGCACCTGTTTGTTTGGCTACCTGTTGCCACGGAATTATGTTACTGTGATGCTCCATATAAGTGATGATAATTTCATCACCTTCACCTAGATTTGCTCTACCATAGCTTGAAGCTACTAGGTTTAACGCTGTTGTCGTACCTCTTGTATAAATAATTTCTTGAATTGATTTTGCATTAATAAATTTACGAACTTTTTCACGAGCACCTTCATAAGCATCTGTTGCTCTTGTCCCAAGTGTATGAACACCACGGTGAACATTTGAATTATCATAAGCGATAATAATTGGATACTGCTTCAATCACACTAGTCGGTTTTTGAGATGTCGCTGCACTATCTAAATAGACTAACGGATGACCATTTACCTCTTGATTTAGGATTGGAAATAGTTGTTTGAGCTCTTTTGCATCCATTATTTTACTTTCCTTTCAATCACTTCAACCAATTGTTTTTTAACTCCTTCAATCGGCAATTCAGCTACTACCGGAGCTAAGAAACCATGAATCACTAGGCGCTCTGCTTCTTTTTGCGTAATCCCACGGCTCATTAAATAGTAAAGCTGTTCTGGATCTACTCGTCCAACAGATGCTGCGTGACCTGCTGTTACATCATCTTCATCGATAAGTAAAATTGGATTTGCATCCCCACGTGCTTTTTCACTTAACATTAATAGACGAGATTCTTGCTGTGCATCTGATTTTGACGCTCCGTGCTCAATTTTACCAATTCCATTAAAGATGGCAGTGGCAGCTTTCTTTTAGAACACCACGTTTTAAAATATTCGCTTCCGTGTTTCTGCCAAAATGTACAATCTTGGTTGTGAAGTTTTGTATTTGTTCACCAGTTCCAACAACAACAGCTTTCGCATCACCGATAGAACCGTCTCCAACAAGGTTTGTTGTATTTTCGGAAATTGTATTTCCGTCATTCATTAAGCCTAATGACCAGTCAATTTTTGCGTCTCTTCCAGCAATCCCACGACGGTTTACATAGGTTGTAATTCCTTCTGCAAGATTATCAACAGCACCGTATTGAACCTTTGCATTCGCATTTGCAACGACTTCCGTTACAAGATTAAATACAGTGCCCGTACAGGCTACAGTTGAAATATAATTTTCCACATACGTAACAGAGCTATTATCTTCAGCAACAATCAATACATGATTGAATAAGTTTGCTTCTGCATCATCATGAAGGAATACTGCTTGAATTGGATCCTTTAATTCTACATTCTTTGGAACATAGATAAAGACTCCTCCATTTAATAAAGCGGCATGTAAGGCAGTTAATCGATGTTCATCTACCTTTACACAATCCTTCATTAAATATTTTTGTAGCAATTCTCCATGTTCACGTGCGGCTGTAAATATATCCGTGAAAATAACGCCATTCTCTTGTAATTCTTTCGACACAGAGAGAAGAGTAGGACGATTATTTCTCTGAATGTATAGAGATTGATTGCTTTTTTCAACATTAATTATGTTTTTTATCTCTTCAGGAAGCTGCTCAAAACTTGAAAAGTCTTCACTTTTGACAATATGTTTTTCAAATTGAGTGAAATTCCATTTATCAATTTTTGTTTTATCAACAAAGGGCAATGATTTATCTTCTGCCACTTCAAGTGCATGTATACGTAAATCTGTTAACCAAGCTGGTTCGCCCATTTCTTTTGAAAAAGAGGTAATATACTCTTTTCCAAAAGAGCTTACTAGTTCTGTCGTCATCATTAAATCCCCCTAACTTACGCTTCTTGACCGACTGTTTCGTCTTCGATACCAAGTTCTTGTTTAATCCAATCATATCCTTCTGCTTCTAGACGCTTAGCAAGTTCAGGACCTCCAGATTTAACAATTCGGCCTTGCATCATTACGTGTACAAAGTCAGGAGTAATATAGTCTAAAAGACGTTGGTAGTGAGTGATCATTAAACAGCCAAAATCTTCACCGCGCATTTCATTAATTCCTTTTGAAACAACCTTTAACGCATCGATATCAAGTCCAGAGTCGATTTCATCTAAAATGGCGATTTTCGGCTGAATCATCATTAATTGTAGAATTTCATTTCTCTTTTTCTCTCCGCCTGAAAATCCTTCGTTTAAGTAACGTTGCGCCATATTTGGATCCATTTCAAGGAATTCCATTTTTTTATCCATTTCACGGATAAATTTCATTAATGAAATTTCATTTCCTTCTTCACGGCGGCTGTTAATTGCTGAACGTAAAAAGTCTGCATTTGTTACTCCGCTAATTTCACTTGGATATTGCATCGCTAAAAATAGACCTGCACGTGCGCGTTCGTCTACTTCCATTTCAAGAACATTTTTTCCATCTAGAGAAATACTGCCTTTTGTTACTTCATATTTTGGATGCCCCATAATGGCAGAAGATAAAGTAGATTTTCCGGTTCCATTTGGTCCCATAATCGCATGGATTTCTCCGCCTTTTATTTCAAGGTTCACACCTTTTAAAATTTCTTTGTCCTCAATTGAAACATGTAAGTCTTTGATCGTTAATACAGATCCTGCCATAATATTTAACCTCCAAAAAAATAATTGTATCTTGTCGGTATGAACCGCCTTTTAAATTCTCATTTGATTCTCATTCAATCTTATACCAAAATGAATTTGTTAGCAACACTTATGCAGTAATAACAGGCTTTTAAAACAAAAACGTTTAGAAAGTCTATACTGCCGCTATTGAGAATGAAAAATGACGTTTTTCGATACTAAAATAGTAAAAATATTTTTTTATTTATAGTATGTTTCAACAAATATAATTGTATTTCTAAATAATCTCGTATTAGTAAAAATGTTAAAAAGCCATGATTTCACGAAGAAACCATGGCTTTTTAATAATTATTTTGAAGCAGGTACTACTGCACCTTCATATTTTTCAAGAATAAAGTCTTTTATTTCTTGTGAATTTAATACTTCGATAAGAGCTTTAATTTCTTCTTTATCTTCATCGCCTTCTTTTACAGCAATTACATTTACATATGGATTGTTTTCTCCTGATTCAATAGCAATTGAATCTTCGACTGGATTTATACTCATGTTGAATCGCATAATTTGAGTTAATAACAACTAAGATCACCTTCACCATTATTATAAATTTGTGGAAGAATATCGGTGCATAATCGTATTCAAACTTTAAATTCTTTGGATTTTCTACAATATCTTCTAAAGTTGCTGATTCGCTTTATCAATACCATCTTTTAGTTTAATTAATCCTTCCTCTTCAAACAAGGTTAAAACACGACCATGGTCTGGAACACTACTACTCATAATCACTGTTGCACCATCTTCTGATTTCATCAACTGTTTTATATTTTTGAGAATAAATAGCGATTGGTTCAAGGTGAACACCGCCTGCATTGACAAATTTATAACCATTTCTAGCAATCTCTGTATTCTAAGTATGGGATGTGTTGGAAAAAGTTTGCATCTAGGGTACCATCATTCTAGAGCTGGATTAGTCAATACATATTTACTAAAAGTCTGCAATTTCTAATTCAATTCCTTGTTCTTCTAAAATGGCTTTGCTTGTTCAAGAATTTCAGCATGTGGTGCACTTGTTGCTCCAATTTTTATTGTTTTTGTTTCTTCTGTTCCTTTATTCGTACCTTCACTAGCATTGTCCTCATTAGCGTTACCACAAGCAGCTAAAGCAAGAACTAATAAAGCGTGAATAATAAGGTCATTAATTTTTTCATTATTTTACCCCTTCCTATCTTTTATCTATTTTTTTTGTTATTGTATCTCCAATATATTGGATGATAAACACAATAATTAAAATAACAATTGTTGCAAATAATGTAACATCATTTTGTCCTCTTGAAAAGCCATCTAAATAGGCATAGATCTCCTAAACCGCCAGCACCAATAACACCCGCCATTGCTGTATAACCTATAAGGGCAATCGCGTTACAGTAATACCTGAAACAATGCTGGCATGGATTCTGGAATGAAGTACTTTAAAAATAATTGTACTCGTTTTTGCACCCATCGATCTTGCAGCTTCAATAACACCTTTATCAATTTCTCTTAAACCTATCTCAACCATTCTTGCATAAAATGGTGCAGAACCAATAATTAATGCTGGTAAAGCTGCTTCCTTTCCAATCATGGATCCCAACTATAACTTTTGTAAAAGGAATTAATAATACAATTAAAATAACAAAAGGGATCGATCGAAATATATTCACAATAGCTGCAATAATAGAGTTAACCAATTTATTTTCCCATAAATTTCCACTTGAGGTTAAAAATAGTAACAAACCTAAACCAATACCAATAATAGCGATGAAGATGAGCGAAGCACCTGTCATATAGAGTGTCTCAACTGTTTTTTCAAGAGCTTTGTCCAAGTTTACATTTGGAAACCAACTGCTAAGCATGTGTAATCACCTCCACGGTAACTTGCTGTGATTCAATAAAATGAATCGCATCGGTAATCACTTGTTCTTCTCCATCCAGATGAATAAATAACGTACCATATGAACCATCTTGTGTTTGTGAAATTTTACCTTGAAGAATATTCACTGTCACATCATAATTTCGAATTAAATCTGTCATTAAAGGGCTGTTCGGTTCCTTCCCCAATAAATGAAAGTCGGATAACCTTACCTGATTTAATCTCTTTAAGCAAATGTTGGATTGTTTCTCTTGTTTCTTCAGGTTCTGTCATTTGTTGTACAAAACGTTTCGTAATCGGTTGCTGTGGATCTTTAAAGATTTCTAATACAGATCCTTGTTCAACCACTTTTCCGTCTTCCATTACCGCAACACGGTGACAAATTTTCCGAATCACATGCATTTCATGAGTAATCAGCACAATTGTTAAACCGAGGTTTTTATTAATATCGACTAACAGATCTAAAATTGAATCCGTTGTTTCTGGGTCTAATGCAGATGTCGCTTCATCACATAGCAACACTTTCGGTTTATTAGCAAGTGCTCTAGCAATCCCTACCCTTTGCTTTTGACCACCACTTAGCTGAGAAGGATAAGAATCTTCTCTTCCCTCTAATCCTACTAAGCGAATCAGTTCATCCACTCTTTGCTGTCTTTTTCGTTTCGGAATACCTGCTATTTCAAGAGGAAAGGCAATATTTTCTCGTACTGTTCTTGACCATAATAAATTAAAGTGTTGGAAAATCATGCTAATTTCTTGGCGAGCATTTCTTAAATCAGCACCTTTAATATGAGATATTTGTTTATCAGCAACGGTTACTGTACCTCCAGTTGGAATTTCAAGTCCATTTAACATGCGAATTAATGTACTTTTACCAGCACCGCTATATCCAATAACTCCAAATATCTCTCCTTCATTAATCTCTAAATCAACATCAGAAACCGCTGTTACATTCCCTTGTTTCGTGGAAAAAATTTTATTTACATTTTTGATTGAAATCATCGTGATACGTTCACCTTCTTTTCACTTTTCGTAAACCACTATTGACTAGAGTACATTATACTAAAATAGTGGCTATATAATAAGTAAAATGCCTTTCTGCTATTGAGAGCAGAAAGGCACCTTGAAAATAACCTTTCTCCCATCTTTCAAAGCAACCTGCTTTGTGTGAATTGGCACCGTTTCAATTATTCATTGACGGTTGCCGGGTTTCATCGGGCACATCCCTCCACCTCTCTTAATAAGAGACAAACATTTATGTTATTCTTCTATACTATTATAGTCGGATATCGAAGGATATAGTATCATGTAAAACAATGAGTGTCAATCACTCTAGTTGTTATTTCGATATAGTAATAACTTACAGAAAACTTAACAATTATAGCGAAGCTAAACCTGTTGCTTTTTCAATCGCTTGCTCTAAGTCTTCAATAATATCTTCTACGTTTTCAATTCCAATTGAAAGTCGAACTAAGTCCTCACCTACACCGGCAGCTTTTAGGCCTTCTGCATCTAATTGTTGATGTGTTGTGCTTGCAGGGTGAATAATTAAACTTTTAGCATCGCCCACATTCGCAACATGTGCAAATAACTCGACACTGTTAATCACTTTTGCCCCTGCTTCTCTACCACCTTTAATGCCGAAGATAACCATTGAACCAGCACCTTTAGGAAGGTATTTAGCTACTAACTCTTTATCTGGGTTATTTTCACTACCAGGATATAGAACCCAGCTAACAGCAGGATGTTTTTCTAAGTATTCTACAACTTTCACTGTATTTGCTACATGTTCTTTCATTCTTACATGCAATGTTTCAAGACCTAATACAAATTGGAAGGCATTTTGTGGACTTAACGCCGGTCCTAAGTCTCGTAATAATTGAACACGTGCTTTTGTAATATAAGCAGCAGCACCAACATCTCTTGCATACACAAGGCCATTGTAGCTTTCATCTGGCTCTGTTAATCCAGGGAATTTCGGTGAATTCCAATCAAATTTTCCACCATCAACGATTACTCCACCTGTTGACGTACCATTACCTAAAAGCCATTTTGTTGCTGAATGAATCACAATGTCTGCACCAAATTCAATTGGACGGCAAAGGTATGGTGTTGCAAATGTATTATCGATCATTAGTGGAATTCCAGCTTCATGAGCAATATTAGCTACTTTTTCAATATCTAAAACTTTTAAGCTTGGATTTCCGATTGTTTCAGCAAAGATTGCTTTTGTTTTATCTGTAATAGCTGCACGGAAGTTTTCTGGATCTTCTGGATCAACAAATTTAACATTGATTCCATATTTCGGTAATGTAACCGCAAATAAATTATAAGTTCCACCATATAAATTTGAAGCAGAAATGATTTCGTCACCACTTTCAGCAATGTTTAAGATCGCTAATGTGATGGCAGCCATTCCACTTGCAACTGCAAGGGCACCAACTCCACCTTCAAGTAGAGCTACTCTTTCTTCAAAAACAGTTGTTGTAGGATTATGTATCCGTGTATAAATATAACCAGGCTCAGATAAACCAAATAAATTCGCTGCATGCTCTGTATTTTTAAATTGATAAGCATTATTTTGATAAATCGGTACAGCTCTCGCTCCTGTTACTGGATCTGGTTGAAGACCACCATGTACACTTAATGTTTCAATACGGTATTTTTTTTCTGACATTTCCATCTCTCCTTCTTTTCATATAAGAAAACTGTGATTTTAAACTAAAAAAATTTCAAATTAATCAGAACCTATTATTTATAGTAGAATTTTACCACATCAGTAGCAGATGTCAATCATTTTTTCGAAGAATATTCTTAGTATATAGTTCGAAAGTTCTCGATTCATGGTTACAAAAAACAACAGCGTTCATCATTAATTATTCTTTATTTCCCGAGAAATATGTAAAAAAGTGTCATTCAAAATATTCATAGTTCTAATGATGAAGGTTCTCTTTTATTTTTTCTATTACGTTTGGCACCGATTGGAAAGTATATAATTTTGAATGAATTTTTCCTTGGTTAATAAACACTAAACAAGGAACACTTTCAATTTTCCAATTCGTGCGCTAAATCCTGTCTGAAATTTAAATTAATCTTTCCCATCTCCAGATCCGGCATGATTTCTTCTACTATTGTTAACATTTTGCTTGCAACCTGGCAAGTACCACAAAATGGAGTGTATAGATAAAGGCATCCTGTTTGGTTTTGCTCGATAAATTCATCTAGTTGTTCTTGTTTCCATTCATTCATTTTTCTTTCCCCGCTCTATCTAATATATTCACTATGAACCTCAATATTGGCCATTAATAAAACGGATGCAAGATGATAACTTGGAGCGCTCGCTACTTCACGAAATTCCTTATCAATGTATAGGTGAAGAGCATTTGGAAATTCCTTTTTTAATGTTTTTCTTATTCTCTCACCTGATTTATCCGCATCCACTAATATATATAGATCACTATCAAACCATGTTTCTACCCATTCCTCTAAAGTGTCAGCTGAAATCGTTCCATTTGTACAAATAATTTCGACCGGTTCTTTTATGATCTTTTTTATCTTGTTTCGATCGGAAAGCCCTTCTACAATAATAACCTTGTCCTGATATAAATTTTCCATTTCTTCTCCCCTACCAGAAATGAATTTTGTAAACACAGAAAGCGCCAAAAAAGGCGCCCTCTCGTGTTAATCGAATTAGTTGCTGATCATTGCTTCATATTTCTCAGCAGACAATAAGTTATCGATTTGTGATTCATCAGATAACTCAACAACAATCATCCAACCTTTTTCATATGGAGACTCATTTACGAATTGAGGCTCATCCCCAAGTTCTTCATTGATTTCTACTATTTTCCCACTGATTGGTGCATTTAGTTCTGAAACGGTTTTAACAGATTCAACACTTCCAAATGATTCACCTAGCGTGATTTCATCACCGACTTCAGGTAACTCCATAAACACAATATCGCCAAGTTCAGACTGTGCAAACTCAGTGATCCCAATGCGAGCTTTGTTACCTTCCACTTTTATCCACTCATGATCTTCTGAATAACGCAATTCTTTAGGTATACTCATTCAAAATTCCTCCAGTTTAATTTATGTATAAGTTTGACTTCCTACCTTTAAGGCAGATAGTTTTTAACTTAAACCCAAGTATTTGTAAATTGTTCTTCATTGAAACCAACAGTTACTTTGTTGCCATCTGTGGTAATTGGACGCTTGATTAACATACCATCTGAAGCAAGCATTTCAAGTAGTTCTTTTTCTGTAGCTTCCTTAATTTTATCTTTCATACCAAGCTCACGATATCGCTGACCACTGGTATTAAAGAATTTCTTAAGTTCGAGCCCACTATTTTTGTACATTTTTTCAAGTTCCTCGTATGAAGGAGGATTTTCTACAATATGTATTTCGTTATAGGGCTTTTCATGCTCGTCAAGCCATTTCTTCGCTTTTCGGCATGTCCCACATTTAGGATACCAATACAAATTAAGTGTCAACTTATCACCTCATTAAATAGCTTATCCATTTTCATTATTATTTTAACATAATGACCATAAAATCAAAACATTATCTCTAACATATTTGATATTCGACTCCTTTTTATAAACTCCTTCATTCACCATCCATTTCTTTTATTGATACTGATATGAATAGAAAGGCGGACTGACAGATTATGAATCAAATCAAGCCAGCCCTCTATTATTCTAGTTCATCCCTTAAACCATATAACGTTCTGCCTCGATTAATCCATCTGAAGCTTCTCTTTTTAAGGATATGATATTTTGGGGATTAAAACGAGTAAACTTCCGTAGAGCTGATAACATCATTCGCAGTGAATCCCCTTCTTCAACGCCGATTAATGTCTCCTTCGCATCCTGTTCAATAGCTTGAAAAGCCTCTTGGCAAAAAATTTGTGTATAAAGAAGTTTTTGCCTGCATTTGTCATGCCCCACTTTATTGATGGCTTTTTCAGTTCGCAGAACAACAGAATCCATAGCATATACATTTGATAGGATATCTGCAATGTTGACGAGGATTTCCTGTTCTTTTTCAAGTGTTTTTCCAAACTTTTGTGCTGCCAAGCCTAGTATGAGAAGGCCAATTTTTTTCGCATTTTTTACTAAATACTTTTCTTGAGCTAATGGTTCATCACCTGGAGTCTCAGGAATGAATGTCATCAATTCCCCTTGCAGTTTTTGCGCCTGTTCAAGAAGTGGTAATTCTCCTTTTAACGCTTTTCGTAAAAAGGTCGCTGGAACTAATAATCGGTTAATTTCGTTTGTTCCTTCAAAAATCCGATTAATCCGTGAATCTCGATAAATTCTTTCGATTTCATATTCTGACATGAATCCATATCCACCATGCAGTTGAACCCCTTCATCTGCAATATAATCTAGTACTTCTGTTGAAAAAACTTTATTTAATGAGCATTCAATCGCATATTCTGCAACCGCTTTTGCAACTTCACGACCATCTTTTAACTCTTGATTACTTAATCTGCTCATTCTATTCTCAAATAACCCAACGGTACGATAAACAGAGCTTTCAGCGGCATATAATTTCGAGGCCATTGTCGCCAGTTTTTCTTTCGTCAATGAAAACTGAGAGATCGGAGTTTTAAATTGTTGACGTTGATTTGTATATTGAATCGTTACATCAAAAGCACGTTTGGCAGCACCAACCGCTCCTACCCCTAGCTTATAACGTCCGATATTTAAAATATTAAAGGCAATCACATGACCTTTCCCGTATTCACCTAATAAATTTTCTTTTGGCACGACTGCATCTTGTAAAATTAATGTTCGAGTTGAAGAACTCTTAATCCCCATCTTTTTTTCTTCTGGACCTGTGGAAACACCTGGAAAATCCCTTTCTACGATAAAAGCAGAAAAGTGTTCGTTATCAATTTTTGCATACACAATAAACACATGGGCAAAGGCAGAGTTGGTGATCCATTGTTTTTCCCCGTTAAGAATATAATGGGTTCCTTCTTCATTTAACTTAGCAGTTGTTTTGGCAGCAAGAGCGTCTGAGCCTGAACCAGGTTCGGTTAACGCATAGGCAGCAATTTTTTCTCCTGTTGCTAACTCTGGTAAATACTTTTTCTTTTGTTCTTCATTTCCGAATAACACGATTGGTAAGGTTCCGATTCCAACATGCGCTCCATATGAAAGTGAAAATCCACCGGCACGAGCCATTTTTTCAGTAATCAGGGCTGAACTGATTTTATCTAACCCTAAACCACCATATTCCTCTTGGACATCTGCCCCAAGTAAACCCAATTCTCCGGCCTCTTCTAACAGCTTCACCGTGCGATCAAATTCATGGTTTTCCAAATACTCCAATTGTGGCACTACCTTTTGAACCACAAACTCCTCTGTTGTTTTGGCGATCATTTTTTGTTCATCTGTAAAGTCTTCCGGGACAACCACCTGATCAAAGGAAATTTCATCGATTAAAAAACTTCCGCCTTTTATAACCGAACCTGTATGACTAGACATGTTTATTTCCCCCTTTTTCCTTTCGCATGATTGATAAGGCATTTTATTGCCTTCCAAAAGCTAAATGAGTTCAAATATTCCTGCTGCTCCCATTCCGCCACCTATACACATCGTGACCATTCCAAATTGAACTTGCCTGCGTTTCATTTCATGCAACAGAGTTAACGTTAACTTTGTACCCGTACAGCCAAGTGGATGACCGAGTGCAATCGCCCCACCGTTTACATTTACTTTCTCTTCATCCAACCCTAGTTCTCTTATGACTGCCAAGCTTTGCGCTGCAAAAGCTTCATTTAATTCAATAAGTCCAATATCCTCCAATTGCAAACCTGCTAATTCTAGAACTTTTGGAACCGCTGCAACAGGACCGATTCCCATGATTTCAGGTGGAACTCCACAAACTGCAAAAGCTCTAAATTTACCTAATGGCTGTAAACCTAGAGACTGTGCCTTTTCCTTTTCCATGACCATAACGGCGGCAGCTCCATCACTCATTTGTGATGAATTTCCTGCTGTAATGCTTCCCGTTACTGAAAAAGCTGGTTTTAATTTAGAAAGTGTTTCTATATTTGTATCCTGTCGTACACCTTCGTCCTGACGAAACAAAATAGAGTTCTTCCACTAGCTTATGATGGTGATCAATCCTTCCTTTTTCCACATGAACTGGAATAATTTCTTCGATAAATTTTCCTTCTTTCATTGCAGCTGCAGCTTTTTTATGGCTGAAAACCGAAAAAGCATCTTGATCATGTCTTGATATTCCAAACTTCTTTGCGACTTCTTCACCTGTATGACCCATGCTCATATAATACTGCGGTGCATTTTCAGCTAACTTTACATTTGGACGTAGTACATGACCCATCATCGGTACTAGACTCATTGATTCAGCACCACCAGCGATAATCGTGTCTGCGTTTCCTATTGCAATTTTCTCTGCTGCATAGGCGATTGTTTGAAGACCTGATGAACAATAGCGATTAATTGTTATCGCTGGTACTGTGTATGGTAGTCCTGCCAATGCTCCAATATTTCTCGCCATATTCATGCCTTGTTCTGCTTCTGGCATCGCACAACCAATGATTAAATCATCAATATTTCCGTCATAATTCCCTGCTCGCGCTATCGTTTCTTTCACGACAAGTGCACCTAAGTCATCAGGTCTCATGTCCTTCAGTGTTCCTTTTTTTGCCTTTCCTACCGGGGTACGTGCACCCGCAACAATAACGGCCTCTTTCATCGTTCTGACCTCCTTTTTTGATTTAGTTGCGCAGTGGTTTCCCTTTTACTAGCATGTGTCTCATTCTTTCTAGTGTTTTTGGTTGTGTCACTAAGCTTAAAAAGGCTTCTCTTTCTATGTTTAATAAATATTGCTCATCAACTTTTGTTCCATATGGTACTTTTCCACCTGCTATACAAAAGGCTAATTTCTTAGCAATCGTAAAATCATAATCGGAAATATAACCAGAATCTTTCATTGATTTGGCCGCAAGTATGAGCGTGGCATATCCCGTTTCGCCAACGACGGGAATTTTTTCTCTAACTGGAGGGTGATAGCCCTTTTCATATAAAGAAAGAACAGCCTGTTTAGCATCATGTAGTAAATAATCATGATTAACGCTAATTCCGTCAGTCAGATTTAAATATTGACTTTCTTTTGCTTCAACACCAGAGGTTGAGACTTTAGCGAGTGCAATCAGTTCAAAAACTTTATTGGCCACCTTCTGTAAATCGACTTCAAAACCTTCAGGAATGGCTTTTAAATGGCGGATATAAAGTTCCTTATTTCCACCTCCACCTGGAATCAAGCCAACACCTGTTTCGACTAAACCGATATACGTTTCCATTGAGGCTTGAATATGGGCTGCAGGCAAGCATACTTCAGCCCCACCGCCTAGAGTCATACCAAAGGGGGCAACCACCACCGGCTTTGGACTATACTTTATTTTCATCATCGTCTCTTGAAAGGTCCGAATAATGAAATCCAGTTCAAAGATTTCGTCATCCTCTGCCTCCATCAACATCATGAAAAGATTGGCACCTACACAAAAGTTCTTTCCCTGATTTCCAATCACAAGCCCTTTGTAATTTTGATCCACTTCATCTATAGCACTGTTGATCATTTGTAAGATATCTAATCCAATCGCATTGTTAGGGGATTGAAATTCTAACAAAGCAACTCCATCGCCAATATCAATTAAACTAGCTCCATTGTTCTTCTTTATGATTCCCTTTTGCTTTTTGATTTTTGCTAACTGTAAGATTTTCGGGTTTTCCTCAAGCGTTCTGTACCCGCCATTGTCATAATAAAAGGTTTCACCATCTTCTTCTTGATAGAAAGATTGGTGACCATTCCCAATCATGTCCTTGATCCACTGTGGAATTTCGAGATTGGATTCTGTCATTTTTGGTAGAGACCTTTCTAATCCTATCGCATCCCAGATTTCAAATGGTCCTTGTTCCCAGCCAAATCCCCATTTCATCGCCCTGTCAATATCAACGATTGTATCCGCAATTTCGCCAAGTAGCTGGGCGGAGTAGACTAAAACAGGAGTGATGATGTTCCATAGCAATTTACCGGCATCATCATCAGAATATAGTAGCGTTTTCATCCTTTTTGAGAGATCCTTTTCACTTTTGCTTAAGTTGATTGATGGGGAATTCAGACTTTTTCTAGGTTGATACGTTAAAGTTTCAGGATCAATTTCAAGGATTTCCTTTCCTTTTTTATAATAAAACCCTTGCTTCGCTTTACTACCTAACCAACCATTATCTAACATTTTCTTCATAAAAGCTGGGATTTCAAAAAGGCGCTTTTCCATCTCCTTCTGATTTTTGTGCTACATTTTCAGCAACAAAAGAAAAGGTGTCGAGTCCAACAACATCTAACGTTCTGAAAGTTGCACTTTTCGGGCGACCAATAAGAGTTCCGGTGACAGAATCAACTTCCCCAACGGAATATCCGCCTTTTTCCATTTCATTTACAGCAACAAGCAAGCCATATGTTCCGATCCGGTTCGCAATAAAATTGGGCGTATCTTTTGCCAGAACGACACCTTTACCGAGAGCATCTTCCGCAAATCTTTTGATATACTGAACAACATTTGAATCTGTTCTTTCCGTTGGGATCACCTCAAGCAACTTTAAATAACGAGGTGGGTTAAAGAAATGCGTTCCTAAAAAGTGTTTTTGAAAATCATCCGAACGTCCTTTTGCCATTGCTTCAATCGATATACCTGACGTGTTTGAACTAACAATACTCCCTGCTTTACGATATTGATCAATTCTTTCAAATACTTGTCGTTTTACATCAAGATTCTCAACGACTACTTCAATAATCCAATCGACCTCTTTTAATTGTGGGAAATCATCTTCAAAGTTTCCTGGCTCTATTAAGGTTAGATTTTTTGGAGTGGTTAGTGGTGCAGGTTTCTGCTTTACCATCTTTTGGAGGGCCAATTCACTGAAACGATTACGGACAGATGAATCTTGAAGGGTTAAGCCTTTAGCAATTTCAGTAGGTGTTAATTGAGTTGGAACGATATCAAGAAGTAATGTTGGAATTCCTATATTGGCTAAATGGGCCGCAATCCCAGATCCCATCACTCCGGAGCCAAGCACCGCAGCTTTTTGAATAGGTTGAATCAACTAGAGTTCCTCCTTTATTTAAAGCTCTTTTCTCAAACCTTGTTGCTTTTGAATAGATAACAGCTGAATGTACTTGTATTCACGTTCGATATTGGTCTTTATTTTTGAGAAAAGAGCTGCAAATTTTATTCGAAGGTACAAAACAGCTTATTTCTACGTTAAAATCGGCCTTTGGATTTTAACAACAAACTTTACGAAAATAGCCTTAGTTAACAAAAAGTGGTTTTAATTCTCTAAAAATAGTAATAGGTGCAATTACTTAAAATGCCATCATTATGATTTAATTTATTGAGCCATTTCTCTCCTTCATATCAAATATATTGAGGATTTTTACAATCATTCCAAATACATAATGATTTTTATCGTTCTGGATAAGCTAAGATTGGAGGTGATTTCAAGTGGCAAGAGTTAAAAAGAATCCATCCAAAGCAGGAGTTAGTGCCGCTAGTGTAAAAGGAAATGCCGGTCCATCTTTTGAAGAAGCTGGCGGGGGCAAAGTAAACAGCCAAAACAATCAATATAAAAAATAAGGAGGGTCACTATATGCAACAACAACAAAATATGAATACACAAAATCAGCAAATCTTGTACCAACAACCACCTGCTGTTATTTCAACAAAAGATTCTTTATATTTAACAGATATGCTTTCATGGAATTTATTAGCCATGAAAAAGGCACATTTCTATGCTCAGCATTGTGAAAATGCTGAACTTAAAGCTGAATTCGATCGTTGTGGTCAAATGCACCAACGTCATTACGAAAGAATTTTGAACCATCTTAATACACAAAATCAATCAGCTCAATATAAATCTCCAAATGTAACCATGTAATATAATTTAAATTTACGGAGGTGTTAAACATGAACCAAAACCAAAATAGTAATCAAAGCCAAACAATCGCAAATCCAAAGACACAGCAATTAAATAAAACACCGCAAATGAATGACCGTGATTTCTTGAACGATTTATTAACGACTGAAAAATATATGACTGATGGCTATAATACATTTTTAAATGAAGCAAGTCATGAAGCGTTATATCAAGATGTTTTACAACTCTTTACGGAAGCACAAAACCAACAAAGACATATGTACAATCTTATGTTCCAAAAAGGCTGGTATAAACTTGAGCCAGCAGATCAACAACAATTACAGCAAAAACATCAGCAATTCCAAAATTATACAACTACTCAATTTCCATATGGTGGACAAAATATCCAGTAATTACATGAAAAAAGCCGCATTAACTATTTGAGCTAATGCGGCTTGTCTATTTCTATTTTGTTGTCGATTGCAGCAGACATGTCCAAATTCTATTCATCGGTTGCAAACATATAACGTTTTTGATGGTAGCGAATCGAGAAAATAAGTCCGATCGCGAACATATTTCCCATTAACGAACTTCCTCCATAGCTAATAAATGGCAACGGAATACCCGTAATCGGCAATAAACCGATTGTCATCCCGATATTTTCAAAAACGTGGAAGGTAATCATCGAGATAACTCCTACACAAATATACGTATAAAAGTTATTTTTTGTTTCCATTCCTACTTTTGTAATGTGGTAGATCAACATAAAGAACAAGCTCACTAAAATGCTTGCCCCGATAAAACCAAATTCTTCACCAATCACGCTGAATATAAAGTCTGAATGACTTTCAGGCAGATAGACTTCCCTTGTTCCAAATCCTTTTCCAGATGTTTCTCCTGAACCAATCGCAAGGAGCGAACGCGTAAGTTGGTAACCAGAAGAATCTTGGTAGTGATAAGGATCAATCCAGGAATAGATCCTGGCAAACTGATATTGTTTTACCCCTAGATATTTTTCTAAAATATCTGGCTGCCATAAGATAAAGTAGAAAATCGTCCCTATAAAAATGAGCGCTGACCCAAAAATGGCCGTTAATATTTTCCAAGAAATACCTGAAACAAAAATCATTCCAAGTAAAATGGCCATAAATACAAGAGATGTTCCTAAATCTGGCTGTTGCATTACGAATAATAGAGGTACAAGCGTAACAATCCCCAATTTCATTAATAACCATAGATCCGTTTGAATCGTTTTGATCAGATGTTTATGATGGTGTTCAACAATGACCCTTGAAAGCGCTAGTATCAAAAAGACTTTAACAAATTCTGATGGTTGCAACGATCCTAATCCTGGCACCTTATACCAACTTTTTGCTCCATTTATATAAGGGGCAATACTCTCTGGTGCTACAATGAGAAACGCTAATAAGGCGATGCCAATTCCATAGACATACCACGTAATTTTCATCCATTGCTCTGAATCAAGAGTTAAGACAGCCGCAATGATCCCACTTCCAGCTATATACCAGATAATTTGTTTCAGTAAAAAGTTTTCATTATATTGTCCTGTCGTCTGCGCACTGTAAATGGCAACACAACTAGATATAAATAGCAACATTAATATAAGGACAAGTCCAAAATCCAATTTTGAGGCAGATTGTTTATTTGTTGTCATGTTTCTTCACCTTCTAAATAATTCTATTAAAATACGGACATTCGATTTAATGTAAACCAAGTCGACTACTGTCTATTCTTGACATCAAAAAAATAATATACAATACTTCATTATATGGATATTGTAGTTAAATCACAATAAAAAAATTGAAATGGGTAATATTAACTTGTTTTAAATTCAAATTTTATCAGGAAATTTTATGAACAAAATGTGAACATTTCGTTTCATGATTAACCAAACTTAACAGAACGTAATAAAAATCACACTTCAATATGCTATGATAATTTATAATATTTTTTTGTGATTATTAAAAAGATGAGCATCTAAAGAGAAATTAAGCTGTCCTATTAAGGGAGGAATTCATATGATGAAGTGGAATCGCTTACTATTAACAAGCATTCTTACAATCCTATTATTATTTTTAGGAGCATGTTCGAACCCAAATGAAAAAGAAGAAGCGACAACAGAGGAAACTTCAGAACAAGCTGCAGAAACAGGAAGAAACGAGTCTGATTTTAGCAACAACCACCAGTACCCAGGATAGTTGTTACAAATTCCGATTTTTGAAGAACAGACAAATGTTAATGTCAAAACAATTGCCGTTGGAACAGGACAAGCGTTAGAGGACTCCGACAATGCTTGTGCATTCTCCAAAAGCTAATTAGATTGAAAGTGGAGATGCGATTAATCGTAAGAAAGTCATGTACAATGACTACATTATCGTTGGACCAAAAGAAGATCCAGCAGGTGTTAAAGGATTACCTGTAACAGAAGCTTTCCAAAAAATCTTAAGTGAAAATGCTGTTTTCGTTTCAAGAGGCGATGACTCTGGTACACACAAGAAAGAAGTTGGAATTTGGGAAACTCTTGGATTAACGCCTACAGATAATCCAAATTATGCTTCAGCAGGACAAGGTATGTTAGGTGATTACGCATTATTATATACACCAACGGCCATTGTCCTTGCGCAAATTCTTGTTTCCTTTCCGATTGTGGTGGGATTAACAAGTTCTTCCTTCCAGCAAATTGATGAAAAAATGCTACTACAAATAAAAGCACTTGGTGCCACTAAAATGCAAACGCTTTGGATCCTATTAAAAGAACTACGAATTGCGATTTTAGCTGCCATTATGGCTGGATTTGGCCGCGTCATTGCAGAGGTGGGGGCTGCGATGATGGTTGGGGGAAATATTTTAGGAGAAACCCGTATTTTAACGACTTCGATTATGATGGAAGTGTCAAAAGGCAACTTTGATGTTGCCATTGCTCTTTCCATTATCTTAATGTCTTTAGCTTTTTTTATTACTTTCTGCTTAACAGCACTGCAGCAAAGGAGGCATCTATAATGTCCGAGTTAATCAGATTAGAAGACATGGAGTACAGTGTACCAGAGAAGAAAATCCTCTCCATCCCTCATCTTTCGATTGATAAAGGGGCTACCTATGGAATTATGGGACCAAATGGAGCAGGAAAAAGCACATTATTAAAAGTTTTGTCGCTTCTAGATTCGCCAACTAAAGGAAATTTGTACTACAATGGTGAGAAGATTTCTATTAAGAAGGTATCGTTGGTTCAGAGGAGAAAAATTGCGATTGCTCTACAACACTCTCTATTGCTGAATACATCCGTTTTTCAAAATATTGCCCTTGGTTTAAAAATTAGAAGGGTACCACGCCGTGAAATAAAGGATAAAGTGGAGTATTGGCTTGAAACCTTTCATATTCCCCATCTCATTAACAAACATGCTTATCAACTTTCAGGTGGTGAAGCACAGCGCGTTAATTTAGCAAGAGCCATGATCCTTGAACCAGAGGTACTTTGTTTAGATGAGCCTTTTTCAGCTTTAGATTTTCCAACAAAAATGAAGTTAATTCATGATTTCAAATACATTCTAGATTCAACTCATACAACGGCTATCTTTGTCAGTCATGATTTACTTGAAATGAAGTCCTTAACACATCAATTATTTATTTTAATGAACGGGGAACTTGTGCAACATGGAAACACAAACGATGTAATTAACCATCCAAACGAAGCCGCTAGTCCTTTTATTAACGAGTGGAAATCCCTGTTACCAATTTAGGTACAATGATACTTTGAAAATAAAAAAATGCCATATTTATAGAAATATGGCCAAGATGTAACAGAGGATAGGTTGAGGAACTCCGGACAACTTTATAAGTTTGTCCTTACTTATTGATATGTAGGTAGGGACTCCTTTGTACAGGCTTTCTCCCTATTGTTAATTAAAAAGGCTACATATTTTCAAAAAAAGAAGAAACCGACTATAGAAGCCGATTTCTTCTTTTCATTATGTTATACATTCACATTTTCAACTTTTTCTGTATTAGCTTCCTCATGTTTCACATCTTTGGATAGGAACCAACCACCCAATGCCATTAGAACTAATACACCGTAGAAAATGATACTCCAGGTTGTTGAATGGGCAAAGGATTCAGGTATAATCCCCACTGCATTGTGGCTTAAGGTTAACACAGCCAATTTAACCCCAACCCAACCGACGATCAAGAAGGCTGCTGTTTCCAAACCAGGCTTTTTCGCAAGCAATTTAACGAATAAATTGGCAGCAAAACGCATGATGACCAATCCGATAAAACCACCAGCAAAAACGACGATGAAATGTCCTGCATGCATTCCACCGATTTCTCCAACATTTGGAATAATCGGAAGTGTCATAGCTAACGCTACTGCTGCTAGGATTGAATCAACAGCAAAGGCAATATCCGCTACCTCTACCTTAAAGACAGTCATCCAGAAACCACTCTCTTTTTTAGGTTTAGCTTCTTTTTCTCCCTCACCATTCTTTGGTTTAGCGTACCGTTTAAACAAGTTGTTAAAGCACATAAACAGTAGATACAATGCACCAATCGCTTGAACTTGCCAAATATCAACAAGGAACGAAATCAAAAATAGTGATGCAAATCGGAAGATAAAGGCTCCGAATAACCCATAAAATAATGCCTTTTTCCGTTTCTCTTCAGGAAGATGCTTAACCATAATTGCTAAAACTAACGCATTATCTGTTGCAAGTAACCCTTCTAATACTATAAGTACAAGTAAGACCCAGCCGTATTCCATTAATAATGAAAACTCCATCATTTACCTCCTCAGGTCAATTCAGTTTTTAAATATAAATATTTGTCTACTATACCATTCTCTTAAAATATCTATTTTGAGCTTCTTAAGGAAAGCAAATAGTGAATGGGAGTTGTTTTTGAGATTCCCCTATCTTTTAAACCTCCTTGCTTTGTGAACAAAATAAAAACCTCTACCTAATTGGTAAAGGTCTAACTTTCTAAATATGACAGACCTTACCTATTGGTAAAGGTCTTGCTAACAACACACCGGTTGCCAACAAAGCCGGGAGATATACCTCCGTAATGACGACTTTGCTGTAAAAGCTACTCCCCTTTGGGTTAAACTTTATTCTGATAACATTTATAATAAAGAGTTTACAAGACTATGTCAAGAAAAACTGAAATTGGCTAGATCTCGTAAAACCTAATGATCATGTATTTCATTGCAAGTTTACCATTATTTCTCTGTTTTTCATTTTCATATTTTGTCTTCATAACAAAATATACCAAATTATTTTTTTCAAAAAAAGATGATATTTATTCAAATCAATAGTATAATATTAAAGTTTGTTACTGATAAAAACGTGGTTCGAAACCATCCCACGATAAAAAACTAGGAGAGATGTAAAAATGAATATTAAGACCCTCGCAGTAAATGGGATTGTTGCGGCCCTTTACATTGCCGTTACATTTGTAGTTCAGCCATTTGGTTTTACAAATGTGCAATTTCGTGTTTCTGAGATGTTTAATCATCTGATTGTTTTTAACAAAAAATATATTTACGGGATCGTCCTTGGTGTATTGCTAGCTAACTTGTTCCTTTCACCTATGGTTCCTTATGATCTCGTATTTGGGACGGGACAATCGATTCTGGCTTTGTTAATCACGATCTTTTCGACGCGCTATATTAAAGGTATCTGGGCAAGAATGTTTTTTAATACGTTCGTCTTTACCTTTACGATGTTTATTATTGCCTTTGAACTTAAGCTTGCCCTTGGCTTCCCCTTCCTATTTACATGGCTTACAACGGCAGCTGGTGAGCTAGTCGTCATGGCTGTCGGTGCACCGATTATGTATATGGTGAATAAACGAGTTCGTTTTGATAAAGTCATTGAACCACATGCTCATTCATCTACTTCACAAAAATTAGCATAATAGAAAAGTGTCAGCTTAACTGCTGACACTTTTCTACGTTTACAGTGATTCCATTATTTTAATTCTGCTAACACTTCTTCAATTTTTGCAAGCTCAGATTGTAAGCCGCCACCACTTAAGTACCAAAGTGGACCATCTAAGTATACGATACGGTTGTTTTTGTAAGCCTGTAGTTTGTTTAATAATGTCATTTTGGATATCTTTTTCAACAGTCGATTCACTACCACTTGTTGCAGCTGTACGGTCGATAACGAATAATACTTCTGGATCAAAATCTAAGATTGCTTCGAAACCAAAGTTTGAACCGTGTGAAGAACCTTCGATACTCTCTGTTACTGGCTTAAATCCATATTGTGTATAAATGTAACCGAAGCGAGACTCTGAAGCGAACCCAGATAATTTTCCTTCGTTGTACATTGTCACTAAACTAGTTTTATAGTTACCAGCTAATTCGTTGATATCTTTAAGTGCTGTATCATATTTGGCAAGGTATTCTTCAGCTTCAGCTTCTTTACCAAACATTTTAGCTGCTGTATCTACAGAAGCTAAGAATGAGTTCCAGTAGTTATCATCTTGAGTACCAACAAATACGACAGGAGCAATTTCTTTTAACTCTTCATAGAAAGTAGCTTGACGACCTGAGATGAAGATAACATCTGGATCAAGTTCTGCGATATCTTCAAGTAAAGGCTGTTTTAAAGTACCTACATTCGTATATTCATCACTTGAGTATTCTTCAAGAAGTTCTGGTAGAGCAGTGTCTTTAGGAACCCCAACAACCCCTTCAACACCAAGTGTGTGTAGTGTATCTAAGAAACCGTAATCAAATACAACTAGTTTCTCTGGCTTTGTTTCAAAAGTAACATCTTCAAACGTAACCGTACCTTTATCTTCACTTTCAGTTGACGCAATCGTTGGTGATACAGTCATTGGATAAGCAGAACCTGATTCTTCAGTTGCTTTTTCTTCTGTTGCCGCAGATTGTTTTGTACTTTCTGTCTTTTCCTCATTAGATCCGCAAGCAGCAAGAAGTAATGCTACTACTAACATGATGATTGCTAATTTCCACTTCTTCATTTGTCCTACCCCTTTTTTATCTTTTAATTGTTAATGATAATCATTATCACTGATAACAATTATCATTATAGATTGATTGTCTATACTCGTCAATACTTTTTATAAAAATATTTTTATATTTTTTCAGAATACATTTTGTGTTGTTAATATTTTGATATAAAATAAAGAAGAAATCCCTTTTAAAAGATTAAAAGCTTGATTACTTTCCTATAACCATAAATTTATTAACAAAAAAAGCCTAGAAAATATAGTTATACTAACTTCATTTTCTATAGGCTTTTCTTAATTTTTCAATTGGCCTTTGCCTCGACAAGCTTCGGGCGTGATGTGGCTTCAATTTCTGTATGTGAATTGAAATACACACAAATTCGGCAACCATTTTGTTCTTGAATTGGAATATCCATATCATATATTTCTCGTAGTGACTCTGAATTGATAATTTCATGTGTTGGACCATTTTTAACAAGTTTACCATCTTTTAACGCAACAATACGATCTGAATATACTGATGCAAAGTTAATATCATGTAAGACAATCACAACAGTTTTGCCAAGCTCATCTACAAGTTTACGGAGAATTTTCATGATTTGCACAGAATGCTTCATATCTAAATTATTTAATGGTTCATCCAGTAACACATAATCTGTATCTTGCGCAATCACCATGGCAATAAACGCACGCTGTTTTTGTCCACCAGATAACTCATCTAAAAACTTATCCTGCATATCTCCTAAATTCATATAATCAAGGGCTTGGTCAATAAGTTGTTCATCCTCTGCATTCAAACGACCTTTTGAATAGGGATAGCGACCAAATGCAACAAGCTCACGTATTGTTAGACGAACATTAAGAAAGTTGGATTGTTTCAAAATCGATACATGCTTTGCAAACTCATCAGACTTCCACTTTTTTACATTAGTTTTATCAAGGAGTACTTCCCCAGTATCTGCATCTAATAATCGACTCACCATAGAAAGGAGCGTAGATTTTCCAGCACCATTAGGTCCGATAAACGATGTAATGGTCCCTGGCACAATATTTACGGTTACGTTTTCTACAACAGATTTTTTACCAAATCGCTTCGTTAACCCTTTGATCTCAATCATCTTGCAGACCTACTTTCCTTTAATAATAAGTAAATAAAGTAAATTCCACCGATAAAGTTAATAATGACACTTAATGTTGTACGTAATTCAAAAACATGTTCAACAAAGAACTGACCACCGACTAATGCAACAATACTGATTAAACTTGCACCTAAAATTAAGATAGAATGCTTATACGTAGCAAAAAATTGATAAGAAAGATTCGCTACGATTAATCCAAAGAAAGTAATCGGACCGACTAATGCAGTTGATGTGGCGATTAAGACAGACGATAAAATTAACATGTTCATTACCATTCGGTCATAATTAACACCAAGGTTAATCGCATTTTCACGGCCAAGTGACATCACATCTAAATCACCCAACATTCGATAACCAATAGATAAATGCAACAAGTAATATTGCAATCGCTATATATAATAAATCTGGCTTGATGTTAGAAAAACTCGCAAATAAGAGATTTTGTAGACTTAAATATTCAACTGGATCAATTAGTACTTGTAAAAATGTGACGAGACTCCCTAATAGTGTTCCAATAATCATCCCTATTAGTAGTAATAAATAAATTGGATGCTTATCCGCTTTAAATAAAAAGCGATATAAAATGAGTGCAAATAAAACCATTGCTAAAATTGCTGCACCGAAGTTCAAATATTTATTTAGCACCCAGACTGACATCGAACCTGCAAAAAAGAAAATGAGTGTTTGTACAACTTCATACATGGAATCAAGTCCCATGACAGAAGGAGTTAAAATTCGGTTTTGTGTAATCGTCTGGAACACGACAGTTGAAAAGGCAATTGCACACCCTGTAACGACCATTGCAGCAACACGAATCATTCGTTTAGGGAAAGCGTAATCAAATCCACCTTTAATATCATAAAATCCATAAAGTAAAATAAAAACAATCGCTAATAGAGCTAAAACAATCAACTTCACAGTATTATTTCGCATATGCTCTCCCCCTAAACAACAATATTAAGAAGATCGCACTGCCGATAACTGCCACGGTTACGTTAACTGGAATCTCATACGGATGAACAACAATTCGGCCAATAATGTCACATACTAAAAGAAACACAATTCCTAATACTGCTGTATGTGGAATTACTTTACGTAAGTTATCACCCATATAAAGAGATACAATGTTTGGTACAATTAAGCCTAAAAATGGGATAACACCGACTGTTAGTACCACAGTTGTCGCAATAATAGCAACAAGGATTAGACCTATATTCAATACGAATTTATAGCTTAAGCCTAAGTTTTTGGCAAAATCTTCACCCATACCTGCCACTGTAAATTTATTGGCATATAGATAGGCTAAAATAACCGCTGGTATACTTACATATAAAAGCTCATATCTACCTGAAATCACTAATGTGAAACTTCCCATTAACCAAGATGAAATGTTTTGGAGCAGATTGGCTTCATAGCCTAAAAAGGTTGTAACAGATGACAGGATATTCCCGTACATAATCCCAATTAATGGAACAAAGATGGCATCTTTAAATTTAATTCGATCTAAGATCTGCATAAAAACCAATGTTCCAACTAGAGCAAATGCAAAACTGAAAATAATTTGCTGTGTGTACGTAACATTCGAAAAGAACAACATTGAAATCAATATTCCTAATTTCGCTGCATCTAACGTACCTGCTGTTGTTGGAGAAACGAACTTATTTCGACTTAAACTTTGCATAATTAATCCCGCAATGCTCATTCCTGCCCCGGCTAATATAATCGCGATTAAACGTGGAACTCTACTAATTAAGAAAACTTGCGTCTTATCAGAATCCCAGTCAAGTAAATCGATAGGTTTAATATCGATTGCTCCAATAAATAGAGATATAAACGACAATATTATTGCTGTGATTACTAACATCCATAGTCTCATTTGTAACCCTCATAATGTTTTATTTCTCAGCGCGACAATTGATAATGATTATCATTCCAAGTATAACTTTATTATAAATGAAAAATAATATATTATCAACCCTATTTTGAAATCGTTATCAAAATTAATAGAATAATAACTTTATACATATAAAATACTATTTTTGGATAATTAAAAATTTTTATGGCACTTGCATTGATCTCATAATAAATTTTATATTATTTAAATATTCCGACTAATAGAGAGTCAATTTACTTTCCCAATCCTTATTTTTTGTTTTGTTAAAAGGTTCTATACATTTTCTTTTTATTTTCTATTTTATAAATAATCCTTCCCTTTTCAGCTCTAACAATCCTCATTTAAATACATTCATTAAACATTCATATAGCCTATTACTTATAGTAACACAGTGTATTTTTTAAAAATCGCTTAAAAAATGTTTGAATTATCTGAATTTAACTGATATAATTGAAAAAAGGTTAAGGGAGTTGATTTCCATGAAAAAGTATTTTCTAAATGCCCCTCAAAATCCTGTGGTGACTGATCATTCAATGCTGGCCGAAATGGTGTTAGAAAAGGCACTGCGTGATTTCCAAAAGGAACACTTATTAAAGGAAATCGACCGATCGTTAGAGAACAGAAATGAAGAAGAATTTTTACGTTTAACAGATGAACTAAAAAAATATTTAGAATAAGATTTATTCATAAACATACCCGATTTCAAATGAGATCGGGTTTTTCTTTTGGTTATATATAGGTCCTTTTTACCTTATTTAGAAAATCCGAAACATTATTTATTTATATTCGTAAATGTAAACGGCAAAGGAGGAGTATGATGAGTTTTCAATCAGTACTATTAGAGTATCGTCTTCAAATTAAGGAAGGATGAGTTTGACCCCATTTACCATTATCCAAACATTGAACTACAACAAATTTTGGCTCGCCGGGAATGTGAATTTTTTATTAAAGAAGGAATTACATACAAACAACTTTCTTCTGGCCTTGAAGAGAATGTATTTGTGATTTATGTCGAAATATATGAAGAAGATCCGATTGAAGAGCCTGATACTAGTGGCGAAAGAATTAAGCTTGAAATTCGCGAATAAACGCACTAAGGGATCATCCATTGATTGTAACAGAATGGCCGACAGATCATCTTGAAGTGTTAAGTAAAATAGGCAGTATTTATACGTATTACGACGGGAAAGAATGGGAAAGGGACTCCGCTGAAATTGATGAAGATCGTAAAACCTATGTTTTGTATGTAACACCAACAGGATACAAGATACCAACGAGTGAGGGGATTTAATTGAAGAAAACGAAGAAAATGATGTCGGGGGTCCTAACAGCTGCCCTTGTTTCTTCATTAGCAGCTTGTGGCGGGGACCGACCGCCAAAACCAACTGGAACAGACTGTGGTGATTGGGAATGGGATCGTGAATCAGGCACTTATTATTGTGATGATAATGACTCGTCCTATAGAGGCCACTACTACTATGGGGGTTCCTACTATTCTAATAAAAATAATTTAAAAAATAGCTCTCATTATAAATCCTATTCAAACCAATACAAATCTGGGATTGGTAGTGGCACAAAAGGTGGATTTGGTGGATAAATGGATACTTTTCAACTTGAGAGACAACAATTTTACACAAAAATAAATGGATTCTGGCATGATTTGTTTGGTGAAGAATACGCACTCTGGGATGTCAAAAAGGATAGCCATGAAACAATTGATCGTATCCGCGTGGCAACCGATATAATTGGACAAGTTCTCTTTAAAACAGCACCACTTCTCAGACAATTAGATGATGATACATTAGGGCAATTAGGGTTTCCAGAAGAAACGATCAATTTTATACGTATCCAGCCCATCCCCTATGAAAGTGTCATTGCACGTCTTGACTTAGTTGTCACCGATGAGGAAATCAAACTGCTTGAGGTAAATGCCGATACCCCAACTTTTATTAAAGAATGTTTCGCTGTAAATGGTTCTGTTTGTCATGAATTTGGTTTGCAGAATCCGAATGAAGGTTGTGAGAATGCTCTTAGAGATGCACTCCAGGAAGCGATTAATGCCTCCTTTCAATCTTTAGGAAAAAGGAAATTTCCCAATATCGTGTTCACATCACATGATGATCATGATGAAGATCGCTTAACCACGATGTATTTAAAAGAGCTTTGCGGTTTGCCGTGTCAATATATGAATCTAAGTGAACTCCGACTTGTCCCAGAGCCCATTATCGAAAATGGTAACGTAGTAGTGGATCGGGGTTTATATGATGCTAATGGTGAGAAAATTGATGTCTTGTATCGGCAAACCTATCCGGTTGAGCATCTTATTTTGGATAAAGACCCCGAAACAAATGAAGCAGTCGGCGTTCTTTTAATGAAATTGGTTGAAGAGAAGGAATTAGCCATCATCAATCCACCTTCTGCTTTTTTATTACAATCAAAAGCCGTTATGGCCTTGATTTGGGGATTACATGAGGACGGAAATCCTTTTTATACAGAAGAAGAGCACGACTGGATTCATACTTATTTTTTACCCACTTATCTCGATGAAGATCTCTTTCTAGAGAAAGGAATTTCCTATGTGAAGAAACCATCCTTTGGTCGTGAAGGAGATACAGTCGAGATTTATAAAGGGAATGGAGAAAAGGTTGATGAAGACAGCCATAAAACCTATCAAGATTCACTACCGGTTTTTCAACAATTTATCAAACTACCAGAAACTACTGTTAGAACGGAAAAAGGTTTGAAAAGAGTCCATTATATGTATGGTTGTTTTTATATTAATGGTCGCCCAAGTGCGATGGGGATTCGAGCCGGTAGACAAATTACTGATAATGAATCGTATTTTTTGCCTGTAGGCATTATTTGTGAGGAGGAAAAATAATGGAGTTTATTACTTCAGATAGTTTTTTAAATTTTTTAGCCCATGTTGGAACTGGTTTTGGACTGATTGTATTGGGTCTGATTGCCTTTGCTTTTACCACTAAGTTTTCCGAATGGGAACTGATTAAAGCAGGTAATACCGCAGTGGCTTTAAAGCTATGGGGAAAAGTCATTGGTTTAGCGATTACCCTATATACCGTTTGGGGTGGCAGCGTAAGTTTGCTTGATGCGTTTCTTTGGGGAATAATTGGGATTGTTACGCAAATCGTTGCCTATTTAATCATTGAATACGTCCTAACACCTAAAACGAATTTAGCGAAAAAAGTCGAGGAAGGCAATATGGCTGTTGGTTTCAGTTTATTTGCTGCTGGAATTACAGTTGGATTAGTTGTTGCTGGTAGTTTAACTTATTAGTTATTGCTCTTTTCTCAAACCTTGTTGCTTTTAGAGAGAAAAAAGCTGATTGTCATGTTTTCATGTTGACATAGCTTTATATTTTTGAGAAAAGAGCTGCAAACTTAATAAGAATGCGCAAAATAGCTCTTTCTACGTTAAAATCGGCCTTTGGATTTTAACAACAAACTTTAAGAAAACAACCTTAGTTATTGAAGTAGACTCTTTTGGGGTCTACTTTTTTTATTTACTTGGCGATCCTTAGTCTGGGTTGCGAAATCCCCTGTTTATTCCACTTTATGCCTTGCTTTTAATTTTTTATACTTTATTGTATAATAACTTTAATAAATTGAGGTTTTTAGTAGTTTGTGGCCTACATGCACTATTTTTGTATATATAGTATGTACCCGAAGCGAGGTGATGACAATGGAGTTTGCAAGAATGTCTACGAAGGATAAAATTCTACATTTATTGAAAAAGGATGTTTCCCTTTCCGTAAATGAGTTAACGGATTATCTGGAAATTACTCATATGGCCGTTCGAAAGCATCTTAATTCTTTGGAAAAGGATGGCATGATCACTTCACAGGAAGTCAAGCAACCGATGGGCAGACCTTTGCAAACCTATCTTCTAACGGAAAAAGGAGAAAGTCTTTTTCCTAAAAATTATGAGGGAATCACCATCGAATTTCTCCATGATATGAAGGAAATGTTTGGCGACGATGTAGTGAATGCCCTTTTTGAAAAAAGAGAGCAGCGGCTTACAAATGAATATTCTGAGAAAATGAAATCCGCAAAGTCTATGACTCATAAAATAAATGAACTTGTTAAGATTCAAAATGAAAAAGGGTATATGGCCAACATCTCTCAAATTGATCCACATACGTATGAACTCATTGAACATAACTGTCCAATCCTTGCAGTTGCTCATCAGTTTAACGTGGCCTGCAGCTGTGAAACCGAGCTTTTGAAAAATGTATTGGAAACAGATGACGTGAAACGGACGACTTGTAAAACCGATGGAGATGACCATTGTAAGTTTCTGATTAAATTTTAGGAAATGTTGCTGCCGCTTTAACGTAAAGAAACACCCACTAAGATTTATCATCTTAGTGGGTGTTTCTTATCTTTCATTATTTTGCAGCAGCGTAACGTTTGTTTACTTCATCCCAGTTGATTAGGTTGTAGAATGCTCCGATGTAATCTGGGCGTTTGTTTTGATATTTTAAGTAGTAAGCATGCTCCCAAACGTCTAATCCAAGAACTGGAGTTTTACCTTCAGAAAGTGGAGAATCTTGGTTTGGAGTGCTAGTGATTGCTAATTTTCCGCCATCAACAACTAGCCAAGCCCAACCAGAACCGAAACGAGTTGTAGCTGCTTTTGTAAATTCTTCTTTGAATTTATCATAGCTTCCGAATGCTTCGTTGATTGCAGCTGCTACTTCACCAGTAGGTTCTCCGCCGCCATTTGGAGAAAGAACAGTCCAGAATAAGCTGTGGTTAGCATGTCCGCCACCATTGTTACGAACAGCAGTACGGATGTTTTCTGGAACAGCATCAAGATTTGACACTAATTCTTCGATTGTTTTGCTTGAAAGATCATCATGTCCTTCAAGAGCACCATTTAAGTTGTTTACATATGTTGCATGGTGACGATCATGGTGGATTGTCATTGTTTGCTCATCAAAATGTGGTTCAAGTGCATTTGCAGCATAAGGTAATGCTGGTAATTCGTATTTAGCCATTATAAAATTCCTCCTAGGTATGTATTATAATTTTTAATTATAACTATATTATAATTAATCTTAATTACTTTTTCAACTAATAAGTATAAAAATCTTTCTGAAATTAAGAGGGTGCTGCGAAAACAACTATTTTCACTCGCAACCCTCATCTATTATTACACGGTTTCTAAAATATATTCTTCACCAAGTGCTTTTATTTTTTCTGCCACTTGCTCTTGAGTTAATTCCTGTTCTTTTACATAACGATTTCTTGGATGCACTCTACATTCATGTGTACAGCCACGAAGATATTTATGTTCATTTTCTTCTGAGCAAAGAATTTGTTTATTACATTCCGGGTTTGCACAGTTGACATAGCGTTCGCATGGCTCACCTGTGAAATGATCCTTCCCAACAATCACATGTTCAACTTGGTTGATAGGTACACTAATTCTTTCATCAAATACATAACATTGACCATTCCATAAGCGACCTTGCGCTTCAGGATCTTTTCCATATGTCACGATTCCACCGTGTAGTTGGGACACATCCTCAAAGCCTTCCTTCACTAACCAACCCGAAAATTTCTCACAGCGAATACCACCTGTACAGTAGGTAAGGATTTTCTTTCCTTCTAATTGTTCTTTATTTTCACGAATCCAGTCTGGAAGATCACGGAAATTCTTAATATCTGGACGAATTGCTCCTTTAAAATGACCAATATCATATTCATAATCATTTCTCGCATCAATCACAATCGTATTATGATCTTGCATCGCTTCATAAAATTCCTTTGGCTCCAGATATTTACCTGTGATTTCATTTGGATTAATATCTTCTTCTAAACGAAGCGTAACAATTTCAGTGCGAGGACGGACATGCATCTTTTTAAAGGCATGACCATCTGCTTCATCTATTTTAAACACCATATCTTCAAAACGGGAATCAGCTTTCATTACCTTTATATACTCATCCGTTTGTTCAACCGTTCCAGAAACCGTCCCATTAATCCCTTCTTCTGCCACTAGAATTCTACCCTTTAACCCTAGTTCTTTACAAAAAGTTAAATGCTGGCTTGCAAAGTCCTCAGGATTTTCAATTTGGACGTATTTATAATAAAGCAAAACTCTATATTCTTTCGTATGACTCATTGATCTCTCACCCATCTATTTGTTCTATTGTTGCAGTTTTTATATAAAAAAGTATAAATAATTATAGTATAATAACAGATATTCTTCAATGTGCATAGTAAAATTGATGTATTTATTTTAAGCATCATTCATGAAAAAACGCTAATTCCTGTTGGATGACGTCTCGAATTTTAGCTAAACATTCTTCAGGTGTTTTCGCGAAAACGCGCTTACCATTTACCATCGCATAGGGGCTTGCTGCACACATCCCACAAAAAGATAGACAATCTGTTTCAAGCACAGACACTTCTGGATATTCAGTTTCAAGTATATTTTCTAAATCTAATTTTGTAATAAAGTTATTTTCACAGATTTCTACAATCACAACGCTAATGGCATTCAAGCCTCCTTTCATTTGGCTATCTTAAGTATAGTCAAAAAGAATACCCTGTAGACGATTGGACAGGTCCATTCATTTACAAGGCATAAGTCTTAGCTGTTTGGCTTTGTATAAGAAAATTCAAGTTCATCCTTTTCCTTATTATAATCTACATGCAAATCATGTCCATTAAAGAACCATTCATCCGTTACTTCTACGAAAAATATAATGCCATCTACTTCCGTACTAGCACTCATATCAATCGGATCTTCTTTAGCAAATCCTAATGCATATGATTCTTGAACAGGACTTGAACCGTATATTTTTGCAAAAAACTTTAAATAATCTCCATTCGTTAAACCCATTTCTTCTTTAAACCACTCTATTGCTTCATTACTGAGCGAAATCTTCATCTATTTAATCTATCCTCCTCTGGTTGTCTGAACCCATCCTAAAGATTAACTATGACTAGTTTCTCACGCCATCTTACCATTATGTAAAGTTTCTTTCCTTTTATTTGCTTTTGGAAACGATTTTTAAACTCTAGGATTTCCTTCTAAATAAATTATATCTAAAAAGTTGTTTTCTTAACAAGAATAATCTTAAATGACAGGAAATTATGAATCCTATTAATTTATTTATCTATTCCTTTATTTTTCCACAATAGTAAAATAGTAGTATATAATAAGAGGTAGTGCAACTTGTTGCCGACTTTCATCCCAATAAAGAAGGTGTTACGTATGGTTCTTCTTAATTCCATTTTCAAATCTAAGAAAAGTATTGAAGAAAAGTGGTTACCCCATGTAAATGAACAAGAAATACATTTTTCTATTTCCGATACTAGAATTCAAAATCAATTTCAGGCGATTGGGCTAACCATTGAAGATATCAAATTAGCCAAAACCATTCAATCTCTTATTCAAGAAAACGCCAAACAGATCGCTCATGACTTTTATGAAAAAATGTCCAATATTCCAGAATATATAGAGATTGTTGATAAATACTCTAATAAGGAGCGTTGGATAGATGTTCATGGAAGCTTTTTAATTCAGATGTTCCATGGTCAGATTGATGATACTTATATCAACAAGCTAATTAAAATTGCGAAAGGACATCATCGTCTTGGTGTTCAACCACAATGGTATGTAGCCAGTTTTCAAATTTTAACGCAAAATGTACAAAAGGTTCTTTACGAATCAACTCCCAATAGTAAAGAATACTTCCTCTTTTCAAATGCAGTTGCACGACTAATGAATTTTCATCAACAAATCATTTTAGAGGCTTTGGATCGTGAAAACATCGAATCCAAGCAAAGGGAATACCAACAAATTAAAGAGGATTTAAAAGGTAAAATTTTTGAAACAAGTGAATCACTCGTTGCGATTACACAAGAAACCATTGCCAGTGTGGAAGAATTAATGACTAAAAGTCAGATGGTGAGCGAGCAAGGCCAATATACAGCGGAAAAGTCGAAGTCAACTCAATCGCTTGCAACAGATGGTCAAAATCAATTAAGTTCCTTAGAGAAACAGATTCAATTGATCTTTGAAAGTACAACAACGATGAAGCATGATGTCGAATCGCTAAATCAATTAACACTACAAATCAGAGATGTCGTAAGTATTGTCGAAAATATATCCAGTCAAACAAATTTGCTTGCATTGAATGCTTCAATCGAGGCAGCTCGTGCCGGTGAACATGGAAAAGGATTTGCAGTAGTAGCTGAAGAAGTGCGCATGCTTTCTGAACAGACAAAGAAATCAGTCGAGTCCATTCGTACTTTCACTGAACAAATGACAGAACAAAAGAACCACGTCAGTGCCAGCTTACATGAAGTTGAAATTTTAACGAAAGAGGGCGAGCAACAATCCTCCATGACAAGAGAATCGTTTGACCGAATTGTAACAGCAGCAAACGAAAACCTTGATATGGTTCAAAAAACGGATAACGAGCTCCGTCATTTAGTTTCAGTTATCTCTGAGATTGAGACAGCTACACAAAAAATCGTTGAATCAACGGAAAAATTAA
>CAVPUE010000002.1:0-829963 GCA_963708895.1 uncultured Bacillaceae bacterium | reverse complement strand
CCTATTGAGGGATAGTGGTGATTATAATTATTATTCGAAGTATGGGAATCCAACCTTAAAAATCGTCGCAACGAATATTTCCGAATTAAAAACCGAAGAAATTATGGACCATGCTAAAGAAAGAGGCATCAATAGTGCCAAAACAGAATTCCCGATTCATTTAGCTTGGGAGCTCTTCCAATCTTCAAGAGGCATTGCGTGGAATGCGATCAAAACCTTTTATATTGAAAATAATATAAAACTTGATACAGAAGAATTTTTTACTTTAGAACGTCATGTAAATGATATTATCGATATGTATATTGATTCCTACACGGCTTATTATGTTAACTATAAAGAGGAATTGTTGAAAAGCCATCGTGAAACCGTTGATGAGTTATCTGTTCCGATTATTCCAATTACGGATAAGGTTTGTATTCTTCCAGTCGTTGGAAATGTCGATACGTATCGTGCTAAAAAGATTCGCGAAAGAACGTTAGTGCGTGTAAAAGAATTAAAAGCCACTCAATTAATTATTGATATTTCTGGAGTTCCTTATGTAGATACAGCAGTGGTTAACCATCTCTTTAAAATTGTGAAAGGGATCAAATTATTAGGTTGTTCCACAATCATGACAGGGATTAGTCCTGAAATTGCTGATACCATGATTGAATTAGGCATTGAAATCGATAATGATGTGAAAACCACTTCAGATCTACAACAGGCATTACAAGGCTATTTTCAAGATCGTAATCAAAAATTATTTTAATTAATCTTAGAGGCTGTCTTTTACTATGACAGCCCTCTTTTTATTGTTCTTGTTCAAACAGCAAATCATTGCTTCTAATCGTCATTAGTTCATGCCGATCAAAATGATTTTGCATTAATAGTCTCATTGCCTGTGCTCGGATTGATTTTTCAATTACATTTCGAATATAGCGGCCATTTGAAAAGCTATTTGGGTTTACACTTGTTTTAACCCAATGTAAATGGTCTTTTAGCTTTTTTTCTGCCTCATGGCTTAATGTATATTCCCTTTCTTTTAGCATCCTATCAGCAATTTCCATCAGTTGGTTTATATTGTAATCAGGAAAATCAATAACCAACGGAAAACGAGAATGTAGTCCTGGATTTAACGTTAGAAAATAATCCATTTCACGAGAATATCCTGCTAATATTAAGATAAATTCATGTTGCTTATCTTCCATATGTTTCACAAATGTATCAATCGCTTCTTTTCCAAAATCCTTTTCTCCGCCACGTCCAAGGGAGTAGGCTTCATCAATAAATAAAATTCCACCACTTGCCTTTTTGATAAGATCTCTTGTTTTCTGAGCAGTATGGCCAATATACTCACCAACAAGATCTGCTCGTTCTGCTTCAATTAAATGCCCTTTTGATAAGACATTCATTTTATGAAACAATTTACCAACAAGCCTGGCCACGGTTGTTTTTCCAGTGCCTGGATTTCCTTTAAACATCATATGAAGTGCTTGTTTACCACTTTTTAACCCATTTTCTTCTCTTTTTTTATTAATATAAATCCAAGCATATATTTCTTTCACTAATCTTTTCATTTCTTCCATGCCGACAAGAACGCCGAATTCATCTTCTATCTCCTTTAATGCCGCATGTTCAGGGGGAATCGGTTTAGAAGCTGTGGAAGACTTATTAAGATTATCTATAACGGGATCACGCTTTTGTTTGTTTAGAACAATACTGATTTGACCATTATTCTTCATTCGAATCGGTTGTTCCAAACTCTTCACCTCTCATTCTACCAACAGTATACGCTTATGAACCATTATTTGTGACAAATGCCTATATGGCCATTATTCTATTTGTATTCAAGAACATGCTTGTTCATTAATGCTTTTTTCTCAAACTCTGTTGCTTTTGAAAGAAAAAACTGATTATCCTTGTACTTAGATATTTCAACATAAAAAAGCATTTACACTAAAGTAGTATAAATGCTTTTATTTCATTATTTATTTTGTTGGGGTACTTCTAAATCAATTGAAACATTTCTTTGTGGAGAAAATGTCGAAATCGCATGTTTATATACTAACTGTTGCTTCCCTTCAGATTCAAATAATACAGTAAAATTATCAAATCCCTTTACCAGACCTCTTATCTGGAAACCATTTAATAAAAAGACCGTACAATTTATACCATCTTTCCGAAGTTGATTTAAAAATTGATCTTGAATATTCACTGATTGCTTCATGTTAAAAAGCTCCTCCTCTTTTATCTCTACTATTATGTATTCGATTTTATTTTAAGCTTTCCTTCAATATAAGATGAAATTTCATCTATTTTTTTTGAAAATGTATCAGGTATCTCCACATCTGTCATGTCAAACCATTTAACATCCATTTTATTGCGAAACCATGTTAATTGTCTTTTCGCATACCGTCGTGAATTCTGTTTTAAATTTTCAACCGCGTTTTCGAATGAAATAGAGCCATCGAAAAATTCATACAATTCCTTATAACCGATTGCTTGAATCGATTGGCAATCTCTTAACCCTTGTTCGTAAAAACTTTCAACTTCATTCATAAGACCTTCCTGAAGCATCAGATCCACTCTTTTATTAATGCGCTCGTATAGCTTTTCTCGATCCATCGTTAATCCAATCATCGCTGCATCATACAGCAATTCTGGTTGCTGCGTTTTTTGAATGTCTGTCATTGTTTTTCCTGTACAATGATAGACTTCCAATGCTCGAATGACTCTGCGCACATTATGGGGATGAATCTTTTTAGCACTTTCAGGATCGATGTTCACTAACTGATTATGTAAGTATTGACTTCCTTCCTTTTCGACTAACTTTCTCCAAGTTTATACGAAATTCTTCATCAGATGGTGCCTCAGAAAAGTGGTAATCATACAAAACGGATTGAATATATAATCCTGTGCCCCCAACAATCATCGGAAGCTTCCCTCTACTTCGTAATCTCAATGATCTTTTCACGCACCAACTCTTGAAATTCTGCTACTGAAAAAGATTCATGAGGGTCTTTTATATCAATGAGATGGTGTGGGATTCCTTCCATTTCAGAGGATTTAATTTTTGCCGTTCCGATATCCATTTTTCGATAAATTTGCATTGAGTCACCACTAATAATTTCACCATTAAAAGCCTTTGCAAGCTCAATACTCATCTTTGTTTTTCCTACTGCGGTTGGACCAATTAATACCATAAGCTTACCTTTTGAGGACAATCATTTACACTACCTTTTCTAAACAAATTCGTAGAATAACCTATTACATGCTGCTTCCTATTTTATCATACCATATTTTTAAAAATTGCTGTTAAACATCTATTCATTATGACCATATAAAATTGAACTATTCATGTTTTTCTTTAGTTCGTCATACTTTTAACAAAATTGATATATTCTTGTCATTTATCCCCGAATTAAGTCATATTAATGACATGAGATTACATTTCATTTAAAACTTAATAACACTCACACCTTTCGCCATTTTTCGTGATAATGTTAATGAAGTGATTAGAATGAAAGTGAAATTAGGTGAAGAAATGTTATCAAATTCTGAAATTGGGATTGATTTAGGAACGGCAAATATTTTAGTATACAGTAAAAGTAAAGGGTTAGTACTAAATGAACCTAGCATTGTCGCAATCAATAAACATTCCAAAAAAATTCTTGCTTTTGGCCATGAAGCCAAACAAATGGTTGGAAAAACGCCTGAAACGATTGAAATCATTCGCCCACTCAAAGGTGGAGTGATAGCAGATTTTGATACAACGACTGACATGGTTCGATATGTATTTAGAAAGAGTGCGAAAACACTCGGTTTTTCGCTTCGCAAACCAAATGTCGTCGTTTGCACGCCATTTTCATCCACAAGTGTCGATCGCAGAGCGATTGTTGATGCCGTTAAAAATGCCGGCGCTAAAAAAGTCGCTTTAATTGAAGAACCGGTTGCTGCTGCTCTTGGCGCAGGAATGCCTATAGATGAACCTGTAGCCAATGTGATTGTGGACATTGGTGGTGGTTCTACTGAAGTGGCGATTATTTCCTTCGGTGGAGTGGTTGCCTGTCATTCTATTAAAATTGGTGGAGATTCATTGGATGATGATATTATCCAATATGTTCGAAAGAAATATAACACGCTTATTGGTGAACGAACAGCGGAAAACATCAAAATGGAAATTGGTTATGGCTTAATAGAGCATGATGAATTAAAAATGGAGGTTCGTGGACGGGATCTTGTTGATGGTCTTCCCAAAACAATTACTCTATCATCCTTTGAAATTCGTGACTCTATTAAAGAAAGTTTACTACAAATATTAGAAGCCTTAAGAGCTACACTTGAAGATAGCCCAGCAGAGCTAAGTGGAGATATTGTCGATCGCGGAGTTATCCTCACTGGCGGTGGTTCCATGCTTAAAGGTCTAAAAGATTGGCTATCAAAAGAAATTGATGTACCCGTTGAACTCGCAGAAAATCCCCTTGAATCTGTTGTAATTGGATCAGGTAAATCGTTAGAATACCTAAACAAAATACTAACAATGGCAAATTAAAACCATGAAAAAGTCCATTTACGAGTGTATGCTCATAAATGGACTTTTTCTGTTTTCTCCACTTGTTTACATAATAATTTTATACTCAACATATCTACATGACTCGTTTAAACATTTTCTCCAGTTCGTATACAGAAGTATGAATGATGATCGGTCTACCGTGTGGACAAGTAAATGGATCTGATGCCATTCTTAACTCATCTAATAAGGCCTGAATCTCATCATTACGCAGATGACGATTTGCTTTAATAGAACCTTTACAACTCATCATAATCGCTGCATCTTCACGCAATTTTTTAATATCTACTTTTTTCATTGAAAGTAGTTGTTGAATCATATCTTCAATTATTTCTTTTTCTTCTCCCTTTGGAAACCATTGTGGATGTGACTTCACAATATAACTATTGTAGCCAAATGGTTCAAGGAAAACGCCAACCTTTTCTAATTCAGATCTGTATTCCTCAATTTTCACATATTCATCTGTTGAATATTCAAATGTCATCGGTACCAGTAGTTCCTGCAACTCTGAAGCCACTTCACCGACCTTTTCCCTGAAATACTCATATTTAATTCTCTCTTGTGCCGCATGCTGGTCAATAATATATAATCCTTGCTCATTTTGCGCGAAAATATAGGTACCATGCATTTGTCCAATCGGATAAAGGGGTGGTACTCGTGGTACAAATTCGTTATGAGTCGACTCTTCATATTGAATCGTTGTTTGATCATTAGGTCTATCTAAATCTATACTTGGACTGTCTTGATCTGTATTAGATTGATTGCTAGGATCCTCCACAGCAGGTTCAACTGTTTTATATTTCTCTAGTGCCTCTATAGATTCATTGGACTTTGATTCCATAGTCATGATCCTTCATTGGAGCAGTTGATTCTTTTACTCCTAATGAACTCGGTATCGACATAAACCCATCACGATGAACATTCTTTTCTAGTGCTGCATTTGTTGGGATCGAAAGGTGATCAAGCTCTAAAGTCGTTTGTTCCGATTTCGTCTTTTACTTTTTCCTTAACAATTCCATCTGGAATCAATTCTTGCTTTTTAAAAGCTGATTTGATTGTATTAGCAACCAGTTCATTTAACTCTTGTTCTTTACTAATTCTCACCTCTAATTTTGACGGGTGAACATTCACATCCACTAAAATTGGGTCCATTTCAATAGTAAGAATCGCAATCGGATATCTGCCGATAGGTAATAATGTATGATATCCCTCTTGTATCGCCTTAACAAGAGGATAGTTTTTGATAAAACGTCCATTAATCATCGTTGAAATATAATTTCTTGAGGCTCTTGTGATTTCTGGTAATGCGAGATATCCACTTAACGTAAAATCAAGCGAAGTAGCATGGATTGGAATCATCTTTTTTACCATATTTAATCCATATATCGCTGCTAATACTTGTCTAACATCCCCATTACCATTCGTATGCAATAATTTACGTTCATTATGAAATAAACGAATGGAGACTTCTGGATGGGCAAGAGCCAGTCGATTGGTGACATCTGTTATATTTCCAAGCTCGGTGTGAATCGTCTTCATATACTTTAACCGTGCAGGAGTATTATAAAATAAATCCGTGATCGTAATGTCTGTTCCTTTTCGACTAGCAGCTTTTTCAAGCGTAATCACTTTACCTCCATCCAGTACGATACGTGTTCCTGCATCACCTGTAGAAGTGATTAATTCCAATTTAGATACAGATGCAATACTTGGTAAGGCTTCGCCACGGAAACCTAATGTTCGAATTCGAAATAAATCATGTTCGTCTTTAATTTTACTTGTTGCATGTCGTTGAAAAGCTTTTGGAACGTCTACTTCTTCGATTCCATCCCCATTATCACATATTCTTATTTTAGCTAAACCCGCTTCTTCGACCTCAATATCAATGCTTGTACTTCCAGCATCTATCGCATTTTCAACTAATTCCTTTACAACAGATGCTGGACGCTCAACCACTTCACCTGCTGCAATTTTATTAGAAAGTGAATCCTCTAACTGGTTGATTTTTCCCATTCCTTTTCACCTCCACCTATCTTTCATCACTATACTCAAAAGTCTCACTTCATCTTCTTATGGAGTTCATAGAGAATATTCATTGCCTGCATCGGGGTCATATCCAAAATATCCAACTCTCTTACCTTCTCTAAAACCTTTTTTTCTTTTGCTGAAATCGTTGTTTTTTTCTCAGTTTGATTTTCTTCAAAAAAGGATAATTGTCCTTCTTCAGCAGAAAGCTTCTCTGTTGCAATCTCAGTATTTAAGACTGGTTCATTAACCTGTTCCACAGATTGATTTGGTACATTTAGCGGTTCCCCGACTATCTGTTTTCCAATATGTTCTTCAAGTGAAGCTAATATTTCATTCGCACGTGTAATCAACTCATCCGGTAACTCTGCCAGTTTAGCTACATGAATTCCATAACTTTTGTCAGTTGGACCTTCCTTAATTTTATGAAGAAAAACGACATTTCCATTTTGTTCCATCGCACTAACATGAACATTTTTAAGTCGACTTAATTCCGACTCAAGTACTGTTAATTCATGATAATGGGTAGAAAATAAGGTTTTGGCACCAATATGATTATGAATATACTCAATAATCGCTTGTGCTAGGGCCATTCCATCATAAGTAGAAGTACCACGGCCGATTTCATCAAATAAAATGAGACTATCCTTCGTTGCATTTGTAATGGCATTTTTGGCCTCCAACATTTCAACCATAAATGTACTTTGTCCAGAAATTAAATCATCTGCAGCCCCAATCCGTGTAAAAACTTGATCAAAAATAGGTAAAACGACTTCGCTTGCAGGAACAAAACAACCAATTTGCGCTAAGATGCTCGTTAACGCAATTTGCCTCATATACGTACTTTTACCAGACATATTAGGTCCTGTAATCAATAAAACTTCTCGATCATTATTCATCACACAATCATTTGGCACATAACGGTCAATATTCATCACCTTTTCAACAACAGGATGACGTCCATCTTTAATAACCATTTGCCGATCATCAGAAAAAGTAGGTCTCACAAACGAGCGTTCTTCACTAATAGTTGCAAAGCATTGCAATACATCGAGTGTACTAATCAATTTAGCTAAAGCCTGAAGCCTTGGAATGAATTCTTTCACATGTTCACGAACATCCGTAAAGAGTTGATATTCTAAATCCATGCTTTTCTCTTCTGCTTGTAAAATTAACGCCTCTTTTTCCTTTAATTCAGGGGTAATAAAACGTTCTGCATTTGTCAGAGTTTGCTTTCTTTCATATCTTCCTTCTTCTAATAAGTGAAGATTGGCTTTGGTCACCTCAATATAATAACCAAACACTCGATTATAACCGACTTTAAGCGATTTAATCCCTGTTTTTTCTCTTTCTTCTTTTTCTAGTGCAGCAATCCAAGTCTTTCCATTTTTACTAGCATCCCTATAGCGGTCAAGTTCCTCATGATAACCATCCTGAATGATATTTCCTTCTGTGATCGAAATAGGAGGATTCTCCACAATCGCTGCTTCTAATAGATCTGTCACTTCTTCACATGGATCCATGTCACGTGCTAAGTTATTAGCCGCAACATTCTCTAATTGTTCAACGATTTGACGAATAACAGGAATTTGTTGTAGGGAACGTTTAAGTTGAATCAGATCACGCGCATTCACATTGCCAAAAGCAACTCTTCCTGCCAGTCTTTCTAAATCATACACTTCTTTTAATTTTTCTCTTATTTCTTGTCTCTCAAAATAGGCTTTGATCAGCGTTTCTACTAATTCATGACGTTCGATAATCGCTCGTTTGTCAATAAGAGGACGATCAATCCACTGCTTTAACAAGCGTCCACCCATGGCCGTTTTTGTTTCATCTAATAGCCATAATAACGAGCCCTTTTTTCCTTTAGAACGAATCGTTTCGGTTAGTTCAAGATTTCGTTTGGAAAAATAATCAATTTTCATATACTGATAGATTTGATAAGACTTTACAGGTTGTAAATGTTCAAGACTTCGTTTTTGGGTACGATGAAGATAATTGAAAAGTCTAGCGCATGTAGACTTTAGCTTATCCTCATTGGCATCTATGACCAGCGAAAGATCATCTTCTTTTAGAACATCTTCATCTTCAATGGAAAAAGTAACCACTAAACGCTCGCCAAGTTTCTTTTTCCATTCTTCGTTAAATGATGAAGAAACAACAATCTCTTTGGCTCCTAATAAAGAAATTTCATTTAACACTTCATCAAAATGATTATTTAGAAGTGTCGCCTTATTCTCACCTGTTGATAAATCCGTATAAGCAATTGCGAATGAGCCATCTTCAAAATGACTAATCGTGGCAATAAAATTATTTTCCTTTTCTGAAAGGCCCTTTCCTTCCATCATCGTTCCCGGGGTGATCAATTGAACGACTTCACGACGAACAACCCCTTTAGCCTGTTTAGGATCTTCTGTTTGCTCACAAATCGCTACTTTATAACCACGTTCAATTAATAGTTCAATATAGGATGAAGCAGAATGGTAAGGCACTCCACACATAGGGATGCGCTCATCTCCGCCTCCACCTCTGCCTGTTAACGTAATCTCTAATTCCTGTGATGCTTTGATCGCATCATCAAAAAACATTTCATAAAAGTCTCCAAGACGAAAAAATAAAAAGGCATCTTGATAGTCTGCCTTTACTTGTAAATATTGTTGAATCATCGGCGTATAACCTGCCATCATTACCTCCAAATGTACATACATTTTATTGCTTAATAATATTATTATATCATAAATTGATTCCTAGCTAATTAGCAGGTTTTACTAGAAAAAGTGGGAAACAAAAAGAAAAAACTAGGAAGTATCTTCCTAGCCCCACATTATTTTTCTTTTTTATGATCTAAGAAATCTGGGTCAAGATCTTCAAAATCATCATCGTCTACATCAAAACCCCAGTCATAATCTGTTCCTTGATGCTTTTCAGGATAAACATGGACAATCACTTTTGTTTCTCCTAATACTTCTACAACAAATTCTCTTTCCACATGGACGATGATTTGGTCACCATCTGTGATTAGACATTCTAAACAATTTGGTTGTTGAATGACTTGTGCAATGACATCTTGTTCGTCAAGGCAATCTGGATCACGATACTTTAATTTAATAACATCACAATACTCAACAGTCTTTGTTACGACTTCTGTTCTTGTATTATTATGATAAGAATACCAAATGTTAATATCATAAGAGCCATGAATTTCTACTTTTTTACCAGTCTTTTCCGCCTCATACGTATGGTTAATAATCCAACAGCCAAGAATACTTGACGGATTGTGTAGTGGTTTAATCGTGTGATTAGACTTTGTAAATTTACGTCCCTTCGCCACAACCGCTTTTGTTATAATCTCTCTGTACTCTGCCATTGCGAGCGAAACCTCCTCATTTATTTTCATTTCATCCTATGCTAGGGATTAGGCTAGTGTGCGATAAAATTTTAGCGAATATCTGAAAACTATAGGCATGTAACATTGTATGCTGCCTAAAAGAGAAGGTTCCGAATTCGTTGTTACTTCATCTATGAGGCATAATAAAAAGGTTTGGACAATGTCCAAACCTTTTTATGGTTGTTGCTTAATGATGGGAACCGTTATTCCTTTTTATCTTTGCTCCCGTTTCACCACTTAGTAAATTTCCACCTGTTGATTTAAGAATTTCATCTGTAACTGAATTGGAGATCGTTGTAGCAACCAATTGTAGTAAATCATTCACATCTGCTTGTGATTCTTTAAATTCATTGACAATTGGAATATCATCCAATTCCTGTTGGAGTGCTTCCAGTTTATCTTCTGTATTCTTATAGGCTTCCACTTTTCCATAATGTTGAAAATTTACCGCTTGCTTCTGTAATGCTTTAATGGATGAAATTTTTTCGCTTACTTTATCATTTTCATGTATTTTAGCCTCTGCTTTTTTGAAAAAATCAACTTCATCCGTTTCAGCAATCATTTTGGCTAAATCTCTTGCCTTTTCGATAATCTCATCCTTTGTAAATTTCCCCATTTATTTCACCTCGAAAGACTTTAATGTTATTCTACCATTTCCCCATTTAATGACCATGTTTTCGTTTCTGTTATTTTTACTTTTATTAATTTACCGATAGTCGTTTTAGGAGCTTTAAAATTAACCAATTTACTTTTACGTGTATAACCAGCTAATACATCAGGATTGTTTTTACTTTCACCTTCAACAAGCACTTCAACAACCTTGTCTTTGTATTTTTCTAAAGCTTCTTGTGATGATTGATTGACAAGCGCATTTAAACGCTGTAAACGTTCCTTTTTCACTTCCATTGGAACATTATCCTGCATTTTTGCAGCCGGTGTGCCTTCACGTGGTGAATAAATATAGGTATAGGCAGCTTCAAAACCAACTTCACGATACAATGATAGCGTTTCTGCAAATTGCTCTTCTGTTTCATTTGGATATCCGACAATAATATCGGTTGTTAATGCTACATCTGGAATAGCAGCTTTAATTTTACGAACTAATTCAAGATATTGTTCACGTGAATATTTACGTGCCATAATTTTTAATACATCGGTTGAACCTGATTGGACTGGCAAATGAATATGTTCAACAAGGTTGCCACCTTTTGCTAATACCTCAATTAATTGATCATCAAAATCACGAGGATGACTAGTCATAAAACGAATTCTTGAAATATCAATTTTTCTCATTTCATCCATTAATTCACCAAGTCCATATTGGATATCCTCGAAGTCTTTTCCATAGGCATTTACATTTTGTCCTAGTAAGGTAATTTCTTGATAGCCTTGTGCAGCTAGATGACGTACCTCTTGAATAATATCCTCAGGTCTACGACTACGTTCTTTTCCCCTTGTATATGGAACAATACAATACGTACAAAACTTATCGCATCCATACATAATGTTAACCCAGGCTTTAATATTTCCACGTCTAACCTTTGGAAGGTTCTCAATGACGTCACCTTCTTTAGACCAAACCTCTACAACCATTTCTTTGGACATATAGGCTTCATTCAATATTTCTGGTAACCGATGAATATTATGAGTACCAAAAATCATATCTACATGTTGATACGTTTTTAATATTTTATTAACGACAGATTCTTCTTGAGACATACAACCACATACACCTAATAATAAATCAGGTTTTTCTAGTTTTAAATGTTTCAGATGACCTAGTTCTCCAAATACTTTATTTTCAGCATTCTCACGAATCGCACAAGTATTTAAAAGAATCACATTGGCATCCTCTACTACATCTGTTGGCTCATAGCCAAGACCTAGAAAGATACCAGCCATCACTTCTGTATCATGTTCATTCATTTGACAACCATAGGTACGTATGTAAAACTTACGTCCTTCACCCATCCCTTTAAATTCCTCAGAGATTTCAAAGTCTTTAAAATAGGATACTTCCTCTTTACCACGTTTTTTCGCTTCTTTTAAGGATGGTGCCGTTAACACGGTTTCAAAATATTTGCTATAATCCTTTGCGGATTTTTTGTCCGAAGAATTAGTTGTTACGGCTTGTTGACTATCTAAACGTTGCTCTTCATTCATTTATTTAATAACTCCTTCCATATCCTGCATAATAGGATATCATTATGCACATTATAATAGTATAAAGCCTTAAATGAATGAAAACAATAGTCAGGTTTTGGTGTTTTTTCAAAGCTTGATTGCCAATCTGATAAAATCGAGAAAAAAAGCAAATGATAGTTTTACAATCACTTGCTTTTTACTTTGTTCTCTTATTTGAATTCAGCCACTAAATTATTGAAATAGTCTTCATTTAAATTAAGATCAGAGTCAACGAGTGGATCCTCTGAATAACCCTTTAGTAGTTGTTGGTAGGACTGACGTTCTTTATTTTGATAGATTAATCCCGTAACAAGTCCATCATGTTTCATTAATGTACTCATTGCTTCCTCACGACTTGATGGATCATAACCCTCAATATCACTCAACTTCGTTAAATTTTCTTTAAACCAATCATACGTATTGACCTTATTATAGGTTACACAAGGACTAAACACATTGATTAGGGAAAATCCTTTATGCTGAATACCAGCTTCAATCAGGGCTGTTAAATCCTTTAAGTCCGTTGAAAAGCTTTGGGCCACAAATGTAGCGCCTGCTGTTAAGGCCATTTCCATTGGTGAAATCGCTTGTTCAATAGACCCATGTGGTGTTGATTTTGTTTTAAATCCCGCAGCTGAACGCGGTGACGTTTGTCCCTTTGTTAAACCATAGATTTGATTATCCATTACGATATAAGTGATATCGATATTTCTTCTAATAGAATGGATTGTATGTCCCATCCCAATAGCAAATCCATCTCCGTCTCCACCTGAAGCGATAACGGTTAAATCACGATTCGCCATTTTAACACCTTGTGCAATTGGTAACGAACGACCATGAATGCCATGTAAACCATATGAATTAATGTATCCTGAAATACGTCCAGAACAGCCGATTCCAGAAATAACCGCTAAGTTTTCAGGTTCTAAGCCTACATTTGCCGCAGCACGTTGAATAGCTGCTTGTACAGAGAAGTCTCCACACCCAGGACACCAGTTTGGTTTTACATTATTACGAAAGTCTTTAAATGTTGCCATTTAGAACAGCTCCTTGCATTTGGTGTATATCTTTGCATTTTTCATACACTTCATTTGGTTTAAAAGGATTTCCATCATACTTGAGTACTTTATGAATTTTGTTTGCATGTCCTACATTCATTTTTATTATATTTGCCAGCTGTCCAGTAGCATTGTTTTCGATAACTGCTACTGCTTTTGCATTCTCTACAAGTGGTAATAGCTCATCTGTTGGGAATGGATGGATTAAACGAATATGCGCATGATTCACTTTTACTCCATCCTTTTCAAGACGCTCCATTGCTTCTTCTATTGATCCACGAGTAGAATTAAAACCAATAAGTAACAAATCTGCTACTTCATGTGGTGCATTTTTATGAACAGGTGTGTCAAATTGAATATTTTCCATTTTTCTAAACCGTTTGTTCATTTGAAGATTACGGTTTACTGCACCTTCTGATGGTTTACCTGTTTCATCATGTTCTACACCCGTTACATGGTGAATCCCATTTTTTACACCAGGGATTACACGAGGTGATACGCCGTCTTCTGTTACTTCATAACGTTTAAAATATTCTTTATTTTCCATTTCCGGTAAATCTTCTCTGATTAATTTCCCACGACGGATGTTCACTTTACTATAGTCAAGCGGATCGACCGTTTGTTTGCCAAGAGATAATTGTAAATCAGTCAGAATGATGACTGGACACTGATATTCTTCAGCTAAGTTAAATGCTTCTGCCGTATCATAAAAGGCCTCTTGTACCGTACTTGGTGCCAAAACAATTTTTGGAATTTCGCCATGAGTTCCATAAATCATTGCCATTAAATCAGATTGTTCTTGTTTCGTTGGTAGTCCTGTTGACGGACCTCCACGCTGTGTATCGACAATGACAAGTGGTGTCTCCGTTATACCTGATAAACCAATTGCCTCCATTTTAAGAGATAACCCTGGACCTGCAGATGCTGTGATCGCACGAACACCACCATAATTTGCTCCAATTGTCATCGTTACAGCAGCAATTTCATCTTCCGTTTGAATAACAGCCCCACCTAATGGCGGTAGGTTCTTAATTAAATATTCCATAATTTCAGAAGCCGGAGTGATTGGATATGCTGCCATGAAGCGACATCCACCTGCAAGAGCACCTAAAGCAATGGCATCATTACCAATCATGAATAGACGATTTTGTCCATCTGCTGCTTCTAATTGGATAAGGCTTGAAGGATCTAAGGATTGATTTTTTAAATAATCATATCCTGCTTTAATTGCTTCCATATTTTTATCAACAACTTGTTGTTCCCTTTTTACCAAAAATTTCTTGTACTACATTTCTGAAAACATTAATATCAAAATTTAAGATTGCAGATGTTGCACCAATCGCAACCATATTTTTCATTAAAGATGTTCCCAAATTAGTGGCGATTTCTGTAAATGGAACCGCATACAGGGTTCCTTGTGAATCATCCGGGTTTTTCGGATTAAACTTAGAATCCGCAATGATAATCCCTTTTTCATTTAATTCCTTATAATTTACATCAATTGTTTCTTGGTCAAATGCAACTAAAATATCTAGATCATCTGAAATTGTCCTTACTTTTGTTGTACTTACTCGAATTTTATTATTCGTGTGACCACCTTTAATTCGTGATGAGAAGTGACGGTACCCATATAAATAATAACCTAATCGGTTTAATGCAATTGAAAAGATCTCACCTGTACTCTCAATGCCTTCACCTTGTTGCCCGCCAACTTTCCATGAAAGCTGATTAACCATATTTCCACCCCTTTAGATATGAAAAAAATATGTCCCTATGTAGCTTAAAGTATATCATCTACCCGATATCTCGACTAATCATTTGCTTGATTTCTAACAATTTTCTTTATATTTGGAATTCGGATAGTTCTAAACGATTTTATTCTAGCCCTATACCACAAAAAAAGCAACCTTTTCCGCTTAAATTATGGCAAAGAATATGAATATTTTTTACTTACTAATAAATTGTTATTTTAGTTTAGTAAATAAACTCCTTTCTATTGCCAGCACCACCTTCTCTAACCTTCTTTTCAATTCAATGATTCATCTATATTTCTATACGATCATCAGGTAAATATTAGGCAATCTTATTCTTATATAATGAGCTAGATATATTAATATGAACAGTTTACGTTTTGAAGGTTTTACGCTCAACACCAAAAAACCTGCTTACATTTGTAAGCAGGAACAACCTTTTCTTGAAGCTTATGTCCTTATACCATTACTATATTACTCTTCATTCAAAAAATAAGGATCTTTTGGCTCTATCTCGTGATTATTAAACAATACTCTTAAACACTCTTATCTAGGTTCAATAATTAATTTGATCGCTGTTCTTTCTTCACCATCAATTAATATATCAGTGAAGGCTGGAATACATATCAAATCAACCCCGCTAGGTGCGACAAATCCTCTTGCAATGGCTACAGCTTTAACCGCTTGATTTAATGCACCCGCACCAATTGCTTGGATTTCGGCGTTGCCTCTTTCACGCAGAACTCCAGCAAGCGCACCAGCTACAGAATTAGGATTAGACTTTGCTGAAACTTTTAATATTTCCATTCCTAGCTCCTCCTTGTATGGTCCTCCCCCTTGTTCACATAGGAACAATTAGGTTATATCATTCCATTGTTACTATATTCAGTAAACAATTCACTTATTCCGGCTTGTTTGAAAAATGCAGCTTTTCTCATGCTCCATTGCCTTTGGACAAAAAAAGCATACTACCCTTTTAAAGGTTTGTAGTATGCTTAAAAATGAGGATCACGAATAAAAAGGGTGATCATCATTAATTAAAATCGGTGTAATTTTTTTGGCCACTCCACTTTTTTTATCAATTTCAATCGAAACTGCACTTAATTGTGACCTACCCGTTTTCGGAACTTCAAAGCGAGCAGGTAACCCAGTTAAAAACTTTTTCAAGACAATTTCCCTATCCATCCCTAAAATGCCGTCGTAAGGTCCTGTCATGCCTACATCTGACATAAAAGCAGTCCCATTCGGTAAAATGCGATGATCAGCCGTTTGAACATGTGTATGCGTCCCAATGACAGCTGATACGCGTCCATCTAAATACCATCCCATCGCAATTTTTTCACTTGTCGCTTCCGCATGAAAATCAACAAAAATAATCGATGTTCTTTCTTTCGCTTCTTGAATTAATTCATCGGCTTTTTGAAAAGGGCATTCATTAGCTGGTAAAAAGATTCTTCCTTGTAAACTAATAACGGCAACTTCATCCTCATTCATCTTTAAATAGACAATTCCTTGCCCTGGATTATTTTCAGGAAAGTTAGCAGGTCTAACAAGATATTTCGCTCCATCAATAAATTCAAAGATTTCGCGATTATCCCATGTATGATTTCCCAATGTAACGGCTTGTGCACCTGCTTCTAAAAATCCACGATAGATTTTATCGGTAATCCCTTTACCGCCTGCTGCATTTTCTCCATTTATAATCGTAATATGCGAGTGGTACTTCTCTTTTAACTTAGGCAGATACTCTTTTACCATATCACGTCCCATTGAACTTACTACATCACCAATAAATAATATATTCATATTAATACCTTTCTGAAAATGAATTAGGTTCTCTTCTCAAACATTGTTGCTTTTGAAGAGAAAAAAAGCTGATTGTTCTTATTTCACGTTGACATTGAGCTTTATTTTTGAGAAAAGAGCTGCAAACTTAATTCGAATGCACAAAATAGCTCTTTCTACGTTAAAATCAGCCTTTAGATTTTAACAACAAACTTTACAAAAACAGCCATGAATTAAAATAAAGCGGTGTAAAAACACCGCTTTTATTTTGCATATTCTACTGCTCTCGTTTCACGTATCACAGTTACTTTTATATGACCAGGATAATCTAGTTCTTCTTCAATCTTTTTACGGATATCCCGTGCAAGACGATGCGCTTCTAGATCATCAATTTGTTCTGGTTTCACTAAAATCCTTACTTCTCGTCCAGCTTGGATCGCAAATGATTTTTCTACACCATCGTACGATTCAGATATTTCTTCTAATTTTTCAAGACGACGAATATAATTTTCTAATGTTTCTCGTCTAGCTCCTGGTCTTGCAGCTGATAATGCATCTGCCGCTGCAACAAGTACCGCAATAATAGATGTTGGTTCTGTATCACCATGGTGGGATGCAATACTATTGATTACGACTGGATGTTCTTTATATTTCTTCGCTAATTCTACGCCAATTTCAACATGGCTTCCCTCTACTTCATGGTCAATCGCTTTACCGATATCGTGAAGTAAACCCGAACGGCGAGCCAATGTTTCATCTTCACCAAGTTCTGCCGCTAATAAACCAGCTAGTTGAGCAACCTCTATTGAGTGCTTAAGAACATTTTGTCCATAACTTGTTCTAAATTTTAAACGACCAAGGATTTTGATAAGATCCGGATGCAATCCATGGACACCCACTTCAAAGGTAGTTTGTTCGCCGATTTCACGAATATGCTCATCGACTTCTCGTCTAGATTTATCTACCATTTCTTCAATACGTGCCGGATGGATCCTTCCGTCCTGAACAAGTTTTTCAAGTGCTAAGCGTGCCGTTTCTCTTCGAATTGGATCAAAACCAGACAAAATAACAGCTTCTGGTGTATCATCAATGATTAAGTCAATACCAGTTAGGGTTTCTAATGTACGTATATTACGTCCTTCCCTACCTATGATACGTCCTTTCATCTCATCATTCGGAAGATTTACAACGGATACTGTTGTTTCAGCAACATGGTCTGCTGCACAGCGTTGTATCGCTAGAGACAAAATATCTTTTGCTTTCTTGTCAGATTCTTCTTTCGCTCGAATCTCACTTTCTTTTATCATTAAAGCCGTTTCATGTTTTAATTCATGATCCACTCGCTCGATAATGATGGTCCTTGCCTCTTCACGGGTTAAGCCTGAAACACGCTCTAACTCCAATTGCTGTTGACGCACAATCTCGTCCACTTTGCTTTCCTTCTCTTCAATATGCTGTTGTCTTTTGTTAAGAGAATCATCTCTTTTCTCTAAAAGTATTTCACGTTTTTCTAACGATTCATCTTTACGGTCAAGATTTTCCTCTTTTTGCAGTAAACGATTTTCTTGTTTTTGCAATTCATTTCTTCGTTCGCGAATTTCACGTTCCGCCTCATTTCGAAGCTTATGATTTTCATCTTTTGCCTCAAGCAAGGCTTCCTTTTTTAAAGATTCCGCATCACGTTTGGCATCTTCTAATATTTGTTCAGCTGCACCTCTTGCACCTGCAATCTTTGCCTCAGCAATAGATTTTCGAACAAAATAGCCAACAACTACACCGACGATTAGAGCAAGCAAAATGGAGATGATAGTTATTAGGTCCATCATTTCACCTCCTTCTGCTATTAACTTTTTGTAACTGTTTTAAAAGTTCAACTTGTACATTTTTCAAAATCAAAATACAGCTCTAGTAGCTCTTATTACAGATAGAAATGTAAAATATACATTTTAATTGTAAAGCTGTGAATTTTTAATGTCAAGAGGTTGCTCCTACTGCTTTCACTATTATTTTAAAAAAATGGCAAAGTCCTATCAAGACTTTGCCACTTTTAGTTAGTCAACTAAATTAAATTCATCTTGTTCGACATCTTTTGATTTCTTTTCTGTTTCCGCTTTTTCACCATCTAAACCATAATGATCACGAATTTGCTGTTGAATATCCAACTTAATATCCGGATTTTCCTTTATAAACTGCTTGGCATTTTCTCTTCCCTGTCCAAGACGTTCTCCTTTATAGGAGTACCATGAGCCACTTTTTTCAACAATATCAAGTTCTGCTCCAATATCAATAATTTCGCCAACTTGAGAAATTCCTTCCCCATACATAATATCAACCTCTGCAGTACGGAAAGGTGGTGCTACTTTATTTTTAACGACTTTAATCTTTGTTCTATTTCCGACAATGTCAGTCCCTTGCTTAATCGCTTCAGCACGACGAACTTCCAGACGTACGGAAGAATAAAATTTAAGCGCACGACCGCCTGGTGTTGTTTCTGGATTTCCAAACATGACCCCAATTTTTTCACGAATTTGATTAATAAAGATGGCAATCGTATTGGACTTATTTATCGCACCTGAAAGTTTACGAAGCGCTTGAGACATTAAGCGTGCCTGTAAACCCATATGAGAGTCACCCATTTCCCCTTCAATTTCAGCTTTAGGAACTAAAGCAGCAACAGAGTCAACGACAACAATATCTACCGCACCACTTCTAACAAGTGCTTCAGCTATTTCAAGTCCCTGTTCACCTGTATCAGGCTGTGACAATAGCAATTCATCAATATTTACCCCAAGTTTTTCAGCATAGTCAGGATCAAGCGCATGTTCCGCATCTATGAATGCAGCTTGACCACCTTTTGCTTGAACTTCAGCAATCGCATGAAGGGCAACCGTTGTTTTACCTGAGCTTTCAGGTCCATAAATTTCAATAACACGACCTCTTGGATATCCCCCTACACCTAGTGCAACATCTAATGTTAATGAACCACTAGATACAAATGAAATTTTCCGATCGGTCTGTTCACCTAATTTCATAATCGAACCTTTACCAAATTGTTTTTCTATTTGTTTTAACGCCTGATCAAGGGCTGCTTGTCTATCACTCACTGTTTTTCCTCCTTTTATATAAAACTGGTATGTTCACTCTGACTACCAGTTAATCATCAATCTATGTTTAATATATATCTTTTTCTTCATTTTGTCTATCAAAAAATCGAACATTTATTCGTTAATTTTCATTGGCAAATATGACAAAAAATTGAAATATTGACAGCGATTCTACTAATCCTGAGCATATGTTCACCTACTAAAATGGAAAAATCAAACATTATCTTACTTTTCTGACTTTGGGAACATAAAAAGAGACTGTCATCAAAAGGACAGTCTCTTTTACCCCAAACATTCTGTTTAAAAACTTTTTAATAAATAATAGCAACCCCATTTAACTGTACGAATTCGATTATTCGTTCGGTTACCACCTAAATTTAATTTTTCAACTCTTGTCGGTTTTCCTTTAATACTTAACCCTATATAGACGGTTCCAACAGGCTTTCCTTCTAACGCATCTGGACCTGCAACACCGGTAAAACTTATACCAATATCAGATTTCATTATTTCTGCTACATTTTCCGCAAGCTCTTTTGCGCATTGGCTGCTAACAACTCCATGATTTGCAATCGTCTCTTTTTTTACATTCAACACATTTTGTTTGACTTCAGGTGTATAACAGACCACTCCACCTTTCAGTAAATTACCCGCACCTGGAATAGCGGTTAATTCTTTTTGAAACATGCCACCCGTTAAACTTTCGGCAACCGCAATCGTCAATTGTTTTTCCTGTAATAGCTTTGAAACCTCACTCATTAATGATGTTTCATCGTATCCATAAAAATATTCTCCAACACGTTCCAATATGACCTTTTCGATGTCATCAATCAACCCTGTTGCGATTTCCTCAGACTGGTCTTTAGCAGTTAACCGTAACGTCACTTCATGGTTTCCCGCAAGTGGTGCAATGGTAGGATTGGTTTGCGCATCAATTAAATCCTCGATGTCCAGCTCAAGCTGTGATTCTCCAATACCAAAAAAACGAAGAACCCTTGAAACAATTTTTTCCCGTACTTGAAGCTTATTCGTAAAATATGGATGTGCATAAGTTAAAAACATCGGTTCCATTTCTTTCGGTACTCCCGGAAATAACATATAGATATGGTTTTCTGACTCGTATACCATACCTGGAGCCATTCCATGATCATTTGGTAATACTTTACATCCCTCAAAAACCATTGCTTGCTTCTTATTATTTTCCGGCATGATACGGCCAGTCCTACTAAAATAGTCTTCAATTGAATGCAATGCTTGTTCATCCATGACTAATTTTTTATCTAAATGAGAAGAGATCGTTTCTTTTGTTAAATCGTCCTTTGTTGGTCCTAATCCCCCTGTGAAAATAAGTAAATCAGAACGATTTTCAGCAATTGCTATCGCTTTTTTTAACCGATTTGGGTTATCACCAACAACCGTGTGATAATAGACATTAATCCCTAAATCAGCTAAATTTTTGGACAAAAAACGCGCATTCGTATTTACAATTTGTCCTAATAATAATTCTGAACCCACTGCAATGATTTCAGCATTCAAAAAAATTCCCCCGTTATCCGTAGTTATAGAATCTTTACTTTGATTTTAGAAATGGTTCTTTATTTTTGACAAAATAATCTAAACCGGACCATACCGTAAAAAATAATGCAACCCAAAGGGCTAGCTCATCAAAGGGAAATGAAAACATTTCAAAGAAAATATTATGTAATAACAGTGCAGATATCGCAACAATTTGTGCCCATGTTTTTATTTTACCCAACATATTTGCTGCTACTACTTCGCCTTCCCCTGCAAGGACAAGTCGTAATCCTGTGACTGCAAATTCTCTACTAATAATTATGATGACAATCCATGAAGGTGCCATTTGTAGCTCAACTAATACGATCAACGCTGCAGAAACTAGAAGTTTATCTGCAAGTGGATCAAGAAATTTCCCCATATTTGTCACTAAATTTAGTTTACGAGCATAATAACCATCGATCCAGTCTGTTACTGCAGCAATAATAAAAATGATTGCACCAAGCAAATGTGTAACAGGCATTGTCGCACCTAAGATTGTGATATCTCCCCATTCTTCAATCCGAATAAGCATCAACACCACAAAAATAGGTATTAAAATAATTCTTGAAATGGTAATTTTATTTGGTAAGTTCACTTTATTTTCCTCCGATTACTTCTCCCTTATTGGGGTTTATTCCAGTATTATACTGTTCATGCCTACGAGAAAAATAGTCACCAGCTCGTGATGACTATTGAATGCTTTTTACATAGCGAATGGTAATATTTTGAAGGACCTCTTCTGTTGGAGAAACAGCATATTCTAGCTTTTGATCATTAACGTAAATTTCCGTTTCTGATGACCTTCCCGCCACAATCACAACTTCGGTTTCTTGCGAAAGATCAATGCTATGATTTTCTGTTCCACCTTTTTTCAACATCCCTTGGAAAAAGGAATGTCCTTTTCCATTCTTAATATTTACCCATGTTTCACCAGTTGAGACAACCTTTAATTCAAATTTATCGGCATTCTTTAGTTCATAGGTTGATTTGGCTCCATTTGCCTCAACAGACGCTAACTCTTGAACCGGTGTTTCTGGTTCTTCAACTTCTTCATCAGTCTGTTTATCCTCATCCTCAGTGTCCGTTACTACTTCTGGTTTCTCGTTCTTTTCTTCATTTTCTTTAATTAATTCTTCCGATTCTTCATATGTAGTTTCTTGTTTATTTTCATCTTGAGAAATAGGATCTGTATCATTTCCTGTATTCTTTGATAAATACCACCAAATAAAAACAAATAAACCAATCACAACGATCACAATGAGTAATTTGGGCAATACGTCTAAAAACTTAGAACTCCCTTCACCGAGCGATTGTTTTGTCTTTACTCTAGAAAGCTTCCCAGGAATATCATCTGCATGTGTACTTGGAATTTCATTATTAAATTCTTCAAATAATTTTTCCGGGTCAAGACCAACCGCTTCTGCATACTGTTTAATAAAAGCTCTAACATAAAAGTTTCCGGGCATTAAACTATAATTTCCTTCTTCAATGCCAATCAAATATCTTTTTTGAATTTTTGTTATTTCCTGTAAATCATCTAAACTTAAATTTTTTGCTATTCTTGCTTCTTTTAAAATAGTCCCTAATTCCGTCATCTGTTACACCTTCCTACTACCTAAAAATCAAACTCTCCAAATTCTGCAGTAGAAAACAAATTGTTTTTTTCCACAATATCGTATGTAATTTCTTCATCTGGATTATTACGAAGCTCAATAATATAATCAAAATCATCAAGAGAATATTCTGTGTTTTGCACAAAAATATCTGGATGCTCAATCACTTTTACTGCAGATAATCTCATAATTTCGCGAATGAGTTGCCAATGTCTTTCGTTTACGATTCTTGTCGAAACAATTCCATCAATAATATAGAGATGATCTTCGTTATATTCCTCTTCAATTAATTGATTTCGAATCGTTTGCTTTAGTAAAGTAGATGAGACAAATAACCACTTCTTATTCGCACAAACACTTGAAGCTACAACCGATTCGGTTTTACCTACACGTGGCATTCCTCTAATGCCAACTAGTTGGTGCCCCTTCTGCTTGAAGATTTCAGCCATAAAATCCACTAATATTCCCAAATCGTCTCGATTAAAACGAAATGTCTTTTTATCATCTGCATCTCTTTGTATGTATCTTCCATGACGTACAGCCAGTCGATCTTGTAATTGTGGTTTCCTTAGCTTAATAAGATTTATTGTATCCATTGTTTGTAAAATCGACTCTAATCTTTGAATTTGTTTATCATCTCTTACTAATATTAATAATCCACGACGATTTTCCTTTACCCCATTGATCGTCACAATATTAATTGACATCATACCCAATAAAGAAGAGATATCCCCAAGTAAACCCGGCCTATTTGCTTGAATTTCATATTCTAAATACCATTCCTGTTTCTCCAACTTCATCCCCCTAACAACTTAAAGTCTCCCTTTCTGAGGATAGAGCATTCTTCTATATTATATGTAAAATATGATATCGTAGATTTCCATTTTTCACTATTTCCTTCTCTTTAGCATCCATTTTCTATCATAGCTGATTTTACTATAAGATGAAAGAAAAAACTGCCTTTTATTAAGGATCTTTTCTACAAAATTTGTAGCTTTTGGAAAGAAAAAAACAATTTGTCATTGTTTTCATGTAGAGTCAGTCTTATATTTTTGAGAAAAGGGACAACTGCAAAATTCGTAATGACGAATAAAAAAAGAGGATTTTTGCTCCATAAATAGAACAAAAACCCTCTACAATACTTTTATGAAGGGAGAGATGATGCCCTTCACCGATGATATTTATTTATTCTGTACTAGTTTAATCATAAGGTTTGCAATCGCTTGTTGTTCATCAGGAGAAGCAACAGACCATAAATCCGAAAGAACTCTTTCTTGATGATTTTTCGGATCCACTTGCTTTGCCAAATAATCACCAACTTGAACAGCCACATCACTAATCGCTGATTGTGACATACCTTGTTCCTGTGCACTTTCTAAACGATCTCCTAAAAAGTCTTTCCATTGTTCCCAGTTATCTAATATAGACATATTGATATACCTCCTTTTAAGTATTACCTTGTTATTTTGTTATAGTTAAGTTCAAATTATGCATGTTATTTAACAAATCAAATTTAATCATCAAGTATACCATCCACCGTTAACCCCCAAAATTTGCCCAGTAATATAGGAAGCTTTTTCAGAAAGTAAAAAAGATACACTTTCGGCTATATCTTTTGTATGAGCAAATCTTCCCATTGGAATCTCTCCTTTCACGATTTCGAGCTCTTGTTCACTAAATTGTGAAAGCATAGAGGTTTCTACTGCACCAGGGGCAATCCCATTCACACGGATTCCGTTCAATGCCATTTCTTTACTCAATGATTTAATAAAAGCAATTTGGGCTCCTTTTACGGTAGAGTATACGACTTCACAGGCTGCACCTGTTTGTCCCCAAATGGATGTAATAAACAATATATTTCCGTGTTGTTGTCTAATCATTTTAGGAAGTAGTTCTTTTGTTAATAGTAGGGGTGAAGTCAAATGAATCATCGTCATTTCTTCAAGGTTGTCAGGATCTGTATCAACAAATAAACCATAATGACTAATCCCACTATTATGGACAATGGAATCGATAGAAAAGATATTGTCAGCGAGTTTTTTATAGCCGTCTCTAGTCGATAAATCTGCTTGTATCGGAATATATTCTCCATTATAGGCGGAAAGAAGATGGAGCAATTCTCGAATAGAAGGGGTATTTTGATGATAGTGTAGATAGAGTGAATAACCCTCTTTAGCCAAGAGCAAGGCGATTTCCCTTCCTATTCCACCACTTGCTCCAGTAATTAAGACATATTTATTCAATGTAATCACTTCCTTAGCGTTCTTAATGATATTTCAGTTTATTTTACCACTACACGCAAAAAACGCCGACAGAGTCGGCGCTATTTATTAGGAACTACTTGACATACGGTAAATCGATCTTCTGAAATAAATTCTGCAGCGGCAGTCTTTATTTCATCCATTGTGATTGATTCTAATGTAGGAACAATATCAAATAAATTCATTTCATTAAAGGCATAACGTGTAAATTGGTTTGCGATATATTCAGGTGAATTAACAGCACGAAGAAATCCACCAATTTTTTTCTTCTTCGCCCGCTCCAAACTCTCGGTAGTAAAATTGTCTCCCTGTTTTGCTGTCAATAACATGCTTTTCAATGTTTCTGCTAACTTGTCAGGATGTGGTGTATCACCACCTATCATGGCAAAACCAAATCCTTTTTCCTGACTATAATCGTAAGAAAACGAATCATCAATTAAACCCTCGGAGTATAACTTTTGATAATGATCTGAACTTTTCCCAAATAAAATATCCAAAATAATATTAAGGGATAATTCATTTCTTAGCATGTCAGAACCTGATTGATCAACCTGATTCGCTTTTATGCCGACAAGACATTTTGAGGTTTGTACATTCATTTGCAGTACTTGTTTTTTCTCTGCAGCTGCAACGGGCTCGTTCGGAAATTGCCGTTTAATTTCTGTCACAGGTTCAAACTGCTTTTTATTTTGATTGTCTTTTATTTGTTTCATAGTTTGCTCTACATTTACAGGTCCGACAACAAATAACAACATATTGCTTGGATGATAGAAGGTTCCATAGCACTCATAAAGCAGATCTTTATTTATATGGGAGATTGATTCCACTGTACCAGCTATATCAATTCTGACTGGATGATTCTCATACAGGTTTTGAATGACACCATAGTATAGACGCCAATCAGGGTTATCATCATACATCGTAATTTCCTGACCGATAATCCCTTTTTCTTTTTCTACTGTTTTTTCACTAAAATAAGGCTCTTGGACAAAATCCATTAATGTGTCTAAGTTTAGTTCTACGTTCGAGGTACTTGAAAACAAATAAGCAGTTCTTGTAAAAGAAGTAAACGCATTTGCTGAAGCCCCTTGTTTGCTAAACTGCTGAAACACATCCCCATCTTCTTTTTCAAACAGTTTATGTTCTAGAAAGTGGGCAATCCCATCTGGTACCTTTATATATTCTTCACTTCCAAGGGGAACAAAATGATTATCAATCGAACCATATTTCGTTGTAAATGTAGCAAACGTTTTATTAAAGCCTTTTTTAGGAAGAATATAAACTTCTAATCCATTCTCAAGCTTTTCATGATAAAGCTCTTCCTGTAATTGTTTAAATTCGATTTTTTCCATACTCTTATTGACCCCCCTCAGTTAAGAAATAAATGGTGTCTAATTCAATATTATTAGCCACTTTTATGATGTCAGCTTTTGATACTTTATCCATTTTTGAGATCCAATCATCAAGTGAGATATTTTCTTTTGACACAACATTATGATACAGAATTTCGACAATCCCTCTGGACGTATCGATTGTTTCTAATAATTGATTTTTAATGACAGCCTTTGTTTGACTGATTTCATCCTCGGTAAAATCTCCGTTATTCATTGCTTGGATTTGCTCTTTGATAATCGATACCGCTTGTTCATAATTTTTATTGTCGATTCCAGACATGACAAGCATTAAACCTTTATGACTTTCTAAACGACTTGCAACATAATAGGCAAGGCTCGCTTTTTCTCGAACATTGATAAATAACTTTGAGTGAGAATATCCGCCAAATATTCCGTTATACACCTGGATCGCATAATAATCTTCATCACCGTAAAGGACATTTGTACGGAACCCAATATTTAATTTTCCTTGCTTCACATCCTGGGCTTCTTTTATCTCTTTGACATCACTACTGTTTTTCTTTGTTTTTCGATCAATTGTCTTTGCTGTGTGTTCTACAAAATCCATTAGTTGCTGGGCTGTTTTCGCAACTTCTTCAGTATTTACATCCCCAACCACATATAAATCAAGTTCATCTTCAGAAAGGGCCTGTTGATAGTACTCGTATAAATTCGCTGCTGTTATTGTCTCAACATCTTCAAGTTGTCCATGAACATTCATGGCATACGGCTCATCTTTACACATTTCCTGAATCAACCGAAAATTCGAATACTTCATTTTATCATCATAGATGGATTGAATTCGCTGCTTTAGGGAACGTTTTTCATTTTCAACAGTCAACGGGTCAAAAGAACCTTCATTCACATGAGGATTTTTTATGACTTCCGTTAAAAACTCAAATGCCTTTTGAAGTAGTGGCGGTGATTGTGATAGAAACTTCTCATTTGCCACCTCAATGGTTAAGCTAATCACATGGTATTCACCTTTTTTGGATAAGTCCACATAAAACATAGCTCCATATAATTCATCTAAATAGGATCTTAATTCTGCGGTCGTACGATATTTATTAGAATTACTTTGTAATACATGAGGAAGTATCGCTCGTTTTGTTACATCTGTCTTATTTAAAGGAGCCTTCATTTTAAAAACAATCGTGTTCGTTTTAAATTTATCTGTTGGGATCACATGAAGCTTCATCCCTTTTAATTCAGTGACTACTTCCGAAAAAACGCCCATACACTTTCCTCCTTAAATTTTGCTTATTTTAAGCATATGTACAAACTATGTAAGTTATTTTTCTATATTAACCTATAATAACCAACATATTCTTACTATACCTCTTATATTTTTACAGGATCAAGGAAATAGCAAGACATTAGCTCTTTCCTCGTTCCTATTCCATTTGATCTACAAAATAGATTTATTTATAATTTGACAGATTACACTTTTTTCTCTAGTATTACTATATAATATCGATTTATATACAGATACAGAGGTTCATAGCAGTAACCCTCTATAAAAAACTATGGCTTTGATCTTACACATCAACCATATCCAGCTGTGGATATGGTTTTATTTTTGTACTGTTGTTCAAAGTTAAAGTATATGCTATGAGCCTCTCTATAAGTACAATTTATAGGAGGCTTTTTTGTATGTCTGGAAGAGATGAAAAAGATTTAGAAGGAATTTCATTATTAGGAAATCAAGGGACTCAATATAATGTTTGATTATTCACCAGAAATTCTTGAAGTATTTGAGAATAAACATCCTAATCGTGATTATTTTGTCAAGTTTAATTGTCCTGAGTTTACGAGTCTTTGTCCAATCACAGGACAACCTGACTTTGCCACGATTTATATTAGTTATATTCCCGATATCAAAATGGTTGAAAGTAAATCACTAAAGCTATATTTATTTAGCTTTCGTAATCATGGCGATTTTCACGAGGACTGTATGAATATCATTATGAATGATTTAATATGCTTTAATGGAACCAAGATACATTGAAGTTTGGGGGAAATTTACGCCAAGAGGTGGAATTTCGATTGATCCATATTGTAATTATGGAAAACCAGGAACAAAGTTTGAAGAAATGGCCCATTATCGGTTAATGAACCATGATTTATATCCTGAAAAAATTGATAATCGTTAAAAAAGGAGAATAAAGTATGAAGAAAGATAAAGCAATTGTCGTTTTTAGCGGTGGTCAAGATAGTACAACCTGTTTATTTTGGGCCATCAAGGAATTTGCTGAAGTAGAGGCTGTAACCTTTAATTACAATCAACGACATGCATCAGAAATTGAATGCGCTAAAAATATCGCTCAAGAACTTGGGATTAAACACCATATTCTCGATATGAACTTATTAAATCAATTGGCTCCAAATGCGCTGACAAGAAATGATATTGAAGTAAGTGCCGGCAGTGATGGCGAATTGCCTTCAACGTTTGTACCCGGACGGAACTTGTTATTTTTATCTTTTGCAGGAGTCTTGGCTAGTCAAGTTGGTGCAAAGCATATCATCACCGGTGTATGTGAAACGGATTTTAGTGGGTATCCCGATTGCCGTGACATTTTTATTAAATCGATGAATGTTACATTAAATTTATCCATGAATGAAAACTTTGTTATCCATACCCCACTCATGTGGCTAAATAAGGCGGAAACATGGAAGATGGCTGATGACCTAGGAGCTTTTGATTATATCCGTGAAAAAACATTAACCTGTTATGAAGGTATTATCGCAGATGGCTGTGGAGAATGTCCTGCCTGCATCCTTAGAAAAAACGGCCTAGAAGGATACTTAACTAGCAAGAAGGAGGGTTAAAAATGTATGGTTTTCGCATTGTTGATAACTTACAAAAGTTAGATATTGATATCGGAAAGCACCAATTGAAATCTCATAATAAGAGAGTTTTAGTTAGCAAAGAATTTACTTTTGATGCCGCCCATCATCTTCATCATTATGATGGAAAGTGTAAAAACCTTCATGGTCATACGTATAAGGTGATTTTTGGAATAAGCGGCTTTACAGATGAAAGAGGAATTATGCTTGATTTTGCTGAAATTAAAGAAATTTGGAAGTCCCAGATTGAACTCTATTTAGACCATCGCTACCTGAATGAAACCCTCCCTCCGATGAATACCACGGCTGAAAATATCGTGGTTTGGATCTATGAAAAGATGTGCTGATGCTCTCAAAAAAGAAGAGTGCAATGGTTCCCAATCAGGGATTAGATTGGAATTTGTTCGTCTTTATGAAACACCAACCTCCTATGCTGAAGCTAGACGGGAGTGGATGGAAAATGAGTAGAATCCCTGTCATCGAAATATTTGGTCCGACGATTCAAGGAGAAGGAGCTGTAATTGGATTAAAAACGATGTTTGTCCGAACTGCAGGCTGTGATTATTCATGTTCATGGTGTGATTCTTCTTTTACTTGGGATGGTACAGGTCAAAATGAAATCAAACAAATGGATGCCATGGAAATCTGGGATGAACTCATACGGATTGGTGGCCGTTCATTCTCATATGTCACGATTTCTGGAGGGAATCCGGCTTTAATAAAAAATATTGCTAGTTTAGTACATCTATTAAAACAACATGGGATTAAAATATGTTTAGAAACGCAAGGGAGCAAATGGCAAGATTGGTTTTATGACATTGACGAACTCACCCTTTCACCAAAACCTCCAAGTTCAGGCATGAAAACTGATTTTACCATTTTAGATACGATTATTGATAATCTTAATCAAAACAAAAGAGAGCAGCATATTTCCATGAAAGTGGTTATTTTTAATGATGAAGATTATCAATATGCAAAAAACCTTTATAAACGATACGAAAATATCCCATTCTATCTACAAGTAGGAAATGATAATAGTAAACAAGAGGATCGTCAGCAATTAATCCCACATCTACTCCAACAATATGAAAACCTCATTGATAAAGTCATGTTAGATGAGGAACTGAAAGATGTTAAAGTTCTTCCACAATTACACACCTATTTATGGGGCAATAAACGAGGGGTTTAAGAGATTAACACATCCTAAAATTCACAGAAAAAAGTGCAGTTAACCTGCACTTTTTTCTCTTAGCTTATATCCTCAGTTGGTTTTTCCATTAATACCGTTCTTGGTTTGCTTCCTTCATAAGGACCGACAATCCCGCGCGCTTCCATTTCATCAATCAATCTAGCTGCCCTTGTATAGCCAATCCGAAATCTCCTTTGTAGCATCGATACAGAAGCTGTTTGCATTTCAAGGACTAAATCGACCGCATCACCATAAATCTCATCATCTACCTCTGTTTTTGTTTCAGAAATTTCATCAGGAATCATATTCTCTTGATATTGAGCCTTTTGTTGCTCTATTACAAAATCAACAACACCTTGTACTTCTTCATCCGATAGAAATGCCCCTTGTATTCTTACTGGTTTTGAAGCACCTACAGGGTGGAATAACATATCTCCCCTTCCTAGTAGCTTCTCCGCCCCACCCATATCTAAGATGGTTCTAGAATCAATTGCAGAAGAAACAGCAAAGGCTATTCTCGAAGGAATATTGGCTTTAATAACACCAGTAATGACATCAACGGATGGCCGTTGTGTAGCGATGATTAAATGGATCCCCGCGGCACGTGCCATTTGAGCAAGACGGGTAATTGAGTCCTCAACATCTGATGAAGCGACCATCATTAAATCTGCTAACTCGTCGACAATTACGACGATATAAGGCAATAACGGCTGTTGTACCTCTTCTTCAGCATTATGTTTTCTAATATGCTCATTATAACCTTCGATATTTCTTGTACCAGTATGAGCAAATAAATCATATCTTCTTTCCATTTCTTCTACTACTTTTTTCAATGCTTGTGATGCTTTTTTTGCATTTGTAACAACTGGAGCTAATAAATGAGGAACCCCATTATATACATTTAGTTCTACCATTTTCGGGTCAATCATCATGAGTTTGACTTCATGTGGTTTCGCCCTCATTAATATACTGACAATAATTCCATTGATACAGACACTTTTACCACTACCTGTAGCTCCTGCGACTAGTAAATGGGGCATTTTATTCAATTCAGCAAGTACAGCTTCACCCGTAATATCTCGTCCTAATCCAATCATTAATTTTGAATCAGGTTTGTCCTTCGGATTCGCTTCGATTACTTCTCGTAAAGATACCATTGCCACTTCTGTATTTGGAACTTCGATCCCAATCGCAGACTTCCCAGGGATAGGAGCCTCCATTCGAATATCTTTAGCTGCTAAAGCAAGTGCCAAATCATCCGTTAAACTCACAATTTTACTAACCTTTACCCCTGCACTTGGGTGTACTTCATATTTGGTTACAGCAGGTCCAAGATGTACTTGCGTGACAGTCGCCTTTACCCCAAAGCTTTGAAACGTTTTTTCAAGTTTTGCAGCATTCTCATGAATCATTTTATATTCGCCACTTTGATCTGTATGTTGGGGCATCTTTAATAGATTCATGGTAGGTAATTCATAATCGACATTTTCGACTTCTGTAAACGTAATCGGAGGAGCTTCTTCGCCTTCTCCAGATTCCTCAACTTCTTCAATAGGATTATTGATTGCAGGTTTACTGTCATGATGTGATAGTTGAACTTTATCCGTAAAACTTGAAATGAGCGGTTCTGGCCTTTCGATTTCTTCCTCGACATGATTCATTGATTGAATCGTGATATCCGGCTCCCCTTTTTCGACAACACGTTTTTCCTTCTTCTCTTGCTTTTCAATCCGCCTTTGATGTCTTTGCCCTTTCCAATTAGACAAATCTTCTTTAAAAGCCATCCATTGTTTTTTGATAAACTGTAAAATATTCATGAAAAATTTAACGATAGACTGCCCGAACGTTTTTCCTGTTAATAAGATAATCCCAATCACGATAAGGACAAAGGCAACGAACTGTGTTCCTGCCGCATCAAATAAATAATAAAACAAGGCAAATAGAATCGCACCGATCATGCCCCCACCCAAATCCGCAGGGTTTCTTTCCCCGCTAACTTCAATCCAAAATAAATCCCATGTATTCGCAATTACGCTAGGGTTGGCAAATTGATTTCCATTTGAAAGAAGTTGAAAAAGAGTCACATGGCTTAAAAGAAGTAAGGAGGAACATATGATATAAATCCCAATGAGTCTAGTTGAAAATAAAAATGGTTTTTCTCTTTTCCACATTAAATATCCGCTATAGAGAATCATGGCAATCAAACCGAGCATATACCATTCACCTATAAAAAACCGAAAAAAATGTACGATGGTATGTCCAACAGCCCCTAATTCTGCCATCGAAATAACGGCCAACGATATTAATAACAGGGCAACTAGTTCATATTTAATTGTCTGTTTAAGCTGTGTTTTACTACTTGATTGGCGCCTTTTTCTTTTGACCATCGTATCACCTGAACATTATAATTTTTTTTGAAAGGTAAATTCTTACTTTTATCAAAGCTGTTTTCGTAAAGTTTGTTGTTAAAATCTAAAAGCTGATTTTAACGTAGTAATAGCTATTTTGCGCATTCGTATTAAGTTTGCAGCTCTTTTCCCAAAAATATTAAGCTATTTAAACATAAAAACAATGACAATTAGCTTTTTCTCCCTCTAAAATCAACAAAGTTTGAGAAAAGAGCTTTTATCAAAGAAGAAAGCAGCCTTTTGGCTGCCCTTTCTTAACAATATTTATATTATAACACAGACAACACCGAACATACATGCCCTATTGGAAATTTTCCCTATGAAACCAAATTTTGGTCAGATTTGATTAATACTTCTTATTGGACAAAATCGTTCCAGGACACAGGCGACCATCTAAATAATCATCAGGATTACTGCTCATTACCCTCACTACTCGATAATCATGATTATCATCCATTTCAACTAGTAACGGAATACCCTCGTAATCAATAACTGTGTGTTTACCATATTCCATTGCTTCTGTTTGAAAAATGAGATCTTGTGGCATTGTCGTATATAAAATCATTGTACTAGCCCCTCATTCTCTATATTTTTCAATTCAATACTTTCTTTATTTTTCAAATCAATCATTTCATTTAATTTTTTCATTGCTTCTCCAATACCACCCACCGCATCGATTAAACCAGAATTAACGGCATCACTACCGATGACATTCGTTCCAATATCCCTTGTTAAATTCCCTTTTGCAAACATTAAATCTTTAAATTCTTCTTCTTCAATTCTTGAATGCTTCGTAACAAATCGAATGACACGATCCTGCATTTTATCTAAATATTCAAATGTTTGCGGAACACTAATCACGAGACCCGTCAGTCGAATCGGATGAATGGTCATTGTAGCGGTTTCAGCAATAAAACTATAATCACAAGAAACAGCTATTGGTACACCTATTGAATGGCCTCCGCCTAAAACAATCGACACGGTCGGTTTTGATAATGATGCTAACATTTCTGAAATCGCTAATCCCGCTTCTACATCACCACCAACCGTGTTCAATATAATCAATAATCCTTCAATTTTAGGATTTTGTTCGATTGCAACAAGTTGCGGAATGATATGTTCATACTTGGTTGTTTTATTTTGAGGTGGTAATTGCAAGTGACCTTCAACCTGGCCAATTATCGTTAAACAATGGATCTTCGCATCTTGAGATAATTGCGGAACATTCGTCTGTCCAAGTTGCTGGATTTTTTCCATTAAAGCTGATGGTTGATCCTCTTTTGGCTGTTCATGCTCTTCTTTCGGTCCGTCATTTCTTATTTTCTCCATATCCATCTTAAAGTCTCCCTTCGTTGACATATAAAGTTAGTATGAGATGTAGTATTACTTTTCATGCAATAAAGAGAAACTTTTAAAGAGTCTATTCTTTAGTCCCCTTTAAAATGGATAAGAAATGAACTAAAATTTTTGCTGTTAATCCCCAAATCACTTTGCCGTTATAATGGTAAAAATACTCATCAATTTGTTGGGTTTGCCAATTATAATTTTCTCCACCAATCAGTAAATCTAATGGAAAGTCTTTCTCAGGTACAATTTTAATGTCTAACTTATAAACCTCTGGTTTCGTCTTGATAAAATAGTTAAGTGGCACGGTAAACACCTCAGCTACCTCCAACGGATTTGGAATAATTTTTTCGAAGGTTTTAATGGTTCCAACATATGGATAAATAATCGTACCCGCAATGTTTAGCATATAATCTAAAGGCATCACATTTTCAATATCACTTTCACGAATACCAAGTTCTTCAGATGTTTCACGAATTGCACATTGGCTTTGATCCACGTCATCTTGTTCAATTTTCCCACCCGGAAAACAGATCTCTCCAGGTTGTCTCCTTAAGTTTAAAGAACGAACTTCAAACAGAACGTGTATTTCGTTATTTATTTCTAAAAGAGGGAGCAAAACCGCATACTGTTTCAAGTCTTTTTGACCAAGTATATTAGGACTGTATGCCCTTTCATTTTTTCTAGAACATTTGCAAGATCCATATATTTTCCTCCAATAATTATTAGTAAACCTTATAAGTACTTTCTAAATAGTAAATATAATGTCAAACAAGGCTGACTCAAAAAACTGTGAGTCAGCCTTAATCAGTTCTATTTAACTTCCATGATAATAGGTAAGATCATTGGTCTGCGTTTTGTTTTTTCATATAAAAATTGGTTAAGACTATCACGCATATCTTGTTTGATCATTGCCCAATCAAAAGTGTCTCTAGAAATACTTTGTTCAACAATGACACGTACACGATTTGATGCTTCTTCTAGAAGTTTTTCTGATTCTCTGACATATACAAAACCTCTTGATATGATTTCAGGACCTGATGAGATTTTCTTTTCTTTTTTATTTAATGTCACAACGACAATTAATATGCCATCTTGTGATAGTAACTTTCGATCTCTTAAGACGATATTGCCTACATCCCCTACACCACTACCATCAATTAACACATTACCAGCTGGAACTTTTCCAGCAGGACGAATTCGATCATTTTTGAATTCAATGACTTCTCCCTTTTCTGGTAAATAGATGGCGTCATCTGTTAGTCCACATTCTTTCGCCACATATGTATGTGCTTTTAATGCTTTGTAATCCCCATGAACAGGAACAAAAAATCTTGGCTTCATCAGATTAATCATGAATTTTAATTCCTCTTGGCTACCATGACTGGAGGTGTGATAGGATTTTTTCCCACCCAGCACAATCGCTCCTGCTCTATAGAGCATATCAACCGTTTTTGAAATATATATTTCATTTCCTCTAATGGCATAAACAGCAAACACAACGGTATCGCCTTTTTGAATATTGACATGTTTATGTGTTTGTTTAGCCATCTTTTGGAGTGCTTCAATCGGCTCTCCTAATCTTCCTGTCGTCAATATCACAATTTCATCTTCAGGATAATTTTGAATCTCTGAGATTGGAATAATGATTTCATCATGTACATGTAAATATTCTAGTTTAATGCCAATATCAAAAATCACTTGTAAACTTTTCCCTACAATGGCAACCTTTCGGCGACTTTCATAGGCTGCATCAAAAATATGTTGAATACGATATAAGTCGGATGCAAAGCAAGCCGCAATAATTCTTCCTTTTGCATTATAAAAGGCATCATTCATTTCCTTGGCTATGACAGCCTCTGAAGGAGTATATCCCGGTTTTTCTGCATCAGTACTATCTGACAGTAAACAGAGAACCCCTTTTTCACCGATTTCTACCATTTTTCCAATTTCAGGCTTGTATAATTCACTTGCAGACTGATCAAATTTAAAATCTCCTGTATAAACAATAACACCTTGTGAGGTGTGTATACAAACTGCAACCGAATCAGGGATGTTATGATTTACTCGAAAGAATGAGATATTTGCCGAATCAAATTGAATCACAGAATCAGAAGTAATTTCGATAAAATTTGCTTTCTGATGAAAATCTTGTTCTTTCATTTTTACTTGTGCAAATGCAATCGTTAGCTTCGTTGCATAAACAGGTACATTAATCTTGCGAAGGAGATACGATAATCCTCCAATATGGTCTTCATGGCCGTGTGTTAAAAAGATTCCTTTTACTCTACTCTCATTTTGTATTAAATAGCTATAATCTGGAATGACAATATCAATACCGAGCATTTCATTTTCAGGAAACATTAAACCGGCATCAATGACAAAAATATCTTCATCGACTTCCACTACGTACATATTTTTGCCGATTTCTCCTACTCCCCCTAATGGTATAAGCTTAATACTATCATTTTCTTTTGTCTTCAAATCCAGCTTCCTCCTATGTTGTATTACGCCGATCGAAATCAGATATCCTTATTATACTTGATTTTTGAAAACCATTACAACTACTAAATGCGAAGTTGTTCCATTTATGAAGGCTATCTTTGTAAAGTTGGAAGTTTTAGGATTGTTTTCGAAGCAAAGTGATGAGGTAATTGTTTCAACACGAACAGCGCTAAAAATAAAAAAACCAGTCGAATATTAATCCAACTGGTTTTTTCATGCTCTCTATAATAATCGTTTACTTAGTTCAAGCCTTTCATTCTCTGTAAGAGGTACAAGTGGTAAGCGCACTGTTCCTACATCAAGACCTTTCATTTGTAAAGCCGTTTTAACCGGTACAGGGTTCGGGGCTTTAAACAATTCAACCATAATCGGCAGCAATTTTTGATGGAGCTTTGCAGCTTCTGAGATTTGACCATCCAAAAACTTCGTGACCATTTCTTGCATTTCATTTCCGATTACATGTGCGGCAACAGAAATGACCCCAACACCACCAATGGATAAAACCGGAAGCGTATTTCCATCATCACCTGTATAGAGTTCAAAATGATCAGGGGTGTTAGCAATAATCTTGGGTCATCTTATTCAAATTACCACTTGCTTCTTTTACAGCAACTATATTTTTGATTTGCGATAAGGCAATAATCGTTTCAGGTTCAACGTTAACAACGGATCTTCCTGGTATATTATATAACAAGATCGGTAGAGCTGTCTCTTGGGCAACCGATTTGAAATGTTGATAAAGTCCTTCTTGATTCGGTTTGTTATAGTATGGAGCAACAAGCATAATCGCATCTGCACCTAAATTTTCTGCCTTTTTTGTAAGTTCAATTGATTCATAAGTATTGTAGCTTCCTGTTCCTGCAATTACAGGTACCCTTTTGTTCACTACTTTTATTACATGATCGATCAAAGCTAGTTTTTCCTCTTTAGATAATGTTGGTGATTCACCTGTTGTACCACATACAACTAGAGACTCACTACCATTTGCTATTAAATAATTCACTAGTTGAGTTGTTTTAGAAAAATCGATATGTCCTTTACGATCAAATGGAGTCACCATAGCTGTTGCAATTCGACCAAATCGAACCATACAACCACTCCTTCCCTCAATTAGATCTAACATCTAATTTTTCTTTTTCAAATTTCTTTCTCTAATTCAAAAGCATCATGTAAAGAATTAATAGCTTTCACTAATTCTTCCTGCTTCACTAATACCCAAATCGTTGTATGACTATCAGCCGATTGTAATATCCTAATTCCATTTTCTGATAGAGCTCCTACGATTTTAGAAGTGACTCCAGGGACACCGGCCATTCCCGCTCCCACTACTGACACTTTTGCACAGTCCCGTTCAATGACAGGCTCATGGCCAAGTTGATGAAGAATACCTATCGCCTTATTCGTCATTTCCTCTGTCACAGTATAGACGATTTGGTTAAGAGAAATATTGATAAAATCAACGCTTATTTTCTCGTTAGCCATTGCTTTAAACACTTCAGTTTGTAAATCGTATTGTTCTTTCTTAGCAAAAACCTTAATTTGTGTAACGTTTGGTAAATGAGCAATGCCCGTTACCGTACGTTCTTTTATTTCTTGCTCTTTTTGAATATTTGTGATTAACGTTCCAGTATCCGTAGAATAAGTAGAACGAATACGAATGGGTACTCTTGCTTGCTCGGCAATTTCAACAGCTCGTGGATGGATCACTTTTGCTCCTTGATAGGCCATGTTACAAACCTCTGAATAAGTAACAACTGATAATGGACGAGCATTTTCAGCTATTCTTGGGTCTGCAGTCATAATTCCTTCCACATCCGTAAAAATATCAATAAAATCAGCGTTTAAGGCTGCACCAAGCGCAGCCGCAGAGGTATCACTACCTCCTCTACCAAGCGTTGTCATATCCCCATATTGTGTCCGCCCTTGAAATCCTGCTACTACAACTACATCATATTGATTAAATTGTTGGATTAAACGATCACATTTCATATCAATAATTTTAGCATTTGTATGATCATTATTTGTCAGAAAGCCTGCCTGTGCTCCAGTTAAAGCTGTTGCTTGAATACCTTTACTCAATAACATATCTGTAAACACGATACTAGAAATAATTTCGCCACATGAAAGCAATAGATCGGTTTCTCGATTACTGATTAATCGTTCAGAACTATGAATGAGTGAAAGCAAAGTATCCGTTGCATAAGGCTCTCCCTTTCTCCCCATTGCAGAAACAACAACGACTACCTTATACCCTTCATCTAATGCTGATTGAATATGTTTCTTCGCATGCGTCCGACCGTTTTCATCTCGTACAGATGTACCACCGAACTTTAGGACAATTTTTTTCATTGTTACACCTCAAAAACATTCTATGATGAATTTCCAATTTTGATTAATCATTAGTTGTTCATATTAGGAATTAAGACAGTGTACATTGACATAAAATGCTTCAGGGAGACTTTCTATATTTGGTTTCTACCTTACTTAACTAATCCTAGTTTAACTAAGCTTTCAGCAATTTGAACGGAGTTCCAAGCTGCACCTTTTAATAAGTTGTCAGAAACAACCCAAAGATGGAATCCTTTACTATTATCTAGGTCTTTACGGATTCTACCTACAAATACGTCATTTTTCCCAACAGAATCTGCTGGCATTGGATATACTTGATTTGCAGGATCATCCTGAAGAACAACACCTGGTGCATCTTTTAACAATTCTTTAATGTCTTCTGCAGAAACTCCTTCTTGATCAATTTCCATATATAAAGATTCAGAATGTCCTACTGCAATTGGAATACGTACACAAGTAGCCGCTACATGCATCTCAGGATCATGCATGATTTTTTTCGTTTCGTTAATCATTTTCATTTCTTCATACGTAAAACCATTTTCTTGGAATAGATCAATTTGTGGAATCGCATTAAAAGCGATTTGAAAATGCTTTTTATCACTTTTAACTGGTAAAATAGCAGGTTCAAAAGCCTCGTTATTTAAGATTGCTTTTGTTTGCTCATTCATTTCCTCAACTGCTGCAACACCAGATCCTGAAACTGCCTGGTAAGTAGAAACGATGATTTTATTTAGACCATATTTTTCACGAATTGGCTCAAGAGCTACAACCATTTGAATCGTAGAACAATTTGGATTTGCAATGATTCCTTTATGATTTAGAAGATCCTTTTCGTTAACCTCTGGTACAACTAGAGGAACATTTTCGTCCATACGATACGCACTTGTATTATCAACAACAATCGCACCATGTTCAACTGCGTGAGACGCTAATTCTTTAGTTACGCTACCACCTGCACTAAATAGAGCAATGTCCACTCCTTTGAAACTTTCTGGCTTTGCCTCTTGAATCGTATATTCTACTCCATTTACATCTAACTTTGTACCTGCTGAACGAGCTGAGGACAATAAAGTTAATTGTGAAATAGGAAATTTTCTATTCTCCAATGTTTTGATTATTTGCTGTCCAACTGCACCTGTTGCTCCAACTACTGCTACATGAAAACCTTTTGACTGATTCATTAACTTGTTCCCCTTTCAAATCCAATAAAATATTCTGGAAATAGATTTACTTATATTTATAGTGAATGAACTCTACCCTCTACTTTATATGAAAAGTGAGCAGATTGGAATACCTTATAGGATCCCTAGAGTCCAGTCTTTTGTTCCCAATACTCATACAAAGAAGGCGAGGATATTAACATTCGCCAACTTTCATAACACTTTTATATATTTTATCACAATAAAATTTTAAAGAAATCTTTTTATCCTAAAAAACTAGTTTTCATCTTTAAAGCGTTCAACAATGACAGGTTGGATTTGTTTTCCTAATATAGCTTCTTCGACTGTTTCTACTAACATGGACATACGAGCTACCATGGAGTTTGGTTTTTTGAACGGATCATCTTGGCCATATGGAATAAAATAAATATTCTTTGTCGACATTAATCTCATGATATTGACTCCATTTAGTCCTAATGCATCATTTGTTGAAATTCCTAAAACAACCGGTTTTTGATTTCTTAACGTTGCTTTCGCAGCCATCAATACAGGAGAATCGGATAAAGCATTGGCAAACTTACTCATGGAAGCTCCCGTTATAGGTGCAACAACCATACAATCAACTGGCATTTTTGGCCCTAACGGTTCTGCCGCTATAATCGAATCAATCACTTTATGCCCTGTTAACTCCTCAATTCGTTTTACCCAATCTTCACCTTTACCAAATCGTGTTGTTGTATTTTTAACGGTAGCTGTTACGATAGGTACCACTTCAGCACCAGCGTTTACTAACTTTTCAATCTCAGGGAATACGGCATCATATGTGCAATGGGAACCAGTTAATCCAAACCCAATGCGTTTTCCATTTAAACTCATTATTTATTCTCCTTTCGATTCTCATAAACTTCTTCCAGTAGATTTGAAAGGACATTTGCTAAAATGGTTCCTGCTGTTTTTGGTGCGACGATTCCTGGTAGACTCGGTGCTAGTAGTGCTTTAATTCCTCTTTTTTCTGCATATCGAAAATCAGTTCCACCAGGTTTTGAAGCAAGATCAATAATCAAGGTTTGAACTGGCATTTTTGCAATGACTTTTGCCGTTACGATTAAATGTGGGATTGTATTGATTAATATATCTGTATCACTTACATAATTCGTCAATTCATCTAGATGGAAAGGGCTTAAACCCATTTCCGTTATCCGTGCAATATGCTCCGGTTTTCGTGCCCCTACTTTAACCTTTGAACCAAGCAAGTGGAAGGTTCTTGCAACACTCATACCTACCCTACCAAGTCCGAGCACTACTACATTTGATCCATGGATCGTAATATCCGTGTGTTGGATTGCCATCATGATTGTACCTTCTACTGTTGGGATCGAATTATAGATCGCCACATCATCACGACTAAATAGAAGGACATGATGTCTTTTTGTTATATTAATCAAGTTATTCAAATAAGGATTTGTAATGCCAGAAAAAATCGTACAATGCTTAGGGGTTTTCATCACCATTTCTTCTAATAAGTTAACCTTCTCATTAGAAAAAATCGTATCTACATGACCATCTGGGGTAGTGCCAGAAACTGGTAAAATAATGGCATCTATTAACGAAAAGTCAACCTCATCTATTTTCTCTTTATTTGCTCCTGTAAAGGCATGATCAAGCTGTTCAAAACCGATAAGAGAAAGTTTTGCATCAAGTTCTGTTAATTTACGGATGACTTCGAGCTGCCGTGCGTCACCGCCAATAATCGCAATTTGCATATCTGTCAACATGAAAATTCACCTTCTTTTATTAGGGCTAGCTAAATGTGATCATTATCATGTATATAGGAGCCCTATTTTTCATAACGCAGATGATGATTTACCTTAAGTTTATTACAATTGATTTTTCCAAAAACCAGAAAAGGACTACGGGAGTACTTCAACATCATATGTAAAATGAAAAATATTTGTGACGAATAACCAACCTCAAACTTTAGGCAATAAAAAAATGACTCCTAAAGAGTCACTTATGATTTTCAATATTCTCCATATCTAGAATGATCATATCAGTACCGATTTTGACAATTTTATCCCAACCTACTCGAATTTCTCCTCCATGCTTTTTCATTCCAAACCATTTCATTTGTGGAATGATCAATGATTCAATTTGTCCATTACTCTCATTAATTTCTAAATCTGTTTGTCCTAATACGCCTAGCCGTTCAGCACGATTGATCTCTACTATTTCTTTTCCACCCAATTCACTTAATCTCATGATTCCATCCCCCATCCATTTGTCCTCTCTATATACATACGAATCAATGGGCTTGTTTAGACTTACCGAAATATTAAATTGTTATCTGCACTCGATTCCATCAAAAAAAACAGCCTATTAGTTAGACTGTTTTTTCTCATTTATAAACTTTTTGGAAGCTCTCCTTCAGGACTAATTAAGGACATGGAAAAATCATCTTTAAAGATTCTTATTCCCATTTCATTAACAGAATCCTTCGTTACAGAATCAATTTGGGCAACCATATCATCTAGAGAACGATGTCTTCCAAGTACAAGTTCATTTTTTCCATTTCGACTCATGCGACTATTCGTACTTTCAAGACTTAACATTAAACTACCCTTTAATTGTTCTTTACTATTTGCTAGTTCCTTATCCGTAATCCCATCTCTTTTCAAGGTCGCAAGTGTTTCTTGAATGGTTTCAAAGAGAACATCTAGCTGCTTTGCGCCTGTACCACCATATAAAGTCACAATTCCTGTATCTTCAAATGCAGAATGATAGGAGAAAACCGAATAGGATAAACCTCTTTTTTCTCGTACCTCTTGGAACAAGCGGCTACTCATACTACCACCTAAGATATTATTCAGGATGATGAGATCATAAATATCCTCATGACCTACTTGAAGTCCTTCGTATCCTAAACATAGATGGGCTTGCTCTGTATCTTTTTTCCTAGCAATTTGATTCATATGAAAGGTTGGCTTTTCTTCTTCTGTTTTTCTTTGACCACCTTCATAGGAACCAAATATTTTTTCTACTTCTTTAATAAATGATTCGTCAATATTACCAGCAATTGAAACAACAACCCGGTCAGGTGTATACATATTATGTACGTAATCTTTTAGCGTATTTCCCGTGAAAGTTGCTAATGTTTCTTCTGTGCCTAAAATAGGATAGCCCAATGAATGATTTTCATAAATGGCTTTACTTAAAAGGTCATGAACAATATCATCAGGAGTATCCTCATACATTTTGATTTCTTCATAAACAACATTTTTTTCTTTTACTAATTCTTCTTCTTCAAAGGTTGAGTTGAAGAACATATCAGCCAGTACATCTAATGCAAATGGCGCGTGGTTATCCAGGACTTTCGCGTAATAACAGGTATACTCCTTAGAGGTGAATGCGTTTACTTGCCCTCCAATACTATCAAACGCTTCCGCAATGTCCAATGCAGATCTTGTTTTGGTCCCTTTAAAGAACATATGCTCCAAAAAGTGAGAAATACCATTATTACTTAATGTCTCATTTCGTGAGCCTGTACCGATCCAAACACCGATTGCAACTGAACGAACGGTTGGAATGTTTTCTAGTATGACTCTTACTCCATTTTGACAAGTATATTTCTTAATCAATAAAACTCCTCCTGTTCTCAAAACAAAAGATGCTACTACCTATCATATCATTTTGTCTATTTATGTGAAATAAAGTATATACTATTGATTTTATTTTTTCCATAAACTTGACTTATAGTAATAATTCTAATTACTTTGTTTACTTTTTGGTTGGTTTAATACTCTTTCTTCTGACATTAATTCTGAAACGGTATCAATTTGCAAATTCTTCGCTTTCATTTGTGTAATCAGTTGATCTAAGGATTGCTCTGTTGAAAATGTTGGATGCATAAGTATAATAGCACCATTATGAACTTTTGACATAACCCGATTGATAAGAACATTAGGAGTCGGTTTTTGCCAGTCAATGGTATCAACACTCCACATAATGGTTCTTAGTTTTTCCTCAGAAGCAATTTTCACGACATCGTCTCGATAGCTACCACTTGGTGGTGCAAACCATTCTGGTTCTATATCAGTAGTTGCTTTTATTACCTGATTGGTCTTCGTGATTTCCTGCCTAATTTTATCATTAGATAAGTTTTTCATATCGGGATGTGTAAAGGAATGATTGCCAACTTCATGTCCTGCCTCTGAAATCATTTTTGCAAGTTCAGGATTCTTTTGAGCCCATCTTCCTTCAAGAAAAAAAGTGGCTGACACATGATGTTCTTTTAATGTTGCTAACATGCCCGACAAATATTCATTTCCCCATGCGACATTGATAATAAAACTGACCATTGGTTTTTCCGGGTGTCCTTTATAAATGGGTGCTGGCGGTAGTTCTTCTAAATGAATAAGTGGTTTTACTTGTTTAAAAATAAGTTTTTCCTCATTAAATTTTCCATCTTTTTTCATTTTTTCATAAGAAGCCCCGATATCCACTTCTATCCCATTATATCCAGGAATTGCTTTCCAAATGGGATCAATTTTAGCATCACTTGCTGGAACATGATATTCATTAGCCTTTTTTTCTATTTCATCATAAAGAAGATCTGTTTGTTTTACAACTGTAACAGTATCTCCTTTCGTACTACTAATAAACTCCATTGTTAATGGATTATTAACGATTAAATAAGCGATTACGAACATCATGCATAAGGCAAACCATTTTTTCATTTTTGCACACCCTCCTCCATATAAAATATGAAAAAGGAGGACAAGGTAGAACCGTATGAGCGGGCCTTTACAAAATGCAAGCATTTGTTGATGATTTAAAAAAGCTCTTTTCTCAAACTTTTTTTCTTTTGGATAGATAAAAACTGATTGTTGCTGTACTCACGTTGACATTGGACTTTATTTTTGAGAAAAGAGCTGCAGATTTTATACGAAGGTACAAAATAGCTTATGCCTACGTTAAAATCGGCCTTTGGATTTTAACAACAAACTTCTTTACGAAAAAAATCTTTAAAAAACAGCCAGAGGTCCCACCACTGACTGTAAGCTCATTTTATATTACTTTCATTTGCCTATTTTTGAGCACTTTCTTCATGTTGACGTTGTTCTTTTAAGACCGCTTTGCGTGATAAATTTACTCGACCTTGTTTATCAACTTCCATTACTTTTACAAGCATTTCATCACCGATTTTAACAACATCTTCAACTTTCCCTACGCGTTCCTCAGCAAGTTCAGAAATATGAACAAGACCATCTTTACCATGGAATATTTCAACAAATGCACCAAACTTTTCAATGCGTTTTACTTTACCAAGATATAGTTGTCCTACGACTACTTCACGAACAATATCTTCAATAATATGTTTTGCTTTTTGATTCATTTCTTCATCAGTGGAAGAAATAAATACAGTACCATCTTGTTCGATATCAATTTTAACGCCAGTTTCTTCAATGATTTTGTTAATTTGTTTACCGCTTGGTCCAATAACATCACGTATTTTATCTGGGTTGATATTCATCGTTAAGATTTTTGGTGCAAAAGCAGACAGCTGTTCACGTGGTTTTTGGATCGTTGAAATCATAGAATCTAAAATTTGCATACGTCCTTTTTTCGCTTGTTGTAATGCTTCTTCTAAAATTTCACGTGATAAGCCATCAATTTTAATATCCATTTGCAGAGCTGTTACACCTTTTGCAGTACCAGCTACTTTAAAATCCATATCCCCAAGATGGTCTTCCATACCTTGAATATCACTTAAAATCGTATAATGTTCACCCGATTTTACAAGACCCATGGCTATACCTGCTACAGGTGCTTTTATTGGAACTCCTGCATCCATCATCGCTAACGTACCCGCACAAATACTTGCTTGCGAAGAAGACCCATTCGATTCCAATACTTCAGCAACAAGTCGAATCGTATAAGGGAAGTCCTTTTCGTCTGGAATAACTACTGAAAGTGCTCTCTCACCTAAGGCACCATGACCAATTTCACGACGACCTGGCCCTCTCATTGGGCCTGTTTCCCCTACACTGAAATTAGGGAAATTATAATGATGCATAAATCGTTTTTCTTCTTCAAGACCAAGTCCATCTAATATTTGTACATCACCTAAGGCACCGAGAGTACAAATACTCAAAGCTTGAGTTTGTCCACGTGTAAACAAACCTGAACCGTGTGTTCGAGGTAATATACCAACTTCTGAAGATAATGGACGAATTTCATCCACTTTACGTCCATCCGGACGGATTTTATCTTCACTTATTAAACGACGAACTTCACCTTTTACAAGCTTGTCTAGAATCTGTTTCACTTGTTTTAGAACAGGCTCTCATCAGCTTCTTGTTCTTCATATTTAACGATTACTTTATCTTTAACTGCTTTAATGGCATCTTCACGAGCGTGCTTTTCCTGTACTTGAATCGCTTGGATCATTTCAGTCTCACAAAATGCACGAACTTCAGCGTCTAACTGTGGGTCTACTTCTGCAAGAACCACATCTATTTTATCTTTTCCAATTTCAGAAACAATTTTTTCTTGGAAAGCAATTAAACGTTTAATTTCATCATGTCCAAACATGATTGCTTCAAGCATTGTTTCTTCTGGAATCTCATCTGCCCCAGCTTCAACCATATTAATGGCATCTTTTGTACCTGCAACGGTTAAATGAATATCACTTTTTTCCGTTTGTTCTACGTTTGGATTAATCACAAATTGATTGTCAATACGACCGACAATGACACCTGCAATCGGTCCTTCAAATGGGATGTCAGATACACTGAGTGCTAGTGAAGATCCAAACATTGCCGCCATTTCTGTTGAGCAGTCTTGGTCCACACTTAAAACTAAACTAACGACTTGAACTTCATTACGAAAGCCATCTGCAAATAACGGACGAATCGGTCTATCAATTAAACGACTAGCAAGAATCGCCTTTTCACTTGGACGCCCTTCTCTTTTAATAAATCCTCCAGGAATTTTCCCTACAGCATATAATCGTTCTTCATAGTTCACTGTCAGTGGGAAAAAATCGACATTTTTAGGTTCTTTTGATGCAGTAGCCGTACTCAATACGACTGAATCTCCATAACGTACAAGTACCGCTCCATTTGCTTGTTTTGCTAATTGACCTATTTCAACTGTTAATTTCCGTCCAGCCCATTCTATTGAGTAAACATGTTTATCTTGGCCCATTCATTTAAAACTCCTCTCTACCTTTTCCTTTAAGAAAAAACAGGTATTCCGAACATCCTATTTCTATAATAAAAGCAATGAATTTCTTGCTTATTCATATGTGCATAGCAAAAGCTATTCATATTATGTACAACTTTTCAAAAATATAAGCAAAAATTGAATATCCTGTGCATAGTCAATATTTAAATGGTATATTCTATTTTAAGTAGCTTAGTAATACTTCATTCAATTATATGTAAGTAAAGGAAGCCATCATGTAACCCATACCATATACCTAATTGTGGAAAAAATTTACGCTAATAAAAAAGCGGGAAAATTCCCGCTTTTTCTTTGACTATCTACGTAATCCAAGTTTATTAATTAAGACACGGTAACGTTGAACGTCTTTATTACGTAAGTAAGTTAGTAAATTACGACGTTTACCAACCATTTTCAAAAGACCACGACGTGAGTGATGATCTTTTTTATGCATACGTAAATGATCATTCAAAGTATTAATCTGTTCCGTTAGGACAGCGATTTGAACTTCTGGAGAACCAGTATCTGTTTCATGTACTTTGTACTCATTGATAAGTTCATTTTTGCGTTCTTGAGTGATTGCCATCCTGTTCACCTCCTAAAATAGAATCCCCAGTTACTGAGCATGCGTTGGTGAATCGCAATGCCAAGCAAAGGTTCAATTTGATACGTTAATAAGAATACAACTTTTTACGACAAATTGCAAGTATCCTTTTCATATTTATCAAAGTATTGGATCGTATTCTGCTTATCTTTTTGAATTTGTTGGATTAATTCGTCCACACCCGAAAATTTCTGTTCACTTCTTAGTCTTAGATGCCATATAACGGTCACTTTTTCTTCATATATGTTATCATCAAAGTCAAATATAAATACTTCTACTGAAGGTTTATCCCCTTTTTCCTTATGGAATGTAGGTTTATATCCAACATTACATACGCCTTTATACACTTTACCAGTTGATTCTATTCTAAACTTTACGGCATAAACACCTGTTGGTGGAAGGAGATATTCATCTTCTATATCTACGTTAGCGGTTGGGAAGCCAATCGTACGACCTCGTTTCTCACCGTGAATAACCTTGCCACTTGTATGATAAAAACGCCCAAGTAATGGTGATAATTGCTCCATTTCACCTTCTTTGATACATGATCGAATCAAAGTTGAACTAACTTTTTCCTTTTCAAATTGAAGTTTATCAATAACGGAAAAAGTAAACTGTTGTCTTGAATGGAAAAGAAGTGTTTCCATTGTACCTTTTCCCATCCTACCATATGTATAATCAAACCCAGCTACGACATGTTTAACATGTAAATCAATCAAATATTGATCAACAAATTCTTGTGGCAAGAGATTGGCAAACTCTTCCGTAAAACGAACAACAAAAAAGTAATCAATATTTAAATCTGAAATTAACCTAATCTTTTCATCAAGAGGTGTAATGTATTTGACATGTTTAACACTCCTTCCGAGTACAACAGAAGGATGTGGATCAAAAGACATGACAGCGCTTTTTAGTCCCATTTCCTCGGACTTTTTTTTAGCTGATTTAATTACCTTTTGATGACCTAGATGAACGCCATCAAAAAAGCCTAATGCCATAACAAGCGGCGGAATCTCCTCACGCTTTACATGATGTGGATATTCTAGATAATATACTTCCAATTTCTGTCTCACCTTTTTCTATACGTCCAAAATGACTAAAGTACAGTTCGAAGTACTTTGGATGGTTTCATCATTCCTGGTTTTTCAGGATGATGAATATAGATCGCTAATGCCTGACCTGATGTTGACTCCATAACAATGAAATCCTTTTCTTCCTGAAGTGCCTCAGGAATAGGAAGAACTGCCCCGTGAATAACTTTCTCCGCTATTTTATCATTTATCATATATTTCGGCAAATGAGTGAGAGCGGTTTCCAGTGGGTGTAGTAGTTCGCCTACTGTCCCTTCACTAACTTTTTCCTCTATTTGTTCTAGAGTAACACATTCTTTTAAAGTGAATGTTCCAGACTCGACACGACATAAATCCGACATATGTGCAGGATACCCTAATTGCTCACCCATCATAACCGCTAACGTACGAATATAAGTTCCTTTACTACATGAAACACGAAAACGGAACGAAATTGTTTCGCCATTAAATTCATTCCGATCATCTAAAAGTTCTAATGAATATATTTGAATGGTTCTTGAAGGGCGTTCGATTTCAATTCCTTTTCTTGCATATTCATAAAGTCGTTTACCATTTACTTTTATGGCTGAAAACATAGGTGGAGTTTGCGTAATTGTTCCTGTCAAGGATTGTAAAGCAGTTAGAATTTCTTCTCGTAAAATCACTCTTTCAATCCTCTTTTTCATGATTACATCACCTGAGGCATCTTCTGTAGACGTTGAAATTCCAATCGTGACTTCACCTTCATATGTCTTACCTGCATCTGTTAAATACTGGGCAACTTTTGTTGCTTTTCCAACACAAATGGGTAGAACACCTGTTACATCAGGGTCCAATGTACCTGTATGTCCGATTTTTTTCGTTCTTAAAATCTTCCTTAATTTAAAGACACAATCATGTGATGTTAAACCTTTTGGCTTATAAAGAGGGATAATCCCTTCCATATTTAATCAGTCCCTTCCTCAAAAAAATGGATAGACATTTGTCTATCCATTTTTCATTATTTCAAAGTTTATTGTTCTTGACCTTTTTCTTTATTTTCATTATGAATTTGATGGAGTAACGTATCGATTTTATTTCCATAACCAATCGACTCATCAAATTCAAAATTAATTTCAGGAGTTTTACGCAAACGAATTCTTTGACCAATCTCAGAGCGAATAAATCCTCTAGCTTTAGCCAAACCAAGCAATGTATTCTCGCGCTGTTGGTCATCGCCTAGTACAGAAATATAAACAGTAGCCTGTTGCAGGTCGCCTGTTACTTGAACATCTGTAACCGTTACAAATCCAATACGAGGATCTTTTATTTTTCGACCAATGATATCGCCTAATTCCTTCTTCATTTGCTCGCCTACACGATTTGCTCTAACACTCATTATCTCACCTCATCCATCTAAAGCCATTCTATATCGGTGATCGTTCTTTCGATTTCCGGAAATGAATCAATAAATTTGAGGGCTTTTTGCAATTCGATTTCTGCTGGATTACGAGCAGAAGACACAACAGCCATGGCAATTTTGGTTCTTTGCCAAGTATCTTGAAAGTCTACTTCTGCAATAGAAATATTGAACTTTTGTTTTAATCGAGTCATAATCCTCTGTAAAACAGCCCTTTTATCTTTTAAAGAATGGGCATTATAAATAATGCACTCGCAGGCTATTAAGCCAACTATCATTAACGTCCCACTTCTTCCATAATATATGCTTCAATCACATCGTTTTCTTTAACATCATTGAAGTTTTTAATGGTTATTCCACATTCATACCCTTGATTCACTTCTTTTGCATCATCTTTGAAACGTTTTAAAGCATCAATTTCACCTTCAAAAATAACAATTCCATCACGAATCAGACGAACTCCACTATCTCTCGTAATTTTTCCATCTGTTACATAACTACCTGCAATCGTTCCTACTTTAGACACTTTGAAAGTTTGACGAACTTCAGCTTGACCAATAATTTTTTCTTCATATTCAGGATCAAGCATCCCCTGCATAGCAGCCTCGATCTCCTCCATTACTTTATAAATAATACGGTGGAGACGAATATCAACACTTTCTTCATCCGCAGCCCTTTTCGCATTATTATCTGGGCGAACGTTAAAACCAATAACAATTGCATTTGAAGCGGCAGCCAAGCTAATATCTGATTCATTAATAGCGCCAACAGCTGTATGAATAATTTTAATATTTACGCCTTCTACGTCAATTTTTTGTAATGATGCTGCTAAAGCTTCAGCAGATCCTTGAACGTCGGCTTTGATAATAAGATTGAGTTCCTTCATTTCTCCTTGTTTCATATGTTCAAAGAGATTATCTAGACTTACTCTTGTTTTTTCACTACGTTGTGCTTGAAGTGCTGTTGTTGCTCTTGCTTCACCTACATGCCTTGCTGTTTTTTCATCTTCAAAAACAACGAAGCGATCCCCTGCTTGTGGGACATCATTTAATCCCGTGATTTCAACTGGTGTTGATGGTTCTGCATCTTTCACACGACGACCTAGATCATTCACCATTGCACGAACACGACCAAATGTATTCCCTACTACAATTGGATCTCCAATTTTCAATGTACCAGTTTGGACAAGTAAAGTGGCAACCGTACCTTTACCTTTATCTAGGCGAGCTTCAATAACTGTACCTAAAGCTTTACGGTTTGGATTCGCTTTATATTCTTCTACCTCACTAACAAGAAGAATCATTTCAAGTAGGTTATCAATACCCTCACCCATTTTTGCAGAAATTGGAACAAAGATCGTATCCCCACCCCATGCTTCTGGGACAAGACCATGTTCTGTTAATTCTTGCATAACACGATCTGGATTTGCTGTAGGTTTATCAATTTTATTCACAGCGACAATAATCGGCACTTCAGCAGCTTTTGCATGGTTAATGGCTTCAATTGTTTGAGGCATTACCCCATCATCAGCAGCCACAACTAGAATCGTAATATCGGTGATTTTTGCACCTCTTGCACGCATCGTTGTAAAAGCGGCGTGTCCTGGAGTATCTAAGAAGGTAATTTTCTTACCGTTTTCCTCAACTTGGTACGCACCAATATGCTGTGTAATTCCGCCTGCTTCCCCTGCCGTTACTTTCGTATGACGGATCGCGTCAAGAGTCGTTGTTTTCCCATGGTCAACGTGTCCCATAATCGTTACAACAGATGGTCTTTCTACTAAATCTTCTTCATTATCTTCCGAGAAATAGACATCAAGATCTGTCGTATCTACCTTAATTTCTTCTTCTACTTCTACACCATATTCACCTGCAATTAATTCAATTGCATCTTTATCTAGATCTTGGTTAATCGTAGCCATGACGCCTAGTAAAAATAACTTTTTAATAATTTCTGAAGGTTCAAGGTGTAGTTTTTTTGCCAACTCACCAACTGTTAATGATTCACTAAAAGTGATTTTTGCTGGTAACTCTTTTTCCTTCTTCTTTTCAGGTGGAGAATGATTGCTGAACGTTTTTCTGATTTTTACCTTTATTTTTATTTTGATTATTTCTGTTTTGATTATAATTATTTTTACCTTTATTACGATTATTTGTATTTGATTGTGATTGAGTTGAGGCTTTTTTCGGAGCTGTTTTAATTTTTACAGTCTCCCCTTTTCCTTCATCTGAGGCACTTCGAATAGCCGCATTTTGTGGCTGCTTTTGAACAGGGTTCTTAACGCTTGTCTCAGTGTTATTTTCTTTTTTATAAATACCATCTAATTTCTTCATTGCATCAGCCTCTATTGTTGCCATATGGTTTGTAACCTCTATGCCCAATTCTTTTAACTTTGAAATAATTTCTTTACTAGATATATTATACTGTTTGGCGTATTCATACACACGCATTTTTACCATACTTTCACCCCCGCTGAAATTAATCGAGCAGCGTCATTAACTTTTTTGCAAATCCCTCATCTAAAATGGAAATAACCACACGGGCTTCTTTTCCAATCGCATGTCCAAGTGTTTCACGATTTTCAATCATTTTTATTGGCACATGATAGGATCTACATTTATCTGTTATTTTTTTTGTTGTATTGGCAGAAGCATCTGCCGATAACAGAATTAGTTTCGCTTTTCCGTTCCGAATTTCCTTAACGGATAACTCTTCACCTGATATTATTTTCCCCGCTCGATTGGCTAAACCTACTAATGATATCCACTTCTGTCTATCCATTAGGATATTTGATTCCCCTCTTCTATAAGTTGCAGTAACTCTTCATATATAGAATCATCAATTGGTACTTGTAAGTGGTTTGCTAACACATTTTTCTTTTTTGCTGTAAGGACTGTTTCTTTATCCAAGGAAAGGTATGCGCCCCTACCCGATTTTTTACCTGTTAAATCAACAGAAACGACTCCTTCTTTTGAACGAACGATTCGTATCAATTCTTTTTTAGGCCTCATTTCACCTGTTACGACACATTTACGCAAAGGAATTTTTTTTGGGCTTGCCACCTTGATCCCTCCTTGGTCTTACTTATATTCTTTCTCGTCTTGCTCATCATCGATATCACTTAACAGATTTTCATCATCAAAATCTAAAGTGTTATCACGATCATCATTTAATTCATAGTCATCTTCTTCATCGTGTTGATCATAACTTAATAATGATTCCTCTCGCGGATAAATCCCCGCAGCACGTGCATCGGTTTCTGATTTAATATCGATTTTCCAACCCGTAAGTTTGGCTGCTAATCTTGCATTTTGCCCACGTTTACCAATTGCCAATGAAAGTTGATAATCAGGAACAATTACGGTTGTTGCTTTTTCTGCTTCATTTACCATGACATCTAGCACCTTAGAAGGACTTAATGCATTTGCCACAAATACGACCGGATCAGAAGACCATTTAACGATATCAATTTTTTCACCTTTCAGCTCATTTACAATCGCTTGTACGCGAGATCCTTTAGGACCTACACATGAACCAACGGCATCCACTTCCGAGTTATCTGAATGAACAGAGATTTTCGAACGATCTCCTGCTTCACGTGCAACAGATTTAATTTCAACCGTTCCATCATAAATTTCAGGGACTTCAATTTCAAATAATCTTTTTAATAATCCAGGATGTGTACGGGACACATAGATTTGCGGACCTTTTGTTGTTTTTTCAACTTTCGTTAAAAATACTTTAATGCGATCATGTGGCTTATATCTTTCATTCGGCATTTGTTCATTACTTGGTAAAATCGCTTCAATTTTACCGAGACTGACATAAATAAATTTAGAATCCTGTCTTTGTACAATCCCTGTCATAATATCTTCTTCACGATCAATGAATTCTGAATAGATAATTCCACGTTCAGCTTCACGTACTCGTTGCGTCACAACTTGTTTGGCTGTTTGAGCAGCAATTCTGCCAAATTCCTTTGGTGTTACTTCCAGTTCTACAATATCCTCAATTTGATAATTAGGATTTATTTTTTTTGCATCTTCTAAAGATATTTCAAGTCGAGGATCGAATACTTGATCAACTACTTCTTTACGGGCAAAAACTCGCATTGTACCGGTTCCAAAGTTAATATCGATTCTGACGTTTTGTGCTTGATTATAATTTCGACGATAAGCTGAAATAAGCGCTGCCTCAATTGCTTCGATAATGACATTTCTCGAAATGCCTTTTTCTTTTTCAAGTAGTACTAGAGCATCAAGTAATTCACTGCTCATAAGAATGGTTCCCCCTTAATCTTGAATCCTTTCATTATGAAAAGGTGACAGCTAGCCTAGCATTTGCAATTTTTTCATAAGGAATTGTTACAAGTGTTTTTCTAGTTTTTATTTTGATTTCAACGGTTACATTGGCTCCATCAAATTCTACTAAAACACCTTCAAATTGTTTTTCACCATTTAATGGTTCAAATGTTTTAATGTACACATTTTTTCCAATTGTTTTTTCAAAATCCTGTTTCTTTTTTAAAGGACGCTCTGCACCTGGTGAGGACACTTCAAGAAAATAATTATGGGTAATAGGATCTAATTCATCAAGCTTTTCACTTAATTTCTCACTCACTAATCCACATTCCTCGATATCAATACCTGCAGGCTTATCAATAAAAACACGAAGAAACCAATCTTTTCCTTCTTTCACATACTCGATATCCACAAGCTCGAGTCCCATTTCATCTACTATCGGTGTCATTAATTGATTTACTGTATCAATTACTTTGCTCACAGAATCCCTCCTTTGCTCAAAAGGCTAATAAACTTGAATAAATTACAAAACTCCTGTCATTTGCTTATGCTATCACATGCATTCTTGCATGAAAGATAGCTTGGAGCACAGGAGTTACGTTTCAAGCGTATTGTTAAAATGGTAAAAAATAGGTCTACACAATACGAAAGAGTGGGTTGCCCCACTCTTAGTTACCAGAGTTATCCTTAGTATTTCCAATAAAACTATAACATATCCAAATATTTAATGCAAACGGGAGCTTGACACTCGTCACATGAGTGATCTTTCTAAAACAAGGATAACTGATTCTGATCTGGTAAAGATTCTAGACAACCTTGTTGATCGAGAAATTCTAAAATCGTTTTAGAAACCTTCCCTCTTTTTTGGAGATCTTCTTTTGATAAAAACTCTCCCTCTTCCCGTGCCTTGACAATATTGAAAGCGGCGTTCGTACCAAGACCTGGGATTGCATTAAATGGTGGAATTAATGAATTCCCATCAATAATAAACTCATTGGCACTAGAGCGATATAAATCAACCGTTTGAAATGAAAAGCCGCGTTCACACATTTCTAAAGCCAGCTCTAAAACCGTTAATAAGTTTTTTTCCTTATTAGAAGCCTCAAGACCCTTTGCATTGATATCCTCAATCTGAGCACGAATTGAATTCGAACCTTTTGCCATTGAATCCAAATCAAAGTCCTCTGCACGTACAGTAAAATATGCTGCATAATATAAAATGGGATGGTGCACTTTAAAATAAGCTACACGAACACCCATTAACACATAGGCTGCCGCGTGCGCCTTAGGGAACATATATTTAATTTTTTTACAAGAATCAATATACCATTCAGGGACTTCATTTTTTCGCATTTCTGTTTCCATATCTTCTGTTAAGCCTTTTCCTTTACGAACGGATTCCATAATTTTAAAGGCTAATGAAGGCTCTAGACCTTGATAAATTAAATACACCATGATGTCGTCACGACAACCAATTACTTCTGGCAATGTACATATTTTATTGTGAATTAACTCTTGGGCATTTCCAAGCCATACATCCGTTCCATGTGATAAACCTGAAATTTGGACGAGTTCAGAGAATGTTGTTGGCTTTGTGTCTTCCAGCATTTGTCTAACAAACCGTGTACCAAATTCAGGAATTCCTAGTGTCCCGGTTTTACACATAATCTGTTCTTCAGTCACACCTAATGATTCTGTACTACTGTAAATTTTCATGACCTCAGGATCATCCGTTGGAATGGTTTTCGGATCGATGCCGCTTAAATCTTGTAGCATTCTGATCACGGTTGGATCGTCATGTCCTAAAATATCAAGCTTTAACACATTATCATGGATGGAATGGAAATCAAAATGGGTTGTTCGCCATTCAGATTTTCGATCATCTGCAGGAAACTGGATAGGTGTAAAATCGAAGATATCCATATAATCTGGGATAACGATAATTCCACCTGGATGCTGACCTGTCGTCCGTTTTACTCCTGTACAACCTGTTGCAAGTCTTTCAATCTCAGCACCTCGAAGCTGAAGATTATGATCCTGCTGATAGCCTTTCACATATCCAAAAGCTGTTTTATCTGCAACCGTTCCGATTGTACCTGCACGGTAAACATAATCTTCACCAAACAATACTTTTGTATAATCATGGGCAAGTGGCTGATATTCACCAGAAAAGTTTAAATCAATATCAGGAACTTTATCGCCCTTGAAACCTAAGAACGTTTCAAATGGAATATCTTGACCTTCTTTTATATAGATAGCATCACAGTTAGGGCAATTTTTATCAGGTAAATCAAACCCAGAACCTACTGATCCATCATTAAAAAATTCTGAGTGCTTACAATTTGGACAAATATAATGAGGCGGTAATGGATTCACTTCTGTGATTTCTGTCATCGTGGCGACAAATGACGAACCTACAGAACCACGAGAACCAACCAAATATCCATCTTCAATCGATTTTTTTACTAACTTATGAGAAATTAAATAAATAACGGAAAATCCATTTCCGATAATACTATTTAACTCTTTTTCAAGTCTAGCTTCAACAATCTCCGGTAACGAATCACCATATATTTGTTTAGCCATTTTATAACTCATATTACGTATTTCATCTTCTGCACCTTCAATTTTAGGTGTATATAGCTCATCTTTGATTGGTTTAACTTCATCAATCATATCAGCTATTTTATTCGTATTATGGACAACAATCTCTTTTGCTTTTTCTTTCCCTAAAAATGAAAATGCATCAAGCATTTCATCTGTTGTTCTAAAATGAACATCTGGTAATTTATGACGATTTAATGGATTAGCCCCACCTTGAGAACGAACCAATATTTCTCGATAAACCTTATCATTTGGATTTAAATAATGGACATTACCAGTAGCAACAACAGGTATATTTAATTTGTCACCTAGTTTTACGATATTCTCGATGATTTCCTCTAAAGATTTCTCATCTTTAATCAGTTCTAATTCCATTAAATGTTGATAAACTTCTTTCGGTTGTACTTCTAAATAATCATAGAACTCTGCAATTTTTTCAACTTCTTCAGGACCTTTTTGCATCATTCCTTCGAAAACTTCCCCTTTATCACAAGCTGAACCAATTAAAATCCCTTCACGGTATTTTTCAATTTGTGAACGTGGAATTCGAGGAACTCGATAAAAGTACTGGAGATGGGCTAAAGAAATTAATTTAAATAAATTTTTGAGACCCACATCCGTTTGTGCAAGCAATGTACAATGATGAGGTCTAGAGCGTTGGTAGGCGTTACCTTGACCCATATGATCATTAAGTTGATCATGATATTCTATTTCTTTTTCAGCAGCATCACGTAACATTTTAAGAAGAATATATCCGGTTGCTTCTGCATCATAAATCGCACGGTGATGTTGAGTTAATTCAACATCCAACTTTTTAGCTAATGTATTTAATCGATGATTTTTTAACTCTGGATACAATAAACGACCTAATTCAAGTGTATCAATAACCGGATTGGCTGCCTTTTCTAACCCGACTTTTTTATAGCCTACATTCAAAAATCCCATATCAAAAGAGGCATTATGAGCAACAAAAATCTGCATCTTCAGCCCATCTGTGAAACCTTTTTAAGACAGCTTCAACCTCTGGTGCATCTTGAAGCATATCATCCGTGATACTCGTTAAATTAATAATCGTAGCACTTAGTGGCTTATGTGGATTTGCAAAAGATTCAAATCGATCAATGATTTCACCATTTTTGATCTTTACTGCTGCGAGTTCAATAATCGTATCATACACAGCCGATAACCCTGTTGTTTCAACGTCAAATACCACATAGGTATCATCCGCTAACTTTCGATGTGCTGAATTATAAGCGATTGGGACACCATCATCTACTAGATTTGCTTCCACACCATATAGAATTTTAATATCATTTTGTTTCCCAGCACTAAATGCTTCAGGGAAAGATTGGGCGACGGCATGGTCGGTAATGGCAATTGCTTTATGACCCCATTTTTTAGCTTGACCTACTAAAGCACTTACAGAAGAAACAGCGTCCATTTGACTCATTGGACTGTGTAAATGTAATTCAACGCGTTTTTCATTTTCCGGTGCCAGATCTTGACGTGTTGGAGCCTTAAGTTCATTAATATCATTTCCAATCATAACAAGGTCGCGAACAAATGTATCATTTTGAATACTACCGCGAACCTTTAACCACATTCCTTTTTTCACGCGAGTAAATTGGGCTGCATCCTCTTTATCACGAGAAAACATTTTAACCATAATCGAACTCGTATAATCTGTGATTTTAAAGGTTAATAAAGTACGGCCACTACGTAATTCCTTCGTTTCAGCACTAAATACATAACCTTCGATTGCAACACGACGCTCTTCATCGATAATTTCTTCAAGTCTCTTAAATTCAGTATCATCTCGAATCGTTAAACCAATGACAAGCGGACCACTATCCGAAACATCAACTGCTTTTTCTTCTTGTTTTTGCATGTCAACTAATGCTTGAAGACCTCGTTCTTGATCCTCTTTTTGTTTATTTTGCAGGAATTTCTCATACTCTTCGGACGACTGTTCGACATTGATTTCCGTTTCACAGACTAATGGTGGAAAACCATAGTTTTGATAGATTTGTGAAATCAGATTTGTATATTTTCTTTTAAGTGCTAGACTTTCCACTTCACTTCTAACTTTTATGATTACTTTGTTTCCGTGAATCGTGGGAATCTGTTCATTTAAGACTTTAGCGAGTGGTGGCGATATTCCATCAAGCTCTATTAGACAATGGCTCCAATATTCTTTCACTAATTGATCTGAGTATTGCGGATCGCTTACTTTTATGGAATAAGAAGTCTTAGCAATATGGGAAAAAGTTTTCTCAAGTTGATTTAAAAACTTTATTAAAACGTTGTATGGAAGTATTTGTTGAAACCAAAAATGAAAATGCCATTTTCTAGCTTTCTTATCAATGACCAATTTTTCAATTTGGGCATTTAAGAAGTACGGAACAATGGCATCTTCAGTCAGTTGCAGTTGTTGGAGTAAGAGCTGAAATCGCTCTATTCTTTCAGTTTCATTATCCATTAAGTTCTCTCCCCCTTTTTATATTTCTATCTTGAAGAAGATTTGATAGGAAGTATTATAACATACCTCTACTTCTTTTAGGCAGGAATCTCTTTTTACAAATAGCAGCAATGCGTGTAAGTAGACTGTAAAAAGAGTTATCACAAGGATCGTGATAACTCTTTTTCTCCTATAAAGATGCTAACATTTCGGTAATAGTCGTCACGATCTCTTCATAATGAATTTCCCGCATTTCACCAGTCTTACGAACCTTCACTTCTACAATTCCTTCATTTGCCTTCTTACCAACTGTAATTCTAATTGGTAAGCCAATTAAATCACTATCAGCAAATTTGACACCTGCACGTTCTGTGCGATCATCAAACAACAAATCAAAACGATTTTGTTTCAAATGATTATATAATTTCTCTGCTAACTCTACTTGTGCTTCATCTTTCATATTGACTGCAATCAGATGGACATCAAAAGGAGAAACATGTACAGGCCAAGTTAATCCTTTATCATCATTGTATTGCTCTGCGATCGCTGCCATCGTTCTTGAAACCCCAATGCCATAACATCCCATAATAAATGGTTGGGATCGACCATTTTCATCTAAGTAAACAGCGTTCATAGCTTCACTATAGCGTGTACCTAATTTGAAGATATGACCTATTTCAATTCCTTTAGCAAAAAGAATCTTCCCTTGACCATCTGGTGAAGGATCACCAACTTGTATAAAACGTATATCTTCATATCGAGAAACCTGAAAGTCACGATCAGCGTTTACATTTACATAGTGATAATTTTCTTCATTTGCACCACATACACCATTCACAATCGCTTTAACGGCATGGTCTGCAATGACTTCTACATTTGATACACCTACTGGTCCAACCGAACCAACTGTACAACCTAGTACCTTTAATGTTTCCTCAGGATCTGCTAATTCTACAGTGCCAGCCTGATAAAGGTTTTTCAATTTAATATCATTTACTTCATGATCCCCGCGCACAAGTACTAAAACAAATTGTTCATCCACTTTAAAAAGTAATGATTTGATACATTGTTGTTCTTGTACATTTAAGAAAGAAGACACATCTGCAATCGTTTTTTGATTTTCAGTTAAAACCTTTTCGACTTCCTTTGCTTCTTCAGTGCTTTTCTCATATTGTGTAACCACCGGTGCCATCTCAATATTGGCAGCATATGAAGATGTATCCGAATAAGCAATGGTATCTTCACCAACATCAGAAAGAACCATAAACTCATGAGTATCTTTACCACCCATTGCTCCTGAGTCAGCAATCACCGCACGGAAATTAAGTCCACAACGAGTTAAAATATTAGAGTAGGCTTGGAATATTCTATCGTATGTTTCACCTAAACTTTCTTGTGATGAATGAAATGAATAACAGTCTTTCATAATAAACTCTCTACCTCTTAATAATCCAAAGCGAGGTCTCTTTTCATCACGAAATTTTGTTTGAATTTGATAAAGTGAAAGAGGTAAGCGTTTATATGATTTAACATCATCTTTCACTAGGCTAGTAATTACTTCTTCATGTGTTGGACCTAACGCAAATTCGCGGTTATGACGGTCATGAATTCGCATTAATTCTGGTCCATATGTATTCCATCTACCAGACTCTTGCCATAGCTCTGCTTGTTGTAAAGTAGGCATCAATAACTCTACTGCGCCTGTCGCATCCATTTCTTCACGAATAATTTGTTCTATTTTTTGAAGAACACGTTTAGCTAATGGTAAATAACTATAGACTCCACTAGCATTTTGTCTCATAAACCCTGCACGCAATAATAGTTGATGACTTTTAATCTCTGCGTCTGCAGGTACTTCTCTTAATGTTGGAATAAGTGTCATACTTTGTTTCATATGCTTGCACCTCTAAATAGTTTGATAATTACATTAATGACCTACCTAAAAAAACATAAACATGGTGGAGGAACTTCCAATCCCCCCACCACTTAAAGGTTAAACGTCGTCAATTACAAGAAGAACCTTTGAATATCATTCCAAGTCACAACTAACATTAATAGCATTAATAAGGCAAAACCTAAGAAATGAATCATTCCTTCTTTTTGACGATCAATTGGTTTACCGCGAATCGCTTCAACTGCAAAAAATAGTAAGCGGCCACCATCTAAAGCAGGAATTGGAAGAAGATTCATGATCCCTAAATTGATACTTAGCATTCCTGCCCATCTCATTAAATAGAAAATTCCGTTTTGTGCAACCATATCAGTTGATTGATAAATTCCAACTGGACCTGAAAGAGCATCAATCGTAAATTGGCCTGTCACTAGTTTACCCACTGCAGCAAAAATCGCTTTTGTCCAAAAATACGTTTCAGTTGCACCATATTGGACGGCTTTCAGTGGAGATTTTTCTGTTGGACTATAGACACCAATGAGTCCAATAGTTTGTCCATCCTCAAGCTTATTCACTTGTGGAGTTACTAGAATTTCCAGCGTTTCACCATTTCTTTCTACATTGAATGTCAATTCATTATCGGGGTTTTCACGAATCACTTCCACGACATCTAGCCAACTTGAAATTTCAATATCATCAATAGAATGAACCAGATCGCCTTCTTTTAGACCTGCTTCAATTGCAGCACCATCATCCGTTAATTTCCCTAGTCTCGGATCATCAGAAGGAATTCCCTGTAATAAGCCAATAACCAAAAATATAACAAAAGCTAAAATAAAATTCATCATCGGTCCAGCAAATATCGCCATCGCTCTTTGTCCAACTGTTTTTGAAGCAAATTGTCGGTCATATGGAGCAATGAGTGATTCAATTCCATCTTCAACTAACACAGCATTGGGTAAGGATATGAAAAGTACGAAGTTTTTCTGCTTCATCTCCATCAAGATAACCCTTTATCACAAGCTCATGTTCGATATCTGCATGTTCTACTTCCATGACAAGAGCATTGGGATACTTGTCTTTGTTATTTAAAACTAATTTTTGAACTTTATCTTCATGATCCAATACTAATCCGACACGGTAGCCTGGCTTGATTTCAACCATTTCTGGATCCTCACCAGCCATCCGTACAAAGCCTCCAATAGGTAATAACCGGATTGTATAGACGGTTTCATTTTTCATAAATGAAAGTACTTTCGGACCAAAACCAATCGCAAATTCGCGACATAAAATTCCTGCCCTTTTTGCAAAGATTAAATGTCCTAATTCATGAAAAAATACTAGTGCTCCAAAAATGACAATGAAGGCTATAACTGTTGTCAATATAATACCACCTTTATCAAAAGATAAGTTAAACCAACATTAGATTTTTATTTTAATTACATTTGCATTCCAACCCAATCTCTAGTTTTCTTATCAATTTCCTCAATTTCAGCTAAGCTCGGATTCTCTATTCTTTCATGTCTATTCAACGATTCTTCAACAAGATCTTCTATTTGTAAAAATTTAATTTGACCAGATAAAAATGCTGCGACAGCCGCTTCATTTGCTGCATTTAAAACAGTAGGATAAGATCCCCCTGCTTTTCCTGCTTCATAAGCATATTTTAAACAACGAAAACGATCTAAATCCATTTTTTGAAAATGTAATTTACCTATTTGAGCTAAATCTAGTTTTTTTGCTGATGGAAGTGACATTCGATCTGGATAAGTTAAAGCGTATTGAATAGGGATTCTCATATCTGGACTGCCTAGCTGCGCCATTACACTACTATCATGAAATTCAACCATTGAATGAATGACACTTTCTTTATGAAGGAGTACATCAATTTTTTCATAGGGAAGATCAAATAACCAATGTGCTTCAATTACTTCTAATCCCTTATTCATCATAGAGGCAGAATCAATGGTAATTTTTGCACCCATTGACCAGTTTGGATGATTAAGTGCTTCCTTTACAGTTACATTCTTTAATTCCTCTCGAGAACGATCCCTAAAGCTTCCTCCTGAGGCTGTTAAAATAATCTTTTCTATCGTCTTTCTATTTTCACCTTGTAAACACTGAAATATAGCAGAATGTTCACTATCAACTGGAAGGATCGAGACTTGATGTTTTTTCGCAGCATCCATAACAAGATGGCCCGCCGTGACAAGGGTTTCTTTATTTGCAATGGCAATTGTTTTTTTCGCTTCAATAGCTTGTAAGGTGGGTTGCAATCCTACACTACCTGTTACCGCATTGACCAAAATATCTGCTTTATCATATACCGCAACATCATTTATTCCTTTTTCGCCATATGAAAATGTAACGCTTGGAAACTCTGCTTGAAGAATTTCTGCATCATTTTTTTCAATAGTAGAAACCAGTTTAGGAGAAAATTCAATAATCATTTTTCGTGCTAATGAGAGGTTTCTTCCAATTGACATGGCTACTAATGAAAAATATTCTTTATGTTCCCTAATAATATCGATTGTTTGTGTTCCAATTGAACCTGTTGCACCCAATAAACTAATATATTTCATTCTATACTTCACTCCTAGTCACAACAAAAACACTGCTACTTCTAAAGTATTACCTGAATTCCATATAAATTCCTATTATATAAATTCCTATAAATAAGAATTAATTATAGTAAATTCAAAAAGTGAATAAGTGGCCAAACAAACAATAAACTATCAAAACGGTCGAGCATTCCACCATGTCCAGGTAAAATATTCCCTGAGTCCTTTACTTGATAATGTCGTTTTAATGCTGATTCCACTAAATCACCAATTTGTCCAAAAATAGATAAGATAACGGTCATCGTTGCAAGAAATAATATATTTATATCTAAGTTTGTAATTAAGCCATAAATAATACTGACAATGACTGCACAGATAATTCCACCAACAGAACCACCTACAGTCTTATTAGGGCTTATTTCTGGCCATAACTTTCTTTTACCTAGCGCTTTTCCAATAAAATAAGCACCTGAGTCAGTCGCCCATATAATAAATAATGAATAAAAAATATAGACAAGTCCAGCTTCACGTGTTTCCATGAAATAGTAAAAACCCATTCCAATATATAAAATAGACATGAGGGAAAAAGCGACGTCATCAAAAGTAAAACGATTTTTTGTTGCAACCGTATAACTTAAAAATAACAAAACAGCAAGTAGTGTGATTTCCACTTTTGTTAGGTTCATTTGAGCTAAAATGAGATTATATTTTGATGGTAGTAGAATCATCCACAGTACCACCATCGAAATAATTCCCGAAATGGAAAATAGCTTCAAATTACGCATTTTTAATAATTCATAGAGCGCAATCGTTGCTGTAAGATAGGTTAAAAGAAGAAATGGTAATCCTCCGATAATCGTAAGTGAGATGAGGATCACTCCAAAAATAACCGCTGTAATAATTCTTTGTTTCATCTATATGTCAACACCCTTTATTAAACTCCTCCAAATCGTCGTTGCCGATTTTGAAATGTTTCAATTGCTTCTAGTAAATGTTCCTCAGAAAAATCCGGCCATAATACATCTGTAAACCATAACTCCGTATAAGCTAATTGCCAAAGCAAAAAATTACTAAGACGAATTTCACCACTTGTACGGATTAATAAGTCTGGATCCGATATTCCATTTGTCATCAAGTAGCGTGAAAAGGTCTCTTCATTGAGATTATTTTCATTTAGTATACCACTTTTCGACTCTTTTACGACAGTTTTAACCGCTTCAAGAATCTCTGCCCTACTTCCATAGTTCAAAGCAAAGTTTAGTATTAACCCCGTATTATCTTTTGTCTTTTCCATGGCCTTCTCAACAGCCTTATATGTATGATCCGGTAATCTTTCCTTATATCCAATCATTTCTACTTTAACATTTTCAGTTGCTAATTCAGGTAAATAAGTGCTTAGAAATTCCTGAGGGAGTTTCATTAAATAATCAACTTCTGATTTAGGACGTTTCCAATTTTCTGTTGAAAAGGCATACAATGTTAACGTTTTAACCCCTAATCGATTCGCTAAGATGGTCACTTTACGAACAACCTTCATCCCCTCATGATGGCCCGCTATCCTTGGCAATGTTCTTTTTTTAGCCCAACGTCCATTTCCATCCATGATGATAGCGATATGTTCAGGAACAGTCTGTTCACTAATTTTTTCGATTCGCTCTTCTAAAGTTGAAGGATTAATTGGCTTCTTCCGTTTAATAAATTTATCGAACAACATATGTAACTCCTCCAGAAGGTTTGTCTCACCCTCCTAAAAAGATGATTTCCCAAAAGTACATGATTTGTTATAGCTTTTTCTTCCTTTCTTATCATAACAAAAATAACGGAAGATATCTCTAAAAAATAATATAGGCCCTAAAAATTCTAATCATTTCCTGTACCCTGAGTAAAAAAACCCCCTAATTGATAGAGGGTTCTCCTATATTGAAATGACTCCCTTATCATGCAAAGAACATTAGTCCTATCATTTTCCCTGACAAGGGCACTTTTGAATATTATACTTCTAAAATTTCTTTTTCTTTTTCTTTTGTCATTTCATCAATTTTGTTAATGTTCTCATCTGTTAACTTTTGAATATCTTCTGAATAGCCTCTTAATCCATCCTCGGTGATATCACCTGCTTTTTCAAGCTTTTTAAGGTCGTCATTTCCGTCACGACGAACATTACGGATGACCACTTTTGCTTCTTCCGCTGCCTTCTTTACAACCTTCACTAATTCTTTACGGCGCTCTTCCGTTAAAGCCGGAATGGAAATTCGAATAATATTACCATCACTAGTTGGGTTTAAGCCAAGATCAGATTTAAGAATCGCCTTTTCGATATCCCCAAGACTGGTTTTATCATAAGGCTGAATCACTAATAATCTAGCTTCTGGAACAGAGATTCCAGCTAATTGATTAACAGGTGTTGGCGCTCCATAATAGTCCACTGATATGCGATCTAATAATGATGCATTCGCTCTTCCGGCACGAATACTTGCTAACTCACGAGAGTAGCCAGTAATTGCCTTTGCCATTTTGTCTTTTGCGTTTGAGATTGCTTGTTTTGGCATGATTATTTCCCCCTTACAATTGTTCCGATTTTCTCACCCAATACGGCACGCTTGATATTGCCATGTTCCATAATTGAAAATACAATAAGTGGAATATTATTATCCATGCAAAGTGATGAAGCTGTAGAATCCATGACTGCTAAACCTTCTTTAATCACATCTAAATAAGTTAACTCATCATATTTTATGGCATTTTTATCGATGCGCGGATCGGCAGAATAAACTCCATCAACATTGTTTTTAGCCATAAGAATCACTTCGGCTTCAATTTCAGCTGCTCTTAATGCGGCTGTTGTATCTGTTGAAAAATATGGATTTCCTGTTCCAGCTGCAAAAATAACAACGCGCTTTTTCTCTAAATGGCGGATCGCTCTTCTACGTATATATGGTTCTGCCACTTGTCTCATTTCAATCGATACTTGAACACGTGTTTCGCACCCTGCTTGTTCAAGACTATCTTGAAGAGCTAACGAATTCATTACTGTAGCCAACATTCCCATATAATCAGCGGTTGCACGATCCATACCCATCTCTTCACCGATTTTTCCACGCCAGATGTTTCCACCACCAACTACTACAGCTACTTCCACACCTAAATCGGCAAGCTCTTTTACTTGGGCTGCAACAGATTTAATAACGGATGGATAAATACCGAAACCTTGATCACCAGCTAAAGCTTCTCCACTTAATTTTAATACGACGCGTTTATATTTTGGATTGGTCATATAAACCTCCATATGTATTATACTATTATTTTTAGACTTTGAAAAACAGGGAACACAATGTGTTCCCTGGAATTTGAGCTTCGTTTATACTTCATTATTTTTTCATTTGATTCATTACTTCTTCAGCGAAGTTTTCTTCACGTTTCTCAAGACCTTCTCCGACTTCGTAACGAACAAATTCACGGACTGTTGCACCTTTTGATTCAACATACTTTTTAACTTTTTGATCAGGATCTTTAACAAAAGATTGATCAAGTAAGCAAATCTCTTCGAAGTATTTACTTAAGCGCCCTTCAACCATTTTAACAACAATATTTTCTGGTTTTCCTTCGTTTAATGCTTGTTGTTTTAACACTTCGCGCTCATGATCCACTTCTTCAGAAGATACTTGGTCACGTGAAATATATTTAGGATTAATGGCTGCAACATGCATAGATACATCCTTTGCAACACTTTCATCTGTTGTTCCTTCTAATACACTTAATACGGAGATACGTCCTCCCATATGAAGGTATGCACCAAATGCATCATTATCTGTTTTTGTTTTTACTTCAAAACGACGAAGAGTCATTTTTTCACCGATTTTTGAAATAGCTGCATTTATGTGCGCATCAACTGTTGAACCATTGCTCATTGTAGTTTGTAATGCTTCTTCAACATTTGCAGGCTTAGTACTTAGAAGATGCTCTCCTACTTCTTTTACCAATGTTTGGAATGCTTCGTTTTTGGCAACAAAATCCGTTTCAGCGTTTATTTCTAAAATTACGGCATTATTTCCATCAACAACAACTGATGTTAAACCTTCAGCTGCAATACGGTCTGCTTTTTTCGCTGCAGATGCCATTCCTTTTTCACGCAAGAAGTCAATGGCTTTTTCCATATCCCCATCCGTTTGTGTTAATGCTTTTTTACAATCCATCATACCTGCACCAGTTTTTTCACGTAATTCTTTAACCATTTGTGCTGTAATTGCAGCCATTTTAAATTCCTCCTAAAATTATGTATTATTCTTGCCCAAAGAGTCCGATTCACTTAGACTCATTCTTTAAAAAAAGGTGATAAAGGGAGTTTCCCTCTTATCACCTTTCCCTAATCGGTTAAAATATTCATTTATAAATATATAGAACAAAAGTTCAATTTGCAAGTTTGTTAAGTGACTTAAGCGTTCGTTTCAACTACTTCTGTTTCTTCACCTTGTTTAGCTTCTAAAATAGCGTCTGCCATTTTACCAGTTAATAATTTAACTGCACGAATCGCATCATCGTTTGCAGGAATCACTACATCGATTTCATCTGGGTCACAGTTTGTATCAACCATACCTACGATTGGAATATTCAATTTATGAGCTTCTGCAACTGCGATACGTTCTTTACGAGGGTCAATAATAAATAAAGCATCAGGAAGTTGCTTCATTTCTTTAATTCCACCTAAGAATTTTTCAAGACGCTCTTGTTGTTTCTTTAACATAACAACTTCTTTTTTAGGTAATACATCAAATGTACCATCTTCTTCCATTCTTTCAATATCCTTTAAACGTGCAATACGCTTTTGAATGGTTTCAAAGTTTGTTAAAGTTCCACCTAACCAACGTTGATTAACATAGTACATACCAGAACGGATTGCTTCTTCTTTAACAGAATCTTGCGCTTGTTTTTTCGTACCTACGAATAACATCTGTTCCACCGTTAGCAGCTAATTCTTTAACATATTTATAGGCTTCTTCGACTTTCTTTAACTGTTTTTTGTAGGTCAATGATATAAATGCCGTTACGTTCCGTAAAAATATATTTTTTCATTTTTGGGTTCCAACGACGTGTTTGGTGTCCGAAGTGTACACCTGCTTCTAATAATTGTTTCATTGAAATGACTGACATAAATTTTCCTCCTATTTGGTTTTGTATCCTCCGCTTATTTCATTTCTTCATAAAACTGTTTATAAACAGCACCATTTATGAAGATCGATAAGCGTGTGTATTAACACCGTTTTATAATATAACATAATTAACAAAGACAATCAAGTTATTCTTTTCTTTTTTCATGGAACGTTAGATATAGTTCGATTTCTGTTTTGCCCCTATTTAACTTTTTAGCGATTGTCTCTAGTGAACAACCTTGTTTTTGTAAGTGTAGTACTAGATCTCCGTCGATTTGATTATTAGAGCTTATTTGAGGTTCTGGATTGGTTTCACTTTTTTCCGATGTTACTCTCTCAATCTCTTCTATCTCTTTTTCAGTATGTTGATTTTGTCTTTGATAGGCTTTAACAGCTTGATTACCAATCGTTTTACCTATTAAAGAGGTGAAGTTTTCAGGAGAATCCAGTTGGTCAGATTTTCTATCTATTGGAACTTCTTTATTTTTAACCGATTGAAGACTTTTCTCTTCCACATGTTCTAATTTAATAGGTGAGAACTTAACAGATGTTGATTGTAAATCATTCTTGTCCTTTTTTAAACCTTTTACACTTTTAATAAATTGTTCATTTTCTTCTTTCATCTGAAGTAAATAGGTTGTCATCAGATCTTCCATCTCTTTTACTGGCTGTTTTAAACTTTCTTCCATTTTAATTAACTTATTCTGTCGTAAGAAAAGAATAGCAATTAAAAGAAAGGCGATCATATTCAATGCTATACTGACTATTACCAAAAATATCATCATATCTCACTCTATCCATTAAAAATTCAAATCAGCTTTTCGATTAATCCCTTTAATTTGTATATGCATTTTGAGTGAATCTGAGAAATTCTAGATGTAGATAAGCCCATGATTTGTCCAATTTCTGTTAAAGTCATTTCTTCTTTATAAAATAAGCTGATCACGAGTTGCTCTTTATCAGAAAGTCTAGAAATTAATTCAGTTAATTCTTTTACCATTTCCTGTTTTACCAACTTTTCATCAGGAAGTTCTACTTTGTTGTCTTTGATGAAAAACGGTTGTCCGTTCTTTTCATCCGAATAAGAAGACTGCTCATCAATGGATAATAGATTAGCAAAAAAATGTTCATTTGTGGTTGTATATACTTCTTCAACGGATATCTTTAATTCAGAAGCAATTTCTTCCTCCGTAACATGACGCATATATTTTTGTTGAAGCTTTTCGGTTACTGCTTCTATCTTTTTTGCTTTTTCTCTTGTACCTCTTGGAAGCCAGTCTTCTTTTCTTAATCCGTCTAAAATCGCCCCGCGGATTCGAAAAGAAGCATACGTATCAAATTTCAAATTTCTTTTTGTATCAAATTTTTCTAACGCATCCAATAATCCCATCATTCCAAGACTTTTTAAGTCATCTCTTGAAACATTTTTTGGTAAGGAGACAGAAATACGCTGCACATGATATCGAACAAGTGATTCATACTTTTTTATTAAGATATTTCCAGCCTCTTCGTCCCGAGAGGTTATCCACTTTTCCCAGATTAGCTCTTCATCCTTACTCATAGCATGTACCACCTAAAGACACTCCTTCAATCTCATGAACTCTTGTGTCATGTTCATTCCCGTCCAGTGTACATTTACAAATAAGAAATCCCTTTATTAACCGTTCTTATTTGTAAAATGCCAGTATTCGGATCAAATTGTATCGTTCTACCACTATGTCCACCTACATCTTCTCCGACTAATAAAATATGGAGATTCGCCAATTGATTTTTAACCGCTTCAATATTTCTCGGCCCGATTCTCATCATTTCATTTCCAGTGGAAAATTGAAACATTTGAGCTCCACCAGCTATTTTTGCCTTTAAGCCTACTTTCCTAGCACCCTGTTTAATAACAGTAGAAACAAGTTCTACAACAGCTGTATCAGCATATTTAGCTAAATTAACTGAATGGCTTTTAGCTAGTGATGAATCTGGTAGCATCACATGGGCCAATCCTGCAATTTTCATTAATGGATCAAATACAACCACACCTACACAAGATCCTAATCCTGTTGTACGTATTAAATCTGGTGCCTTTACTACTTTCATTTCAGCTATACCAACTTTGATGATTTCTTCGGTCTTATCCATCAACCGCAACTCCTAGTGAATGAAAAATAATATCAAATGATTGCGGATCTGGTATAAGGAGAAAGTGTCCCTCGACACCCATTTGATCTTCATTCAAATCAATTAATGCAGTATCAATGACAATCGCAATATCACTATAATGTGATAACTCAAGAAAACCGTAACTTAGAATAGCTCCGAGCATATCTATACTGGTTGCTGGCACTGATGGATATAAATGCAGTCCTGTAAAATCAGAAAGAGCAGACAAATAGGAACCAGCCAACATATTGCCTAATTCTTGTAGCGCCGATAAAGCCATGTCGTTATAGGGTGGGATATCAAATGATAACAGATGATCACCTATCATTTGTTGGATGTATGTATTTGCTTGCTCAATCGATAAGATAAAAAATAGATTACATGGTGCATCTCCTTCGACTCGAAAATAAATGCCAGCAACTACATTTTCTGCTCCACCTGCCATTTCGACAACATGATCAAAAGTCATCACGCGAACATTTGGTACTTTCATTTGAATCTTTTTATTTAAAATTATTGATAAAGATGTAGCTGCATTCCCAGCACCAATATTCCCTATTTCTTTGAGGATATCCAAATTTTCGATTGAAAATTCATCAAAATATTTCATTGTTATTCTTCCATGTCTTCTAATTTTGTTTGATCCTTATTTAAAATTTTCTCAAGATCAAGGAGTATGAGTAACCGATTGTCTACTTTTACAACTCCCTTTACAAATTCATCACTTTCAACACCAACCATTTCAGGTGATGGCTCAATATCACCCTCTGATATATCGATTACATCGTTCGCTGCATCAACAATTAATCCTACTTCAATATCATCAAATGCAACAATGATCACACGAGTGGAATCATTATATTCCGTTTCCTCAAGTCCAAACCTTTTTCGAAGATCGATAATAGGTGTCACAATTCCCCGTAGATTAATAACCCCTTTCACAAACGAAGCTGTTCCTGGAACCCTTGTTATCTGCTGAACTTTTTCAATTCCATGTACAAAATCAACTGAAATCCCATACTCTTTTCCATATAATTGAAAAACGATTAGTTTTATATCTGCAACACTCTGTTCAGACATAGAATACACCTCTTTCCTGAGTTAAAATGTAAAGCATTCCTTTATTTTAACAATGCGTTGCAATCAACAATTAACGCAACTTGTCCATCACCTAAAATGGTCGCACCAGGAATGGCAAAAATATTAGTTAAATAATTACCAAATGATTTTAGAACAATTTCTTGCTGACCAATAAATGAATCTACAACAATTCCTGCCATCTTTTCTCCTTTTCTAACAATGACTAATGAAATATATTCATCATCTTCTTTATACACTGGAACTTCAAATAAATCTTTTAAAAATAATAAAGGTACAATTTTCCCGCGGAAGTCAATCACCTTTTGATTATGGGCATGTAGGATTTCAGTCTTCTTAATAATCGCCGTTTCTAAAATCGATGAAAGTGGGATCGCATACTTTTCCTTTTGAATTTCAACGAGCATGACAGAAATGATCGATAATGTTAATGGCAATTGGATCGAGAACCGTGATCCCTTCCCTTCAACAGAATCCACTGACACATTTCCACCTAACGTTTCAATTGTATTTTTGACCACATCTAAACCAACACCACGTCCAGAAACATTAGAAATGGCTTCAGCCGTTGAAAATCCAGATGCAAAAATTAATTCATATACTTGTTTATCAGTTAATGTTTCAGCTAATTGTTCGTTCACAATTCCATTATTAAGTGCTTTTTGTAATACTTTGTCTCGATTGATTCCTGCTCCATCATCCTCAATCTCTATAAATACATGATTTCCACTATGATAAGCCTTCAATAAGACGGTACCTTCTTCAGGTTTTCCTTTTGCTTTACGAATATCAGGTGTCTCAATACCATGATCGAGAGAATTCCTTATTAAATGCACTAACGGATCACCAATTTCGTCTATAACCGTTCGATCAAGTTCTGTTTCTGCACCTACAATTTCAAGGTTCACATTCTTCTGTAAATCTCTTGACAATTGTCTAACCATACGTGGGAAACGATTAAAGACCATCTCAATCGGAACCATCCGCATATTTAAGATAATATTTTGTAAATCACCTGTCGTCCTTGACATTCGATCAACGGTTTCTTGCAATTCCTGATTATTTAATTCAGAAGAAATTTGTTCAAGTCTTCCCCTATCAATCACTAACTCTTCAAATAAATTTAATAGGATATCAAGACGTTCAATATTAACTCTAATCGTTTTATTTGCAGCTTTCCCACTACTGTGTTGTGTAGACTGCTCTTTTGTATCTTCAGATTGATCTTGTTTTGCTATATTCGACTTATTATCCTCTTTCGATTGAACTTCTGTGAACTGGGATTCATTCTTATTGCTAGTTTCATGATGTGATTGCGAATCTAAACTATTTAGAGTGACAGAAGTTATGTCCACTTTCTCAACTTCAGAAACTTTTAATACTTTCTTTTTAATTTCTGATGCCTCTTCTGTTGAAATCAAGGTAACCATGAAAGATTGGTCGAATTGTTCTTCCTCTAACTGCTCTACAGTAGGAATCGATTTAATAATTTCACCAATTTTCTCCAATACTTCAAAAATCATATAGACTCTTGCAGCTTTTAATATGCAGTCTTTACGTAATGAAATTGAAATTTCATATGTATGAAATCCCTGTTCTTGTGATTGACCGATGACAGTTCGTTCAAATTCATCATAGTGAACGGTTAATTCCTGATTTGGCTCTGCTGTGGCCACCGCAACTTCCATTCTCCCATCTGTTTCATTAGGGTTTTGACCATTTTCAATCATTTTTAGCTTATCTACGACCGTTGAAACATCTTTCTTACCGTCTCCACCGTTTGCAATCGATTGAATCATGGCTTCTAAATCATCTACAGCTAAAAAAATAATATCTAATAGAATAGGTGAAACAGATATCGTTTGATTTCTAATCCCATCTAATACATTTTCCATTTGATGAGTTAATTTAGCTAAATCATCATACCCCATTGTGGCAGACATTCCTTTTAATGTATGCGCGGACCGAAATATTTCACTAATAATTCTCATATCGTTTGGATTTTTTTCTAATTCCAATAAATGATCATTACATGATTGCAGATGTTCTTTACTTTCCTCTATAAAGACTTCTAAATACTGACTCATTTCCATTTAGCTACACCTCTTCCGAATCAAAGATATTTCATGATCGTGTCTGCAATATTTTCAACAGTATGAACCTCATCAATCAATCCAGTTGCAATAGCTGCTTTTGGCATACCAAAAACTACGCATGTTTCTTGGGATTCTGCTATTGCCTTTACCTCATCAGTCTTTTTCAAATGTTTTAAACCAGAAACACCGTCAGAGCCCATACCAGTCATAATCACGACAATCTTTGCAAATTCTTTAAGTACAACCGCTGAAGATAGTAATAGATCGACTGAAGGACAGTGCAAGCAATTCTTAGTACTTTTATCGATATGCGCCACTGCTTTATTTCCAATTGATTTCAGTGTTAATTGATAACCTCCAGGAGCAATATAAGCCGTTCCTTTTAGTAATATTTCTCCATCTTCAGCTTCTTTTACCGTTATTTTTGATAAACCGTTTAATCGATTCGCCAAGGTAGAAGTAAAACCTGGTGGCATATGTTGTACAATAACAATCGGAACATCAATATTTTCCGGTAACTTTGTTAACACGGTTTGCAATGCATTGGGACCACCGGTAGACGTACCTATTAGTACTATTTTACGTTTGAGGGGGTTCCAATTGTTTAGTTGCGAATTTTTACTTAGTTCTATTTTACTATATTTATGACGATGAACAGTAGTCTTTTTTTCATTTAATGAGCTTGTTATCCTTTGATTTCGATTCAAAAAGAAGCACTACCTTTCATGAAGGAATCTTTTTAGTTTAGTAATAAAATTTACTTTACTATTGTTTAACTGACTTTCTTCCTTGTGGCAGTACTTCTCCGTTATTTTCATTAATGCTTTTGAAGCAGGGGATCTAGTATTATGAACAAAAAAAGGTGTTTGGATTTTGACTGCCTGAGAAATCGTCTTATCTTCTGGTAACACTCCTAATAGTTCTGAGCTTTTTCCAAGAAAATGCTTTAAGACGTTCGAAATACGGGTATATGTGTCAATTCCTTCCTTTTCAGAACTTGCACGATTTACAAGGAGAGAGAGCGGAATTTGATTATTCTTCATAATAATATACTTCATAGCTGCGTAAGCATCTGTAATAGATGTTGGTTCAGATGTGGTTAGTACGATGACTTCATCAACAGATAATACAAAACGGAGAGATGTTTCATCCATACCTGCTCCCATATCTAATAAGACATAATCATATTCATTTAAAATAATAGAAAATTCATCAAAGAAATGTTTAATATCATTTTCATTAATTTTCGTTAGTTCAGTTAAGCCAGAGCCGCCTGTAATATAGTGGATTCCACCAGGTGCTTTACCTATTAGTTGTTTTAAAGAAACCGCTGAAGTAAAGAAATCTATAATGGAATAGGGGGTAGAAATCCCCATTAATATATCAATATTCCCCATCCCAACATCCATATCAAATAATAAAACGGAGTTTCCTTTTTTCTTCAAGGAAATGGCAAAGTTTAAGGCAAAGTTTGATTTACCTACTCCACCTTTTCCACTAACAATGGCAAGCGTTTTTGTTTTCTTATTGTATTCAAGTGTTTTTACTTTCTCACGTAATCGTTCTGCTTGATCATCCATTTTATTCGGCTCCTACTATAAGATCCACTATTTTTTCTGGGGTAACCATAACTAAATCATCAGGTACGTCTTGACCGTTCGTTATGTATGCAACACCCTTATTTTCACGATGGATAATATTGTACATCGATCCATAAGTAGCTGTTTCATCTGCTTTTGTAAAAATAAATTTATCTATATGAATTTCGGAAAATTGTTTGATGATTTCTTCGATATCTATTTGTTTTGATGTTAATGATAGTACTAAGTATGTTTCGATGTCCTGGTTAAAATCAATCATATTCTTTAAATCTTCTACATACTTAGCATTCCGGAAATTTCTACCAGCTGTATCAATAAAAACTAAATCATAACTAGCATATTTTTGGGTTGCAAGCTGAAAATCTTCCGAATTATAACAAACTTCTACGGGGACATTTAGTATATTTGCATATGTTTTCAACTGTTCAATAGCACCAATCCGATAAGTATCCGTTGTAATAAAAGCGATCTTCTTCTTATAGGTTAAGATACATAATGAAGCTATTTTTGCAAGTGTAGTTGTTTTTCCAACCCCTGTTGGACCCACTACATTGATATATTTTTTATTAAATGTGATTCCGCCAAAAGGAATACCATTGATTTGTTCAATCAATAACTTTTTGGCAAATTGCACTACTTCTTCATACGATAGATTTCTTCCCTGTTTATACCACTCTTCCATTAACCTATTTATAAGATCATCAATCACCAGATTACTTAGCTCCTGTTTTACAAGCATTTGCTTTACTTTCAAAATGGTGGATGGGAGTGGAATCCCATCTGGTTTCTCATGATTTACATGATTATGATGATTAAAATTAGTACTTTTTATTAAAGTTTTTAATTCGTCTAATTCTTCCTGCAACCCAATTAAAACTTTTTGATCCCTATCAGGAATCGATTTTTGCTCTTTCATCGTTTCTTTTATTAATGGAGTTGATTCATTATCTTGATACTGGTTTTCTTTATTAATCGAATTCACCGTCTGTGTCGAGGGGGAATCTAATGCAGCAACAACCTCAATCCCTCTTTTTTTAAAGAGACCAAGAAATCCACCTGTTTGAATAACTCTAGAATTAAGAATGATCGCATCATTTCCAAGTTCACTACGGACAAGCTTCATGACTTCTGGCATTGAAGTTGCTCTATATTTTTTTATCTTCACTCAATATTCACCACCCCAACACTTTGTACTTCAACATTTGTTTCGAGTTCATTATAAGAAAGAATAGGAATTTGCGGAAAATATCGTTCTGTTAATTGACGCACATACATTCTTACAGCAGGTGAACATAATATAATCGGAGTCTGTTCCATGATCGATACTTGCTCGACCTGCTTAGCAATTGACTCCAGAATACTTTGTGAAACGATTGGGTCTATCGCTAAGTAATTTCCATGTTCTGTTTGCTGGACTCCATCAGCAATGTGTTTTCTCGACTTTCCCTGAGAGTGTAACGACCTTCAATGATTCATTTGATTGTAAATATTGATTGGTTATTTGACGAGCGAGCGCTTGTCTTACATATTCTGCTAATACATCTGAATCTGAAGTCACTTTACCAAAATCAGCTAAAGTTTCAAAAATCACAGGTAAATTACGAATAGATATATTTTCTTTCAATAATTTTGCCAAAACTTTCTGTACTTCCCCGATTGATAGTGGATTTGGCGTCACTTCTTCTACAAGGATTGGATATTGTTCCTTGAGGTGATCGATTAATTGTTTCGTTTCCTGTCTTCCCAATAAATCGTATGCGTTTGTTTTAATGATTTCCGTTATATGTGTTGATACAACGGAGGGAGGATCTACGACCGTATATCCTAATATTTCTGCTTCTTCTTTCATATCCTCTGTAATCCATTTAGCTGGTAACCCAAAAGATGGTTCAATGGTATCAATTCCAACAATCACATCATCATCCGTACCAGGGCTCATCGCCAAATAATGATCGAGTAATAACTCTCCATTTGCCATTACATTCCCTCTTATTTTGAGTCGATATTCATTTGGTTGTAATTGAATATTATCTCGTATCCTTACAACAGGGATTACCATACCTAGTTCAATAGCTAATTGTCTCCTAATCATGACAATTCGGTCTAATAAATCCCCACCTTGATTCGTATCAACTAAAGGGATTAAACCATAACCAAATTCAAATTCAATTGGATCCATACTTAATAAATTGACAACACTTTCAGGACTTTTCAATTCATCTGAAACTTCCTGTTCTTCCATATCCTCAATCGGTTCTTTACCTGTTTCAGGAAGATGAGTGAATCGATATCCTCCTATAAATAATAAACCTGCGATCGGAATCGTTAAAATATCATTGATGGGTGTAAATAATCCTAAAAATAGAATCGTTGCACCAGTAACATAAAGCATTTTTGGAAAACTAAGTAGTTGAGCAGTTACCTCCTCACCTAAACTTCCATTAGAGGTTGATCTCGTGACAACAATACCTGTTGCCGTGGAAATGATTAATGCAGGTACTTGGCTCACAATCCCATCACCAACAGTTAGTTGTGAAAAATGAGAAGCAGCATCAGCAAGGGTCATGCCTTGTTGAAGAACACCGATAATAATTCCAAAAATCAAGTTAATTAATACGATAATAATACCTGCAATCGCATCCCCTTTAACGAACTTACTTGCTCCGTCCATTGCCCCATAAAAATCAGCTTCTCGACTTACATTTTCTCGCCTTTCTCTTGCTTGTTGTTCAGAAATCATCCCTGCATTTAAGTCTGCATCAATACTCATTTGTTTTCCGGGCATTGCATCTAAAGCAAAACGTGCCGCAACTTCTGAAACACGTTCCGAACCCTTCGTGATAACAATAAAGTTAATAATAACCAAAATAAGGAATACAACTAATCCAACAATTAGATTTCCACCTACGACAAACGAACCGAATGTGTCAACTACTCCACCTGCATCACCATGCGTTAAAATAGCACGAGTCGTTGAAATATTTAACCCTAAGCGAAATAAGGTTAAGAGTAATAGTAGTGAAGGAAAGACTGAAAACTGTAGTGGTTCTGTCATATTCATAGCTGTTAATAAGACTAACAAGAGCTAATGTGATATTAATGATTAAGAGAACGCTTAATAACCATGTTGGAAGCGGAATAATAAGCATGGCAACAATCATAATAACACTTACAATGACAATTAAGTCCCTTGCTTTCAATGTATTCCCTCCCTAATACTCGTTCATGGTCTGTTTCAAGTGAAACGTAAGACCAATATTGACACTTTCTAGTGCACGATATTTTTTGTGCGATATACGTACGCTAATATTTCAGCAACTGCTTTAAATAAATCTTCAGGAATCGTATCACCAATGTCTGTTTGCCCATAAAGAGTCCTAGCTAATGGACGGTTTTCAATCATCATGACATCATTCTCATTTGCAATAAACTTTATTTTTTGAGCCATAAAGTCTACTCCTTTTGCCACCACATAGGGTGCATCAAACTTCGATTCGTCATATTTCAATGCAACGGCATAGTGAGTGGGGTTTGTAATAATCACATCGGCACCTGGTACCTCTTGCATCATTCGCCCCATGGCCATTTCCCGTTGCTTTTGTTTGATTTTTGACTTGATTAGCGGATCGCCTTCCATGTTTTTATATTCATCCTTTATGTCCTGCTTTGACATACGGATATTTTTTTCAAAATCAAATTTCTGATAAAGATAATCAAGTAGTGCTAAAAACAATAAAGCTCCACCTGCATATAAACCCATTTGAACAGTCAAATCAATTAATGTCATAAGCGCAGCACCAATTGATTTTTGTGAAAGGACTAAAATTTCATCTAATCGATTCCAAATAACAAGAAATGTAATGATGGATACAATCAATATTTTTAGGATTGATTTTAAAAATTCGATGACAGAACGGAGTGAGAAGATTCGCTTAAACCCTTTAATCGGATCGAGTTTTTCTAATTTAAATTGGATGGTTTCAGTTGTAAATAAAAAGCCAATTTGTAAGTAATTAGAAGCGATACCCACTAATATTGCAACAAGCATAATCGGTCCGACAATTTTTGCAACTTCGATAAGAACTTCAATAAAAATCTTCATCACACTAGCATCTGTTAAATTCATTCCTATGTATTCTTGAAATGCATGTTTAAAAATACCTAGTATTTGCCCTATTAAAAATTCACTTGCAATTGAAAAGAAGAAAAAGATGACTAAAATACCAATTGCTGTATTGACATCTTGACTTTTAGCAGTTTGACCCTTTTTACGTGCATCATTCCGCTTTTTTGGTGTCGCTTTCTCAGTTTTTTCACCAGCAAAGTATTGTAAATCTAGTTTTACAAGGTACACTTTAAGATAGACCTCCAAGTAAATCCATTAATCCCCTCATCGTCAACAGCATCGTTTCAAACAACCCCGATACAACGAAGATCATTGTACTCATGACAACAATTAGAATGATATAACTGACTCCAATTTTTAATGGAATTCCAACAACAAAAATATTTAACTGTGGAAAAGTTCTTGCTGCAATCCCCAGTGCGACATCGACAAGAAACAAGCTAGAAACAACTGGTAATGACATTTGCAAGGCAATCATAAACATGGAATTAAATGTCTGAATTACATATTCAATCACATTTTCATTGCCAAGAGGAAGCCATACTTGGTCTATTGGAATAAATTGATAACTATAATAAATTCCATCCAATATCAGATGATGGCCATTGACAGACAGTAAGAAAAAAAGACTTATAATATATAAATACTGTCCCATGATTGGACTCTGTGCACCTGTTTGCGGATCCATCACATTGACCATTCCAAATCCCATTTGAAAATCGATAAATCCACCTGCCGTTTGAATGGCTGACATAATGAGATAAGCGATAAATCCGATAATGATTCCGACTAATGCTTCTTTAATAATAAGGAAATAATAAGTACTATTTATTTCAAATACAGGTGCCTCCATGGAAAAATACATGATGAGGGCTAAAAAAAATCCAAATCCTACTTTAAACGTTGCTGGTACTGTCCGATAAGAAAAGAGTGGCATCATGAGAAAAAACGAAGTGACCCTTACTAAGATTAATAAAAAGGCTGGAAAGGTCTCAATAAAATCGACCATTCCTTAACCTATATACCTTATTAAATTAGATAATATATCACTCGTATAGGATGTCATATGACTAAGCATCCAAGGACCAAAAATGACAAGGCCTAATAAAACAGCAACAATTTTCGGAACAAACGCTAGTGTTTGTTCTTGAATTTGAGTAGTTGCTTGGAAAATACTAACCAATAACCCAACTACGAGGGCAATTATCAACAAAGGTCCGCTTATGATAAGCACCATCCATATTCCTTCTTCTGCAATGGCAATAACCGTCTCAGGAGTCATCCTTTTCACCTACTTAAAAACTTTGTAGAAGAGACTTAACCACTAAGTACCATCCATCTACAAGTACAAATAACAATATTTTAAATGGTAATGAAATCATAACAGGTGGTAACATCATCATACCCATTGACATTAAAACACTAGCAACCACCATATCAATAACTAAAAAAGGAATAAATATCATAAATCCAATTTGAAACGCTGTCTTTAGCTCGCTTATCGCAAATGCCGGGACTAATGCTGTTAATGGAATATCTTGAATCGATTCTGGCCGATCCACTCCTCCATACTCTAAAAATAACGCTAAATCCTTTTGCCTTGTATGATTACTCATAAATTCTTTAACTGGAACTACTGCCGCATCATATGCTTGTTCCAAATTGATTTCATTATTAAATAATGGTGTTAAAGCCTCATTATTTACTTCTTGAAAGGTTGGAGCCATAATAAAAAAAGTCATAAAAAGAGCTAATCCAATCAATACTTGATTCGGTGGCATTTGTTGTGTAGCTAGTGCTGTTCTAGTAAAGGATAGAACAACAACAATCCTTGTAAAGCAAGTCATTAAAATCAATATACCAGGAGCTATAGAAAGAACGGTTAGTAAAAGAACAAGTTTAACGGATGTCGATACATTTTCTGGTGAACTACTATTAAAAAACTCCATAAATTCATTCATGATTTATCCTGATCCTTCTCACTGTTTAATTCTTCGAGAGTCTTCTTTCTTTGATTGGATAATTCATTCAATTGTTTTTTTAATAACATTTGAAACGATGTCTGTTCACCTATCTCTTCCTTTTTCCTACCTTTTATAAGCTGTACTATCCTCGTGATGAAATCGCTTGGCTGAGCGATTTCATCCAACTTCTGATTATAATTCATAATAATTTGATCAAATTCTTGTCCTTTTTCAATTTCAGTTAATAATTGAATGTTTTCACCTACACCTACTACAAGCAGTCTCTCTCCAACTTTTATAAGCTGAACAGAACGATTCGTACCAACGGTTAGACCACCTAAACTTACAAGCGTATCCGATTTATTATGGAGCATCCCTTTTTTATTAACTAACTTTAAAACAACATAAAGAAGTGCAACTACAAAAAGGGTGGCAAAGATCATTTTGAGAAAATCCCCAAAAGTTAAGCCAATTGCCTTTGATTCTTTACTTGCTTCTAGTTGCTCGCCATCTGTTTGCTCATCTATCACTTCCGTTCCTTGCTCTTCCCCACAATTCTCAGGCTGTTCAAGGCATTCTTTTACACTTTGATTGGTGGTTTGTGCAAAAGCTTGAGATTGGATTCCAAATAGGAAAAGACAGAAGAATAGACCAATCCATAAGAGTTGCATTTTTTTCAACATCCTGCACCTTCTAATCTTGATCGTTTAAGCAAGTGTCTTTGAAATAGCTTCCAATACACGATCTGCTTGGAATGGTTTAACAATAAAGTCTTTAGCACCGGCTTGAATCGCGTCAATAACCATCGCTTGTTGCCCCATTGCCGAACACATAATGATTTTTGCATTGGGATTTATTTGTTTTATTTCTTTTAATGCGGTAATTCCATCCATTTCTGGCATCGTAATATCCATTGTTACTAAATCTGGTTGTACTTCTTTATATTTTTCAACAGCTTGGAGCCCATCGGCTGCTTCTCCAACCACTTCATAACCATTTTTTATTAATATGTCCTTTATCATCATTCTCATAAATGCTGCATCGTCTACGATTAATATTCTACTTCCCATCTACGAAATACCCCCAAATTTTACTTTGTCTTTAATATTGTTTGATTATTTTAACTTTCTCAATCGATCAGACTGACTGATAATATCTGTGACACGTACACCAAAATTTTCATCAATGACGACTACTTCACCTTGTGCAATCAGACGATCATTAATATGAATATCAACAGGCTCACCTGCTAGCTTATCTAGTTCGATGATCGAACCAGAAGATAATTCCAAAATCTCCTTCACTGTCCGTTTTGTTTTACCTAATTGAACCGTTACTTGAAGAGGAATATCAAGCAACATTTCTAGATTTTTCGCTTCAGACTGTTGAAGTTGGATTGGTTCAAAATTAGAAAACACGGCAGGTTGTACATTCGTTACTGTTCCTTGTTGAAAAGAAGAACCAAAATGCTGCGGCTCAGTAGGTTGATTAACCTTATTTTCTGAATAAAAGGATTGAATCGGATCGGATGTTTGTGTGATTGGTGAGGATTGGTGCACTCGATCCTGATTGAATCCCAGTTGTTGTTGGTTATCTTCTATCTGTACTTGCTGATGTTGTATTTGTTCTGGTTCCGCAGTCTGAACAGCCTCATTCTGAATCATTTCAGTCATTTCTTGAGGTGCTGGCGTTGGATTTAATAATTCATTTACCAAGCTCTTGGCAAAATCAAGCGGTAAAAGCTGCATAATATAAGAATCCACTAACGTACCAATTTTTAACCGAAAAGATACTTTAACAAGCTTATCATCTTCAGGTAATGTTTCAGTTCCTTCTCCATGAATTAGATCTAATAGTTCTACTGAAGGTGGTGATATATCTACTCTTTTATTAAAAATAGTAGACATGCTGGTTGCGGACGACCCCATCATTTGGTTCATGGCTTCTTGTACTGCACTTAATTGGATTTCTCCTAACATTTCTGCTGGATTGATTCCATCACCGCCAAGCATCAAATCCGCAATAATCGCCGCGTCCGACTGTTTGATGACTAGTAGATTTGAACCTGTAAAACCTTGCGTATAATACACTTGAATCGCAACATTCGGATGTGGAAATTCATCAGATAACATACTTTTAAAAATTAAGCTGACTTCAGGTGTTGTAATTTCAACCTTTTGATTTAATAAGGTTGAAAGAGCGGTAGCTGATGTTCCAAAAGAAATATTTCCGATCTCGCCTAACGCATCTTTTTCCAAATCACTTAGATAATCTTCTATTTGCAGCTGCTTTGGAGCTGCAGATTGATTATCAGTACCTTTTAACAAAGCATCGATTTCATCTTGCGAAAGCATTTCATTACTCATGATCGTCATCCCCTCCCTCCAAAGTGTCCAATACTTGGATGGCTAATTTTTTATTTAGTTTACCCGGTTGTCCAACAAATTTGGGGACTTCTCCTATTTTTATCAATAACGGATTTTCAATCGACTGATTTAATTCAATGACATCCCCTATATCAAGCGTCAAAAGGTCTTGAATGGAGATAATGGATTTGCCAAGTTCCACTGTTACAGGTACCTCTGCATGGTGAATATTTTGTTCTAGTTTTTCTAACTCGATTGGTTCTCTATCTTTTTTCTCCGCTTGCATCCAATATTGCATGGATAATTTAGGTATAATGGGTTCCAACACGATATGAGGGATACAAATATTGATCATCCCACTTGTTTCTGCGACTGTTGTATTGAGTGAAATGACAACAACGGTTTCATTGGGTGAAACCATTTGTAAAAACTGCGGATTAATCTCAAACTCTGATAAAATTGGATCTATGTCTGTAATATTTGCCCACGCCTCTTGTAGATAGTCACATGTTTTTTCAAACATGGTAGACATGATTTTTGTTTCGATTTCAGTTAAATTATCAATATTATTAACGCTAGTCCCTTTACCACCCATTAAACGATCCATCATGGCATAGGCGATATTCGGATTGACTTCCATGATAATTCTTCCTTCCAACGGCGGAACTTCAAAAACATTTAAGATCGTCATTTTCGGAATGGAGCGAATAAATTCTTCGTATGGAATCTGATCTGCTGATGCTACATTAATTTGAACAAACGATCTTAATTGTGCAGAAAAGAATGTCGTTAATAATCTAGCAAAGTTCTCATGTATCCGAGTTAAACCACGAATTTGATCTTTTGAAAAACGTAAGGCTCGTTTAAAGTCATATACCTTTACCCGTTTTTCAGACTCTTCCTTCTTTAATTCATCTGCATTCATTTCCCCTGTTGACAATGCAGATAAAAGAGCATCTATTTCACTCTGGGAAAGGACATCTCCAGACATCTATTACACCTCCGAATGTTCTTTCGTTTCTAAAACTTATCTTTACTGGAGGAGGAATTGAGTGATATATACTTTTTGAACCTTGCCTTCTTGCAAAATTTCATTAATCTTTGTCTTCAATGTTTCCTCTAACTTTAATTGTCCTTCTTTTCCTTGAATCTCTTCTACTTCAAGTCCTGACAGTTCTAAAATAATGATATTATTGACTTGAAAATCGCGTTTCTGAAGTTCTTCTTTCGCATCTTTACTATCTGTTTGAATTTTAAAAGATATACGGATAAAATCATTACTTGCTAGATTCGTAGTAATCTCTTTAATATCTACGGACATCTCGAGAACCTCATCAATCGTTGGTTCACTATCCTTACTTTGATTATTCGTATTTAACAACATAATGATGGCCACAGCTCCTACAAGGGCAATGATGACTAGAAGTATGAACATGGTCATAACAAGTTTATTATTCTTCATTATTTTCTCCCCCTAACTGTCGGCCCAATAAATAAACGGATTGGTAGAACTTTTGGATCAACTCTAATACATGTTGTTCTTTTTCTTTAACGATATATTTATTCCCGTTTGTCAATGTGATCGTTGTGTCTGGAAAGGATTCAATCGTTTCTATGTACAACGCATTAATGATAAATGGTTTGCCGTTAAGTCGCGATACTTTTATCACTGTTCAATTCAGGGTTAAAGAAAAGCCTTTAACCCTGTTCCCCCCTTTAGCGTTTCAAATTAACCAATTCTTGTAGTATTTCATCAGATGTCGTGATAATTCTCGTGTTTGCTTGGAATGCACGCTGTGCGACAATCATTTCTGTGAATTCTTCGGAAAGGTCTACGTTAGACATTTCTAAGGCACCGGCAACGATTGAGCCTGCACCAGTCGTCACCACCAGGTAATCCTTCCAATGGTACCCCTGAGTTAGTTGTCTCCTGATACTCATTAGATCCTATTTTCTCTAATCCGCCATTATTTGGAAATTTTGCAATAATTATTTGTCCTGCAGTTTGAAGTTCACCAGCTATCATCTACATAAGAAACAACACCATCACTACCAATACTAAAACTTTTTGCATCTGTTGGAATTGTAATAGTCCCTCATCCATCTCCTTGTAAATATTTTCCATCTGCATTAACAATCATACCTTCTGAATCTAGATAGAAATTTCCTGAACGTGTATAAGTAGGATTATTCACCAGCTGAATCTATCAATACAAAATATCCATCTCCAGAAATCGCTAAATCTAAAGATCTACCCGTTGTTTGCAAACTTCCTTGTGTATCAATCGTATCGATAGTACCTAACTGTGCACCAAGTCCCACTTGTTTAGGATTGACACCGCCTAGAAGTTCTCCAGGAGCACTTGCACCTGCGATACTCTGACTGACTAAATCCTTGAAATTCACACGGCCCTTTTTAAATCCATACGTATTAACATTGGCTATATTATTCCCAATTACATCTAATTTTGTTTGAAAGTTTTTCATTCCGCTTATTCCTGAATACATTGATCTTAACATTTGTGATTTCTCCCTTCCTTGTAGTTGTATCTGTCATTCAACAACTACATGGCCTCCGCTAACGGTCCAGCCTATTTTTAGTCCATAACAATCGTTCCATTAATATTTGTAAATATTTGTGAAGTGGCTTCATTTCGATCCATCGCTGTAATAACAGTTTGATTTTTCGCACTAACAATCAATGCTGCATCGTCTAAAAGAACAAGTGACTCCTTCACACCTAGTTTCTTTGCCTCAATCACTTTCTCACTAATTTGTTGCCATCTATTCTCTTCAATCTGAATACCTCTTTGTTCTAATCGAAGTTTTGCGTGTTTGGAAATAATTAATTGGTCATTTTTTGGAACCAAAGCAGATTGAAGCTCACTTGCAAAACTACTCTTCCCATTTTCGGAAGTTGTGGAGGGTTTCTTTACATTATTTTGAATCAATGGATGTGTGTATGGTCTATATACACGATTTCCCATTCTAACCTCCCCTTTATGCTATTTTTATAATATCTTTAGCTGTAATAGATGTGTCTCCGTCGTTAAGATGATAAGACGTTAATCCATTTTTAAAAGAAACAGAACTGACAATAGCTGATTTTTCTTCGTTTTGATTATTTAAGTACGAAACTGTTTTTCCAATCATCATACTTGCTTGTAACATACTACTTTCTGTAGTAGTTTCGTTAATTTGTGAGATGTTGGCAGGATATAGCTCAGTACCATCTTCAAGAATAAATAAGACATTCTCATTATGAAACTGAATGCTTTGAATTTTTCCAGAGCCTTCAATCACTTCTGATTCACCATTTTCCAACTCATTAACTTTATGCCAGTTAATATCTTTTCCTATGAATTGATGATAAGACACGAGTTGGTTTTGTTCTTGTAACTGTATAAAACGTTCCATTGTACTATTCATATTGGTTATTTGTTCCAATGTAGAGAATTGTGCCATTTGAGCAATAAATTCCGTATCTTCCATAGGATTGGATGGATCTTGATTTTGCAATTGCGTCATCAATAGTTTTAAAAAGTCGTCCTTTCCAAGAACATTTGAAGCTGTCTTTTTCTGTGGTTGCTGATAATTCGATAACAAAAGAGCTGGATCAATTTGATTGGTCAAATCTATTCACCCCCTATACTTCAACATTTAATAATGCTTCTGAAAATGAATGTTCGAAAGCTTGATCATTTTCATCTTGTTGCTGTTTTTGCTGATTCTGTTGTTGTTCTTGTTGTTGCTGTTGTGGATCTTTATTGATTAAACGGTCTTGAAATTGAGCTCCATTTGAAATATCAATTCTCTCCACTTGAATATTTTGCGAACTAAATGCATGTTTTAAACTTTGAAGCTGTGATTCTAAAAGTTCTTTTGCTGCAGTAGTAGTCGTCAAAAGTTTAGCGATAATCATCGAATCCTTTTGAATCAATTCTACTCTCAGTGCACCTAAATGTTCTGGGTATAGCTTAATGAATAACTTCTGATTACCCCCACGATTTATAAACTGACCTTTAGAAAGGATGGATTCAAATTGTTGAATCAGTTGTTCAGTTGTTACAGGTTTACTTGACTGTCCCTGTACAAGGGTAATCCCATCTTGTTTCAATAATTGGGGTTGAAACGTAAGACTGTCTCCATTCAGTTGAATGTGATTCTGTGTTTTACCAATACTACTTTTTCCATTATTTTGTTGAATTAATAAGGCGTCGTTCACAAAAAGTTCCCGGTTTTGCCTTGGAATAAAACCTGACTCCGCTCCTTCACTTCCTTGGTTAACGGAGTGAATACTTGAGATAAATATTCTTTTTGATTTGATTGGTTGATCTCTTTCACTTGCCCTTGTAGTTTATCGGTAAATTTTTGAATGAATTCTGTTAACTGACTATGATTGTTTGGTGAATCCTTTGATTGACATCCATTCAATCATTTTCAAATGTTTTCATTTGTTCAATTGAATTTGATCAATCGGTAAATCAATTTGGTCGATTTTAACAAATGAAAGAATTTGTAAAAAAGACGCTAATGCTTCTGCATGATTCATTTCAGGCAGATGAGTCTCAAAGTTTTCGATTTCTTCCAGTAATCAACGTAGAATCTAAGCCATCTTTTTCAAGATTTACGCTGTTTCAATAAAGTTGATAACATCAATGGAAGATCGAACGTTTGAACGTTCTCTTCTACTAAGACTTTTCCATCTCCTATCTCAGATTTCTATTTTCCGAAAGACTTTTTTCAGGGTTTGTTAATGTAGATAAAATACTTCCAAATCCTTCACTAACTTGTCCGACTTACGATCACTTATCTCCTGACTTATCTGGTACAAAACTTATAGCCTCCAATTTGCATCATTCTCACCTCCCTTCTGGAAATGATTCTGCTTGTCAGCTCATAATTCTAATGGTGGATCCATAGAAGAAGTGATGGTTTAGCTGAAAAGGCCTTATCTTTTTATTTTCGACTATTATTCGCTAATAAAGTTGTATACCTAGCTGCATCATCCGGACTCATATTTTCCAATATGAAGCTAAAATATCCGATTTTAGATTAGATAAAATAGTGAGTGCATCATCTTCCATTCCGGATTCAATAATCGGTGCTGCCTTTTTTGCTGACATATTTTCAAATGTGCTGATGATTTCATTAATAGTTTGATTGTCATTATCTTGTGTCCTATTCATAATTCTTTATTTGCATTTCTAATTGTTCTTTTTCAAGTAGTTAAGTGTTTGGATCTCCTGTTCTTTTCCATCCATTTCGGTCTCTAATTCAGCAATGGTATCATCGCGAAATTGAATCTCAGTATTTAGTTCGGTTACTCGTTTTTCCATTTCTTCCACTTTTTGCTGTGCCACTTTTTCCTTGTCAGTTGCTACAAACGGGATCTTATCGCTTAGTTCTTTTGCCTTTCCCCAAACATCTACACCCGCAAATGAAGCCACTATAGCAGCCACAATAAGTGCAAAAATGCTAGGTATCACAATCACAACAAAAAACCATTGTATTTTATTATATTTTTTTGATTCCTGTTTTTGTTCATCTAATAAGTTATCCATAAAGCACCTAATTTCCTCGATGCATGTATTGTTGAATAGAGATATCATCCATTTGTTTAGCTTCTAACTGCCGTAATTCTTCTAAAAACACAAGCTTGCCTTTTTCTTTTAACACTTCATATTTTTTTACTTCGATATTTTTTTGCAGTAATTTATCTTGATAAAAATTCATCTGATTCCGTGTATGAACAACCACTTTTTGATCGTGATCAATCGTCTTTTGCAAGTTATGAATAAAGGTTTGATGATGTCTAATTTCTTGAACTGAAAGTCCATTCTCTAACTTTGATCTCTGATAGCTTTCTAGGTCTTCTTTTTTCTTTAGTGACCGAAACAAATTTTCTGCTGCCTCTTCAAACCTTTTAACAGATTCATTATAAGTAGACAAAACTTCGTCCTTCTCACGTTCTTTTAATTTCATTATTTTTTCAAATTTAAATTGGTAGGCCATGAAACTACTCTCCTCTTCCAACTAATTGCATTAATGCATTTACACTCTCTTGTATCGTCATCTTTTCATGGGTACCCTGTTTTAAAAAAGAAATGATTTGTGGATATTTTTGGATGGCTTCATCAATTTCTTTTGAAGCTCCTTTTTTGTATGCACCAATATTAATTAAATCCTCCGAATTATAATAGGTACTCAGAAGTTCCCGTAAGCGTTCAGCACTTTTGATGTGTTCACGTTCCGAGATATTATTCATAACACGGCTGACACTTTTTAATATATTAATAGCTGGATATTGTCCTTTATTAGCCAAATTTCGATCTAGCACAAAGTGTCCATCAAGAATCCCTCGAACTGTATCGGCAATAGGCTCATTCATATCATCCCCATCAACTAGAACCGTATAAAAAGCCGTAATCGAACCAAGTTCATTTGTCCCTGTTCTTTCTAATAATTTAGGTAGTAGTGAAAAAACAGATGGAGTATATCCTTTTGTTGTAGGAGGTTCACCGATTGCAAGTCCCACTTCTCGCTGTGCCATGGCTACACGTGTAACAGAATCCATCATCATCATGACATTTAGGCCTTGATCACGAAAATATTCAGCAATAGACGTTGCTGTTAATGCCCCTTTTATTCTCATCAATGCAGGTTGATCAGACGTAGCAACCACGACAATCGACCGCTTTAATCCTTCAGGACCAAGATCTTTTTCAATAAATTCCCTTACTTCACGACCCCGTTCGCCTATTAAAGCAATCACATTCATATCTGCTGTTGTGTTTCGAGCAATCATTCCAAGTAATGTACTTTTTCCCACACCACTACCAGCAAAAATCCCAACACGTTGCCCGTTTCCGACAGTAAGAAGGCTATCAATCATCCTGACTCCTACTTCAATCGGTTCAGAAATTGGTGGTCTTTTAAGCGGATTGGGTGGAGACTGTTCAGTTGGAACAGATTTCAAACCTTTTGGTAGCTGCCCGCCATCTAATGAATCTCCTAATGCATCAACAACACTCCCAATTAATGCTGGACCCACTTTTATTTCCAATGGTTTTAGAGTTGCTTCAACGAGACTTCCTGGTGCGATATCATTTACTGAGGTATAAGGCATAAGGATGACATTTTCATCTCTAAAACCAACCACTTCAGCCTGAATGACCCGTTTCTTTCGATGGTTGACATGAATCAAGCATAGATCACCAATTGAACTTTCAGGTCCTTGCGATTCAATCATTAAACCAACCACTTGTTTTACACGCCCAAATCGTTTATAGGAATCAATTTCATCCAATTTATCTAATAAACTAGAAGCTTTCATCAAGACGCACCCTCTAAGGACTCTATTAAAGCATTTTTAATTTCAGTCAGTTGTGTATCAATTCCAGCATCGATTCGACCTGAAGGAGATTCTATTAAACAGCTACCTTCACTTAAATCACTATCTGGATAGATTACGAGATTTGTATCTTGAGTAAAAATCGATAAAAGTTCCTCTTTCTTAGATAATAAAAATTCATATTGATTTGGATGCACATGAATTTGTGTTTCTGAAAAGTTCCTCACTTCCTTTACTGCCTTTTTTACAAGGGAAAGAAAGTATTCTTGATCATCTTCTATTTTTGTTGCTACTATTTTACTTGCTATCTTTAGTGCTAACTCTAAAATTGTCCTTTCGGATGATTCTAGATAAGAATGATAATCATTTTTTGCTGCCGTAATCACTTTTTGTGCATCCGTTATATAGGAGTGGCACTCAGCATACCCTTGGCTTTCTCCCTCTTTCCATCCAGCCTGATACCCTTCTTCTTTTGCTTCTTTTATTAAATTCACTTTTTCTTGTTCCCAATTAAGTTTTTCCTGCATTAAATCTGCCTTTATAGATTCTTGCTCTTTTTTAGCAGTCAGAATGATTTGTTCTGCTTCCAATCTTGCCTCTTCTAATACATCGTGAGAAGGAGGAATGATTTCAGTCTGTTCATTTTCTTGTAACTCACATACTTGGAATTTTTTAATTGAAATCACTTTTTTCTCGGGCTGATCTGGATAAGCAATCTGTGATTTAATGAGCCTAGACAATAATATCATCTCCTCCACCACGAGCTATGACAATTTCTCCTATATCTTCTAACCGACGAATGATTGCTACAATTCTCGACTGTGCTTCCTCTACATCACGCAATCGGACAGGACCCATATATTCCATTTCTTCCTTAAAAGTATCCACCATTCGAGTTGACATATTTTTAAATATAATTTCTTTAACCTCTTCACTAGATACTTTCAATGATAGAAGTAAATCTTCATTTTCGCATTCGCGAATAATCCGTTGAATCGAACGATTATCCAAGGTAACGATATCTTCAAACACAAACATTCTTTTCTTTATTTCTTCCGCAAGTTCAGGGTCTTGTATTTCAAGAGCGTCTAAAATCGTTCTTTCAGTAGATCGATCCACTCCATTTAAAACTTCAACAACTGCCTCAATTCCACCAGTTTGTGTATAATCTTGAGTTACCGTTGTAGACAATTTTCTTTCCAAAATTTGCTCCACTTCATTGATAATTTCTGGAGAGGTTCGATCCATGATGGCAATCCTTTTCGCTATATCAGCCTGCATTTCTTGAGGCAATTCAGATAAGATTTGACCTGCTTGCTGTGAATCTAAGTAAGATAGAATCAGTGCAATGGTTTGAGGATGTTCATTTTGAATAAAATTTAATATTTGAGCTGGATCTGCTTTCCTCGCAAAATCAAAAGGTCGCACTTGTAAGGAAGATGTCAGTCGATTCAAGATAATCGTTGCTTGTTCCTCTCCTAACGCCTTTTCAAGTACCGTCTTTGCATATCCAATTCCACCCTGAGTAATATAATCTTGCGCAAGAGCAATTTGGTGAAATTCTTCAACTACTTCTTCTTTTGAATGACTATCAACCTTTTTTACACCGGAGATTTCTAATGTTAACTTTTCAATTTCTTCTTCACTTAAATGTTTGTAAATGGAAGCTGATACATCCGGACCTAAAGAAATAAGAAGGATGGCTGCTTTTTGTTTTCCACTCAAATCCTTTTGATCTCTTTTCGCCATATTTCTCCCCCTTATTCTTCAGCAATCCATGTTCGTAAGAGCTTTGCAAACTCCTCAGGATTTTCTTTAGCCATTTTTTCTAATTGTTTTCTTCGAAGTGTATCTTCCGTTTCGTGCGTTTCATTCACATCTGGTACTTCAATGGAAGGACCAAAATCTTGTACCATCTCTTCCATTTCAATTTCATCGTCATATTGTTTTCTTCTAGCACGAATAACTAAGAAGATTAATAAAAGGATAATGACCAGAAGTACAGCGCCAATGGCATAGATCCATACTGGGATTGTTGTAGTAGTTGGCTCATCAAATGAAACTTTTCCTTCAAATGGTTGGACTGAAACAGCAATTTTTTGATCGATTGCTTCTTCTGTTAAATTTGGATTCTCAGTCTTTATCGATTGACGTTCTTACAATCGTCGCCAACACATTGGCAATATCATCGATTCGTTCTTGTGGTAATGAATTTGGATTTTCAGCTTCAGGAGGTTCAACCATTACCTGAATTCCTAAATCCCTAATTTTATAAGGACTTTCTATAATTTCCTTGCGTATTCTATTAACCTCATAATTAATCGTATCGTCTGATTTCTCATACTCACCATCGTTTGTATTGCCTTCTAGATACTGCGGAGTATCTGCTGGAGTTTCGGCTTGTGGTTGTCCTCCCACCGGATTTCCTGATCCTGTATATGCTTCAGTTATTTTTTGAGCACTTATTGCAATGCCCTCCATATTTTCTTCATCAACAGGAGTTACCAGATTTTCTTCGCGATTTTCTTGGCTAAAATCAATATCTGCTGTTACGGATACAACTACTTTATCGTGTCCGATCATCGTACCAAGCATACTTTGAACTTGTCTTTGAATATCCCGTTCAATTTCTTTCTTGACCTCTTGCTGATTGGCAAAAATCGAGCCAGAAAAATTATTTTTATTATTTAGATCAAAATACTCAAAGTTTTGATTCATAATGACGATATTATCTGTAGGAAGGTTTGGAATACTTTTTGAGACTAATTGATAAAGAGCTTGAATTTGATTTTGTTCAAATTCATACCCTGCTTTTGTATTTAATACAATTGATGCGGATGCCTCAGCACTTGCATCACTGACAAAGATTCCAGTTTCAGGAATCGTGATCATAACCTTCGCATCATTGATTCCTTCTATTCCTTTTATTAAATTTGCCAGTTCTGTTTGCATAGCATCGAGCTTCATGACATTAAATTCATTTTCCGTTGTCCCCATCCCAGCATTTTGACTGAAAAAGGAGTAATCAATACTACCAGACTTTGGTAGTCCTTCTGCTGCAAGCTCCACTTTTAATGTATCCTCAAGTTCTTCAGGTACTTTTATAGTCGTTCCACCATCAGCAATCTCAGATTGTATGCCTCTAGAATCTAAACTTTCTTTAATTGAGCCTGTTTCTGATGGTGTTAAATTACTATACAAAGGGACTAAAGTTGTTCTCGTAATGAAAAAAGTTATAAGCCCAGCAACCAATAAAACGAATACGGTCATACTGATCATGAGAATTCGTTGTTTTTTCGAACGACTAAGCCAGTACTCTTTTAGTGGATTTATAAACTTTTGTAACGATTCATTCATTTATGATCCCCCGGTTTGGCCATACTAAGCTGCATTTTTTAAATTCTATTAAACTTGCATTCTCATCATTTCCTGATATGCTTCAATCGCTTTATTTCTTACTTCCAATGTTAATTGCATCGTTACACTTGATTTTTGTGAAGCAATCATAACTTGATGTAAATCTACATCCTGTCCTCTTGCTAATTTTTCCGTTAATTGATCTGATTCAATTTGTGCCTCATTGACTTTTTCAATAGATTGTTTTAGAAAAGAGGAGAAGCTCTTTTGTGCTTCAAACGGTGATACTTTTGACGGAGCTGACTTCTGTATTCCTAGCGAGTTCACAACGGGTGCTGAGATAACATTATTCACTTACGGTTCACTCCCTTATTTACCTATTTCTAGTGCCTTCATTAACATATTTTTCGATGCATTAAATACCGTTACATTTGCCTCATATGATCTCGTTGTACTCATTAAATCAACCATTTCACGAAGTGGGTCAACATTCGGCATTTTCACATATCCTTCTTCATCTGCATCAGGATGCTCAGGATCATATACAAGTTGAAACGGTGTACGGTCTTCAACAATTCCAGTTACTTTTACTCCGTTACCAATGCCATTGTGGTCTTGTTCACCTATAGCCACATTTAAATAGTTTGAAAAGGTGTTCTCCTTCGGTTCCATTACTACTGTTTTACGTCTATATGGCTCCCATTTACCATTTACATAATTTGCACGGGTTGTATCAGCATTTGCCATATTGGATGAGATAACATCCATGCGCATACGCCCAGCAGTCAACGCAGAAGCAGTCGTGTTCATACTATGAAATATAGACATATTACTTACCACCTCTAATCACATTTTGTAATGAGGAAAATTTCCCACTAATTCTCTCAGTTAAGGCATTATAATAGATTTGATTTGATGCTAAATCCGCCATTTCTTTATCGATATCCACACTATTACCGGACTCATTATATGAAACTGGTTTTGTATGTAATACGAAAGAAGGTGAGATCGTTTTACTTTTAAAATCAATATGTTTTTGATTTGTTTTATTTGTTTTTAATGTTTGTGCTAACGCATCATCATAGGCAGCCTTGAAGCTAACATTTTTAGCTTTATAATTAGGCGTATCTACGTTAGCAATATTATCTGAAATTACTTTTTGTTTTGTTGAAGAATACGTAAGTGCATTCTCAAGTGTTGATATTGTTCCTGAAAACAAACTCAATTGTAACACCTCGATAATAGGAATTGTAGATTCTTGTCGATATACAAGTTTAATTGTAAGTAATATCTTAAAATAAGTCTATGGAAGATTTATAAATAATTATATGAAAAAATACCTATTTTAGTTCATTATCACTAATCCTAAAGGACTATAATGCTTATTTTATCACTTTTTAAAGCAAAAAAATCAATTTATATAGGTCCTATACAGATCATAATTATATTGTAGAATAATTTTAGCATCTGTAATGAATAAAGTCCTGAATAATTTGCCTTATCATAAAATTGTCGAATTTTGTTCACAATTCGCAATAAAAAAAACACCTACTAATAGGTGTTTTTTATTGCGTAACCTCAATAACCTTTAATTTGTTTTTAATTTATCTAATTCTTGTAAGAATTTATCATTTAGAACTTTAATATAAGTTCCCTTCATTCCAAGTGATCGTGATTCAATGACACCAGCACTTTCAAGTTTTCTTAATGCATTAACAATCACAGAACGAGTAATACCAACACGGTCTGCAATTTTTGAAGCAACTAACAAACCTTCCGTTCCATTTAATTCTTCAAAAATATGTTCGATTGCTTCTAACTCACTATATGATAATGAACTAATTGCCATTTGTACAACAGCCTTGCTACGCGCTTCTTCTTCTATTTCTCCAGATTTCTCATGAAGAATTTCCATTCCAACTACTGTTGCACCATACTCCGCTAAAATCAAATCATCATCAAGGAATTTTTCTTCCATTCTCGATAAGATAAGTGTTCCTAAGCGATCTCCACCACCAACAATCGGTACAATGGTTGTTAAACCATTACTAAAAAGTTCCTTATTTTCGATTGGAAACACTGTATATTGACTATCCATAGCAAGATTCGGAGTTGTTTCATTTATATTAAATAAACTGTTTGTGTACTCTTCTGGAAATTGACGTTCTTCAAGCATTTTTTTCATACGTTCATTTTCTATTTGTTGTTGCACAGAAAATCCAAGTAGTTTACCACGACGGCTTACTACATAAATATTTGCCTCTATCACTTCAGAGAGTGTATCAGACATTTCTTTGAAATTCACAGATTTTCCTGCAGCTTTTTGAAGCATCGCATTAATTTTTCTTGATTTTGATAATAAATCCATTTACATTTTCCTCCTAATACTAAAAACCCAAAAGTATCATTCACTATATTTTATTATTATATTACATTTATTACTTTTAACAAATCTTTCTCAAGTTCGTTAGAGAATAAAACGACTTAGATCTTTATTACGTGATATAGCACCAAGCTTTTCTTCTACATACTGAGGTGTAATCATTACCTTATCCATCGTTATTTCAGGTGCTTCAAACGATAAATCTTCAAGCAATTTTTCTAAAATCGTGTGCAAACGTCTAGCACCAATATTATCTGTATTTTGATTCACTTCATAGGCAACTTGAGCGATTTTACTTATAGCTTCGTCAGAAAATTCAATTTGTATACCTTCTGTGGCCAATAATGCTTCATATTGTTTAATTAATGCGTTATCAGGCTCTACTAAAATCTTGATAAAATCTTCAGTTGTTAGTTTTGTTAACTCTACACGGATTGGAAAACGTCCTTGTAGTTCTGGAATTAAGTCTGACGGTTTGGCTGAATGGAAAGCACCAGCTGAAATAAAAAGAACATGATCTGTTTTAACAGAACCATATTTTGTCACAACCGTAGATCCCTCAACAATTGGTAAAATATCACGTTGAACACCTTCACGTGATACATCTACAGAGGAACCACCACTCGCTTTACTAGCAATTTTATCAATCTCATCAATAAAAATAATCCCAGATTGCTCCGCTCGATTAACAGCCTCTTGCGTTACCTCATCCATATCAATTAACTTTTGAGCTTCTTCTTGTGTTAATATTTTACGAGCATCACGTACAGATAGCTTTCTCTTCTTTTTCTTTTTCGGCATTAAACTTCCCAATGCATCTTGCATATTTATCCCCATATGTTCCATACCAGAACCTTGAAGCATATCAAACATGGACGGTTGTTGTTCCTCCACTTCCACCGTTACCAATTCATTTTCTAATTCACCATTTGCCAATTTTTCTTTCACAATTTTTCTTTTATCTTGAATACTAGTATCATCTGGTTCACTTGTAGTTTCACTTTCTTGATTATTAGCACCGCCAAAGAACATTTCAAGAGGATTTTTGATATTGTTTGTTTTCTTATTTGTTGGAACTAATAATTCTACTAACCGTTGATTGGCATTCTTTTCTGCACGTTCTTTCACACTTAACATTTTTTCCTCTTTAACAAGTCTAACCGCTGTTTCTACAAGATCTCTTACCATTGATTCAACGTCTCGACCCACATAACCAACTTCGGTAAACTTCGTTGCCTCTACTTTGATGAATGGAGCTTTTACTAGTTTCGCAATTCGTCTTGCAATTTCTGTTTTACCAACACCCGTAGGACCGATCATTAAAATGTTTTTGGGGCTGATTTCATCACGAATACTTTCATCTAATAAGCTTCGACGATATCGATTACGAAGTGCTACAGCAACAGCTTTTTTTGCATCTTTTTGACCGATAATGTATTGATCAAGTCTTTCAACGATTTGACGAGGTGTTAAGTTTAAACTTTTTCCCATTTATGTAAGACTCCCTTCCCACTATAATTCTTCCACAATAATATTATGGTTTGTATACACACATATTTCAGCTGCAACTTCAAGGGACGCACTAGCAATTTCTTTTGCACTCATCTGTTCCCCTGCATACCTTTTTAATGAACGACCTGCAGCCAAAGCATAATTACCACCTGATCCAATCGCCAAAATACCATCATCCGGTTCAATCACTTCACCCGTACCTGACACAAGGAGTAAATCCTTTTCATCCATGATGATTAGCATCGCTTCTAACCTTCTCAAAACTTTATCGCTTCTCCATAGTTTTGCAAGTTCTACCGCTGCACGTTGTAAATTACCATTATACTCTTCAAGTTTACCTTCAAAAAGATCAAATAATGTAAAAGCATCTGCAACTGAACCTGCAAATCCTGCTAATACCTTTCCATTAAACAGTTTTCTAACTTTTTTTGCTGTGTGTTTCATCACAACTGCATTCCCCATTGTTACTTGACCATCACCTGCCATCGCAGATTGACCATTATGGTGAATGGCAAAAATCGTGGTTGCATGAAATTCTGACATAATACAGACCTCCTTGATAAAGATTTCTTTGATTCCTTTATGTATTTATATATCCATTAAGCAAGTTTATTCTCCTATTAGTATAGCTAATAAAATATACTTTCATAACTTGTTCATTAGTGAACATAAAAAAACTCTTATAAAACTAATATAAGACCCAACTGTATATTTTGAATTAAATATTTCCTTTTGTAAATACTCTACTTGTAATTGTAACAAATTCTTCACATTTATCTATCAAAAAGTACATTCCTATAGACTATTACAGAATAGCACATATAAATAACCCAAGCAAATAATTCACTAATTTTTCACAAAGTTCAGAATTATTATAAATATTCATTTGATTCAGCAGAAAAAGAGTGAGTACGATACTCACCCTTAACTCTGAGGTTCCTCTTTAAAATCACATTCTACACATTGTACCTGGATCCCTTTTTTCAATTTCTTTTCTACCAATAGGGCACTACATTTTGGACAACTACGTGCAATTGGTTTATCCCATGAAAGAAAATCACATCCTGGATATTGATCACATCCATAGAAAATTCTTCGTTTTTTACTTTTTCTCTCAATTAAGTTACCTTCTTGACATTTTGGACACTTCACGCCAATTTCTTTCACAATTGCTTTCGTATTCCGACAATCAGGGAAACTACTACATGCCATAAACTTCCCATATCGGCCCATTTTAAATACCATTGGATTTCCACATTTCTCACAATCTTCTCCTGCAGGCTCGTCTTTAATCTCAATCTCCTGCATCTCTTTTTCAGCTGTATCTAATCTTTTTTCAAAATCACTATAAAACTCATCAATCACTTCAACCCAATTGACTTGACCCTCTTCAACATGGTCTAAATCTTCTTCCATTTTAGCGGTAAATTCCACATCCAAAATTTCCGGGAAAAATTCTCGCATGACTTCCGTTACAATTTCTCCTAGTTCAGTAGGAATAAACCGCTTATTTTCTAAAGCTACATAGCCTCTTTTTTGAATCGTATCTAATGTTGGTGCAAAAGTAGATGGACGCCCAATCCCAAGTTCTTCAAGTGTCTTTACCAATCGCGCTTCTGTATACCTTGGTGGCGGCTGAGTAAAATGTTGTTTCGGATCAATTTGTTTTGTGACCACTTCATTCCCTACTTCAAGCGCAGGTAACTGACGATCTTTTTTCTCTTCAACTGGATCATCACTACCTTCTACATACACCTTCATAAATCCTGGAAATTTAATTTTAGAACCAGTAGCTCTAAACGTAATCGGTCCATTTTTTAAATCAACGGTCATTGTATCCATAATAGCAGATGACATTTGACTCGCCACGAATCTCTCCCAAATTAATTTATATAAGCGTAATTGGTCTCTTGATAATAGTTCTTTTAAACTGCTTGGCTCTCTTAACGAACTAGTAGGTCGAATCGCCTCATGGGCATCTTGTGCATTGGTATTTTTCTTTTCCTTACGCTCTTCCTGAAGTAAGTACGGATCACCATACGTACTTCTGATATACCCTGCTGCTTCTTCTTTTGCAACATCGGAAATACGTGTCGAATCAGTTCTCATATAAGTGATTAGACCAACGGTACCTTCTTTTTTTCCTAAATCAATCCCTTCATAAAGCTGTTGAGCTAGCATCATTGTTTTTCTAGCACGGAAATTCAATTTCCTCGCAGCTTCCTGTTGTAGGGATGATGTAGTAAATGGTAGAGCAGGGTTTCTTCGTCTTTCTCTTTTATTTACAGATTGGACAACAAACCGCTCATCGTTCATTCTTTTTAAGACATCATCTACATCTTGCTTTGATTTTAACTCCATTTTTTCTCCATCTAGCTGGAAGAATGATGCCTCAAAGCTTTCTAATCCTTTTAAAAATTCGCCAGTAATTGTCCAATATTCTTCCGGTATAAAACTTTGGATTTCTTTTTCGCGATCAATAATTAATCGTACAGCTACAGATTGTACTCTCCCTGCACTCAAACCCTTTTTAATTTTTTTCCACAATAACGGACTAATATTATAACCCACTAACCGATCCAATATCCTTCTGGCTTGCTGTGCATCTACTAAATCCATATTAATTGGTCTGGGATGCTTAAACGATTCTTGGATTGCATCCTTTGTGATTTCATTAAATACGACTCGACAATCTGAGTCGACATCAACATTCAGACTATTTGCCAAGTGCCAAGCAATTGCCTCCCCTTCGCGATCCGGGTCAGCTGCAAGGTATATTTGTTTCGCTTTTTTAGCCGCCAATTTTAAATCTCTTAAAATAGGGCCTTTACCGCGAATCGTTATATATTTCGGTTTATAATCGTTTTCATAATCGATTCCCATTTGACTTTTAGGTAAGTCCCTAATATGCCCCATCGATGCTTTAACTTTATATTTCTTTCCTAAATACTTTTCTATCGTTTTAGCCTTTGCAGGCGACTCAACGATAACTAGAAACTCTGACATTCAAAAGTCCTCCTCAAGAGGGATTATATCCACTATATTCAAAAATTTTACAATAACCTTAAAATATTCATTATTATTATCCATTTCTAACCTATCTGTCAAATAATAAATAAAACAATCATGATCATATTATGGATTTTATCTCTGCTTTTTTCGTTAAATAACAACCTATTCGTAAACGTTTTCAGCAAAAGTTGTCATTATAACAATTCTTTTGCTTATGTTGCAAAATGTATAACAGTTTGTAAATAATTTCAACCATTTTATCTTATATTTTATAAAAGGTTCGTTAAATGAAGCATAATTAAGATTAGTTTATCTTCATATTATCACTCAAAATGACAATTAAGACCAATTATTTAATTCATTGATAATATCGTCTGCAGAAAGTACCAACTTAGCTCCCTGTTGGATCAATTCATTGGTCCCTAACGAACAGGGGTTAGAAATAGGACCTGGTACAGCAAACACCTCTCTCCCCTCATGAACAGCGTAATTGGCGGTAATAAGTGAACCACTCCTCTTTTTAGCCTCCACGACTAACGTACCATGGCTAATTCCGGCAATAATTCGATTACGCATTGGAAAATGCCATTTTTGTGGTTTCGTATTTGGTGGATATTCTGAAATGACTAATTGACTTTTCATCATTTCTTGTGCGAGTGGAATATTTTCTTTCGGATATAGATGTTCAAAACCTCCTGCTATCACACCTATTGTTCGTCCTTTTAACTTTAAGGCCGTTACATGCGCATACGTATCTATACCTGAAGCCAACCCACTTACAATGATATATTTTTGTTGTACTAAAGGCGGAAATAGCATTTCAATCGTTTTCTTACCATAATATGTTGCTAATCTTGAACCCACAACCGCTAAGAGCCTTTCCATCGTTAATAAACGTAGATCCCCTTGCGAATAAAGCACCAAAGGCGGTTTATACGTTTCACGTAATATAGGTGGATATTCAGGATCAAAGATAGTTGTAATCTTAGTATTGAAATTTTCATATTGTAAGATATTGTTTCGAATGATTGTAGAGTGCAAATCATTAAGAATGGTTGTAGAGGATGATTTCGTAGAAATAAGTCTGTTTATCGAATGACTATAAAGATTTTGTAATTGAGGATCTTGTTTGAGGATGGTATAGATGAGATCCCAACTTATCCCTCTACAATGATGTAGATGGGCGAGCCTTATTTTAAATTCATTCATAATGAAACCTCCATTTGCCTATTTATGGCTATTTATATTTTCTTAGCTGTTCAGGTGAAATACCTGAGAAAAGGGAAATAAGCCTCTCTAGAACGAGAGACTTTACCCTATCAAAACCATATTAATGTGTTTTACATTTTTCATATAATCCTTTTTCTTTTAAAACAGATATTAATGTTTCTCCCATTACAGAAGGTGTATCCGCCACTTTAATCCCACATTCATTCATGATGCGAATTTTTTCATCAGCAGTCCCTTTACCACCTGAAATAATCGCACCAGCATGGCCCATACGCTTTCCTGGAGGCGCAGTACGACCACCAATGAATCCTACTACTGGTTTCGTCATATTTGCTTTAACCCACTCTGCAGCTTCTTCTTCGGCAGTTCCGCCAATTTCACCTATCATGATAACAGCTTCCGTTTCTGGATCTTCATTAAATGCTTGCAATACATCGATAAAGTTAGTCCCATTAACAGGGTCCCCACCGATACCAACTGCAGTTGTTTGGCCAATACCTGCTTGTGTTAATTGATGAACAGCCTCATATGTTAATGTACCCGAACGAGAAACAACCCCTACATGACCTTTCTTGTGAATGTAACCAGGCATGATCCCAATTTTGCATTCATCCGCAGAAATAACACCCGGACAGTTCGGACCAATTAGTCTTGTTTTCTTCCCTTCCATATAACGTTTTACTTTTACCATATCCAATACTAGGAATATGCTCTGTAATACAAATAGCTAAATCTAATTCTGCATCAACTGCTTCAATAATAGCATCTGCAGCAAATGGGGCAGGAACATAAATAACAGAAGCCACCGCACCTGTTGCATCAACCGCTTCTTTCACTGTATTGAAAACAGGTACTCCCTCAACTTCTTGACCACCCTTACCAGGTGATGTTCCTCCAACAATCTTTGTACCATATTCAAGCATTTGTACTGTATGAAAAAGGGCTGTAGAGCCTGTAATTCCTTGAACAATCACTTTTGTGTCTTGATTAATAAATACGCTCACAATGATTCTCCTTTCCTATTTAACTAGTGAAACGATTCTTTCTGCACCATCTGCCATTGATTCAGCAGAAACAATATTTAATCCAGATTCATTCAGAATCTTTTTACCTAAATCAACATTTGTTCCTTCTAAACGAACAACAAGTGGTACTTGTAATCCGACTTGTTTTGCAGCTGCTACAACACCTTCTGCGATCACGTCACATTTCATAATTCCACCAAAAATATTAACAAAGATTCCTTTGACATTTGCATCAGAAAGGATAATTTTAAAAGCTTCTGTCACCTTTTCAGCAGTCGCACCGCCCCCAACATCTAAAAAGTTAGCGGGATCGCCACCATAATGTTTAATAATATCCATCGTTGACATCGCAAGCCCAGCACCATTAACCATACAACCAATATTTCCATCAAGTGAAATATAGCTTAAATCATATTTAGATGCTTCGATTTCTTTCGGATCTTCTTCCTCAAGGTCTCTATATTCAACAATATCTTTTTGTCTATACAAGGCATTTGAATCAAAATTTAATTTAGCATCCAAAGCCATTACTTTACCATCACCTGTTACGACTAATGGATTAATCTCAGCGATTGAACAATCTTTCTCAATGTATGCATTGTAAAGTCCAATCATAAATTTGACAGCCTGATTCACTAAATCATGTGGAATATTAATATTAAAAGCAATTCGACGAGCTTGGTATGGCATTAATCCAATAACAGGATCAATTTCCTCTTTGAAGATTTTCTCTGGAGTATTTGCTGCTACTTCCTCGATTTCAGTTCCGCCCTCTTCAGATGCCATTAAAACGACACGAGACGTTGCTCGATCTAAGACAAGACCAACGTAATATTCTTTTTTAATATCACAGCCTTCCTCGATTAATAAGCGTTTGACTTCTTTACCCTCGGGACCTGTTTGATGTGTAACAAGCGTTTTACCTAGGATTTCATTCGCATATGTACGAACTTCTTCCAAATTTTTAGCTACTTTAACACCACCAGCTTTTCCTCTTCCGCCCGCATGAATTTGTGCTTTAACAACGCAAACTTCAGTTCCAAGTTCCTTTGCCGCTTCGACCGCCTCTTCTACTGTAAAAGCAACCTTTCCATTTGGAACTGATACCCCGTATTTTCTGAGGATTTCTTTCCCTTGGTACTCATGAATATTCATTACCCATCCTCCTACTAAACTATTTGAAAGTAGCAGTCATTTTTTGCTAGACTTTCATAATCAGAATATTTATACTATTCTCTTTAGTAAAAATATACTGCGCCTTCATTTTATATGAAGAAAAAGGAACTTGTCTAGTATAACGAATCGAAAATATTCATTTTTTCAAATTATTTTAAAATTATGTATTCTGTAAGCGTTTACAATTTTGTGGCATTATATTTTAATACTTTTCCATTCTTTTTTCAGTCCTTTTTGGTTGATTGTCGATCTAAGCGATAAATAAAAGCAAATACTTCAGCTACTACCTTAAATAGTTCTTCTGGTATTTGCTGATTAAGATTAATCTGACTTAACAATTCAACAAGGGATGGGTCTTCCTGAATCGGAATATCATATTTTTGGGCTTGTTCGACGATTCGTTGTGCGATATCTCCTTTTCCTTTTGCAACCACAACAGGGGCTGGCATTTTTTGATCATCATAACTTAAAGCAACGGCTTTTCTCTTTTTCATGTGCTCATCACTCATATTCGCAAATCAACTCCCGAATAGTGACTATTATTTAATAGTGTTGGAGATTTTTTTTCTTGAACAGTTGATAAATTCGTAAAATGTACATTTGATAAAGTATAATTCAATGAATCTAGCCCTTCTTTCAAATTCGAAATGAGGGGTTTTGCAAGCATACTTAAATTCTGATTTTCATTCATAACCGTTATGGTAATAATTCGATTCTGCACTTGCATATCAACAAAAGTTTCTTGCAGGGTTTCAAGTTCTAAATAAAATAAAACCCTACAAAAGGCGGGGTCAATTTCATTACTATTTGCTTTCCTTCTCCCATTCCATTGGAGAGTTAAATCAACCATTTTACTTTGTATATTAATGGGAATTTGGACAACTTGCTGTAGAACAGGACTTGATTCCTGACCTAATAGTTGCAGTCCAGTTATTTTATCTAATAACTTTTCAGCGGTTATTTTAGCTGACTCTTGGGGGTTTTCCTTTAAGAAATCAATTAACAATGGTTTCAAAACCATATCCTTATCAAATTCTTTGTTCCGTTGCTCCATATGCTGTATCACACTATTTTCATAGGAATAACCAATAGTACTAATGGCTTGTTTAAATATATCTGATACATTTAATAATTGACCTTTATTATGTTTAGTTTCACCTGCTAGTGTATGATCAATATTCATTTCAGAACTCATTAATGTTTGTAAAACATGGAGCAATTTGGATGTGTTAGTCGATAAAGGTCCTTTTTGTAAAGTGTCACTTAAGTGATCCATTAAGTGGGTTATCGATGCTTGATCATCTAAAGCGGATAATATCGCACGAAACGTTTCTTTTGTCATGGGTAATTGCCTTTGCAGTATTAATTTGATCGCTTCATGCCCATCCTGTAAAGAATTTGATTCTTTTAAAAACCCTGCACTGCTCTGAATAATTTCCTTATTGATCGGAAGTTGTTCTTTTAAAAAAAAACGTATCGTTTCCTCTTTTACATCTTTTGTTGAAATCGAAAGTTCATTCATTAACCCAGTGATAGGGGTACCATCTTGTGACGAACGACTTTCAGGTACAATTCCAATTACCTTTAGTTTTACCTTTCCATCTCCTGGCTGAACTTGAAACCAGTATCGATGTTTAACATCCAGTGAAGCTTCAAGCTGTGCTACCATTTTTTGGGAACCAACTTGTAATGAGGCAATCCCATTTGGAAAAAGTTTGATGATTTTCCCATTTAGGATTTGCCCTGGTTGAAAGGTCATTTTAGAATGTATGGATGATGTATCGCTATTCATCCCTGTAAGCAGTTTACTTAAAATGTTCATCATTTCACCTTCACTTAGTTAGGTAATCTTTAATAGGTGCAAAACTTTTTCGATGTATGGGTGTAATTCCATTTAATTTTAGCCCATCTAAATGTTCCTTTGTACCGTATCCCGAATTATTTGCAAACCCATAGCCTGGATATTTTTCGTCATACTCTTTTAACATACGGTCTCGAGTAACTTTAGCGATAATGGATGCGCAGGCGATGGATACAGATAGACTATCACCTTTAATAATCGATTCCGTAGGGTAGGGTGTATCAAGCTTTACAGCATCAATTAACAGAAAGTCGGGCTTCGGGGTTAACTGTTGTAGAGCTTGTAACATTGCTTTTTTCGTTGCATTTAAGATATTCACTGCATCAATTTCATCGTTGTCGATGATCCCAATTCCTATCGCAATCGCTTTTTCTTTAATTTCCGCATAATACTGTTCTCGCTTGCTTTCCGTTAACTTCTTTGAATCATCAATGCCAGGTAAATAAATATCGGAAGGTAAAATGACAGCTGCAGCTACAACTGGACCAGCTAAAGGACCTCTTCCGACTTCATCAATACCTGCTATGTATCGATACCCTTCTTTTGAAAATTTTCGCTCATAGACCATCATGTCTAGAAATTTCTCATGCTGCCATTTTTGATTTTCTTGATGACGTAACCACTTTTGTAACAGGACTTGAACCCCTTTACGTTCATCTTGTAAAAGAGCTTGAACAAAGTCATCATTTGGATTATCTATTTTTGTTAAATTTTCTTCAATTTCCTTAATCGTTAATCCCAATTTAAAAACTCCTATCCAATCATCATCTTTGATGTATGTCTAAACTACTAACAAAGATGATGATAAAACCACTTTCTATGGTCTTTCTAGTGAAAGCGGTCCAAACTTTTCATTACGTATGTCGCGGATAATTAAATTAGTCACTTTATCATAATCAATTTCGCGATTCCCCATAAAGAGACCCTTTTTCTCCCCAATGAGATCAAATTTTTCCACGGTATCTTGAGGCAATTCCCCTTCTATTTTTAACCAATCCTTTAACCGAGCAGGATACTTTTCTTCTAGGAAATTAATCCCAAACAGGGCTACATCTTCTAGATTTAACACAGCATCTTTTATGGCACCCGTTAAAGCTAGCTTTTGTCCAACTTCCTGATCCTCAAATTTAGGCCATAGTATTCCAGGTGTGTCTAAAAGTTCAAGTTCTTTCCCAACCTTGATCCACTGCTGAGCCTTTGTTACACCTGGTGTATTACCAGTTTTAGCAATATTTTTCTTTGCCAATCGGTTAATTAACGTTGATTTACCGACATTCGGAATACCGACAATCATCGCCCTGATCGCCCCAGGCTTCGCACCTCTTGCCTTATAACGTTCGAATTTTTCCGCTAGTATCCCTTGAGCCGCTGTAACAATTTCTTTCATTCCAGTCCCAGTATGTGAATTAATAGCAAGTGCTGTAATATTTTTTTCCTGAAAATAATGAATCCATTCTTTTGTTACTTGTTTATCAGCCATATCAGCTTTGTTTAACAGTACTAACCTTGGTTTATGCTGGATAATTTCATCAATCATTGGATTTCTAGATGATAGAGGAAGTCTAGCATCAACCAATTCAAAAATGATATCAATTAATTTGAGCTTTTCTGTTACCTGTCTTCTTGCTTTTGCCATATGTCCGGGAAACCATTGAATTGTCAAAAACGATTCCTCCTTCTATTTTGCTATTCCTATTTCTTCGATAGGCCAGTAAACAAGGCTTGTTTTTCCAAGTACCTCTTCCATTGGTACCGTACCAATATGCCTACTATCTTTACTGAAACGTCGATTATCTCCCATTACAAACAGTTCACCCTCAGGAACGGTCTCTTGTCCAATTTTCTCTTTAAGTGTAAATGGTTCTGTTAGAGGACCATCTAATATTTCATCATTTTTCAACTCTTCCAAATAAGGTTCCTCAAATGCTTTTCCATTCACATATAGAATATCATCTTTATACTCAACCGTGTCTCCAGGCAGACCTATAACACGTTTAATATAATCCTTATTTTCCGGTGCATGAAATACAATAATATCAAATCTATCTGGTTCACCAATTTGGTAACTAAATTTATTTACAATCATTCTGTCCTGGTCATTTAAAGTCGGCATCATCGACAAACCATCCACTACAATTGGAGCAAAAAAGAAATAGCGTATAACGGCAGCTAATAAAACAGCTACTACAAGTGCTTTAATCCATTCCCAAAGTTCATTTTTTTTCTTTGCCAACAGTTCCCCCACCAATCATTGATAGATTTAAATATTAAAATCAATACATTTTGACACAGTCATTTGCATATAATGTCATTTTACATTATTTTTAATCAAAATTGAAATAATTAAAGGAGCCTGTTAAACAAGCTCCTTTTGCAATGAGTATATTATGTACAAATTAAATGGATGATTTTAATTAAAATAAAATGCTACGTCGACATTGTCTCAGAAATGAGTAAATGTCGACGTTTCTTTAGCACTCTAAATTCAAGATTATCGAATTTCTTTAATACGAGCTTTTTTACCACGTAGATTACGTAGATAATAAAGTTTAGCACGACGTACTTTACCACGACGAGTAACTTCAAGCTTCGCAATTTTTGGTGTGTGGACTGGGAAAGTACGCTCAACGCCTACTCCATAAGAAATCTTACGAACTGTAAAAGTTTCGCTAATTCCACCACCACGACGCTTAATCACAACTCCTTCGTAAACCTGAATACGCTCACGAGTTCCTTCAACTACTTTTACGTGTACACGTACAGTATCACCAGGACGGAACGCAGGAAGATCTGAACGAAGTTGTTCTTTTGTGATTTCTTCAATTATTTTATGCATCGTTTTCAACTCCTTCCAACAGATGCTCTTGCACAATATACATTAAACTTGCAGCGGAACATCTTTATAAGACAAAAACCAACTACTTAGTCTAAGTCACAAAATGTATAATATCATAATACATCATGAAAAACAATAGCAAAATAGAAACACGCAAAACAAAAAATGATTATCTTCTTTCACTCTCTTTTTTAAACTCTTCAATCCATTCTTTCTGTTGTTCTGTTAATTGATAACCTGTTAATAAATCAGGCCTTCTTAAATAGGTTCTTCTCAGTGATTCTTTCGCTCTCCATTCCTCAATAAAGCGATGATTTCCTGACGTGAGAACTTCAGGAACCCTCATTCCTCTGAAATCAGCAGGGCGAGTATAATGAGGATGTTCTAATAAGCCTGTACTAAAGGAATCCTTTATATGGGATTGTTCATTGCCAAGGACACCTGGAAGTAAACGAACCACACTGTCAATAACAACCATCGCTCCTAATTCCCCACCTGTTAAAACAAAATCACCAATTGAAATTTCGTCTGTTACAATATGTTCGCGAATTCTTTCATCATAACCTTCATAATGGCCACATATAAAGATGAGGTGATTCTCACCTGCAAGTTCCTCTGCTTTTTTTTGATCAAACCGCTTCCCTTGTGGACATAAAAGAATCACTTTTGGTGTTGACACAGATTTTTCAGCTAAATCAGCGACAGCATCAAAAATCGGTTGTGGTTTTAAGACCATTCCAGCACCACCACCATAAGGATAATCATCCACTGTTTGATGTTTATTATCAGCATAATCGCGAAAATTCACAACGTTGTAGTGAACAGCACCTGTGTCCCCAGCTCTTTTTAACATGGAATGTCCTAAAACACCTGAAAACATTTCCGGGAAAATCGTGAGCACATCAATATGCATCATGATAACAATCCCTCAATCGGGGTAATCCTAATCACTTTCTCTGAAACGTTAATATCCTTTACAACATCTTCAATATAGGGAATGAGTTGCTCTTTTCCATTCTTCCCTTTTACAACCCAAACATCATTGGCTCCTGGAGTTAAGATTTCTTTTACTACTCCGATTTCTTCACCATCTTCGGTTATAATGACACAGCCAATAATTTCATGGAAATAATATTCACCTTTAGGAAGTTTTGAAAGCTGTGTTTCAGGCACTTTTAAGATAGCACCCTTCCATTTTTCTACTTGGTTGATATTGTCATATCCTGTAAAGGTTAATAAATCGAAATTTTTATGAGAACGGTGTGTTGCAACAATTAACTCAATTGGCTGTGGGGAATCCGGCAAAAATAAGAACAAAGAATTTCCCTTTTTATATCTTTCGTTTGCAAAGTCCGTTTTTGAGACGACACGTACTTCTCCTTTTATCCCGTGCGTATTGACAATTTTACCAACATTGAACCATTTTTCCATTAAACACCTTCACCTCTATCGAATTTCAATAATCACATCATCTTTTACAACAATCGTTTTATGCTGGGTAATCTCACTCCAACAATCCCCTTCATCTACACTCACAATCGCTTGGATTTCTTGCTCTTTAATTTCACTACCTATTGGTAGCATATGTAGTTGTTCTAATTGAAACTCAATTTGTTTTACCTTTTGGAGTCTACTTTGAATTTCTCTATCAAAAGACAATTTTAATTCTTCTTGTTGGAATTTTCTTGTTTTCTCGAGTTTCTTATATTGAAATTGTAATTGTTCCTGTTCTTTTTGTATTTGTAATTTACTACTATGATATCTCTCTTGGAGATCACTTTTGCTTTTCTCTGTTAAAACTTGCATAACTGAAACAGATTGCAATAATTTCATTAGAAAGCACCTCCTTGTCCATATCATAAGTAGGATAAAGAAAAAGCGCAACACCCGAATGAGGTTTTGCGCTTTTTCTAACCATACTACTCCTTAATTTCCAAATATGCCTTTTTTTTCAGTGACGTGCTTGCTGCAGCGTATACGACTGTTCGTATCGCTTTTGCTACGCGCCCCTGTTTACCGATCACTTTTCCCATATCACTTTTATGAACAGATAGTTGATAGGTAATGCGAGTATCCTCTTCATGGACATCTACATGTACATCATCTGGAAAATCAACAAGAGGTTTCACGATCGTTTCAATGAGTTCTTTCATCGCGAGTATGATTACTTACCATTTTTAAGGTTATGGTATTTTTCCATAATACCTTGACTAGAGAAAAGGTTACGAACTGTGTCAGATGGTTTTGCACCATTTTGTAACCATTTTAATGCGATCTCTTCGTCAATTTTAAGTTCAGCTGGTTGAGTAACCGGATTGTAAGTTCCAACTGTTTCAATTTGACGTCCATCACGAGGAGAACGAGAATCTGCTACAACAATACGATAAAAAGGAGATTTTTTTGCTCCCATACGTTTTAAACGAATTTTTACTGCCATTAAATATTGCACCTCCGAATAGTTTCACACAAGATAATATAATACCAATTGTTTAGTTGTTTGTAAAGTGTTTTTTCTTGTCAGAGAAAAGTTCTATGTATTTCTTAACACAGATTTCAACAAAAAACAACGACTTTACGATTAAAACGGATTAAAAGGTAGTTTAAATCCGCCTTTTTTCTTTCCTTTTTGCTGCATACCAGACATTTGCTTCATCATTTTTTTCATGTCATCAAATTGCTTGAGCAACCGATTCACTTCCTGAACCGATGTACCGCTACCTTTAGCAATTCTTTTACGGCGACCAGCATTAATGACTTCAGGTCGAGATTTTTCTTCCTTTGTCATCGATTTGATAATCGCTTCTACATGAGAAATTTGCTTTTCATCCACTTGAAGATTATTTAACCCTTTTATTTTATTAGCACCAGGCATCATTTTCAACAGCTCATCAAGCGGTCCCATATTACGTACTTGACCGAGTTGCTCAAGAAAATCATCGAATGTAAATGTAGCCGTACGCATTTTTTGCTCAAGTTCTTTTGCCTTTTCTTCATCAACATTTGCCTGAGCTTTTTCAATAAGGGTTAAAACATCCCCCATTCCTAAAATACGAGATGCCATTCTCTCAGGGTAAAACGCCTCAATCGCATCCATCTTTTCACCAAGACCAACAAACTTAATTGGTGTATCGGTAACAGAACGAATCGATAATGCAGCTCCTCCTCGAGTGTCACCATCAAGTTTTGTTAGTACAACACCTGTTATACCAAGTTGTTCATTAAAAGAAGAAGCGACATTAACGGCATCTTGACCAGTCATCGCGTCAACAACTAAGAAAATTTCATGTGGATTCGCTAATTCTTTTATTTGTTTCAATTCATCCATTAACTTTTCATCGACATGAAGTCTTCCTGCCGTATCAATTAACACATAGTCATGATGCTCTTCTTTTGCCTTTTGAATCGCCTGCTTTGTAATTTCAACAGGACTCACTTGATCGCCAAGAGAAAAAACAGGCATACTTAGTTGCTTACCTAATGTTTCAAGTTGTTTAATCGCTGCAGGTCGATAAATGTCTGCTGCTACAAGCATTGGATTCCGGTTATACTTTTTTCTCAATAAGTTTGCCAGTTTTCCTGTAGTCGTCGTTTTCCCTGCACCTTGAAGACCAACCATCATGATAACCGTTGGCGGCTTATTTGCTACAGCTATTTTACTTTGGTCTCCGCCCATTAACTCGGTCAATTCTTCTTTTACCACTTTAATGACTTGTTGACCTGGAGTTAAGCTTTTCATGACTTCTTGACCAACAGAACGTTCACTAACCTTTTTAACAAACTCTTTGACGACTTTAAAATTAACGTCTGCTTCTAATAAAGCAAGGCGAACTTCTCGCATCATTTCTTTAACGTCTGCTTCCGTTACCTTACCTTTACCGCGAATCTTTTGCATTGTACTCTGAAGTCGGTCGGCTAAACCCTCAAATGCCATGTATGCCGCCTCCTAATCTAATTTAGCAAGCTCTGTAACCATTTCAGACAATTTTTGTTGAGATGGTAAGTCTTTCAAAAGCTCTTTCATTTCTTGAATTAACTTACTTCTCTCTTGAAATTTCTCTAATAATAAAAGCTTATTTTCATATTCTTCGAGCATTGCTTCCGTTCGTTTAATGTTATCATATACAGCCTGTCGACTCACATTATACTCTTCAGCTATCTCTCCCAATGAAAAATCATCTAAATAGTAAAGCGCCATATAACTGCGTTGCTTAGGTGTTAACAACGATTGATAAAAATCATATAAATAGTTCATTCTCGTCGTTTTCTCGAGCATCGCTATGTCATACCCCCTATGTTAAGTAAAAAACCTTAACAACAAATAGTCTACAACATATGCTTATATGATGTCAAGAAAATATCTTTACTCAGTCGTATCAACAAGATCGGCAAATAGACCATATACATATTTTTCAGCATCGAAAACCTGTAAGTCATCCATTTTTTCACCTAATCCAACGAATTTCACAGGAATATCAAGTTCATTTCTGATCGCTAGTACAATGCCACCTTTAGCGGTTCCATCTAACTTTGTTAAGGCAATTCCCGTTACATTTGTTGCCTCTTTAAATGTTTTCGCTTGAACCATTGCATTCTGACCAGTAGTGGCATCGAGCACGAGTAACACTTCATGTGGGGCACCAGAAATTTCTCTCTCAATCACACGTTTTACTTTTTCTAATTCCTTCATCAAATTTACTTTATTTTGTAAACGTCCGGCTGTATCACATAAAAGGATATCCACTTTTCGAGATTTAGCAGCCTGTATCGCATCAAACATAACTGCAGCAGGATCTGATCCAGCTGACTGTTTAATCACGTCAACCCCTACTCTTTCTCCCCAAACTTCCAATTGCTCGATCGCACCAGCTCTGAACGTGTCCCCTGCTGCCATTAGCACCTTTTTACCTTCATTTTTAAACTTAGAGGCTAATTTCCCAATTGTTGTTGTCTTTCCAACCCCATTAACACCAACAAATAAGATAACCGTCAGTTCATTTTCTTGAATATTCAACTCTGTTGAAGACTGTTCTCCACTTTCATAGATGGCAACTAATTTTTCAATAATGACATCCTGAACCTCTTTTGGGTCCTGAATATTTTTTTTCTTCACTTCTTTTTTAAGTTCATCAATCAAGGTCATGACGGTATCGAAACCTACATCTGCCCCAATGAGAATTTCTTCTAATTCCTCAAAAAAATCTTCATCGACTTTTCGATATCTAGAAACAAGATCATTCACTTTCTCTGAAAAATTATTTCTTGTTTTAGATAAACCGTCTTTAAATTTCTCTGTGACACTTTCAGTTTGTTTGGTGATTTTTTCTGTTAACTTTTTAAAAAAACTCATGTTCTTCACTTCCTTAAAACCATTTTATTGAGCCACTAATTCATTTGTATCCTCTAGTCGGACGGAAACGAGTTTTGAAACTCCTGATTCCTGCATGGTAACACCATATAATACATCTGCTTCCTCCATCGTTCCCTTTCGATGGGTAATCACAATAAATTGCGATTCTTTTCCGTATCTCTTTAAATATTGGCTAAATCGGTACACGTTGGCTTCATCAAGAGCTGCTTCTACTTCATCTAAAATACAAAATGGAACAGGTCGAATTTTTAAGATTGAAAATAATAGGGCAATCGCAGTAAGAGCTCTTTCTCCACCCGATAATAAGCCCAAATTTTGTAGTTTTTTCCCTGGTGGTTGAGCAACAATATCAACCCCCGTATTTAATAAATCATCGGAATTGGTTAATCTTAAGTCCGCTCTACCGCCACCGAACAGTTCTTTAAAAACAGACTCAAAATGAAAGCGAACACCCTCAAACGTTTGTTGGAAACGTCTTTTCATTTCTTCATCCATTTCATCAATCACTTGGAATAATGTCGTCTTTCCTTCAACAAGATCATCTCTTTGTTCTATCAGAAATTCATAACGCTGGGAAACTCGATCATATTCTTCAATCGCACCAAGATTAACATTTCCTAATTCATCAAGAGTAAGTTTAATTAACTTTACTTTTTTCTTTGCTTCATCAATTGGGAGTGTTAATGGATACTCCTCCTTAGCTGCTTCAAATGATAGCAAATATTCTTCACTTAAATGGGCTAATTTGTTATCCAATTCAACATCAAGTCGATTAAGACGAACCTCTTCATCCTGTAGGATTCCTGTTAGTCCTTTAATTTGCCGCTTTAACTCCTTCAATTCTAAATCAAGATCATCATATTTTCCCTGAAGGTTCAATCGTTCTTCTCTTTTAGTCGCAATCAGTGCAATTGTATCTTTTTTTGCTTGTGCTTTTTCTTGTGCTGCCTTTTCTAATTGCATCTCCCCAGAGGAACTTTCTGACATCTCATCGTTTAGAAAGTGCAAATCTTCTTTAAAGAATTCAAGTTTCTTTTGGTTCTCAGTTAGATCATTGATAACAGAAGCACTTCTTTCTTTGAGGTGGTTTACCTGTTCATTCTTTGAGGCAACGAGAACTTTCAATTCACTTATTTCAGCTAATAAAGCATCTTTAGATAGTGTTTGCTTATTCTTCTGTTCACTTAATTGTTGAATTTCTTTATCAAGTTCGATAATTTTCTGTTGATATTGGAGCAATAACGCTTCGACCTTTTCTTTACGCTCGATATTCTTTCCATGTTCTGCTTCAAATTCCTGTCTACCTAAATCATAAATCGATAGTCTTTCATTCATATTTTTTTCTTGTAGCTCAGTTTCTCTAAGTTCAGCTTTCATACTTTGCTCTTTTAATCTTAAGGTTTCACCATTTTTTCGAATTTGTTCAATTTTCGCTTCACTATCTTTTAAAACCACTTTTAATTCTTTAACTTTTTCTTCTAACTTGGATGTCTTTGTGTCCATATCTGCTATTTTTGCTTTTAATTCATCTAACTCTGTTTTTCTTGACAATAAAGAGGTTGTATTCTGCTTAAGGGCTCCACCTGTCATCGATCCACCTGCATTGACAAGATCACCATCAAGCGTGACAAATCGACAACGATATTGAAGGAGCTTAGCTAATTCATTTGCTCCTTTTAAATCATTTGTAATCACCACAAATCCAAGAAGATTTGTGATGACATCCCGATATTTTGGGTCAAAAGAAATGAGGTCAGAAGCAACACCGATATAGGCTGGATGATTTTCAATCAGTCTAATTTGGTTATGTGCTAGTGTTTTTCCTTTCATAACGTTTAAAGGCAGGAAAGTGGCTCGACCATAACGATTTTGCTTTAAATATTGAATCGCATTTCTTCCATGTTGTTCATTTTGTACAACAATATGCTGCATACTTGCACCTAAAGCTGTTTCAATCGCTACATCATATTCTTTTGGTACGGTGATTAATTCGGCTATTGCACCTTCAATTCCTGATAAAGCACTACCTCTGGCCTTTAAAACTTCTTTAACCCCTTGAAAAAATCCTGCAAAACTATCTTCCATTTCTTCTAACATTTCTTTACGGGACTTTGATTGCTGTACATACTGGTATGCTTGGTACAATGTTTTTTCTTGCTTTTCATATGTTTCTTTTAAGTTTTCAAGGCTCTTTAATTCTTCACGATACAAAAGAAGATGATTTTCCAATTCAGTCTGAATGGCCTTAAGCTTATTTTTAATGTCAATAAGTTTCTCCCGTATCCCATTTCGCTCTACGATGTATTTCTCATTTTCATCTTTTTGTTTGACGTTTCTCTTTTGTAATTGTTCTAATTGTTGAGCAAGAAAATTCACTTCATTTTTAGAAGCAGCTTGTTTGTTTAACACTTCAATATATTCACTTTTTAAATCGTCAATCTTCTGTTCAATATTTTCATTTAATAAAATTAATTGAGCCTGTTTTTCTTTTAATTGATTTCTTAATGTGCCTGCTTCATTGCTTAAATGACGAAGTTGATTCTCAAAGGATTGTTTCTGTTTCTGTAAAAGGCTTACTTTCGTTGTTAATTCTTCGATATTTTTTTCTAATTGTTCTTTATTCTGTGAACTATTTTTCTTTCTTTCCTTTAAAACCTCTTTGCGGCCTTCAAGTTTTTCTAGATCCTCACTTGTATGAAGGAGGACTTTTTGGAGATTGTTAATGTATTCATCGAGCCTAGCCAGATGTTCTCTCTTGTTTTCAAATTCAACTTCTTTTGTTTGGAGTAGTGCTGACTGCTTACTTTCATTTTGTTTTTGTTGTTGTACGGTTTCTGAAAGCTTTTTCCAGCTTTCATGTAACTCTTCGATTTCATAAACCGTAACAGCTACTTCAAATTGTTGAAGCGCTTCTTTTTGCTCTAAATAATCCTGTGCCATCGATGCTTGAATTTGCAATGGTTCTATTTGACTTTCTAATTCAAAAAGAATATCGTTTACACGATTTAAGTTTTCTTCGGTATCCTTTAGCTTTCCTTCAGCTTGTTTTTTTCTGGTTTTGTATTTTAATACGCCTGCTGCTTCTTCAAAAATAGTTCGTCTATCTTCTGGTTTGCTATTAAGAATCTCTTCTACTTTTCCTTGACTTATGATGGAAAATGCCTCTCTTCCAAGCCCTGAATCCATAAAAAGAACGACAATATCTTTTAATCTACATGCCTTATTGTTTATATAAAATTCACTTTCTCCTGATCTAAAAATCCTACGAGCAACACTAATTTCATTATAATCAAGAGGAAGCGCCCCATCTTCATTATCTAATGTTAGTGTAACTTCGGCAAAGTTTAGTGGCTTTCTGGAATCACTACCCGAAAAAATGATATCCTCCATTTTTGATCCACGCAGTGACTTTGCAGATTGTTCTCCTAAAACCCAGCGAATAGCATCAGTAATATTGCTCTTTCCACTACCATTAGGTCCAACTACTGCAGTGACTCCTGGTACAAAGTCCACTGCTATTCGCTCAGCAAACGATTTGAAGCCAACAATATCCAATCGTTTTAAAAACACTCTATTTCCTCCCTACTCTGGACGTGTGTCTGACACTGGTTCATGAAGATGGCTTTTGAGCTTCTCCAATGCCATTTGTGCGGCATGTTGTTCAGCAGCTTTTTTAGAACGCCCTGAGCCTGTACCAATTTCGATTCCATTTAATAATACAACAGATACAAATTCTCTACAGTGTGCAGGTCCTTTCTCCATCAATATTTTATATTCTAATGGTCCTGCATTATCGCGCTGTACCGATTCTTGCAACTGACTTTTAAAATCCATTACATAAGAGAAATTCCCTGAATCTACTTTTGGAAAAACATTTTTCTCCAAAAACGTATAGACGGTTTCAATTCCTTTATCTAAAAAGAGAGCTCCGATAAACGCTTCAAATACATCTGCTAATAGAGCTGGTCTTGTTCTTCCTCCTGTTAACTCCTCGCCCTTCCCCAGTAAGATATATTTACCAAAGTTCAATTCATTAGCAAAGGCAACGAGTGATGGCTCACATACAATCGCAGCCCTTAATTTTGTTAATTCACCTTCACTCATCATCGGATATTTTAAATATAAAAATTTAGATACCGTTAGTTCGAGTACTGCATCCCCTAGAAACTCAAGTCTTTCATTATCCTCATAGGGTTTGCGCCTATGTTCATTTACGTAGGATGAATGAGTAAATGCTTGTTTTAAAAGCTTACTATCAGCAAAATGAATCCCATTATTTTCCTGAAATTCCGCAAATTGTTTATCATAGGTGTGTGTTGTTTTTTTCTCTTTTCCGTTCCGACGCATGTAAAATTCCACCTTTAAATTTAAATAACCTCTTCTAAAAGTTTACGTAATATGTGATCAAAACGCAAAACAACTTTCTAGAAAAAGGTTGATAATGAGATTGTCCCCCGAGACTGGTGTTTTATTTCATTACTTCTACTTTTCTATTTACGGCTATATATTGAAGAAAGCCCCGTAAAAAACGGAGCTTTTTCGTACATTCTAAGATTATAGTTTTGCTTGTATGTAAGTTACAGCATCACCGACTGTTGCGATCTTTTCAGCATCATCGTCAGAGATTTCCGTATCGAATTCATCTTCAAGTTCCATAACAAGTTCAACTACATCTAGGGAATCTGCACCAAGATCATCTTTAAATGATGCTTCTAATTTCACTTCAGATTCTTCAACACCTAGACGGTCTACAATGATTTTTGTAACACGTTCTAAAACTTCTGCCATTGTTTGTTCACCTCCCCTCAGGTCATTATAGAGGATTTCTTAATAAAAGTGAAACACTTTTTACATGACCATACCACCATTTACATGAATGGTTTGTCCTGTAATATATTTGCTATCATCAGATGCTAAAAAGACAACGGTATTAGCGATATCTTTTGGTTCTCCAAATTGAGCTAATGGAATCATTTTTAGCATTTCCTCTTGAATCTCTTTTGACAATGCGTCTGTCATTTCAGTTGTAATAAATCCAGGAGCAACCGCATTGACCGTAATTCCTCTTGAGGCTAGCTCTTTTGCACTTGTTTTCGTTAATCCGATTACACCTGCTTTTGCTGCTACATAGTTCGCTTGCCCAGGATTTCCACTCACTCCCACAACGGAAGCAATATTAATAATACGGCCACTTCTTTGTTTCATCATTTGTCTTGTTACCGCTTTTGTACAAAGGAAGACGCCTTTTAAATTGGTGTTGATCACGTCATCCCATTCATTCTCCTTCATACGCATCAGAAGATTATCTCTTGTAATTCCTGCATTATTGACGAGAATATCCAGTCGACCAAAATGCTGGATTGTTTCTTTTACCATATTCGACACAGACTCACTACTTGAAACATCACATTGAATCGCAAAGGCCTCTCTTCCTAAAGCTTTGACTTCATCAACGACCTCATTTGCTTTAGCCTCACTGCCAGAAAAATTGATAGCAACGTCTGCTCCTTGTCTCGCTAACTCGAGTGCAATTTCACGACCAATTCCCCTTGATGCACCGGTTACTAATGCCTTTTTCCCGATCAGTTTCATACTTTCCCCTCCTTTAAAGTTTCCATGACTTGTTGACTTGTATCCGCATCAGAAACAGCATAAGTTGTAACGGCTCTACTTACTTTCTTCACAAGCCCTGATAATACCTTTCCTGGACCCATTTCGATAAATGTATCTACACCTAAGTCAATCAAATGTTGCACCGTTTTTTCCCATTGAACCGGTGAATAGAGTTGTTGTATTAACTTTTCTTTTATATCCGCTGCTTCTGTCATTTCATTGGCTGTGACATTCGCAATAACAGGGACTTGTGCTCCCTTAATGGTAATGGAATCAAGTACTTCCCTCAATTTTTCAGCTGCTGGCTTCATTAGTTCTGAATGAAATGGACCACTGACTTCTAAAGGAAGAACTCGCTTGGCACCCGCTTCTTTCGCTTTCGTTCCTGCTAATTCAATCCCTTTAACAGTACCTGAAATCACAATTTGTCCTGGACAATTAATATTAGCTAACCCAACAGGATGTCCAGCTGCTGTTATTTCATTGGTTACTTCCGCCAATTTTTCACGATCAAGACCAAGTACTGCAGCCATTGTACCTTCACCATTTGGTACAGCACTTTCCATAAATTCTCCTCTTTTACGTACTGCGTATACTCCTTCTTCAAAAGAAATTGCACCTGCAGCAACTAAAGCCGTGTATTCCCCGAGACTGTGTCCTGCCACATAATCTGGAGTGATTCCTGCCTGCTTAAAATGTTCAAGAATCGCTATACTCGTTGTTAGTAGAGCTGGTTGTGCATTCGTTGTCATGTTAACTCTTCCTGTGGACCTTCAAAAATGAGTTTAGAAAGAGGGTATCCTAATCTTGCATCAGCACTTTCAAAGTACTGGCCCGAAGGTTGATAGATATCGGCAAGATTTTTTCCCATCCCAACTGTTTGTGAACCTTGTCCAGGAAAAATAAAAGCTATTTTACCCATTTTTCTCCTCCTACTATTCCTATTTAAATAAGTTTATTGATTATTACGTGCAGCTGCTTCTTGAATTTTTTCTGTAACACCATGTTCAACCATGTCTTTCGCTTGTCTGATCGCATTAAATATGGCATTGGCATCTGATGAACCATGTGCCTTAATGACAGGAGCTTTTAAACCAAAAAGACCTGCACCACCATATTCGGAGTAATCCATTTTCGATTTTAATTCATATAGATTAGGCTTTAAAACAGCGGCCGCTAATTTACTCTTCACGCTAGACATTAAAGAGGTTTTTAACATTTTCATAATAGAAATTGCCGTACCTTCTATCGTTTTTAACACCATATTCCCTGTAAACCCGTCTGTGATTACAACATCTGCCACTCCGTTAAGAAGATCACGGGCCTCAACATTTCCAATGAAGTGAATGTCCTCAGCTTTCAATAAGTCGTAACTATGTTTTGTCAGTTCGTTTCCCTTTTTTTCTTCTGTACCAATATTTAACAAACCTACTCTTGGTTTTTGAATCCCTCTTACTTTTTCACTATAAATGGAACCCATTAAGGCATACTGTACAAGATGTTCTGGCTTTGCATCAGCATTTGCCCCTACATCCAATAAGACAAATCCTTCTCCATTAATAGTCGGGAGTGTTGGAGTTAATGCAGGTCTTTCAATCCCTTTAATTCTACCAATGATAAATAAGCCAGCAGCCATTAAGGCACCTGTATTTCCTGCTGAAATACATGCATCTGCTCTTCCTTCACTTACCTCTTTAGCCGTCAGAACCATCGATGCATTTTTCTTTCTCCGTACTGCTCTTACAGGCTCATCTGTTCCAAGGATTACTTCATCTGTATGTATAATTTCAATTCGATCTGTATCCTGAAGGTATTCTTTTATTTTTGTTTCATCCCCTACAAGGACAATCTTTAAATCAGGAAAAGACTGAATCGCCTTCACTGCCCCGAATACGATCTCTTTTGGTGCATGATCTCCACCCATTGCATCCATTGCGATTTTCATGATTGTAACGGCCACTCCTTTTCCTCATCCATGCTTATCTTATATGTAGTGATTAAAATGATTTATCATTATTTCCCTGTGCGATACATATCAAATTCACCTTTAAAAACCAGTTCTTTATTAACATAGCTATTGACTTCTACAAGCGTCCGACCTGTTTCATGATTTATTTTTGCCACTTTTGCTTTTGCAACAACACGTTGATTTTCTTTAACAGATTGAATAAAATGAATATTTGCCTTTCTAGTTAAGGCAAGTTCATCATCAATAAGTGCGACAGCTAAAGAATTCGCTTGTGCAAATAAATGGTGACCTCGTGTGATTTGGTTGCGTTTAAAAACATGTTCATGTTTAACATCAAATATCGAAATAGCTGTTTTATCCAGCTCAATATCGATAATTTCCCCTATCACCTCGTCAATAGGAAGGGAGCGAACTGCCTCGTCAAACTTTGTTTCTGCTACATGCTTAATTCGTTCTCTCAGTTCAGGTATCGATAACTCTAAACGATCTAAACGAATTGTTTGAACACTAACAGAAAATTGTTCCGCCAATTCTTCATCGGTAACAAATGGATTTTCTTTTATTGTTTCCTGTAAATGTATTTGTCTTTCCCGTTTATTCATTTTCATTTTTAGACACCATCCGTGATACTATGACTAGGTACTAAAAGTAGTATATAATTAAGAAAAGCAGATTGCAAGAAAGAAAAGAATCCGTTCATAGCAAATCTGCTTTATAAGCATATACATTAATCTAATTTTTCCCCTTCAAGGATGCCTGTTTGTGCTAAATAATTTCGTAAAGGGGCATATTCTTCCGCATTCCAGAAATAAGTGGAATCTACTAAAATAGCAGCATCTGCCCTAGCTGTTTCTAGCGCTGCAAAATCATGAACCATATCCGCCACCTTAAATTCTGGTAAACCACTTTGTTTTTTTCCAAAGAAATCACCTGGTCCACGCAGCTCTAAATCCTTCTCACTTAAGACAAATCCATCATTCGTTTCTGTCATGATCTTCATTCTTTCTTTGCCTGTTTCAGATTTTGGTTCTGCAAGTAAGATACAATAAGACTGTTCACTTCCACGACCAACTCGTCCTCTTAATTGGTGCAGCTGTGATAACCCAAAGCGTTCTGCATCATAAATCACCATCAGCGTTGCATTCGGTACATTCACTCCTACTTCAACGACCGTAGTGGAAACCAACACATGATAGTTATTTTCACTAAACGCCTTCATGACCTCATCTTTTTCATCTGCTGGTAATCGACCATGCATCAGGCCCACTTTAAAGCGGTTTTGAAAATAATGAACCAATGAACTATGAACATCAATCGCATTTTGGACATCAAGCTTGTCTGATTCTTCAATTAAAGGACAGATCACGTATACTTGACGACCTTTTTGTAATTCCTTGTTCATAAATCCCAGAACTCGATCCATCATATCGGGTTTTACCCAATAAGTTTCAATTAATTTTCTTCCCGCTGGCATTTCATCAATAATCGAGACATCCATTTCACCAAAAACAGTAATCGCAAGTGTTCTAGGAATCGGAGTCGCTGTCATAAACAAGACATCTGGACTTTCTCCTTTTTCGCGAAGAACACGACGCTGTTCAACACCAAAACGATGCTGCTCATCCGTAATCACTAATCCAAGACGATTGAATTCGACTTCATCTTGAATTAAAGCATGAGTACCAATCAAAATTTGAATGTCTCCGTCCTTTAGTCTCGAAAGAATCTCTCTACGACGTTTCCCTTTGATTGAACTTGTTAATAACTCACAGTTAATCCCAACAGGGTCAAATAAATGCTTTAATGATTCTACATGTTGCTCAGCCAAAATTTCAGTTGGAACCATTAAAGCTCCTTGAAATCCAGCTGTAACAGAAGCAAATAGCGCAATGGCAGCAACCGCTGTTTTACCGGATCCAACATCCCCTTGCAATAGACGATTCATTCTAAATGGACTCTCCAAATCAGTAAGAATCTCATTGACGACTCGGGATTGTGCATTTGTTAATGGAAATGGGAAAGAATCAATAAATTTATGAACCTTTTCTAAAGAGAATTCCTGTGAAATCCCATTTGAGTTTTCCCTTTCGATTTTCCTTAACATTTGCATTTTTAATTGAAAAAGAAGAAATTCCTCATACACTAAACGCCTTCGTGCTTGTTTTAATTCTTGCTCATCATTAGGATAATGCATCGCTCTGATTGCATCTTTTTTGTTAATCAATTTATATTTTTTTCTTAATGAATTCGGCAACGTTTCCTCAATATGTTCACCAAATTGTGATAGAGCTAAATAGATATATCTTCTAATTGCCTTGACGGTTATGTTTCCTTTAATGGCATAGATCGGCTCAAAATCTTTCGTATTAGTCTGATGAACCTATTTTAATTTCATTGGCCGTAATTGCTTGCCTATGGCTATCCCATTTTCCTGAGACCGTAATATTCTCATTGATCAATATTTTTTTCTTTAAATAGGGTTGATTAAATAAAACGACTTGGACTAAATAACGATCTACAAGGATACGCACTGTTAATCTTGATCGTTTTCGCCCATAATAGGTAAGAGAAGGCTCACTATGAACCTTCCCTTCGACCGTAATCTTTTCATCATGCTTCACTTCAGCCAAATCACGAAGACGATAATCCTCATAGCGAAACGGTAAATGAAATAATAAATTTCGAATGCTATCTAATATTCATCTCCGCTAAACTTTGAGCCGTTTCCTCACCAATTCCTTTTATCTCGGTAACAGATTGATTTAATAAATTAGTCACTTCATATGACAGCTATGAAAGATCATTTTTAAGAATAGACTTTTCACATACTGCCGCCAACCCTCCTCATCTCAATTTCCACAGAAAGGATTAGCTCTTACTCTACAGAAATAATAAATGGATATAAAGGTTGGTTCCCGTTATGAACCTCTACTTCTACATCCTTAAATTGATCTTCTATTAAAGCAACAAGCGCCTGTGTTTCTTCATCTGTTGCATCAACGCCTTTAAGGATCGTAACAATTTCTGAATCTTCATCAATCATACTCTTAATAAGTTCATTAGCGGTAACTCTTTTATCCTTATTTTTCACAATGATTTTACCATCTAAAATTCCCATAAAATCATCTTTTTCAATAGCTAAACCATCTATTGTCGTATCACGAATCGCAAAAGTGATTTGACCCGTTTTAACATGTTCAAAAGAAGCGGTCATATTTTTCTTATTTGTTTGCGAATCAGCACTTGGATTAAACGCAAGCAAAGCAGCCATTCCTTGTGGGACTGTTTTCGATGGGACAACCACAACATCCTCACCACTAATTTCAGCTGCTTGTTCGGCTGCCATCACAATATTTTTATTATTTGGCAATATAATGACCTTTTCGGCATGAACTTCCTGTATGGCTTTAACGATATCTTCAATACTTGGATTCATCGTTTGACCGCCCTCAATCACAGCGTTAGCACCAATACTTTTAAAAAGTTCTGCAATGCCGCTTCCCATGGATACGGTTACAATCCCATATTCTTGTTTTTCTTTTTGTGGTAAAGGTTTCGTCTCTGTTAACACAGCATGAGATTCTCCAACAATATTTGTATGTTGTTGGCGCATATTTTCAATTTTCATGTTAATAAGACTACCGTATTGTTGACCATAATTAAGTACTTCACCTGGTTGTTCTGAGTGAATATGGACTTTTACCACTTCTTCATCCGAAATGACAAGTAAGGAATCTCCATATTGACTCAAATCCTGCCGGAAGCTTTCCTCTGAAAATGACTTTTTAGCACGCTTTTTATCCTTTAAATTCACCATAAACTCTGTACAGTAGCCAAAAATAATATCTTCTGTATTCATATGGCCTTGGACACTCATATGATGTTCTGCGTTTACAAGTTCTTCCATTGAAGGAATCGTCTTCGAGGAATCCGGTAACGCTTCACCTTTTAACGCAGCGAGAAAACCCTCATAAATAAAAACAAGTCCTTGACCACCACTGTCAACTACGCCAACTTCCTTTAAAACGGGCAGTAGTTCTGGTGTTCGATCCAAAGAGGCCCTAGCTTCTTCTACGACTTTATCCATAACATAAATGATATCATCACTTTTTTCTGCCAGCTTGTAGGGCTATTTTCGCTGAATCATTGGCCACCGTTAATATCGTACCTTCAACAGGTTTCATAACCGCTTTATAAGCCGTTTCAACCCCTGATTGAAATGCCTGCGCAAATTCTACACTATTGATGAATTCTTTCTTTTCAAATGCTTTTGAAAAGCCACGAAACAACTGTGAAAGAATAACTCCAGAATTTCCGCGAGCCCCCATTAACAATCCTTTTGAAAGTGCAGAACCTACTTTGCCTATATGCTCATTCTTCTGTTGCTTCACTTCTTTTGCACCAGAACTCATTGATAAATTCATATTCGTTCCCGTATCACCATCTGGAACTGGAAAAACATTTAGTGCATCCACATATTTCGCGTTAGCATATAAATGATTGGCTCCTTGAATGACCATCTCAGTAAAACGCTTTCCGTCCAATACTGTTATTGACACATTTCTTCCTCCTTCATTCACGGATTCGTTACACGAACACCCTGTACGAATATATTTACTGTGTCAACGGCAAGTCCAACTGTTTTGTCCAAAGTATATTTAACTTTTGATTGGACATTATGGGCAATCTCAGAAATCTTTGTTCCGTAACTAACAATGATATACATATCAATATGTACAAGGTCCTCTTCTTGACGAACAATAACACCACGTGTGAAATTATCTTTTCTTAAAATATCGGTTAACCCATCTTTGATTTGATTTTTAGATGCCATTCCAACAATTCCATAACAATCTACGGCAGCTCCACCTGCAATGATTGCGATCACTTCATTTGAAATATCTATTTGCCCGTATGTAGTTGTTAATTCAATGGACATAAGTAACTCCCCCTTTTGGAAATTGCTCCTTGACTACTGACATTTTACTATAACGAAGTCGATTTTAAAAGTTATTCTTATGATGTACTAATATTCATAGTATTAACTTCTCTAGAATATTGAATCAGTTTTTGATTTATATTGCATTCGTCAACTTTGTGTGATAAATTATTAAGGTATATTTTTAATGGACGAAAAACGTATTTATGCTGTTTTTCTCATTTAAACACACACAGATTCTTAAATCTGATCTAACATGTAACTGAACTGAATTCAGTTTTCAGTTTTTGCAGCAAGGAGGGAAAATAATGCCACGTAAATGTGTTGTAACTGGTAAAAAAACAACTACAGGTAATGCACGTTCTCATGCTATGAACGCTAATAAACGTACATGGGGTGCAAACCTTCAAAAAGTTCGTATTCTTGTTAATGGAAAACCTAAACGTGTTTGGGTTTCAGCAAGAGCTTTAAAGTCTGGTAAAGTTGAACGAGTATAACAAGATTGGCGTCCGATAAGGACGTCATTTTTTGTACTCTTTTGCCTTTTATACCCGATTATGGATATATAAAAAAATGCACTCCTCTACATATGAGTGCATTTTAATTTTATAGCCGTTTCTAATCTAAACGGTTAATTGATTCTTTTTTAAAGATCCTAACATTGCCCGGACAATTCCGCCTAAAAATTTCGGTAATTTAATTGTATAAAATCTCATTTATTATGTCCCTCCTCGAGATCCACAAATATCGTTTAATCACCATTGGCATTTGCAGTTCCTTCACCATATATATACTATTCAAATATGAGAAATAAGTACTTTTATATAGGCTCTTTTTGAGAAAAGAGCTACAAATTTAATACGAATGCACAAAATAACTTATTACTATGTTAAAATCGGTCTTTGGATTTTAACAACAAACTTTACGAAAACAGCCTCTATAATATAAGCAAATTAATCAGTGCTTCTTATTATCATTAATATGCCTTCCGAAAAAGAAAAAGTACCATTATCGATAAGAAGCTCATTACTAATACATAGTGTCGATCCGAGCGAAATATGACATTCAGTCAATGGGTATTTGAATCCGTTTAAAGTAAGACCCTTTACTTCAGCTGAGATTGGTATAAAAGAAATATATTTTTTATCTGTGATTTTCTGTAATCGATATGTCCCTGGCGACTTCAAAAAAATAATATTTTGGCGATCAATTAGTTCTATTTCAACATCGTTCTTATTTTTATTAGCCTGAATCAGTAATTGAATATTTCCAAACATATGATCCAAACGACCACCTGTTGCCCCAAAAATTCTAATCTTTTCCGGCATTTTTTTTAGAGCCCAGCTTAAAGCAAGTTCCATATCTGTCTCATCTTTTTCAGGTGAAAATCGAAATAATTGATCGACTTCTTTTTCAATGATTTGAAATTCTTCTTCTGTAACAGAATCAAAGTCACCAAGAGCAATACTCGGTTTGATTCCTGCTTCTAATAACGTATAAACTCCTCGGTCAACACCAACCCAGGTAATTTTTTCATTGCAATATAAATTGAAATCCGGAAGTAATTCAACCGGACCCCCAGCTAAAATATGTATAATCATGAATTTCCTCTTTTCTTAAGGCTCTTTTCTCAAACCTTGTTGCTTTTAGAGAGGAGAAAAAGCTAATTGTCATTGTTTTCATGTTGAAATAGCTTACTATTTTTGAGAAAAGAGCTGCAAACTTAATACGAATGCGCAAAATAGCTATTACTACGTTAAAATCGGCTTTTGGATTTTAACAACAAACTTTACGAAAACAGCCTTTCTTAAATGAAAAGAAGCCGCAGACGGCTGCTGACTTCTTTTATGACTTATCCCTTTAATATAGAAATCGCTTTGCCACGATCTTCTTGATTATAAACAGCTGAACCTGCTACTAAGATCGTAGCGCCTGCTTCAATGCAAAGCCTCGCCGTTTGTTCATTTACACCACCATCTACTTCGATTTCCAGTTGTACACCTTTTTGTTTTGCAAGATCTCTTACTTGCTTTATTTTATTTAATACCGATGGAATAAACTTTTGACCACCAAAGCCAGGATTCACAGACATTAATAACACGATATCCAGTTCCTCGAGTATCGGTTCAATCAACTGTACAGGTGTTGCTGGATTTAGTACAACTCCAGCTTTGACTCCAAATGATTTAATTAATTGAATCGTACGATGAAGGTGGCGACAGGCTTCTACATGTACAGTAATATAATCCGCACCTGCCTTTGCAAATGACTCAATATATTGATCAGGATTTTCAATCATTAAGTGGACATCCAAAGGTAACTTGGTAATCGGTCTAATACTTTCAACTACGAGTGGACCAATCGTAATGTTTGGTACAAAATGACCATCCATGACATCCACATGAATCAATTCTGCCCCGCCTTTTTCTACATCACTAATCTCTTCACCTAATTTTGAAAAGTCTGCAGATAATATCGAAGGTGCTATTTTAACCATATTAATACCTCGGCTTTCTATCTTTTATTTCTTCTAAAAATTCTTTGTAATGTTGATATCGAAAAGAAGGAACTTCCCCATTCTCCAATCCCTTTTTTACGGCACATTTAGGTTCTGCTAAGTGCAGGCAGCCTCTGAATTTACATGCTTCACTTAACTTGCGAATTTCCGGAAAACAATTGTTTAAATCCTCTTGTTCAATATCAGTGAATTCTAATGAACTAAACCCAGGTGTATCCGCCACAAGGCCATCTCCGATTGGAATTAATTCAACATGTCTTGTCGTATGTTTTCCTCGACCAAGATGATTGGAAATTTGGTCTGTTTTTAATTCTAAATCTGGGCGCAACGCATTTAATAGAGATGACTTTCCTACACCTGATTGCCCTGCAAAAACGGTGATCACACCATTCAAAAATGGTATTAGCTCTTCCAATCCTTCATCCGTTTCTGATGAAGTTAAGATAACGTCATATTCTGCTCTTTCATAATCCTGGACGACTTGCTCCAGAGATTGTTTCTCAGCTTCCGTCAATAAATCTATTTTTGTAATACAGATTATCGGTCGAATTTGATTAAATTCGATTAAAACGAGAAAACGATCTAACAGAGCTGTGCTAAAATCAGGCTCTGTTGCAGAAAACACCAAAATAGCTTGATCAACATTTGCAACAGGAGGCCTAACGAGGCTATTTTTTCGTTCCTTTACTTCCAGTATATACCCTTCTAAATCATTTTCAGCTTGAAAAATAACTTCATCCCCAACTAATGGGTTTACTTTATTTTTCCGAAAAACCCCTCTACTTCTACATTGAATGACTTGTGTTTCGCTCAATACATAGTAAAAACCACTCAACGCCTTCACAATCTTTCCTTCAGGCATAGCAACGCTCCCTATACTAAATTTCCAGTTGCTTATTCTGGATAACTTACTGATTCAGATAATACAACTTTATCATCAACTGTTACTTGATAACTTGCTTTTGTATCTGGTGCTATGATTAATTTAATCTCTTTCGTTTCATTTTGAGTAATCTCATACTCATAAGCTGGTACTGATATATCATTATTCATATCACCCACAGAGATACGTACGATTTGCGGAGTACCCTCAACCTAGAGGGTCATATGGTATTGGAACTTGCCTACTGACTTCTTTTGGAGGAAGTTCCTCTGGTCCCTTCGAAAAAACCACTGTAATTTTCGTTCCTTTTTCTACTTCTGTGTCAGGTTCAGGATCTTGCGAAATGACTGATCCCTCAGGAATACTCTCATGGTATTGTTTTTGTGAAACATCTGCGATTAACCCCTTTTCCTCAGCATAATCTTGAATGCTTAAAGGAGAATACCCTGTTAAATCCTTCACGATGATTAATTCAGGTCCAATACTAACCCTAAATTCTAAAATCGTTTCTTCAGGAATAACTTCTTCCCCTTCACGATAGTTCTGTTCTAAAATCGTTCCAGAAGAAGCGTCGTTATTAACTTTGACTATCTTAATATCTTTAAAATCTTTATTGTTTAATAAAGCTAGTACATCATCAAGATTTCGATTTGTGTAGTCTAATAGCTTAAAAGTAGGTTTTCCTGTACTCTCATAAATATTAACTTCAGAACCTTCTTTAGCCATCCTACCCACTTTAGGATCCGTTCTTACCACATCACCTTCTTCAATCTCTTCATGACTGATTTGCATCGTTTCACCTACAACAAATCCAGCGTTGATCAGCTCAGTGACCGCTTGATCCAAAGACATACCAGAAACATCAGGTACTTCAATATCTTTAGGAGTTAGAAGTGAGGGTAATAAAGTTAACAATAAAATGATTAAGATGATAAGATACTTATGACAATAGTTAAAATAATAGGAACCTTTTTACTTTTCTTTTTCTCTTTTACTTTAAAATCAGGTTCTTTATCCACGACATCAGGCTGCTTTTTTAATATCATTTTCATGGATAATCGTTTCATCTAAATTTGAAAATGGTTTATCTTCTGTTATGACAGGAATCGCCTTTGTCATATCATCATCAAAGGGAATCGTAAATTTAGGTTCATCAGCACGACTCGGGTCCAATGAAGTTCGAATGTCTGCCTCCATAGCTTCGACACTTTCATAACGATGAAATGGATCTTTGGCTGTTGCCTTTAATACAATATTTTCCACACTTTGAGGAATATTTGGATTCCACCTTCGTAATGATGGTGTTTCAGATTGTAGATGTTTTAAGGCAATCGAAACAGCAGATTCACCTGAAAAAGGTAATCGACCAGTCAATAATTCAAACATGACAATCCCAAGTGAATAAATATCCGATTGATGATTGGCAACTCCACCCCTTGCTTGTTCAGGCGATAAATAATGGACAGAGCCTAGGACAGAATTTGTTTGCGTGATGCTCGTCGCACTCAATGCCATGGCAATGCCGAAATCTGTAATTTTAACATTGCCTCTCTGGTCAAGTAGAATATTCTGTGGTTTGATATCTCTATGGATAATGTGATTTTGATGAGCATGTGAAATGGCAGACGTAATCTGTTCCATAATCAATAATGCCTCTTCAATTGGAACAGGTGAATTCGTTTGTATGTATTGTTTTAAGGTTTGCCCATTTACATGTTCCATCACAATATAATAAATAGATTCTTCTTCACCAACATCATAAATACTAACAATGTTTGGATGAGCAAGACTAGTTGCAGATTGTGCTTCACGGTGAAATCTTCGAATGAATTCCTCACTATTAGCAAAGTCTAGACGCAACACTTTGACAGCAACATCTCTATCTAAAATCATATCATGCGCTAAATAGACATTTGCCATCCCACCTCCGCCAATCATCTCTAAAATTTTATAGCGGCCGCTTATTCTTTTCCCAATCATCATTGTGCATCACCAGGTATAGAATCTTGATAATATTCAATAATAACGAGGGAAATATTATCTTCACCACCATACTCATTTGCAAGATCAATGAGTGTAGCGGCTTTATCCTCAATGGTCTTTTCACTTTTTAAGGTACTAGCCATTTCGTGCTCATGAACCTTATTAGAGAGCCCGTCTGAACAGAGAAGAAGAAAATCTCCTTCCTCAAAGACGATGGTTTTAATGTCCATATCAACAAAAACTTCAGTCCCTAATGCTCTAGTCAAGACATTTTTGCGTGGATGGTTTTCAGCATCTTCTTTTGAAATTTGCCCTGTGCGGACAAGTTCATTGACAAGTGAATGATCTTCAGTGATTTGGGAAAAGCCTGACTCATTTAAAATATAGCATCGACTATCACCAATATGGGCAATGGTCGAAAATAATTCGGTAAGGATGACAGCTACAATCGTTGTCCCCATCCCTTCACACTCTAGATGATTTTGAGCATGTTGAAACACATCGAGATTGACAAGCTTGATATTTTCCCTAAACCAATTTTCAGCTTGTTCTGCACTCTCAATTCCATTCGTTTCTTCCCATTTTTCTTTTAATTTCATAATCGTTAAATGGCTTGCAACATCACCTGCACGATGTCCTCCCATTCCATCTGCAACAATGGCGATTTTTTGCCCTGACATATTTAAAAAAACGCCACCATTATCCTCATTATGTTGTCTTACTTTCCCTCGATCTGTCATAAAAACTGCTTTCATACCATCAATCACCTTTTCCATCATTCATCATACTTTTTTTAGACTAGCGATATAAAAACCATCTGAGTTAAAATATTGCGGTAAAATTTGAATTTCACCATTCTTTACAAATGAACGAATATTCTCTGGCATACGTTCACTTAAATGGGGATCACGGATAAATTCTGGATGGTTCTCGATAAATTCTTCAATAACGGACTGATTTTCTACCGGATCAATTGTACAGGTACTATAAATTAGAATACCATCTTTTTTTAGTAACGGAGCTACCGATTCTAGTAACGTTTTTTGAATCTTTTGTAACTGGTACAGATCATTTTCTGCTTTTGTATATTTAATATCTGGTTTTCTCCTAACCACACCTAATCCAGAACATGGTGCGTCTAACAAAATCCGATCGAAGGTTTCTTTTTCAAAATGCTCCCCGGCCTGTCGACTATCCAGTGTTTGAGCTTTAATATTCGGAAGTTCTAATCTTGAAGCATTTTCACGAATAAGCTTCACCTTATGATCATGTAAATCTAATGAAATAACTTGTCCAGTCTTATTTAACTTTTCGGCAATATGAGTGGATTTTCCGCCAGGAGCTGCGCATGCATCCAGTACGATTTGATTTTCTTCGACTCCTAGTGCTATCCCAACAGTCATGGAACTCTCATCCTGTATCGTTAAATCCCCTTCCTGAAAAGCTTTTGAATGAGCTAAATTGCCTTTTAAACAATGAATGGCCTCAGGGATAAATTGACTTTTTTCCACTTGATACCCTTCATCACTTAATTGAGATAAACATTGTTCTACTGTCGTTTTTGTTGTATTAACCCTAGCCGTCATAATCGGTGCCGTTAAATTTAACTCGCACATTTTCAACGTCTCATCATAGCCAAATTGCTCGATCCATCTTTTAACAAGCCAATATGGATGGCTTTTTTCAACCGACAGTCTTTCTATCGGATCTTCAATAGACTCAAAAGATGGAAGTCCTTCTCTTTGCATGCTTCGCATAATTCCATTTACAAGTCCTGAAATGCCTTTATGCCCTCTTTTTTTAGCGATTTCAACCGCTTCAAAAATAGCCGCTCTGTCTGGAATTTTATCAAGATAAACCATTTGATAAAGTGTTAACCTTAACAATTGTAAAACCCAAGACTCTATTTTTTTATTTTTGCTTAAAAAAGGGGACAAGTAATAATCAAGTGTCATTTTTCTTTGGATCGTTCCATAGGTTAATTCAGTTAACAAACCAATATCTTTTCCATCTAAATGATTTTTCTTGATATATTGATTTAAAAGTAAGTTACTATAAGATTGATTCTTTTCAACCATTTCCAAAATATCAAGAGCTGTTTCTCTAACATTTTTACGAATTTTAGTCATATTACTCCCCTAGTACGGTACCAGTAGTCAAATCAGATGCTGCCCCTCTTAAATATTGTTCCGCAGACATTCTTTTTTTCCCAGATGGTTGTAATTCTGTTATTTTAATCGCAGTTTCATTCCCTGTAGCAATGACGATGCCATCATCTTCAATAGTAACTACTGTTCCTGGAGCTGCTTTATTTTCATTTGGTATTTTCTTGGATTGCCAGATTTTTAATACAGTCCCTTTCAAAAGCGTATATGCGACTGGCCACGGATTTAAACCACGAATATGGTTATATATTGCTTCTCCTGATTGTGTCCAATCGACTTTTTCTTGTTCTCGTTGAATGTTAGAAGCAAATGTCGCCTTTTCTTCATCTTGTACAATTGGTGTTAGCTCGTTTTTTAGAAGTTTCGGAATCGTTTCGGATAACAGTTTCGCACCTGCTTCACTAAGCTTATCATGCATGGTTCCAACATTATCATCTTCTAGAATGGGTACTTCGACACTCGTTAAAATATCTCCTGCATCCAATTTCTCCGCCATATACATGATGGTTACGCCTGTTTTTTCTTTTCCTTGGATGATTGCATAATGAATCGGAGCTCCCCCGCGTAGTTCTGGTAGAAGTGAAGCATGAACATTAATACATCCAAACTTTGGTGCTGTTAGTAGCTCAAGCGGCAAGATTTGACCAAAGGCAGCTGTCACAATTAAATCCGGTTTTAATTGTAGAATCGTTTGGAGTTCTTCAGACTGTTTAATTCTTTCTGGCTGAAACACGGGGATTCCTAACTTCTCAGCTTCTACTTTCACTGGTGGTGGTGTTAAGACCTTTTTTCTCCCAACAGGTCGATCTGGTTGCGTCACAACACCAATACAATCATATCCATCCTCAATAATTTGTCTTAAAACGGGTACAGAAAAATCCGGTGTCCCCATAAAAATAATTTTCGTCATGATTCTTCCACCTCTTGTAATTCTTCTTCCTTTATATACTTTGTCACCTTTGAAGTGAATAACACTCCATGTAAATGATCGATTTCATGTTGAATCGCACGTGCAAGATAACCTTCTGCTTCTATAATGTTGGTTTTTCCTTTTCGATTCATGGCCTTCACTTTTACATAATAGGGACGAGTCACTTCACCGTATAATCCTGGAAAACTTAAACAACCCTCAACATCTGTTTGTTCACCCTTTGTTTCAAGAATTTCCGGGTTGATTAGTTCAATCATGCCTGTTCCATCATCAATATCAACAATCGCAATTTGTTCATCTACTCCCACTTGTGGTGCAGCTAATCCGACTCCATCAAATTCAATCATCGTATCATACATGTCATTAATTAATTTTTTTAATTTTTGGTTAAAAACAGTTACTGGTTTACATGGTTTCTCTAAAATTTCCGCTGGATACATGACAATCTTTTTTACCGTCATTTTCATTCCTCCTTTCTCACTCATTCCCTGAAAAGCACTCAAAATTAGTACAGTTCATTTATTTTTTCCATCATTTCAACTTACTACTAGTTTTTCCAATAATAGTTAATCATAACATTTAATAAGTTGTTTTTCTTTATTACATAAGAATATACGGGTTTTTATCAATTGAAATTTGCAATCCTGTACGATGCATATCTTGCTGATAATGATCAAGAATCATTTTTAATGTTTGCGTTAATTTTGGCTCTTTTTTATATTTAACGATACATTGATAACGGTATTTATTATTGATTCTTGGGATTGGGCATGCAACGGGTCCTAGGATATGTGCTCCTTTTGATAACCTCGAAGATAGTGTGACAGATATTTTCTCAGTTACATCAACTACTTTCATCAGTTCTTCATGACTGACGGTTATTAATGCTAAGTAATAAAAAGGCGGATATTGATGAATCTTTCTGATCATCATTTCTTTTTGATAAAATTGATCAAAATCCTGCTGACCCGCAAGTTCAATACTATAATGTTCAGGTGAATACGTTTGAATAACCACCTCACCCGCTAATTCATGCCGTCCAGCTCGACCGCTAACTTGTGTCAATAACTGAAAAGTTTTTTCAGATGACCTGAAATCGGGTAAATGTAACATGGTATCAGCTGATAGAACACCGACAAGCGTAATATTTGGGAAGTCTAATCCTTTAGCAATCATTTGCGTGCCAAGAAGAATATCCGCTTTTCCTTCTTGAAAAGCCGTTAGAAGTTTCTCATGTGATCCTTTTCTAGAAGTGGTATCGACATCCATTCGAATGACTCTTGCCTCAGGGAAAATTTTCCCTAACTCTTCTTCCACCTTTTGCGTACCTGTCCCAAAATAACGTATATGTTCACTCGTACATTCGGGACAGATGGTCGGAACTACTGCTTCATATCCACAATAATGACATTTCATTTGTTGTTGATATTGATGATAGGTTAAAGAAATATCACAATTTGGACACTGAATGACATAGCCACAATCACGACACATCACAAATGATGAATGTCCTCGTTTATTTAAAAATAGCACGGTCTGTTCTTTTTTCATTAAGCGATCCTGTAATTTATCATATAACACTCTAGAAAACATGGTACGATTGCCTTCCCGTAGTTCTTCTCGCATGTCAACAATATCAACCGTTGGGAGACTTTGATCGTTCATCCGTTTTGATAATGTAAGTAGTTGATAGACACCTTTTTTTGCTCGTGCAAAGGTTTCTAGAGAAGGGGTTGCACTTCCAAGGATGACAGAACAGTTGTGTGTTCTAGCCCTTTCTATCGCAACATCTCTTGCATGATATCGTGGGTTATCTTCTTGTTTATAACTTGTTTCATGTTCTTCATCAATAATAATGATGCCTAAATTTTCAAAGGGGGCAAAAATAGCTGACCTTGCACCGACAGCAACACGAACCTCTTTACGCTGAATTTTTCTCCATTCATCGTATTTTTCTCCTATAGACAATCCACTGTGAAGTACAGCCACTTCATCACCAAATCGACCTTTAAAGCGATTAACCATTTGCGGAGTAAGTGAAATTTCGGGAACAAGGACAATCCCTTCTCGCCCTTCCTCAAGAACTTTTTGGATGGACTGCATATAGACTTCAGTCTTTCCACTTCCTGTGATCCCATATAGTAGAAAGACATCATGTCTTTTTTCTTCGATGGTTTGTAAGATTGGCTTAATAGCCACTGATTGTTCCTCTGTCAATTGAAGTGGTTCTGTATGCTCAAAAATACGATCTTGATACGGATCACGATATACCTCTTGCATCGACTCATATAAAATCCCTTTGTCAACTAAGCTTTTTATAACAGAGCTTGAAATCCCAAGTAACGATAGTATCTTTTGTCTTTCAATTGGTTTTGGATTCGAAATAAAATAATCAATCACCATGATTTGCTTCGTATTGCGTTTTGATAACTCCGCTTTTTTCTCCAACATATCGATTGAAGGTGCTATTATTTTAATTTGCTTCTTTTTCACTCGTTCTTTAACAATATATAAAACCTCTAAAATACCATCTTCTACTTGCTTTTGAAAGTGAGAGAGTTCTCCTGACTTTAAAACATCTTCCCAATTGATGGTATCTTGTTTCGCAAAATAGTGCTGGAGAGATGATGGTAAAGCATGAAGCATTTGGCGATCTTTGATTCTTATTTTCTTTTCATACTTTGCCTTTAAAGCCGGTGGAAGCATTACTTGAAATGCTGAGATTTTATAGCATAAGGTTTGCTCTGTCAGCCAATCAGACAGTTGAAGCAGTTCTTTATTTAAGATCGGTTGAATATCCATTGGTTCAATAATTTCCCTTAATTTAGGAAACTCTGACTCCGATACAATGTCAATCACAAACCCTTGAACTTTTCTGGGACCAAACGGGACAATCACACGCATTCCCTGCTTTAGGACATGCTGTAATCGTGTAGGAATCTTATAGTCGAAGGGTTTGTTCGTTTGTTGTGCAGGTACATCTACAATCACTTTTGCAACGGACATTAAGACTGTTCCTTTAGCATTTTTTGAACTTCATCAATGATTTTTTGTGCGACTTCATTCTTTGTCAGGATTGGCCATTTTTTCATTTCTCCATCACTTTTATAAAAAGTAACAATATTCGTATCAATTCCAAAACCGGCTCCAGCTTCTTGAATATTATTTGCTACAATCATATCGGCGTTTTTACTTATTAATTTTTTCATAGCATATTCATCGACATGGTCTGTTTCCGCAGCAAATCCAATTAGTAGTTGATGATCCTTTTTCTTTCCCAATTCATGTAGTATATCCTTCGTTCTTTCTAATTCAATCACTTGTTCCCCTGGTTGTTTTTTTATTTTACGATCATGGTATGTTTTTGGCCGATAATCAGCAACAGCTGCTGATTTAATGACAACGTCTACTCCATCATAGCGACTTAATACCGCTTCATACATCTCATTGGCACTTTCCACGCCAATGACCTCTACTCCATTTGGCGGTATTAGTGAAACTGGACCTGAAATTAAGACTACATTTGCCCCTTCTTTCGCTGCTTCTTCAGCAATCGCATAGCCCATTTTCCCAGATGAATGGTTTGTAAGATAACGAACAGGATCAATTTTTTCTCTAGTTGGACCAGCTGTAATAAGAATTTTTTTGCCTTTCAACTTGCCTGCTGATCCATTAAAATACTCAATTACTTTGCTAACGATTGTTTCAGGCTCCTCTAATCTTCCCTTTCCGACATACCCACAAGCCAAATATCCTTCACCAGGTTCGATAAATTGATATCCGTATTGTGATAGAAGTTCCATATTTCTAATGACAGCAGGATGCTGATACATATGAACATTCATAGCCGGTGCAATCCAAACCGGTGAAGTGGCTGCAAGTAAAGTCGTCGAAATCATATTATCGGCAATTCCGTTAGCGATTTTTCCAATGATATTTGCAGTTGCGGGTGCGACAAGAATTAAATCTGCCCAGTCAGCAAGGTCAATATGTGCAATTTTCTTTGAATCCTTTTCATCAAATGTATCCGTATAAACATCATGTCGAGATAAAGCCTGAAAGGTTAATGGAGCAACAAACTTGGTCGCAGATTCACTTAAAATCACTTTAACCTCTGCCCCTGCTTGAGTGAGTTTACTTGTTAAGGCAGCTGCTTTATAAACGGCAATACCACCTGTTACACATAATAATATTTTCTTACCTTTAAGCATATCGCAAAACCTCCCAAAATTATGTGAAAGAAACCATTACAAAGAAAAGGGTCTGACATGGTCAGCCCTTCCCCAGTTTTTACTCATATCTAGAACTAAAATCTGTTCTTTCACCAAGACGATAGAACAATTTATCCGAATTAATCTCCTCAAGTGCTTTCCCAACATTTTTGTGAGAAACATATTTGTCAAGTAAGGTAGCCTCAGTTGTTTGTAATTGTCTGGCGCGTTTGGCTGCAACAGATACTAAAGAATATTTACTATCAATTTTGGTCATTAACGAATCAATTGATGGATATAACATATATTTATTTAACCTCCAGCATTTTTAAATATTTTGGTTGTACTCTTTCTCTTCGGCAATGTTCAGCAATCACGATGGCATTTATTTTTTCAACCGCATGTTCAATTTCGTCATTTTCTACTACATAATCATATAAGTGCATCATTTCAATTTCCTCTCTTGCTACATTTAAACGATTATTAATAATATCCTCTGACTCTGTACCTCTAGTCACAATCCGACTCTTCAATTCAGAAAGGCTTGGAGGCGCTAAAAAAATAAATAATCCATCTGGAAACTTTTCTCGAACTTGCCGAGCCCCTTGCACTTCTATTTCAAGGAATACATCTTTACCTCTGTCTAATGTTTCTCGAACATAATCAACAGGTGTTCCGTAATAATTCCCAACAAATTCTGCATACTCTAATAATTTTCCTTGTTGTATCAAATCCTCGAATTCTTCCTTTGATTTAAAGAAGTAATCCACTCCATCTATTTCTCCCTCCCGAGGAGACCTTGTTGTCATCGAAATGGAGTATTCAAACGAAGTATTTTCTTGGGAAAATATCGCTTTTCTAACGGTTCCTTTTCCTACTCCAGAAGGACCAGATAAAACAATTAATATTCCTTTTTCCTGCATGTATGTTTCCTACCCCTCATCCAATATTTCATCCCGATCATCTAATCGATGTGCAACCGTCTCAGGTTGTACTGCACTTAAAATCACATGATCACTGTCCATTATGATTACAGCACGAGTCCTTCTTCCGTATGTAGCATCAACTAACGAACCTCGATCACGTGCATCTTGTATGACCCGTTTAATGGGTGCTGATTCAGGACTTACAATGGATATGATTCGGTTTGCAGAAACAATATTTCCAAAACCAATATTAATCAGCTTAATCATAGATGCTCCTCCCATATCAAAATAATAGTTTCACCCTTGCATTCCTTTTCTAAACCGTTATCTATTCTATATTTTGTACTTGTTCTTTCATTTTTTCAAGAATACTCTTCATTTCGACTACTTCTTTGGCAATGAGAGAATCATTAGCTTTTGAACCAATCGTATTAACCTCTCGATTCATTTCCTGTAAAAGAAAGTCAAGTTTACGGCCAATTGGTTCTGATAAAGATAAAATATGATCAAACTGTTTAATGTGGCTATTCAAGCGAGTTAATTCTTCATTGATATCCGCCTTATCGGAAAAAATTGCAACTTCCGTCAAAATACGTGCTTCATCAATTTGACCACCAACAAACTCATGAATTCTTTTCGTGAGTCGATCTTTATAAAATTCCACTACAGTTGGTGCTATTTTGGTTAACTCTCGGACTATATCCTGTATGCACATAAGATGTGTTCGAATATCCTTTTCAAGTGCATTTCCTTCTATTTTTCGCATTTGCCCTACAGATTGTGTCGCTTCCTCAACGGCTTCGAGTACAAGTTTTTCAAGATTTTCATTACCTGACTCCCTTTCCTCAAAGTGAATAATCTCTTCACTTGATAATAAATCGCGTAAAGAAGGACCCTCTATTAATGCGTATTTCTGTTTAATTTTTTCTAATGAATGAACATACTGATCGAGTAATTCCCAGTCTACACGTACATGGCGATCCATAATCCCTTCGCCTTCGATCGTGACAAATACTTCGATTCTTCCTCTATGTATTGATGAAATTAATTTCTTTTTAATTTTATCCTCAATTTTATTAAATTGACGGGGCATCCGTATATTAAATTCTGTAAAACGATGATTAACAGTTTTCACTTCTACTGAAACTGAAAAAGAATCTTTTGTGATTTTACTTCTGCCAAAACCGGTCATACTTACAACCATACACAACACATCCATTCTGCTCCTGTATATTACTACAAATAAGAGACATTTTCCATGTTTATTCTGCTTTTGTAGGTGGTCCTAAAATGGAGAAGTCAGGTAAAAAAAGAAAAGGTAATAGAAAAGTTCTACTACCTTAGAAATTATAACATATATTAATTTGATTTTCGCAGTAAAAATGAACCGGCTAGTAAAAAAGTTGGAATAGCAGAAAGTCCGATGATCATCAACCAATCATTACCATGAATAGCAACCGTATGGAAGATAGGTTGTAGCGGTGGATAGTAAATGACGACAAGTACCATGAGTAAAGATAGTAGGACAGCCCAAACTAAATATTTATTACCAAATGGATTTCGAGAAAGAATCGATTTTTCGCTTCTACAATCAAAAACATGGATCAACTGTGCTAACACCAATGTCATAAAAGCAACTGTCTGTGCATATTCTAATTGATTCGGATTATCCTTATAAGCTAGAATAAAGGCTATTAAGGTCACAATCCCAATTAAAAATCCTCTTGAAACGACCTTCCAACCTAAACCTCTCGCAAAAACCCCTTCTTTTGGATTCCTCGGTTTTCGTTTCATTACGTCTCCCTCAGGTTGGTCTAATCCAAGTGCCATTGCAGGAAGCCCATCCGTAACTAAATTAACCCAGAGAATTTGAATCGGTACGAGTGGTAATGGTAATCCAAGTAACATCGCAAATAACATAACAAGTATTTCACCAACGTTGGAAGCTAAAAGATAGCGAATGAATTTACGAATATTTTCATAAATATTTCTACCTTCTTTAATTGCCGCTTTGATTGTAGCAAAATTATCGTCTAGGAGCACTAAAGACGAAGCTTCTTTTGCTACATCTGTGCCTGTAATTCCCATCGATATGCCAATATCAGCGGCTTTAATTGCAGGTGCATCATTTACACCATCACCTGTCATCGCTACGATATGGCCATTATTTTGTAAAGCTTTTACAATTTTTAATTTATGTTCAGGAGAAACACGAGCAAATACGGAAACTCCATCGACTACTTCCTCTAATTCATCAACAGTCATTTCAGAAAGGGCATTTCCATCTAATACTTTCGATTGATTGGTTAAAATTCCAAGTTGCTTTGCAATCGCTCTTGCTGTAATAACATGATCTCCCGTAATCATGATCGTTTTAATCCCTGCTTCTTTACATTCTTGGACTGCTTGTTTTACCTCAGGACGTGGAGGATCAATCATACCAAATAATCCAATAAAGGTTAACTCTTTTTCAGCCTCTTTTTCATCCAAAATGACAGTCGAAGCAGCAATTTCTTTAAAACCGATGGCAATCGTTCTTAGCGCTTGCGAAGCGAGTTCATTAATAGCGGACTGAACGGTCCCCGTTGTTTCAGTTGAAAGTCTGCGTTTTTTTCCATTCCATAAAATATCTTCACTTTTCCCAATTAGAACATCGGGTGCCCCTTTAGTAACAACAAACTGTCTTCCATTTGCGTCCTGAATAATAACACTCATCATTTTTCTTGTAGAATCAAATGGAAATTCCCGAACCATTTTGAATTCATTTAACAGTTGCTCTCGGTTGTAGCCAGCTTTCATGGCTGCAACGAGCAGTGCACCTTCTGTTGGATCTCCATCAATACGAAATTCCTTTTTAACTTGAAGCAATTCAGCATGATTACATAATTCACCAAACATCAGCATTTGTTGTAATGCTTTTTCATGATCAATCACGATTGGTTGCTCTTCTTTATAAAAAGAACCGCTAGGCTCATAGCCTACACCATCAACTGTCCAAGTTTGACCTCCACTCCATAAATGGGTAACCGTCATTTCATTTTGAGTCATCGTTCCAGTTTTATCTGAACAAATAACAGACGCACAACCTAGTGTCTCAACTGCAGGAAGCTTTCTTACAATTGCTTTCTGCTTAATCATTCTTTGAACACCAAGCGATAATGCAACGGTCACAATCGCAGGTAACCCTTCAGGGATTGCGGCAACAGCCAAGGAAACACCTGCTAAAATCATCGTATATACATCATTTCCTTGGAGTACTCCAACCAATACAACTAGAGCGGTTAAGAACAATGCGGTTACAATTAATATTTTACCAAGCTGTTCTAATCTTCTTTGTAATGGCGTTACCATCGATTCTGCACTTTGCAATAAATCGGCAATTTGCCCCATTGCTGTTTTCATCCCTGTGCCAATAACGACACCCACTCCACTTCCTCTTGTCACCATCGTTCCCATAAAAGCCATATTCTCCATATCGCCAATACCTAAATTTTCTCCTGATAATGAATCAGACATCTTTGAGACCGGTAACGATTCACCTGTAAGTGCAGATTCTTCAATTTCAAGACTACTCACATCGACTAAGCGGATATCAGCTCCAATTCGGTCCCCACTTGAAAACTTTAATATATCTCCCGGTACAATCTCCTTTGAAGGAATATTTACCCACTTACCTTCTCGTAATGCATGAGCATGTGGAGCAGAAAGTTCTTTTAAAGCTTGAAGTGATTTTTCTGCTCTACGTTCTTGGTAAAATCCGAGACAAGCATTAATCACAACAATGGCGATAATGGCTGTAGCATCCATATATTCGCCTAAGATTCCTGAAAGTAATGTAGCAGCCAGTAAAACTAAGACCATAAAATCTTTAAACTGGCTGAAAAATAAAAGGAGAGCAGATTGTTTTTCACCTTCATCAAGTTCATTATTACCATGTTGTTTTAGACGTTTTTTGACATCCGAATCTGTTAACCCTGACGAGAGGTCTGTATTTAAGGCTTCTACTACCTCTTTCTTGTTCATCTCATGGTACTTCATCCCGTCATCTCACTTCCTTCTTTAGTAATGGCAGAATACTCTATGGAAATCATATTCACCCTTGTCCGAAAAAATGCTAATAATAGTTGCACTTGTCATCAAACAACTTGTAAATTTAAGTTAGATTATTAGTAAAGGATGTTTTGTATGTCTTTTGATGGTTTATTTACGAGGGCGATGTGTAAAGAACTGATTGACACCTTAAAAGGTGGGAGAATCAGTAAAGTTCATCAGCCTTATAAAAATGAAGTGATTCTAGTTATTCGTGCAAATGGAAAAAATCATAAGTTACTACTCTCAGCTCATCCAAATCATGCTAGAGTTCAAATAACAAAAGAAGAGTACGAAAATCCGTCTGAGCCACCTATGTTTTGCATGCTTTTACGTAAACATTTAGAGGGCTTTGTGTTAGAGGATATTGTCCAACCAGGTCTAGAACGGATCATCATATTTACAGTGAAAGGGAGAAATGAGATTGGTGATATCTCTAATAAACAACTGATTGTCGAAATTATGGGTCGCCATAGTAATGTGATCTTAGTAGACCAAGATAAAAATATGATTCTTGATAGCGTGAAACATGTATCAGCAGCTGTTAACACATATCGGACAGTACTGCCGGGGCATCCTTACATCTTTCCACCTGATCAACATAAAGCAAATCCTTTTGAAGCAAATGAAGAGGATGTTTTACGGAGAATTGATTACAACGCAGGAAAAATCGATAAACAAATCGTCAATCTTTATGGAGGTATTTCTCCTCTATTAGCAAAAGAAATCATTGCTACTGCTGGATTAGTAAACCGTAACACATTACCTGTTGCATTTATTTCGATGATGAAACAAATCCTAACCCATGATTATACTCCTGCGATTATGGAAAATGACAATAAAGAAAGTTTTTATTTATTTCCACTGTATTCTGTAGCAAAGGAAGCAAAAAGTTTTCCAACCATTAGTGAAATGTTAGATCGCTATTTCTTTGGAAAGGCTGAACGTGACCGTGTTAAGCAACAAGCACATGATATAGAGCGATTAATCTTGAATGAAAAGGAAAAAAACGAGAAAAAGATTGTGAAGCTCGAAGAAACATTAAAAGAAGCAAACGAAGCACGAAAATATCAATTATATGGTGAGCTATTAACAGCCAATTTGTATGCAGTGAATAAAGGAATGCAGGAAATAGAAGTGGTGAATTACTATGATGAAAATGGGTCAATGGTTGTGATTCCACTAAATCCATTAAAAACACCCTCTGAAAATGCACAGGCTTTTTTCAGCAAGTATCAAAAGGCGAAAAACTCACTTGACATTGTACAAGTTCAAATCGAAAAAGCAAAAAATGAAGTTTATTATTTTGAAGGCCTATTACAGCAAATAGAAACAGCATCACCTAAAGATATCGCTGAAATTCGCCAGGAATTAATAGAAGAAGGCTATTTAAAGAACAAACAAAGAAAACAATCAAAAAAGAAAACACAAAATGTAAAACCTATTTTAGAACACTATTATGCTTCTGATGGAACAGAAATTATCGTTGGTAAAAATAATAAACAAAATGATTATTTAACAAATCGGTTCGCTGCACGTGACGATATTTGGTTACATACGAAGGATATTCCTGGTTCACATGTAGTGATTCGAAGTCAAGAACCAGCGGAACAAACCATTTATGAGGCAGCCATTTTAGCTGCTTACAATAGTAAGGCACGTCATTCAAGTTCAGTACCTGTCGATTTTACAAAAGTTCGTTTTGTCAAAAAGCCAGCAGGAGCAAAGCCGGGGTTTGTCATTTATGATAATCAACAAACAATCTATGTAACCCCTGAAGAAGAATTGATTTTAACATTAAAACAACCTAAATAACCTATTATGACTGTAGAAAGGTGCACGATTACTTGCACTTTTTTCTTCATACTTAGATTATTTTTATCCTTAATAAAAAGAAAAAGTCTAACACCATAAAAGATGTTAGACTTTCATTTTACTTTCCCCACTCTGATGGGTTTTTTCGCCATTCCATTAATTTATCCCAATCGTTTTTTTCTACATATCCTTTTTCACTAGCCACTTCCACGAGAGTTGAAAAATCAGTTAATGAGAAGGCGTTAATGTTTGAGTTTTTCAATTGTTCACGTCCACTTTCAAGTTCATATGTAAAAATGGACACAACACCTAAAACGTCACAGCCTGACTCACGTAAAGCTTGGACTGCGGTAATCACACTGCCCCCAGTTGAAATTAAATCTTCAACGACGACGACTTTTTGACCTTTTTCCGCTTTTCCTTCAATTTGATTTCCTTTCCCGTGTCCTTTTGCTTTTGAACGGACATAGCACATTGGTAATTCCAGATTATCACTCACCCATGCTGCATGAGGAATTCCCGCAGTTGCCGTCCCTGCAATTAATTCTGTTTCGGGAAACTTTTCTGTAATGATGTTAGTAAGTCCTGCGGCAATTTTCTTTCTGATATCAGGATAGGACAATGTTAAGCGGTTATCACAATAGATAGGTGATTGAATTCCGGATGCCCAAGTAAATGGTTCATTTGGTCTTAGGGTTACTGCTTTTATTTCTAATAGGCTTTCTGCGATTTCTTTTTTCAATCTAAAACACCTTCCCATGCTTTAATAAACTTTTGATAACTTTGAATCGGATCGTTTGATTTCGTGATGGAACGTCCAACCACCATATAAGAAACACCTGCTGCTCTTGCAAAATCAGGAGTCGCCACCCGCTTCTGATCTCCTACAGCATCATCTTTCAAGCGAATACCAGGGGTCACAGTTAAAAACTCCCCTCCGATTCTTTCTCGAATCAGTGCTGCTTCATGCGATGAACAAACAACGCCATCTAGACCTGATTTCTTTGAAAGGGTTGCATAATGTAATACAGATTCCTGAAGGGAAACAGGTATCAGTTGTTCTTGTTTCATTTGCGCTTCTGAAGTACTTGTTAATTGCGTGACAGCAATACAAAGTGGTCTTGAAGATCCAGCTGTTGTACCAGCATCTAAACCTTCCAATGCCGCCTGCATCATTTCTTGTCCACCTGCAGCATGAACATTGACAAGGTCAACCCCGAGTTTTGATAAACCTTTCATGGCACTTTTCACCGTATTCGGAATATCATGTAGCTTTAAATCAAGAAAAATATGATGTCCTTTATCCTTAATTTCATCAATAATCGCTGGCCCTTCTTGATAAAAGAGCTCCATGCCTACTTTGACAAACAGCTTTTCCTTGTTAAATAAAGTTAAAAACTCAGAAACTTCCTTTTTGGATGGAAAATCGAGAGCAATAATAACGGGAGTTTGCAACTATTTCCAACTCCTTCCTGTACATTGTGAAATATGATCAAACCCAAGTTTTTCTAATAGCTCAGGAAGTTCAGCAATAATGGTTGGACAGACAAAAGGATCGACAAAATTCGCAGTTCCGACAGCAACAGCACTAGCTCCAGCATAAAAGAATTCAATGACATCTTCTGCATTTTGAATGCCGCCCATTCCAATAATCGGGATATTCACTTGTTGACTTACCTCATAAATCATGCGAATCGCAACAGGTTTGACAGCAGGACCTGATAACCCACCTGTTTTATTAGCAATAACAGGCTTAGCGTTCTGTAAATTTATTCTCATCCCCACAAGTGTATTAATCATTGTGATACCATCAGCACCACCAGCTTCTACAGCCTTTGCCATTTCAACGATGTCTGTAACATTAGGAGATAATTTCACATATACAGGAACTTGTGATACAGCCTTAACTTTTTCTGTTAGTTTTTTAGCTATCTCCGGAACCGTTCCAAATGTAATACCGCCTTCTTTAACATTGGGACATGAAATATTTAATTCCAGAGCATGTACATTAGACACTTTAGAAATTTCCTTTGCAACTGCAACGTAATCCTCTTCCGTGCTTCCTGCAACATTGGCAATAATCGGAACATCATACTGATCTAAAAATGGAAGCTCTTCTGAAATAACTTTATGTAAGCCTGGATTCTGAAGTCCAATGGCATTTAACATTCCTGCTGAAGTTTCAGCCACTCTTGGTGTAGGATTACCAAAACGCGGTTCTACTGTCGCGGCTTTTATCATGATCGCACCGAGTTCACTTAAATCATAAAACCCGCTAAATTCACGTCCGAACCCAAAACAACCTGACGCCGGCATAACCGGATTTTTTAAATTCAACCCAGGTAATTGCACATTTAGCATACTCATAAAATAACCTCCCCAGCACGAAAGACAGGACCATCACTGCAAACTTTTTTATATGTATGATCACTTGAATCATCCGTAGTATGACAAACACAAGCAAAACATGCACCGATCCCGCAACCCATTCTTTCTTCTAAAGAAAGATACACTTTTTTATCGGAAAATTGGCTTTCAAGCGCTTTAAGCATTGGAGTTGGACCACATGAATAAAGAGTATCAAAGTCGAGACCTTTATCAGCAATGACATCCGTAACAAACCCCTTAACACCATAAGAACCATCTACAGTTGCTACATAAGTTTCCCCTAATTCCAAAAATTCTCTTTCATAAAATACTGCTGATTTATTTTGAAATCCTAAAACATGAATGACTGTAACACCTTTTTTGACAAGTTGACGTGATAACTCGTAAAGCGGTGGAACACCAATTCCTCCACCAACTAATAAAGCAGTTTCTCCGACAGCCGTTTCATCAACTGGAAAGCCATTTCCAAGAGGTCCAAGAATATCAATTTGTTCACCAGCGATTTTTTTGGATAATATTTTCGTTCCATGTCCTTCTGCACGATAAATCACCGTGAATTCATTTTGATTCCTGTCTATTTTTGCAATAGATATTGGTCGACGCAATAGTGGATCCATTCCATTAGACACTTTAATATGAACAAATTGGCCTGGTTCACTCATTTGCTGAACAAGCTCACCTTTTAAGGTGAGCTCATAAATAGAATGGGCAAGTTGAGTTTGCGAAACGACCGTACAGTCTTCTTTTTTTATCATGAATGAACGGCCTCCTTCGTTGCAAGTGGTTGTTCCATTGCTTCCGTAGAAAAATTCATGGATTCAATAACGCGTAAAATCGCTACAGCTGTATCAAGTGAAGTTAAACAAGCAACTCCATTTTCAACCGCTTCACGTCGAATTCTAAAGCCATCACGTTCAGGCTGTTTTCCTATTGAGAAAGTATTAATTACAAATTGGGCTTCTCCATTACGAATCACATCTAATAGATTAGGACCGTCCGCTCCAATTTTGTTAACGACACTGACTGGAATACCAGATTTCTTTAGGTAATCCGCAGTACCACTTGTTGCCATTAAACGATAACCTATTGCCGAAAAACGCTTAGCAAGATTTAGAGCTTCTTCTTTATCTTTATCTGCAATGGTTAATAACACGGTACCGAATTTTTGAATTTGAAGTCCAGATGCCACTAATCCTTTATATAAGGCCTTCTCTAAAGTAATATCTTTTCCCATTACTTCACCTGTTGATTTCATTTCTGGTCCGAGTGATATATCAACATTGCGTAGTTTCGCGAATGAGAAGACAGGAACTTTCACATATACGCCAGGCTTTTCAGGAATCAATCCCGTTGTATATCCTTGTTTTTTCAATGTCTGACCAAGAATAACCTTTGTTGCAACCTTCGCCATTGGCACATTCGTAATTTTACTTAAGAATGGCACAGTACGACTTGAACGAGGATTAACTTCAAGGACAAATACTTCATTGTTACTAACGACATATTGAATATTAAGTAATCCAATAATATTCAAACCTTTTGCCATTTTTTCTGTATATGTGATTAATTTTTGTTTAATTTCATCTGAAAGGCTTTGTGGTGGATAGACGGCAATTGAATCACCAGAGTGAACACCTGCACGTTCAATATGCTCCATAATTCCAGGAATGACGACATCTTTACCATCACAAATAGCATCTACTTCAATTTCTTTTCCTGTTAAATAACGGTCAACTAATACCGGGTGTTCTGGATTAATCTTGACAGCATTTTGCATATAATGAAGCAGTTCTTCTTCTTTATGGACAATTTCCATTGCACGGCCACCTAGAACATAGGATGGTCTAACGAGCACCGGATAGCCAATATCCTCCGCTATTTTCAATGCTTCTTCAACAGAAAGCGCGGTTTTCCCTTTAGGCATTGGAATTTTCATTTCTGTTAATGCTTGCTCAAACTTGTCACGATCTTCTGCTCGATCTAAATCTTCAAGGGACGTACCTAGAATTTTTACACCACGTTCAACAAGACCTGCTGCTAAATTGATCGCTGTTTGACCACCAAACTGAACCACGACTCCCATCGGCTTCTCTAAATCAATAATATGCATGACATCTTCAAGCGTTAGCGGTTCAAAGTACAATTTGTCTGAAATACTAAAGTCTGTCGAAACCGTTTCAGGATTATTATTTACGATAATTGCTTCATAACCAGCCTCTTTAATCGCCCAAACAGAATGAACGGTTGCATAATCAAATTCAACACCTTGACCGATACGGATAGGACCTGATCCTAAGACAATGACACTTTCGCGTTCTGTGACGATTGACTCGTTTTCATCTTCATAAGTTCCATAAAAATAAGGGGTTTCAGATTCAAATTCCGCTGCACAAGTATCAACCATTTTATAGGTTGGAATAATACTTGTCTTTCACACGCCAATCATAAACTTCTTTTTCTGTAGACTTCCATAAAGCTGCCAACGCCACATCTGAAAAGCCTTTTTTCTTTGCTTTAATCGCCCATTCTTGATCAAATGGGAAGTTTGCTAATTCTTTTTCAAACTTGATGATTCCTTCCATTTTATAGAGGAAGAATAAATCAATTTGACTCCATTCATGAATCGTCTCAAAACTGATTCCACGCTTTAATGCTTCAGCAATATAGAAAAGACGTTCATCCCCTGCTTTCTTGATTCGTTTTTCGATGGTTTCATCGCTAAACTCATCCCCATTTGGTAAAGCAAAATGATAGACATCACTTTCAAGAGAACGAATCGCTTTTAATAGGGATTCCTCAAAAGTACGGCCCATTGCCATTACTTCACCAGTTGCTTTCATTTGTGTTCCAAGTAGACGATTGCCTGATTCGAATTTATCAAATGGCCAACGTGGAATTTTCGTCACAATATAATCTAATGCAGGTTCAAAGCTTGCATATGTTTTACCTGTTACAGGATTCATCATTTCATCAAGTGTTAATCCAACAGCAATTTTTGCTGCTAATTTGGCAATTGGATATCCAGTCGCCTTTGATGCAAGCGCAGATGAGCGGCTTACACGAGGGTTTACCTCAATGATGTAATAGTCATAGCTATAGGGATCTAGCGCTAACTGAACATTACAGCCTCCTTCAATTTCTAACGCACGAATAATTTTTAATGAAGCATTGCGCAGCATTTGATACTCACGGTCACTTAATGTTTGACTTGGGGCTACGACAATTGAATCACCTGTATGAACACCAACCGGATCAATGTTTTCCATATTACATACAACAATCGCATTGTCGTTACTATCTCTCATCACTTCATATTCAATTTCTTTAAAACCAGCAATGCTCTTTTCTAATAAACATTGCGTAACAGGACTATATTTTAAACCACTTGTAACAATTTCTACTAACTCTTCTTCATTATGACAGATCCCACCACCAGTGCCTCCAAGTGTAAAAGCAGGACGTACAATGACAGGATAACCAATTTCAGCAACAAACTTATAGGCTTCATCAAGATTATGAATAATTTCACTATCTGGAACTGGTTCATTCAATTCATTCATAAGGGTACGGAATAAATCACGATCTTCCGCTTTTTGAATCGCATTTAATTTCGTTCCTAAGATTTCCACTTCACATTCATCTAGTATACCGGAATTAGCTAATTCTACTGCTAAATTCAACCCCGTTTGGCCACCTAAAGTCGGCAATAAGGCATCTGGTCTTTCTTTACGAATAATTCTTTCGACAAATTCCAGCGTTAATGGTTCAATGTACACCGCATCTGCGATTTCCGTATCGGTCATAATCGTGGCAGGATTTGAGTTGACAAGAATAACCTTATATCCTTCTTCTTTAAGAGCAATACACGCTTGTGTTCCAGCGTAATCAAACTCTGCTGCTTGCCCGATTACGATCGGTCCGGAACCAATCACTAAAATACTGTTTATATCATTACGCTTTGGCATATGCTGTTTCCTCCTGTTTGGCAGTTTCAATCATTTCAAGAAATTGATCGAATAAATAGTTAGCATCTTCAGGTCCTGGAGATGCTTCAGGGTGATATTGCACCGTGAATGCAGGAATGTCTTTGTGTTTCAACCCTTCAATTGTACCGTCATTTAAAGCAATATGAGTAACTTCTAAACTTGTGTTCTTGATTGATTCATTATCCACAGTAAACCCATGATTTTGTGAAGTTAAAGCTACTTTACCTGTTGCTAAATCTTTTACCGGATGATTGGATCCTCTATGTCCAAACTTCATTTTTACTGTATCTGCACCACAAGCAAGTGCAAATAGTTGATGACCAAGACAGATTCCAAATAAAGGAACTTTCCCAAGTACGTCTTTAATCATTTCAACTGCTTCAGGAACATCTTTTGGATCCCCAGGTCCATTTGTCAGCATGATGCCATCTGGACTTAATTGAAGGATTTCAGCCGCTGTTGTATTATATGGCACAACAATGACATCACATCCACGCTGATTTAACTCACGCAATATCCCGTGCTTCATTCCAAAGTCTACAACCACAATTCTTCTCCCACGACCAGGACTTGGGTAGGCAGTCTTTGTTGATACTTGTTTCACTTGATCATGACGAATTTCAATTGCACGTAATCTTTCTAGTACTTCTTGATCATTTTCACTCATATGACAAAGAGCACCTTTCAATGTTCCTTGTTGTCGAATAATCCGTGTCAATTTTCTTGTGTCAATCCCGGCAATTCCTGGGATATTTTTCATTTTTAAAAATTCATCTAATGAAATTTCACTACGCCAATTGGAAGGGTAATCTGCCACTTCCTTTACAATTAACCCGTTAATTGCAGGGGTAATCGATTCAAAATCATCTCGATTAATTCCATAATTACCGATTAATGGATAGGTTAATGTCACAATCTGCCCACAGCAAGAAGGGTCAGAAAGAGCTTCCTGATATCCTGTCATACCTGTATTAAAAACAACTTCACCCGTTGAACTTGTTTCACTACCAATTGCTTCCCCAATAAAAATGGTTCCATCCTCTAAAATAAGCTTTTTTTTCATCCTCATTCACGTCCCTTTTCCCAAGCTATTCTTCCTTCTACAATGGTTGCTACTGGCCAACCTTTACAATTCCATCCTGTAAATGGAGTGTTTTTCCCTTTTGATAAGAAGGTTTCTGGATTAATTTCCATTTCCTCGTTTAAATCAAGTAAAACGATATCAGCCGTACTTCCTGTTTCTAACTTTCCAGTGTTTAAATCAAATGTTTCTGCTGGTTTTTTCGTTAACAGATCAATTAATTGTTCTAATGATAATATCTCTTTTTCGACCAAATGAGTGTATAGAAGTGGGAATGCTGTTTCTAAACCAACAATTCCAAATGGAGCAAGCACCATTCCTTCTGCCTTTTCTTCTTGCGTATGTGGCGCATGGTCTGTAGCAATGAAATCGATTGTTCCATCTAAAATTCCTTGTATTAATGCATCTCGATCTGAAGAACTACGTAAGGGAGGGTTCATTTTATAATTTGTATCTAACCCAGGAATATCTTCATCACATAATAATAAATGATGGGGCGTTACTTCTGCTGAAACATTAATTCCAGCACGTTTTGCATCTCTTACTGTTCGTACTGATTCTTTCGTGCTAATGTGGCAAACGTGATAATGACATTCTGCTGCCTCAGCAAGAAGAACATCTCTTGCAATTTGAACAGATTCACAAACAGACGGAATTCCATTGATTCCATGTTTTTGTGAAAAAGAACCTTCATGGACAGACCCGTTGTGAATTAACGTATTTTCTTCACAATGAGCCACAATTGATAATCCTACTTTTGCCGCTTCTTTCATTGCGCTTAACATCATATCAGCGGATTGAACACCTACACCATCATCGGTTAAGGCAAATGCACCGGCCTCTTTTAACTGGGCAAAATTCGTTAGTTCTTGACCCGCTTCTCTAACCGTAATCGATCCATATGGTAAGACTTTCACAGCCGCAGTTTCTTTAATACGACCAGTTAACCACTGCAACTGTTCCTTTGTATCTGGAACAGGTCTTGTATTTGGCATGGCCGCAACCGTTGTAAATCCCCCTTTTGCTGCCGCTAATGTACCGGTTTCAATCGTTTCTTTCTTCTCTCCACCTGGCTCACGTAAATGGACATGAAGATCAATAAATCCAGGAGCGACCACTAAATTTTCGGCATTGATTATTTTCTCTGCTTCAACATGAGAAAGATCCTCACCGATTTCCTTGATGATCCCATCAGCGATATAAAGATCTTTTTTCGTCCTCTCCCCATTAATAAGCAATTGGCCATTTTGGATGAGTATCGACATGATTGATTCCCCCTTTTTGATTTTCAAGACAACGTTTAATGACTGCCATTCGTACGAATACTCCATTTTGCATTTGTGTGAAAATTCTTGACCTCTCACACTCAACTAATTCATCAGCAATTTCTACATTTCGATTTACTGGTGCAGGATGCATGATAATGCTTTTTCGTTTCATTCGCTTCTCTCGTTCAAGAGTTAATCCATATTGATTATGATAATCACTTTCAACACCATCATCACTTTGATCATGTCTTTCATGTTGGATTCGAAGTAACATGACAACATCTGCTGTTTCAATAGCAGAATCAATCTCTTCATAGCTCCCGTTTTCAAGAAGTGATTCATCAAACCAAGCCTTTGGTCCTGAGAAAACAACTTTTGCTCCTAGTCTTGTTAGCACATCTGCATTTGAGCGAGCGACACGGCTATGGCGTATATCTCCAATGATTGCGACCTTAAGTCCTTCAAATCTTCCAAACTCTTGTTGAATGGTTAATAAATCAAGTAAAGATTGGGTAGGATGATGTCCACACCCGTCTCCTGCATTTATTACCGAAATTCCCACTGAACCAACTAGTTCATCAAAATAATGATCCTTTGCATGTCGAATGACAACGGCATTTACACCAATTGATTCGAGCGTCCTTACCGTATCATATAATGTTTCCCCTTTTAAAACACTTGATGTACCTGCTTCAAATGGAATCACTTCTAATCCTAACTTTCTTTCAGCCATTTCAAAACTAGACTTCGTGCGGGTACTTGGCTCAAAAAATAGATTAGCTATGAATGTCTGTTCTCCTGGTTTCCATTGTTTCCCCCTTGAGAAGTCATTCGCATCTTTTAATAAATCCATTATTTCTCCGATTGATAACGTAGTGGTTGATAATAAATGGTTCATGATTTCATCCCCCAATATATTGTAATTACCGTTTCGTTTTCTTTGTTAATCTATTTGTGTTTCAAAAATATCTTTTTCCGATTTTTCTTTTCCAGGAAGCACTAAATTTAGAAGAACTCCGGCGATTGCAGCAAAGGCCATTCCTTGTAATGTAAATCGGTCTGAAACTTGGATAAACGCACCACCAATCCCCAGAACTAAGATAACAGAAGCGATTGCTAAATTTCGATTTTTACTAAAATCTACTTTATTATCAATGAGCATCCGTAAACCTGAGGATGCGATGATTCCAAATAAGAGAATTGAAACACCGCCCATAACCGGTTGGGGAATCGTGTTAATTAAAGCTGTAATTTTACCGACAAATCCTAAAATTAGTGCAAATATAGCTGCTCCTAAAATGATATAAACACTATAAACCTTTGTTATCGCTAACACACCAATATTTTCACCGTAGGTTGTTTTTGGTGGACCACCGATTAATGCCGAGATCATCGTACCCAATCCATCACCAAGGATGGAACGGTGTAAGCCAGGTTCTTTAATATAATCTCTTCCTACAACTTTACTAAGTACTAATTGATGTCCGATATGCTCTGAAATCGTAACAATTGAAATCGGAATCATCAGAAGCATTATATCTGTAGAAAAAGTAACTTCGTAATCTATAAAAGGAACGACGAATTCCGGCCATTCAAACCACCCTGCTTGTAATACTGGAGTAAAATCTACAATTCCAATTAGGACTGAATAAATATAACCGACAATAATTCCCGCTAAGATTGATATTTGGCCTAAAAAGCCTTTAGAGAATACTGAAAAAAGAATGGTAGATAGTAGTGTTACAAGTCCAGCTGAAAAGTAAAGTAAATCATATTCACCAACAGGGTTGTTCATTGCCATTCCTATGGCAGTTGGTGCTAACGCAAGTCCGATCACCATGATGACTGGGCCTACAACTACAGGCGGTAATAACTTCATAATCCATTGATAGCCGGATTGTTTGATGATAAGGGCTACAATGATATATACAATCCCAATCATGAAGCATCCAATCATCGCTCCGCCTGTTCCCTCAGCTTCTTTAGCAGCAATAATCGGTGCAATGAAAGCAAAGGAGGATCCAAGATATGCAGGTACTTGCCACTTTGTAAAAATCAGAAAAAGAATCGTTGCAATACCACTTGATATAAGAGCAATTGCTGGGCTTAACCCTACAAGTACAGGTACTAAAACGGTTGAACCAAACATGGCAAATAAATGCTGTAAGCTTAAAGTTAACCATTGAAAGGGTGATGGGATATCTTTAACGTCTAAAACAGGATGTTGATTACTCAAGATGACTTCCTCCAGAACTGTAGAAATAATGTCTATTTTTATTTATCATGTATACTAACTTGATCGATTGAATCAATTTCACTTAACTCAACAACAATTTTTTCCGAACTTGATGTAGGGATGTTTTTTCCAACATAATCAGCTCTTATCGGTAATTCCCGATGTCCTCTATCTACTAAAACGGCTAGATGAATCGCACTTGGGCGTCCAGCATCAATGATGGCATCCAATGCAGCTCTAACGGTTCTACCTGTATAAAGAACGTCATCAACCAATATAACTGTTTGTTCTTGAATATTTTGCTCAATATGCAGTCCTTTTACTAATGGTTCATGATTGACTGTTTTAGTGCTCAAGTCATCTCGGTATAAAGTGATATCCAATTCGCCAACAGGTACACTTTTTCCCTCAATTTGCTTGATTCTTTGGGCAAGGCGGTTTGCAATATAGATTCCTCTCGTCCGAATACCGACGATAAGCAAATCATCAATCCCTTTATTTTTTTCTATTATTTCATGGGCAATTCTCGTTAATGCCCTCCGAATGGCCGGTTCATCTAACACAATGGCTTTTTGTGTCACTTATTTCACTCCCTTAATTAAATATTGTCCTTAAATCTTAGTATGGCTTAAATAAGGAGAAATAAAAAACCCCCTTACCTGTAGGCAAGAGGGCACACGAATGCATGTTAAAATTATTTTAAGTATCTCGTACTCAAAATAATGAATCCGTCTCCTTCTCAGCCTCACGGGACTGATTTAAAGGACTTATTTACTTAGATAAATCATAAGTTACTAGTTGATGTTTGTCAATGATTATTTCTAATTTTTACTAGAAGTTGTTCATAGTCAGCAGGTAACGGTGCCTCAAATTCTAAGTACTCTTCAGTGGTTGGGTGAATAAACCCAAGAATAGCGGCATGTAGGGCTTGTCCATTAATCTCTAGCGTTTTACGTGGACCATATTTAGGATCTCCCACTAATGGAAAACCAATATACTTCATATGAACACGGATTTGATGCGTCCGTCCTGTTTCTAAGCGACATTCAACAAAAGTGTATTCATTAAAACGCTCTAACACGTGAAAATGCGTAACAGCATGTTTCCCGTTTTCAACAACCGTCATACTTTGGCGATCTTTCGAATCCCTGCCAATTGGTGCATCAATGGTTCCATAATCATGACCAATATTTCCATGTACAAGAGCTTTATATTTCCTTGTCACTGTTTTTTCAACCAATTGATTAACCAAATGTTCATGGGCTTTATCATTTTTCGCAACCATTAATAATCCTGATGTATCTTTATCAATTCTATGAACGATACCCGGTCTCAAGACTCCATTAATACCAGATAAGTCTTTACAGTGAGCCATTAATCCATTAACCAACGTCCCTGTTACATGACCAGCAGCTGGATGAACAACCATGCCTTTCGGTTTATTGACAACAATTACATCAGAATCTTCATAATAAATATCCAAATCCATTTCTTGAGGTAATACATCTAGTATTTCTGGTTCTGGTATCGTAATTTCAATGAGATCATTTAAACTACATTTATAATTTGTTTTTATATGTTGATCATTAACAAGTACGTGACCACTTTTGATCCATTGTTGCGCTTGAGTTCGTGACCAATCTGAGTTTAAATTTGATATGACTTTATCAATCCGCTCTGATGATTCATGATCAAGAACTATGTGTTCCACTTTCTGCATTTACTTTCTCCTTTTTCTTTGCCTTTTTCTCTTCTAAAAACATATGTATAATTAATAAAGCAACACCAACGACTAAAGAGGAATCAGCAATATTAAAAATTGGAAAATTGTAACCAAAAGGAAATGTATGAATGAAGTCAACCACTTCTTGTCTTAACACGCGATCAATAAAATTTCCTATTGCACCGGCAAGCATTAATGAAAGTGCCCATTTAAATAAAGCGCCTTCTTCCTTCCCCTTTTGCATATAATAAATAATTCCGATAATCACAATGACCGTAATGATATAAAAAAACCACATTTGTCCTTCTAAAATTCCCCAAGCGGCTCCACGATTACGATGTGAAGTTAAATACAAAAAATCTTCTATAATCGTAATACTTTCTCCAAGTTGCATATTTTTGACAACCATCCATTTTGTCACTTGATCGAAGATGATCAATAATAAAGCAATTCCATAATAAAACACTAAGTTACCTCCATTTACTTAACAATAGAAAAGATTCTCTTATGCATTTTAGCATACTACTATGGAAAACGACAGTGCTTTTATTGAGTCGATTTTCGAATCAAATATTGCAAGGTTTTACAGTCATCTATTGATTTAAGGGTAGGTACGATCGTTAATAAATCTTCTGGGATTAATTCACCTGAAACTTCACAAGTTCCAAACGTACCTTTTTCAAGTTTTTGTAACGCTGCTTCGATATCTTTTAATTCACCTTCAATATAAGGCTTTATAATCGGTGAACAATTTCCCCCTTCTAACTTTTCAATTAATTCTTGCTTCGTCTTACGGAGTTCTGAATAGATTTCATTTTGTTGTTGATCCATATCGATTCCTCCGTTTCATCATCATTGATTTTCCTTTATCATTCCCATAGTTTTTTTCAGAAACCGATAAAACTATTGACAAGGTAAACAACAATTAACGAAGGTGGAATATTTTATATGATAATGAATGAATAATCAAGCATTTTTATAAGAATCTGTTAAAATTTAGTGCATAAAAAAACAGACACGATGAGGTGTCTGTTTTTTTATTTTTAAGCCAAACTGCTAAAATTTTCTTTTACTACTTCTGCACAACGTTTGCAAAGTGTTGGATGTTCTTTTACTTCTCCTACTTGAGTGACAGTCCAACAACGTTCACATGTTTCACCTTCTGCTTTTGTAATCACAATTGCTGCATGTTCAAGTTTGATTGCTTGTTCTGGAGCCTCGGCAAAGGAACCAGCTACTTCAAAATCGGAAACAATGAATAATTGTTGTAAATTTTCATGGATCGTTTCAAGTAATGCTTTTGTCTCATCTTTAACATATAGAGTAACCTTGGCTGTTAATGATTTACCAATTACTTTTTCATTACGAGCTTCCTCTAATGCTTTTAATACATCATCACGTAAATCCATAAACTTCGACCATTTTTCTAATAGTTCTGTTGAATTTGCCAAGTTTTTCACTTCAGGCATATCTGTTAACTGTACACTTTGTTCTTGAACACCTGGAATAAAGCTCCATACTTCATCTGCTGTATGAGAAAGAATCGGTGATACTAGTTTTGTCAGTGACAGTAAACTTTCATAAAGTACCGTTTGAATACAACGACGATCATGTTGATCCATTCCTTCGATATACAAAATGTCTTTAGCAAAGTCAAAATAGAATGAACTTAAATCTAACGTACAGAAATTATTAATTTCATGATAAATATTAGCAAATTCATAATTATCATAGTTACTTCTTACTTGTTTTACCAATTCATTTAATTTTACAAGGATGAATTGATCCACTTCACGTAAATCTGAATAGGCAATAACATCCTTTTCAGGGTTAAAGTCTGATAAGTTTCCTAATAAGAAGCGGAATGTATTTCTAATTTTCCGATACACTTCAGCTACTTGTTTTAGAATGGCATCAGATACACGTACATCTGCTTGATAATCAACAGACGCAACCCAAAGACGAAGAATATCTGCTCCATACTGATTCATTACTTTTGCCGGAATGACCACATTCCCTACAGACTTACTCATTTTTCTACCTTCACCATCTAAAGCAAATCCATGACTTAACACACCTTTATATGGCGCCTTACCCGTAACTGCAACTGCCGTCGATAAGGAAGAGTTAAACCAACCACGATATTGGTCAGATCCCTCTAAGTAAAGGTCTGCAGGTCGCTGTAGGTCATCACGTTCTAATAATACAGCTTGGTGAGATGAACCAGAATCAAACCAAACATCCATGATATCTGTTTCTTTTGTAAAGATCCCATTTGGACTACTCTGATGTGTGAATCCTTCTGGTAATAAATCTTTCGCTTCGCGTTCAAACCAAACATTTGAACCATGCTCACGGAATAGTGCTGAAACATGTTCGATCGTTTCATCGGTAATAATTGGCTCTCCATTTTCCCCATAAAATACAGGAATTGGTACACCCCAAGCACGTTGTCTAGAAATACACCAGTCACCGCGGTCGCGAACCATATTAAATAATCTTGTCTCTCCCCAAGCAGGAACCCATTTTGTTTCTTTTACAGCTTCTAATAAATCTTCTCTAAAATCTTTAATGGAAGCGAACCATTGCGCAGTTGCCCGGAAGATAATTGGTTTCTTCGTTCTCCAGTCATGTGGATAGGAGTGAGTAATATAAGAAAGTTTTAATAGTGCTCCAACTTCTTCTAACTTTTCCGTAATGGCATTATTTGCTTTATCATAAAATAACCCTTCAAACCCTGGTGCTTCCGCTGTCATAACCCCTTTGTCGTCAACAGGACATAATACATCAAGACCATACTTTTGACCAATATAAAAGTCGTCTTCCCCGTGACCTGGAGCTGTATGAACACATCCTGTACCTGCATCAGTTGTCACATGTTCACCTAACATAACAAGGGAATCACGATCATAAATTGGATGTGTTGCCACAATTCGTATCTAATTCTTTCCCTTTTACTTCTTTGAATCACTTCAGGATTTTCCCAATTTAATTCATTTTTCACTGTTTCTAGCAAAGCTTCTGCCACTAGATATTTTTGTTCATTTACATTAACAACCACATAAGTTAAATCAGGATGTACAGAAATTCCAAGGTTTGCTGGAATCGTCCATGGTGTTGTTGTCCAAATGATCATTTGGACGTCTGTATCTACTACACCTTTACCATCTTTTATTTTAAACGCCACATAAATCGATGCTGATTTTTTATCTTTATATTCAATTTCTGCTTCTGCAAGAGCTGATTCACTTGTTGGTGACCAATATACCGGTTTTAATCCTTTATAAATATAGCCTTTTTTCGCCATTTCCCCAAATACTTTAATTTGTTGTGCCTCATAAGCAGGCTTTAGCGTAATATAAGGATTTTCCCAGTCACCTCGTACACCTATACGTTTAAACTGAGTACGTTGATTATCAATTTGTTCTAAAGCATATTTTTCACAAAGCTTTCTAAATTCTGCTACAGACATTTCTTTACGTTTAACACCTTTATTTGTTAATGCCTGCTCAATTGGTAATCCATGTGTATCCCAACCTGGAACATATGGAGCATTGTAGCCACTCATTGATTTATAACGGACAATAAAATCCTTTAAAACCTTATTAAGTGCATGACCCATATGAATATCACCATTTGCATATGGCGGTCCATCATGTAAAACAAACATCGGACGATCTTTTGTTTTTTCTTGAACCAATTTATAAATATTCATTTCTTCCCATTTTTCCTGAATTTCAGGTTCTCTCTTAGGTAAGTTACCTCTCATTGGAAATTCAGTTTTGGGCATTAGTAAAGTATCTTTATATTCCATTACGCTTCCTCCATCTATGTTCTTTTTCATCATCTAAGATAAAGACAAAATAAAAAACCCTCACATCCCAAATAGGGACGAGAAGGTTTTCCCGCGGTACCACCCTTGTAGATAAAAATAAATTTCTATCCGCTCAACAAATTCTTAACGCGAATGAAACGCCAAAGCCTACTTGTCTTCAGGGTATGGATGATTTGGACCTGCATCAAAATCATCTCCTACATAATCTGAAATCTTTTCGGCATTGGAACTCAAGGGTGATCTTCCAAGCTTAACCTTATTACTAGGCTTCCACCAACCCTAGTTCGCTACACATAAGCATTTAAGCTGTACTGTCCCTATCTCCGTTATCTTATATATGATATAAAGAGTTTTTTAAAATTATATTCCTTTTATTGTAGAACGTCAAGCTAACGAATCTTCTTCTTCCATCGATTTTAATTCGGTTGAATCAAGTTCGTATTGTAAGAGATGATCCCAATCATCATTACTAAGTAAATCGAGCTGTGCTTCGATTAACATTTTAAAACGAGTTCTAAATACTTTTGATTGCTTTTTCAATTCTTCAATTTCTAAAGCAATTTTTCTTGCTTTTGATAAGGATTCATTTACAATTCGGTCAGAGTTTTTTTCTGCCTCTTTCACAATTAATTTAGCTTCCTTTTGTGCATTACGTTTAACTTCTTCCGCTGCTTCCTGAGCAACTATAATCGATTTATTAAGTGTTTCTTCAATAGAATTAAAATGACCAATTCGCTCTGTCATTTCATTTAGTCGCTCTTCTAATTCTTTCTTTTCACGTATGACCATTTCATAGTCCTTAATTACTACATCAAGAAATTCATTTACCTCATCTTCATCATAGCCACGGAATCCTTTACTAAACTCCTTATTATGTATATCTAATGGCGTTAATGGCATTCTGCCACCTCCCAAGTATATTCTCACGTTTGCCTTTTTACTTTTTCGACAAATTTTTTTATTTTCCTGCAGTAAAAAGGCGATTATTTTTGTCTACCAATGACCATTTTCCATTTTTCCTTTTTCGATTTTCCGTCAAACGAAAAAATTTTACTGCGTCCATAGCCTCGAACAGAAATTGTATCACCTTCGCCACACTCAAAAGAGGTACTTTCAATTACTGTCCAATTTACTTTTACAAGACCAGAATGAATTAAAACCTGTGATTTTTGTCTTGATATTTTATAAACAGAAGAAATAATTGTATCAATCCTTACACTTGATGCTGTAATCATCATTTCAATCCACTGTTCTTTTTGTAATATCGTTTCTGACAAAGGCTGTTGGATTAACTCAACCGATGCTTTTCCCATTGATTGTACTTCTAATTTAACATAATCAGAAATTTCCTCTGCACAAAAAAACTGAATTCGTTCATCCGCAAGCATTATATCTCCAAATTTATCTCGTTTTAAGCCGATAGACATTAAAGTTCCTAGAACTTGAGGATGTGTTAAATGAATGAATTTACTCGGATATTTAACCTCAAATAAAGTAACATTGTAATCAGCTTCAGTCTCCTGATAATAATCTGGATATAGAAGAGCTCGTTTGCGTTCAGTATGTGGTGACCCTCCAAAAAAACTGAGATTAATGGTTTGCTGACCAATAATCGTCTTAAGAATCTGCTGCTCTCTTGGATCTAAGTAATCGGTTAATTTTGGAGCATATTTGTTTTCCACAAAGTCTTTCCAATTTAAAGCTTGGTCAATAAATCCTCGTTCTTCTGGGCGAAAATGCTGATAAATCGACATATATTTCCACCTTTATTTTCAATAGAAAAAGGGACTTACACATGAGCCCCTTGCTCGTTTTCATATTTCTTGAAAATTACATAAATAATCTAGGCAATTGACGAAGACCTTTAGTTGCAAACTTTAATACGAGAATCGCCACAAGTGGCGAAATATCAATCATTCCAAGTGGAGGAATAATTCGTCGAAACGGCTCCAAATAAGGCTCACAAATTCTAGCAAAAAATTGCCCAATCGTTGAACTTCGTGCATTAGGAAACCATGACATTAAAATATAAATAATTAATGCAAATGAATAATAACTAATTAATTGTATTAAGATATTAATAATTATAATCATTAAAATTTACCACCTCGACTGCTCAAATTCCTTGTCTGAAAGAAACTCAGAAATGGATCCAGTAACTTCAATATTATCAGGAGTACATAGAAAAATATCTATACCAATCTTTTGAATATCTCCACCGATAGCGTATACGGTTCCACTTAAAAAGTCTACGATTCTTCTTGCCTGATCATGATCAATTCTTTGCAGATTAACGACAACTGCTTTTCGATTTCTTAATTCATCCGCAATATCTTGTGCTTCTGCATATACACGAGGTTCGATTAATACAACTTTGGATGATTGTTGAATACTTTGAAGGCTTACAACATTCTGCTTTTGTGTCGTTTTTTGTTTTTGTTCTGGTTCATATTCTTCTTCATACTGATCTTCTTCCATTTCAGCATAGTCATCATCCAAAAAGAAAAATGTTTTAAATTTAGACTTAATACTCATATTCGAACCTCCTACATTTCTTCCCCGACAAGAGCTGTTCCTATGCGTACCAATGTTGCACCTTCTTCAACTGCAATTGCATAATCATTAGACATTCCCATCGATAACTCAGTACATGGCGCATACTCTAATTTCATTTGCTGAACTTCTATTTGCAATGATTTTAATGTTCTAAAGCAATGTCGTAATATAGATTGATCATCCGTGTGAGGAGCCATTGTCATTAATCCGGCAACTTCAATATTTGGATAATCTTGTATGCTCTTGATAAAGTTTATGACTTCTTGGGGGGCTAAACCATGTTTGGATTCTTCACCAGAAACATTGACCTGTACTAAACATTTCATTCTCTTATTTGCTCGTTTATTTATTTCTTTTGCCAATGATGGACGATCTAAAGAATGTATGTAATCCACTTTATCAATAATATTTCTTACTTTTCGTGTTTGTAATGACCCGATAAAATGCCATGTTGGCTTGTCCTGTAAGACTTCCCATTTAGCTATTAATCCTTCATCATAATTTTCTCCAAGATTGAGGATGCCCGCTTCAATCGCCTCTTTAGCACGATCATTTGATACATACTTGGTAACAGCGATAATTTTGACTTCATTTGGATTCCGATTAGACTTCATACATGCTTGTAAAATATTTTCTTGGATAGCTTGTAAATTTTCAATGACTTTCATTTTTTAAAGATTTGTCTCCTTCCAGCCAATAAAACTGATCATACGTCCTGTTTTACCTTGATCTCTACGATGTGAATAGAAATGTTCCGATTGACAACTAGTACATAAATTTGTAACTTGTATGTTTTCGGATGGCACTCCTGCCTTTATTAAAAATAATCTATTACATTCTTTTAAATTTAATTGATATTGATGGTCACTAATCTTATTATATGGCAAGATTACGACATCTTCTAGTTTATTATGCACTAAATTTATGACATAGTCATCTACTATATAACAATTTTCGCAAATTGAGGGCCCGATGACCACAGAAATCTCATTTGCCCCAATCCCTTCAGATTGAAATTTTCGAATCATCTCAGCAGCAATACCGCCCACAGTACCTTTCCAACCAGCATGTGCAATTCCAATTGCTCTGGATTCTCCGTGTAAGAAATAAATGGGAACACAATCAGCAAAACATAAAGTTAATAAAATATCATTCTCAAAGGTATAAAAACCATCGATACCGTTAAAGGCTGTTTCATAGTTCATAGCTCCATAGCCTTTTTCATGCTTTGAGATTTTTTTAATCTTTATTTCATGTGTTTGCTGTGCTCCAACCCAATTTTGGGTTGGAAAAGTTAGTTTTTCCGCCACAATTTCACGGTTATCACACACGACTTGCACATGATCCTTAACATGAAACCCCATATTTAAACTATCAAAAGCAGCTTTACTGTTACCACCATTTTTGGTGGTAAACCCAACCGTTAAATTGGGATATTTCTGGACCCAATTTGGCAGGGAAAAATATTCTTTTTCTTTTAGAACAAATGGATCCATAGTCATCCCTCTTTCTATTTTATATTTAAATATTCTAACACACTTCCATTGGAGTTCCTAGTAATAAAAAGACTATACATCTTCGTCTACCATGCTCATATGATTCATTTCTTTATATTTAACAAGTATAACATCCTCACCTATTTTCATAATATTTCGCCAAGGAATAACAATTTCCTCATCTTTTCCGAAAAGGCCAAGAATTTTACTATTTTCTGAAATAATAATCGCTTCTATCTTTCCAGTTCCTATACTTATGTCAATATCACTTATATTCCCAAGCTTTTTTCCATCAGCTACATTCACAACATCTTTTATTTGAAATTCAGAGATTCTCACCATTTATTCCACTCCTAAAATCCGCCTTATGAAATATATATGACAAACCATAGAGTAAAAATGAGTACTTTCGATAAAAAATAAAAAACTGCCAGATTTGGCAGTTTAACTTTGAATGTTTTTATTCATTTGTTTGATTGCAGCTTTTTCTAAACGGGAAACTTGCGCTTGGGATATCCCAATTTCTTCTGCAACCTCCATTTGAGTTTTACCTTGAAAAAACCTCTTTCTTAAGATCAATTTTTCTCGTTCATTTAATCTTCGCATCCCTTCTTTAAGGGCAATTTCTTCAATCCAATGAATGTCTTTATTCTTTTCATCACTTATTTGATCTACGACAAAAATTGGATCCCCCCCATCATTATAAATGGGTTCAAAAAGCGAGACTGGATCTTGAATAGCATCAAGTGCAAAAACAATTTCTTCATGTGGAACATCAAGTTCTTTGGCAATTTCTTCAGCTGTAGGCTCCCGTGATGTTTTGCTCATTAAGCGTTCTCGAACTTGTAATGCTTTGTATGCGATGTCACGTAATGACCTAGAAACACGAATCGGGTTATTATCCCTTAAATATCGCCGTATTTCTCCAATAATCATTGGGACAGCATACGTAGAAAACTTCACGTTTTGACTTAAATCAAAATTATCAATTGATTTCATAAGTCCAATACAGCCAACTTGAAATAGATCATCAACGTACTCTCCTCTATTATTAAAGCGTTGAATCACACTTAATACGAGGCGCAAATTTCCGTTAACGAGCTGTTCACGTGCGGATAGATCTCCTTCTTGCTGTACTCTTTTAAAAAGCAATCTCATTTCTTCATTCTTTAATACTGGAAGTTTTGATGTATCAACACCGCAAATTTCAACTTTGTTTCGAGTCAATCCATTTCCCTCCTTACAGGAGTTGCTGTACAAAAATCAGTATTTCCCCTGTAAGGAAAAATATGCATTTATAAAAGTGTGGAAAAGGACAAAAAAAGGTAGAATTCTCACAAAGTGTAGAATTCTACCGCATTTTCTTGCAAAAAAAATTAATTTTAGACCATCTTATTGAACTCTTTTTTCAGTCTTTTGATAATCCTTTTTTCTAGTCTAGAAATGTATGATTGAGAAATCCCTAACATATCCGCTACATCTTTTTGCGTCTTTTCCTCGCCTGTCCCAAGTCCAAATCTAAGCTCCATAATTTGTTTTTCACGGTCTGAAAGCTGATGAAGTGCCTTTAATAAGAGTTTCTTATCAACACTAGCTTCAAGATCCTTTGTAATAATATCTTCTTCTGTTCCCAATACATCCGATAACAATAATTCATTTCCATCCCAATCAATATTCAATGGTTCATCAAAAGAAACTTCTGACCGTATTTTATTATTTCGTCGTAAATACATCAGTATTTCATTTTCAATACAACGGGATGCATATGTAGCAAGTTTGATTTTCTTCTCTGGGTTAAACGTATTCACTGCTTTAATTAAACCTATCGTACCGATGCTGATTAAATCTTCAATGTTAATGCCTGTATTTTCAAATTTCCTTGCAATATAGACAACTAGCCTTAAGTTACGTTCAATGAGAATCGACCTGGCAGCTTTATCACCATTCGGCAGTTTTTCAATTAGGAGAGCCTCTTCTTCTTTATTAAGAGGAGGTGGTAAAGCTTCACTTCCGCCTATATAGAAAACTTCATCTGTTTTTAGCCCTAGTTTTATTAATAGTTTATACCAGTAATAGGATAGTTTCAGCTTTAATTTACTCATCATTTTCCTCCTCATTTTCTCTTAGAATCTCAAACAATTTTCTCCATTGACTCCTTGCTACCTTCCCCCATCATATCTATTCGTTTCCCATCGATTACCATTTTTGGATGGACAATACATTGAAATGAATCATCAGAAGACAACTGTTGGGTAGTTAAAGAGACTAAGCCTTTTTCAACTAGCATTACGTCTCGATTATTTTGTTTGATGATTAAGCGATCTGGTTTAAAGGCAATGATTAATTGATGTTCTTTTCCCATTACTTTGTATGGGATGATTCGCATTTTATTCTCCCATTTCGAGTCAACCGATTTTTCCCCCATAATGACAGCCTCTGCATCTTCAGCAATCATTTTTAACTCTTGGGGCAACTCATTAATAATCTGCTTGATCGACACAAACATCACTGGCAGTTTCGTAATCGGATCATATAGTTGATTTCCACTATCAACCAGCCCCTTTAATGTATATCTATTTTCTTCGAATTCTATTTCTACTACCACAAGCTGATCGTACTGAATCTTAGTCACTTCTATTCTCTCAAAATTCTTTCTAGAAAAATGCCATGCAAGCGGAAAACCCAGCACGACAAATAACCAACTGATTGGATCACCAAACCCTTTAACATTTGCTAAAAACAATGAAGTTGAAAGATTCATATCAAACTGGATAAAATAATGAATACCAATCAGTGATCCCCCAATAAGAAAAGTAGTTAAATAAAATGTCATTAACCCGGTTAAAAAAAATTTAAACCTTTTATAACCAAATACAGCAAGCACCATTGTAATGGAAAACACTAATTTCATGAATGGATGACTAAAAGTAGCATTGTAAGGTGTAATCGATAATATAATAATGCTAGAGCCAATGAAGCCACCTATTAAAATTCTCCATAATACAATATCCCTTTTTAAAATGATGGCAGTTAAATATAGGAGGAGGCTATCGAATAAAAAATTTAATAGCCAAATAATATCAAGATACATAGCCAAAATAGCATCCTCCTCTATGAATTTATTAAACTGTATGAAAAAGTATACCGTATAAGAGCTGTGGAAGTGTGTCACTTTCTGGTTATAAAAAAGCAATAATTTCCACTATTCCCACCGCATTTTGTCAAACTTCTAAATATTCATAAATAACTCCAATAACCCATAAAAAAAGCAAAGTCGCGTTTGACTTTGCTTTTTTTCTTATCTTCTTCTATTACGATTTCGTAAAAAGGTTGGAATATCTAAAATATCCTCGCCTTGTTGTTGCTGAGGTGGAGTATTCCGAGTTGGTTCTTGTTGTGGTGCTTCCTCACGCTTTGGTTCTCTTTTAGGCATACCTGAAACAGGCTTTTGTTGTTGTTGTCCTAATGCAGGTCTAGTCGGTTTTGGTTGAATAATCTCTTCGTTAAACCCTGTTGCAATTACCGTAACAACAATTTCATCTTTTAAATTATCGTTAATAACAGACCCAAAAATCATATTTACTTCTTGATCGGATGCAGTAGCTACAATATCTGCAGCCTCTTGAACTTCATATAAGCTTAAATTGGATCCACCAGTGATGTTTAATAAAACACCTTGCGCACCATCGATTGATGTTTCTAAGAGCGGAGATGAAATCGCCTTTTTAGCTGCTTCAGCTGCACGATTTTCACCAGCAGCTACACCGATTCCCATCAATGCTGAGCCTTTATTTGACATGATGGTTTTCACATCGGCAAAGTCAAGATTAATTAATCCTGGTACAGCAATTAAATCAGAAATCCCTTGAACCCCTTGACGAAGTACATTATCAGCTTCACGAAACGCTTCAAGCATTGGGGTACTCTTATCTACAATTTCAAGTAGTCTGTCATTTGGAATCACGATTAACGTATCTACTGATTCTTTCATTGAAGCAATACCGCCAGTGGCTTGTGTCGCTCTTTTTCTACCTTCAAATGAGAAGGGTCTTGTCACAACACCAACTGTTAAAGCACCTAAGTCTCGAGCAATTTGAGCAACTACAGGAGCAGCACCAGTTCCTGTTCCGCCTCCCATACCACAAGTAACAAAAACCATATCAGCACCTTGTAAGGCAGCTTCAATTTGTTCTTTGCTTTCTTCAGCGGCTTTTTTACCTACTTCAGGGTTTGCTCCTGCACCAAGACCTCTAGTTAGTTTGGCGCCTATTTGCATTTTGATTTCTGCTTTCGAAAGATTAAGTGCTTGTGCATCGGTATTGACAGAAATAAATTCAACACCTTGTACACCATGCTCGATCATACGATTGACCGCGTTATTTCCTCCACCGCCAACCCCTATAACCTTTATTGTTGCTAATGTATCTATACTTGATTCGAATTCCAGCATGACAAATCCTCCTAATTCGTCGATATTCCTGATAGCACCGTCTACTTGAATTGCTACATTATATCAGTGTATTATTTCACAATTATTATTCGAAAAAGTAACCAAAAAACTTTTTCATTTTTGTAGTAACTTTTTCCTCAGGTTGTTTTTCAACTTTTGGTTTTGCTTGAGTTTGTTTGACTGGACGCTTCTCCTTAACCTCTTTGTTTACAGAGGCAGCACTCATTTGTCTACCTTGGATTTTAGCGTTCTTGTATGCAAATTTTATTAACCCTACTGCGGTTGTATATTGTGGTTCTCTTACACCTATATAATCCGGACTAGCAATTCGGACTCTATTTTGCAATATGATTTGAGCAATCTCTAAAATTCCTGGTGTATTCGCTACTCCTCCAGTCAATACAAACCCACCTGGTACATCTTGAACTCCAATACGATTTAATTCAGCAATGATTAAATCAAATATTTCTTCCATTCTTGCTTCAATAATATCACTAATTTCTAATTGATTAAATTGTTGATGTTGATCACTGCCAATAATTGACACATTAAAAGTCACATCTTCAGAAGCATGATCATAAAAGGCATGACCATATTTTAGCTTGATCTTTTCAGCTTCTTCGGATGACGTACGAAGTCCAATCGAAATATCTTTTGTAATATGATCTCCACCTACAGGAAGAACAGTAGTAGAGACAAGTTCCCCTTGATCAAATAGAGCGATCGTCGTTGATCCTCCACCAATATCAATGAGGGTAACGCCAAGATTTTTCTCATCCTTCGAAAGTGCATAAGCACCAGCCGCTAAAGGTTGTAAGGTGATATCTAAGATTTCCAACCCTGCTTTTTCTACACATCGTAAAATATTATGTAGAATCGTTTTAGATCCAGTTATAATCGTACCTTCCATCTCAAGACGTACACCGATCATACCTCTTGGATCATGAATTTCATCAAGACCATCGACAATAAATTGTTTGGGGATTATATCAATTATTTCTCTTTCTGGAGGAATTGATACTACTTGAGCTGCATCAATAACCCTGGCAATATCATCATCCGTAATCTCCCTATTTTCGCTTGAAACGGCTACAACTCCGTGTGAAGACTGAAGCATAATATGATTTCCTGTTATTCCGACGATCACTTGTCGAATATCCATACCAATCATTCTCTCAGCCTGTTCTATTGCCCTCTTAATAGAATGAACGGTTTCATCTATATCAACAATTGAACCTTTGCGTAATCCTTCAGAAGGAACATTTCCTACTCCGATAATATTAAGTGCATCATTCACCATTTCACCTATGATTACTTTCACACTGGATGTACCGATGTCAAGGCTTACGTATATTTCATTGCTGTTCATTCTATGGCACCTCCCTTTACAATTCCTAATTGAAAAACAAATGTCTAAACTTGCAATCATTTTATTTGACTGATTTGCGACTAATATTTATATTTTCACAGTTTGTTGATTGATTTATCTAATTTACTTTATTAGTCATTTTTTCTTTTGTCTTAAAATTATTCGTCAAATTTACTATATTCCCTTTATAAAAAATGATTTTTTACACTTTTTCCTTCCTTGCAGACCATTTTACCAATAAGATTCTGCGTATTACGGCAATATTTTGAAATAGTCTAACTCCGAAGGCAAAAACAGCTGCTAAATATAAGTCTACACCAAGATGGACACCTAGAAAAGCTAAACTTGCAGCTAAAATAATATTAAAGAAAAAACCAGAAACAAATACTTTTTCATCATATGAATTTTGTAGATGTGCTCTCATTCCCCCTACCAATGTATCTAAAGCTGCTAGAACCGCGATGGATAAATAATTTGAATATTCAACTGGTATTTTAATATCAGTTAAAAAACCAAGAAATAAACCTACAATTAATCCAATTATAGGAAGCCACATGATTTACCCTCCTTTTTCAGTCTCTGCAATCTCCATGTTTCGAATTCTGATACTATCTTTGTATGCAGGAATCGTTACTTTAGACAGAGGAGCTGAGGTGGATAAACGATAATTTTCAACAAAAAATTCTTCAGAGGATTTTGAGATTTGTATACGATTATACAATTCTTCAGCGGTTTTGATATCCTCTACCCCGACCTTAATCGTAATCGGTATTTGATCAAGTGAGTAACCATCCACTTTTGTTTCTCCATTTATCTCTCGTATCACGGAAGTATTGATCAATCTATTTTCATTTAATGCAATATGTTTTGCACCATATTGATTTAATTCATTAATAAGACTTTGTATTAAGTATGCTGAAACCGGATTCACCATTTGACCTAATAATAACTGCTCATTTGCGTAATCAATTTGAATGATGATACCAGGTGTTTGTATTTCTGTTAAACCTGCTTCTGCTTTTAGTTCATTTAATGTTTCTTTTAACACATATTCCTTACTTTGAACTCTTTCTGTTTCATATTGTTCAATTTTTTCTTCATTTGAATCAATTTCACGGGATAAACTTAAATACCTCTCTTTTTCTTTTACCAGGTCTTCTCTTAACTCAAATGTATCACGTGTGTCTCTCACCACTGGTTCTTTAACCGTTTGATATTGAATGGCCAACATAACCCCAATGATAAGCGTGATAACAGACATACTAATATAGTTTTTCCCCTTCAAATCAAATTCTCCTTGCTTTACCACTCAAGAATTAACTTTTTAATTTTGTATCGATCATCAAGGTATCCTTTTTTTCCAAAGAAAATTGCACATTTTCATTAACTAATAGATCTTTGACCCCACCTCTAATATTAAGAGCAGCTTCCATTGTGTCAGCATCTCCAATCGCTGTGATAACAAAAGGAGCGGGATGCTTCTGACCATCAATTTCGATGACCGGTCCATTACAGAGTATGTATGAGTCATGTGATAATCTCTGTCCATTCACGGAAATGGCGCTTGCACCTGAAATATTAAGTTCATTAATGACTTTAAAAACATGATGCTCATGTACAATATATTGATTAGCATGATGCTCGTTTGGATTATAATCTGCATCTGATAAAGTGACCTGTACACCGCTACCTTTTATTTTAACTTTCCCCAAAAACATCCTATATTTTTCTGTATCCTCAGTAAGGTTGTAATAAACTTGCGTTTCATCTGCAAGTTCTTGTTCAATTTCTAACAAATGTTTTTGTACTTCATCCAATTCTTTTTGTAACTCTTGATTTTTTTCTTCTTGTGCAATGATTTCATTCCTTAACTGCATATCTCTTTCATACTGACTACTCATTAATTTTGAATCACTAGGCTGTTCGGAAGTTAAATGATACGAGTAGGAAATCATAAAACCAAAAACAAGAGCAACTAGAGTCAAGAATATATATTTACTATTCAGTGTTTTTTTCGTCTTCTTTGTCTTCATCTGGTTCATCCCCTTCTTGCTCATAAGCCTTAAAATAGGAACCAACCTCTAGATTAATAACACCTTTTTGATCAGGTAATAATTGACTCACAATGGAAGAATAATGAACCATTTTTTCAGCAAATGTTGTAATTGTTGCGCTTACTTCGTTCCCATCATTCATATATAGTGAAATATGAAATTCATCTGACTGGGTAGGATCATAATGGATTTCCGAAATGGCATTTAGCACTTCTTCTGGAAGCTGTTCAATCGCTTTAATCATTTGCTTTAATGCTTTATCTTCCGTAAAACTAAATAAAATGGGTGCATTCAATGGAATATTTGTACTTTGATTCTTTTCCAAGATTTTTCCATTTTCTAAAACAGGTACATAATCATTTTCTACGGATATGTAAGCGATTCTTTTTAATTCGTCTACGTTAATCACAACTGTATTAGGAAATTGTTTTTTGACCGCTACTGTTCTTATTTCAGATAATTGCTCTATTCTTTTTTCAATTTCGTTGTTTTCAACCTTCCAAATATTGGTGTCACTTGATATTTTCGCACTTGAAACAATGTCTTTATCACTATACACATTATTTCCTAAAACCTTAATACCTTGTACGTGACTTAATGGTGATTGAAAATATAAAATACAGGCGATAAAAATGAAGAACAATAGTAATAAAAAAATCAATCTACGATTTGCCCTTTTTCGTCGTTGTTGTTTTAACTTTGGAATTCGATCTTCAATGGAGACAACTTTCTTTTTTTCATCCACTATTTTTCACCTCACCTGAAGCGGGTCACCAATATTTTAAAATAACGCTTGTCCTTTTAATCCCTTATTAAAAACAACGGCACGAAAAAATCATGCCGTTATGATCGTTGCTACTTTCTATATCAATGTTTAATTATACCACATCATGGAAAGTTTTGATTCATTGATTTCTAATTTTTACCTATTATTTCTACTTCTGTTTCCATTTGGATATTGTATTTTTCCATAATCGTCTTTTTTACATATTCAATTAACTGTAAAACATCGAAAGCCTTAGCATTACCAGCATTCACGATAAAATTTCCATGCATCTCGGAAATTTGCGCTCCACCGATTTGAAAACCTTTTAATCCTGCTTCCTCTATTAACTTCCCTGCAAAATGAGGCAAGGGATTTCGAAAGATACTACCAGCACATGGAGAATCATACGGCTGCGTTACTTTTCGATAATCTTTATTCTTCTGCATCACCGCTACGATTTGTTCTTTGTCACCTTCCGTTAGTTGAAATCTTGCCTCTACAACAATTCCTGGGCGTTTCTTTTGAAGAACCGAAGTACGGTAAGAGAACTCCATTTCATCATTTGTTAACCATTGTAATGATCCATCTTCAAAAAGAATATGTGCATCGGTTAGAATTTTTGATATATCCGAACCATGTGCACCTGCATTCATATAAACAGCTCCACCAACAGAACCAGGGATTCCACTGGCAAATTCTAATCCTGATAAACCTTTTTTGCTTATGAGTACAGCAAGAGCTACGATGGAATAACCTGCTCCAACCGTCAACTGCGTTCCATCTAATTTCATATCTTTAAGATTGTTTCCGAGTTTAATAACAACCCCCTCGATACCTTGATCAGATACGAGTAGATTTGATCCTCTGCCAATTGCCCTCCAATTTACACGATACTTTTGCACAAGTTGCATTGTCTTTTTTAACCCTTCAATCGATGTAGGCTCTATGAATAAGTCAGCCGGACCGCCAATTTTCATGGTTGTATGACGGGCTAATTCTTCATCCTTTTTGACTGTTCCTACTTGATATTCATTCAACTCCCGCAATAACGCATCAATTGTATTCTCCATAAAGTCCTCCTGAATTCATTAGTCATTAACATGGCTAGTTTCAAAGTTTGTTGTTAAAATCTAAAGGCCGATTTTAACGTAGAAATAACCTATTTTATAGCTTCGTATAAATTTGCGCTCTTTCTCAAAATAAAGTCCAATGTCAACGTTTTGATTCAGCTTTCATTCTTAGCAACGAGAAAAGAGCTTTAACTATACTATATGTAATAAAAGTCGATGGGCTACTATCTCTGTTCAACAAGATCCTTCATAACGTTATACAATCTTTTAGCAGCATCTGGAATCCCTAATTCCTTGGCATTCTTTTTCATTTCTTTTAATTGGTTTTCATCCAAAAGGATACGATCAATTTCCTCAACGAGTTTTTGTCCACTCAAGTCCTTTTCTAACAAGATTTTTGCTGCATGGTGATCACTAAGAGCAGTAGCATTTTTTTCTTGATGATTGTTTGTAACATATGGACTTGGAATCAGGATACTCGGAATTCCTAAAGACGTAAGTTCAGCTAATGTGGTTGCTCCTGCACGGGCAACGGTTAAATCCGTACCAGCTAGAATTTCTGGCATATTATGAATAAAAGGTTTAATCATGACATTTTCAGGATTTCCAATTAAGTCCACTTCTTTTTTTACTTCCTCATAATGGACTTCACCAGTTACATATAATACTTGATAAGGTTTTTGCCCAAACTTTGAAAGTGATTTTAAGACCGCATCATTAATTGGCCTAGCCCCACGACTACCGCCTACAATTAAGACAAGGGGTTGATGATTGTTTAAACCAACAGATAATCTTCCTTTCCTACCATCTTGGTTTAATACTTCCGAAGCACGTGGATTTCCTGTTACTATCACTTTTTTCTCTGGGAAAAATTCTTTGGCTTCCTCGAAGCAGACTGCAACATGATCCACATAACGACTTAAAAATTTATTCGTTAACCCCGGAACACTGTTTTGCTCATGTATGATGGTAGGAATCGAAAGTTTTGATGCAGCATAAACAACAGGACCGCATACATAACCGCCTGTTCCAATGACTACATCTGCTTTAAATTCCTTTAATATTTTTTTGCTTTTACGGACTCCTTTTAAAAATCTAGAAATCGTTTTAACATTTTCAAACGACAGACTTCTTTTAAAACCCGTTATATGAATCGATTTAAACGAGATACCCTCTCTTACAACAAGGGTGCTTTCAAGGCCTTTTTCAGTTCCAATATAAAGAAAGTTTGCATTCTTATTTTCTTTTTTTATCTCTCGAATAAGCGCTAAAGCTGGATAAATATGACCGCCAGTTCCCCCACCACTTACAACAATATTCATGGTTTCACCTCATAAAACTTAAAGTTAATTAACACTTAAAAAATCCCAATCATGATAGATCTACTTCTAGAAAGTGAATAATATCACTTCCTTATTCTACTATATTCTAAAGTTGACAAAGATACCATTTAAAGATTGTTATAAAAACGTAATCGTTTTAATTCATTTTGATAAAAAAGTAATAACTGAAATAAATTTGTCATGAATTACTTTATTTAAAAAATATCCGTCAAAATATGACGTCCATATAATACTATATAAAGATAACCTCTCACATAAAAAAAGCTGACATATTTGGGGTCAGCCCTTTTTAGTCATTATTAATACCGAGAATACCTGCTAATGTTTAACAGAACACCTATTGCCATTAGCATTAACGTTAAGGATGAGCCCCCATAACTTAAAAATGGTAATGTGATACCTGTAACAGGCATCAACCCTGTCACAACCCCTACATTAATCATCACTTGAATCGCAACCATAGCAATAATTCCAACGGCAAGGAAACTACCATACAAATCTGGTGCCCCTAAGGCAATCCGAATCCCACGCCATAATAGTAGTGAAAATAATAATAGTATTAATGACCCACCAATAAAACCTAACTCTTCTGCCAATATCGCAAAAATAAAATCTGTTTGCGGCTCTGGCAAATAAAAGAACTTTTGTCTACTTTGACCAAGCCCCAATCCAAATAATCCACCAGGTCCGATTGCATATAGAGATTGTATGATTTGAAACCCACTTCCTAGTGGATCTTCCCAAGGATCTAAAAATGATGTAATTCGTTTAATTCGATAGGGAGCCGAGATGACAAGTGCAACAAATCCTGCTATTCCCATTAAGCCTAATACAACAAAATGACTGATTCTTGCCCCTGCAATAAAGATCATGACAATACAAGTTCCGACCATGACAGTCCCTGTTCCTAAATCTGGTTGTAACATAATCATTCCAAAAGCTAAAAAGACTAAGCCAAGTGAAGGTACTAGACCTTTTTTGATGGTAGTAATATGTTTTTGATTTTCCGATAGGAATCGTGCTAAAAAAACAATCATGGCAAGTTTCATAAACTCAGATGGCTGAATAGAAAATGCACCAATTCCAATCCAACTTCGTGACCCATTTCGCACATTACCAATACCGGGAATTAACACGAGTAAGAGTAACACAAAGCAAATAATGATGATTACTTTAGACCATGTTCGCCATGTCCAGTAATCTACATTCATGATAAAAAACATTCCGATGATTCCAACACATGCAAAGAGTAATTGACGTTTTGCAAAGAAAAAGGAATCATCGAACTTATAGTCCGCCCAAATGGCACTAGCACTGTAAACCATAACAAGTCCAATGGTCAGAAGCGAAAATGTTAGTATCATTAATATAATATCAGGAGTCGTTTTTTTAGTCGGCAAAAGACCACACCTCGAAATGCAAGTTATTTGGCCTGTAAAAGAGGCAGCCTTAATGATTCAACTACTACTCTAGAGACAAGCCTTTACTTAAGCTTATGCACCATTTCTATAAAAATGTCTCCTCTTTCTTCGAAAGTTTTATGTTGATCCCAGCTTGCACACGCTGGTGACAACAGAATAACATCTCCAGGCTCTGAGAGCTTGTAAGCAATTGGCACAGCTTTTCCAACATTATCGACACGTTGAATCGTTTTTATTCCCGCAACATTCGCTACTCTCTCTATTTTTTCTGCTGTCTGGCCAAATGTGATGATCGCTTTAACATTTTTTAAAGAGGGAATTAATTCATCAAATTCATTTCCACGATCTAATCCTCCAGCAAGCAAAATGATTGGTTGATTAAAAGCAGACAATGCCTTTTTAGTTGCTAGTATATTCGTTGCTTTAGAATCATTAAAAAATGCTCTACCTTGAATTTCTTCAATAAATTGAAGACGATGCTTGACACCTTTAAAAGTGTTTAAAACTTTACAGATTGCTTCATTGGAAACACCTGTTAATTTTGCTGCAGCAACCGCTGATAATATATTTTCTAAATTATGTGTACCTGGTAAAAGGATATCTGCTATTTTCATAATTTGCTCTTGATGATAGAAAATCCAGCCATTTTTAACAAAAACACCTGATGTGAGTTCTTTCTTTGTAGAAAACGGTATAATTTGTGCTTTAGATTGTTTTGCGATTTTCATAACTTCTTCTTGATCATGATTCACAATAAAATAATCTTCATTTGTTTGGTTTTTGGTAATATTGGCTTTTGCATGAACGTATTCACTTCTTGTTCCATGGTAATCAAGATGTGCATCATAAATATTTGTCAATATGGCAATTTTGGGTCTAAACGTTGGAGTACCCATTAATTGAAAAGAAGAAAGTTCAATAACAATTTGGTTGTTTTCCTTTGTATTTTGCGCTACTTCAGAAGCAACTGTTCCAATATTTCCCGCTATAAGCGGGGATTTATTCCCCTCTTTAAGCATTTCAAAAACAAGCGTAGTCGTTGTTGTTTTTCCATTTGTTCCTGTAATTCCAATAAAAGGAGCTTCAGATATTTGATAAGCAAGTTCAACCTCGGTAATGATCGGAATCTTTAATTCCATCGCTTTTTGAACCATCGGATTATGATAAGGAATACCAGGATTTTTAACAATCATTTCAAATCCCTCTTCCAATAATTCCAATGGATGTTCGCCACAAATAACGGTAATTCCTTGTTCTAATAAGCCTTGTGCTTCTGGATTTTCTGATAATGATTTATAATCATTAACCGTAACGAAAGCACCTAGTTTATGTAAAAGAATCGCTGCACCAACCCCGCTTTTGGCTAACCCTAACACTAATATTTTTTTATGAAGATAATCATTAATTGTTTTCATCTATAACCACACCTCAATATAAATTCCAATGATTGAACATAACAGACCTACCGTCCAAAAAGTAACGACTACTTTCCACTCACTCCACCCTAATAGCTCATAGTGATGGTGCAACGGACTCATACGAAATATTCTCTTCCCTGTCGTTTTAAAGGAAGCGACTTGTAAGATAACGGATAATGTCTCAATCACAAAAACTCCACCAATAACAAGGAGAATAATTTCCGTCTTCGTTAAAATCGAAATAGCCGCGATCGCTCCTCCCAATGCCAATGAACCCGTATCTCCCATAAATACTTTGGCAGGATGGGCATTAAACACTAAAAATCCTAGTACAGCTCCGACAATCGCAACTGAAAAAATCGCTACTTCAAACTGAGATTGACTCCAAGCAAGGACAGCAAAAGCACCAAAGGCAATAGCAGAAGTTCCAGAAACTAATCCATCAAGCCCGTCCGTTAAATTCACTGCATTTGAGAATCCTACTAACCAAAAAATAATAAACAATGCATAAAAATAACCTAGATCAAATGAATAATTTAAGATTGGAATTTCAATCGCTGTCGAAAAATCAAGTTGCTTTAAAAAGATAAAGAATACAATTGAAATCAATATTTGCCCAATTAATTTTTGCAGAGATGTTAAGCCTAAATTTCTTTTCATAACCACTTTAATAAAGTCATCTAAAAACCCTAGTATTCCAAATCCAACTGTTACAAATAATAACAAATACGTTTTAATGGTCGGATCACTAAACTTTTCTGTCATCACAAGAGTCGTCACGATAATCGAAAACAGAATCATAACCCCACCCATTGTCGGAGTTCCTGTTTTTTTCTGATGTGATTTTGGACCTTCATCCCGAATACTTTGTCCAAATTTCAATCTTCTTAAGAATGGAATAAAAATAGGAGATAATAACACTGTAATTAAAAACCCTAATAAAATCGTAAAAAATAATACTTGCTCCAACAATTTAATCCCTCCCCCCATTGTTGTATTCCATCTTCATTTTATCGACCTTTTTTATAAGGGATGAAAGATCAGATGGTTGAGTTATATTGTTTAGGTTGGATTCATTCTCCAATAAAAATTGTGTATAATTTCCCTTGTCATTACTCATGACAATTTCTTGATATTTTTCTAACATATTCTTTAAACCTTTCCATAAGTCATTAGCATAAAAAACAAAAAAGTGATTGGGCATATAATTTGGTAATGCTTTATCATACTCCCATAATGTCCCAATTGCACCATTTGCGATTGCTTCTTGTAATTCACCTGAATCATGATATAAGGGAATAAAAATCCCCTTCGCCTGAGAATAACGAGCATAAGCGGATACTGTATGAAAGTGAATGGATGGATCAATGAATCTTTTTTTATTTGGAAACAATTGAACCATATCTTCATAAGTAAGCATCTTTTTATCGCTCCTCAATAGCCCTTTTTGCAACAATTCGATCATCAAAATCTAGAATTTCTTTTCCAATCAATTGGTAAGTCTCATGTCCCTTACCCGCAATGAGAATAACATCCCCGACTGACGCTTCGTTAATCGCATACTGGATGGCCTTTTTGCGATCGATAATACTTTGATAGTTTTGTCCCTGGGCACCTGCTTCCATATCCCGTAAAATTTGTAGCGGATCCTCACTTCTAGGATTATCAGATGTAAAAATTGGATCTGTTGCTAACTGACAAGCAATTTTTGCCATTAATGGCCTCTTACTGCGGTCACGGTCTCCACCACATCCTACGACTACAAATATGCGCTTTTTGGCAAATTGTTGTACCGTTTTCAACACATTTTCTAAACTGTCTGGTGTATGCGCATAATCCACGATAACAGAAAAATCTTGACCGGCATTTACTGGTTCAAAACGACCGGATACTCCGTTTATTTCTTCAATTGAGTTGATCGCTTGTTGTATCGGCACTTTCGAGACGGTCGTTGCAGCAATACTTGCTAACACATTATAAACATTAAATTTACCAATTAATTTCATCTCGACATGATGATTCCCAAATGGACTTTGCAAATCAAAAGCGGTTCCCTTTGCTGTCATGGTAATATTTTTTGCTCTAAAATCTGCCTCTTGATCAATACCATATGTAATCACTCGTGCAGCAGTCATTTCTTTGTACCTTTCATAGGTCTCATCGTCTGCATTAAACACAGCGTATTTTGGATTTTGCTCCCCGTAAACATTTCCTAACTGCGAAAACAATAACCCCTTTGCGTCACGATATGCTTCCATTGTTTTATGAAAATCCAAATGATCTTGAGAAAGATTAGTGAATACCGCAATGTCATAATCACAGCCATGTACTCTTCCTTCAATCAAGGCATGTGATGAAACTTCCATTACAGCTGTTGAAACCTGTTCATCCACCATTCTTTTAAATGTTTTCTGTAATGTTAAACTTTCAGGTGTTGTATTTTTTGTTTCATATATTTGCTCTGCAATCTTTGAATACATCGTTCCAATTAATCCTGTTTTCTCACCATTGTCTGCAAAAATCCTTTCAATTAAATGACTTGTCGTTGTTTTCCCATTTGTCCCCGTAATCCCAATTAATCGTAGTTTTTGTGTAGGATGAGCATAAAAGAAATCTGACAAGATCGCCATTGCCCTTTTCGTATCTTTTACAATAACCACTGGCACGTTTAACGACAATTCCTTTTCTGCTAAAACAGCAACAGCCCCTTTTCCGACGGCAGCTTCTGCATAATCATGCCCATCGACTGAATAGCCTTTAATACAAACAAAAAGAGCGCCTGATGTAACCTTTTGACTATTATTTTCAATGCTGTGAATCTCTGGATTTTCAAAATCACCTTCCTGTAAAAAGGGGGCGATGGAATGTAGTAATGTATGTAGTTTCATTTTTTTCATCCTCTCAATAAACATATCTATGGAAGTTATAAAAATGTATAACGATATTATTTTACATGATAAACAGTAATTAATCTATTTGCATTTTATTATGTATTAAAAAATCATCATTGAAGGCTTAATATTTGAAATAAGAACTTTAATGAAAGAAATAGGGCGGCGTAATAAATATGCCGCCCTACCATATATATATGAATCATTTCGACTTCAATTCTATTTATTCACTTTTTGTTGGTTCTGATTCTCCAAAATATAACCGAATCACTGAACCCTCTTTTATCTTAACACCAGCTTTAGGGGTTTGTTTCACAACGACTTCTCCCTCTCCACTTGAATCAATTTTTAAATTGACCATTAACTCACGTATTTCTCTTTTAGATATGCCTACAAGATCAGGCACTTCAACCATGACCGGATCATTCCATTTTAATTCTTTTTCTATTTGATCTTTCCGCGGTTCTACTCCCATCACACGTAAACTATCACCAATCATATTTCCAACAATCGGTGCTGCGACCGTCCCCCCGAACTGTACGGTTCCTTTTGGATTATCAACAGCCACATAAATGACAATTTGTGGATCATCTGCAGGCGCAAACCCAATAAAAGAGACAATATGATTATTCTCTAAATAACGTCCATTCTGAGCCTTCTGAGCCGTTCCTGTTTTTCCTCCAACCCGATAACCGTCAACAAAGGCATTACCACCCGTCCCTTGAGCGACAACACTTTCTAAGGCATGCCTGATTTTCTCAGAGGTTTGTTTTGAAATCACCTGCTTCTTGGCAACCGGTGTTTTTTTCATGACTACTTCACCCGTTTTCGGATCAATCAATTCACTAGCAACATAAGGAGCATACAAAGTTCCACCATTAATCGCTGCAGAAACGGCCGTAACCTGTTGAATGGGTGTAACTGAAACCCCTTGTCCAAATGCTGTTGTTGCTTGCTCAACAGGCCCAACACGATCTAAATTAAATAAAATCCCTTTGGCTTCGCCCTGGAGATCAATACCCGTTTTCTCTCCAAAACCAAAATTTTTAATATATTTAAATAATGTATCTTTACCAAGTCTTTCACCTAATTCAACAAAGCCTGGGTTACAAGAGTTCTGAACAACCTCTAGAAAACTTTGAGCACCATGGCCACCACTTTTCCAGCATCGCAGTCTTGCTCCACCCACTTTTACAAAACCTGGATCATTAAAATTTTCCTTTTCTAAATTTACTTTTCCCTCTTCAAGTGCAGCTGCTAACGTGATGATTTTGAAGGTTGATCCTGGCTCATATGAACTCCAAATAGGAAGGTTACGGTTATAAATATCTGGGTCAACATGCCGAAAATCTGCTGGATCAAAACTAGGTCTGCTTGACATAGCAAGAATTTCTCCTGTCTTCGGATTCATGGCAATCCCAATCATTCCATCTGGCTGATAAGTAGCTACTGCATTATCAAATTCACGTTCCATAATCGTTTGAATTTTTGAATTAATGGTAAGTTTCAGGTCTAAACCGTCAACAGGAGGCTCATAATCATCCGCCATATCATTCATTCTCTCACCTTTAGCATTTGCATAAAACTTTACAGAACCCTGTTCCCCACTTAATTCTTTATCGTAGGATAACTCTAGACCCATTAAGCCCTGATTATCAATACCTGCAAACCCAAGAACATGGGAGAGATAATTTCCAAATGGATAATGACGTTTTGAATCTTCCCCAATATAAACGCCTTCAATTTCTAAGGCTCGAACTTCCTTTGCTTTTTCATGTGAAATTTTTCTAGCCTCTGGAATTTTCACTGAACTTGCCTTTTTTGTAATGTATCCATATGCTTTTTCAGTTGACATATTTAAAACAGATGCTAATTGTTCAGAAGCTTCTGCAGGATTTTTAATTTGCCTTGGTACCACATAAACAGTCGGGGAACTAATATTAGTGGCCAGAGCAATCCCATTTTGATCGACAATTTCTCCTCTTTTTGGTTCAAACGGTATATTTCTGCTCCAAAGCCCCTTAGCCCTTTCTGTTAAATCCTCACCTAAGAGAAACTGTACATAACCAAGTCGCATATCAATGATGAAAAAAATAAAAATTCCAACCAGTAAAACAACAGTCAATCTCTTTCTAACCGTAACATTCGAAACACGCATAAAAGAACGAACCTCCTTAGATTATGGCTCGTTCCAATATATGCTTGTACAATTTCCAATAGAACTCAAGTTGAATGGGGATCTCTACTCACTAAGATTTAGCTTTCATCCTACTAATCTGCCATTTCCTCTTCACTCTGATCTTCATGATGACTTTCTTCGTTTGCGTCTTCGTCTTCTGTTTCACTTTCAATTGATTCACTATTCTCCACCTTATTAGAACTAGGTTTATCCAAGTCAACGATTAAATATTCTCCATCAAACATCTTTGACCCTGGTTTGTAGTTTTGTTTAACGACAAATCCATTTCCGACACTGTTTAATTTCATATTCGCTACCTTCGCCACTTTCATGACATCCCTTAATGACCAACCCGTCATGTCAGGGGCAATTAATTCCCCTTCTGTTTTAATCATAACCTTTTCCCCAATAAGAAGAGTTTCATCCTTTGCTGGAATTTGACTCTCCACTTTTGAACCATTGCCAATGACAATCGGTTCTAAACCGATTTCTGTTAATTTTTCTGTAGCCTCTGTAACAGAAAGACCTTCAATACTTGGGTTCGTCACTTTTGTTGTTGTTTTTTTCACAGTTGGTTCAACTTGTCTATATTGAAGACTATTTTTCATGACTGATGTAAAGATAGATGATGTCGCGTTAGAACCATCACCGTAATTTCCAGTACCTGGTTGTTGTACAGCAACATAAACAATTAACTCAGGATCATTTTTTGGAGCCATTCCAAGAAACGAGAACAAATAGTTTGTTGGTCCAGTTAAATAGCCACCATTACCAGGAATCTGTGCCGTTCCTGTCTTACCTGCCACCTCATATCCTTCTATAGCAAATTTTTTAGCTGTGCCATGCTCTCCTGATATAACCGTACCAAGATACTCTCTTACTTGTGCAGCGGTTTCTTCAGAAATGGGTGTACCTACCACTTCGGGTTGTTTGTCTTCAACCGTTTCTCCTGTTACTGGATCTACTATTTTATCAACAACATGTGGCCTCATCATTTTTCCGCCATTTGTAACGGCCGTTAAAGCCTGAACCTGTTGAATAGGAGTCACGGAACTTCCTTGTCCAAAAGCAGTTGTTGCTTTTTCCCGTGGGTATGTATACACAAATTGACCTTTCTTTTCGTTCGGCAAATCAATTCCGGTTACTTGATCAAAACCAAACTTTTTCAAATAGAGCTCAAGCTTATCAAAACCAAGCTTTTCATTCGCAAGTTTTGTAAATGCTACATTAGAGGATCTTTGTATACCTTCTAAATACGTTATCGTTCCCCATCCGACTCCCCTATTATGATCTGAGATCGGTCTTGACTTTGGATCGATTACATACTGACCAGATTCTAGTGTTTCGTTCGGGTTGAATACCCCTTCTTCAACCGCAGCAGAAAGGGTAAAAATTTTCATCGTTGAGCCTGGTTCAAACGGCAATTCAATCGCCTCATTATACCAACTATTTTCAAGTCCCGCGCGGGTTTGTGGATTGAAGGTAGGCCGTTGACCCATAGCCAAAATTTCTCCTGTTTTGGCATCTGCTACAATCGCCATCGACTTTTTCGGATTATATTCTTCTTGTACTTTGTTGAGGGCATCCTCCAGCATGATTTGGATTTTTCGATCAATCGTTAAATAAACATCCTTACCGTCTTGAGCTGGTATGATTTTTTCGTCTCCATCAGGTATTAAATATCCCCATACATCACTCTTAAATTGATAAGAACCATCCTTACCCACTAAAGTTGAATCTAAACTTTTCTCAATCCCATGTTTACCAACTGTTTGATTTTCGTTATTTTTATCTTGGACGTTTTCTGTAAAGCCGATAACATGTGAAGCAAAAATACCATTTGGGTAAAATCTTTTCATACTTCTTGTAAAAGTAATCCCAGGTAGCTTCATTTCTTCTATTTTTCCTTTTGTTCCAAAGGAAATATCTTTCCCCGCAGAACCAAACTCTACTTGAAATCTTTCTTTTTCCTTACCTGTCTTTAATATTCCATAAATCTCTGATTCTGTTAAATCGATTTGTTTAGCCAATTGTGAAGCCGTTTTTTCTAAATCTACTACATGATTAGGTTTTTTGGGGTCTGTAGTCATATCTTCATCCAAAATGGCAATTAAGCTATATGAACTTCGGTCCTCTGCAATAATTTCCCCATTTTGGTCATAAATACTACCACGCTTAGCATCAATTTTCGTTGTATCTGAGTACATTTGCTCCGCCTTTGCTGCAAGCGTCTGGCCTTTAACTTCTCCTGTCGTCTGAACAAAGAAGAACCGGAGAAACAAGACAAAAAAGAGCAAGCTAAATATTAAAAATAATATCGCTGCTCCTACATTAATATTTCTTTGCTTTTTATTCATTACTCTTGCACAACCTTAACATTTTGATCATTTAGTTGGAGTCCTAATGCTTTTGCCTTTTCTTTAATTCGGTCATACTGGCTTAATTCACTTACTTGAATGCTTAAATCACTATTCGACTTTTGTTGTGTTCCAATCGCAACTTCGATATCTTGAATATCTTTATTAATTCCATAAATGGCCGACTGATTGGAGATGATTTGGATCGAGCCAATACAAACAAGTACTCCAAATACGATTCCTATTATTTTTTCCCCAGGTGAAAGCCCTTTTCTCTGTTTAAATATTCTTCTTGGAGCTTTAACTGTTTGTTGCTGTTGCTGTTGTTCTTGTCGGAGCTGCCGTGCTAAATTGGCCATTCATTAATCCCTCCATTAATCGTATAAAACAATATTTTTGAGCATTATTCATTAACCTTTTCCGCAATTCTCAATTTGGCCGATCTGGCACGGTTATTATTTTCTAATTCTTCTTCTGTAGGAGTAATCGGCTTTCTAGTAATAATTTTTAACTTTGGCTTATATTCCTCTGGAATAATCGGCAATCCATGTGGTAACTCTGGAATCTCACTTTGTTTTTTAAAAGTAACCTTACAGATCCTATCCTCTAAAGAATGAAAAGTGATGACACTTATTCTTCCACCAGGATTCAGTAAAGAAATGGCTTGATTTAAAGATTCTTCAAATACTTTCAATTCATCATTAACTGCAATTCGAATGGCTTGAAAGATTCTTTTTGCCGGATGGCCACCTTTTCTTCTTGCAGGTGCTGGAATCGCATCTTTTATCAATTCTACTAATTGAAAAGTCGTTTCGATTGGATGATCCGCGCGAGCAGCTTCAATTTTTCGAGCGATTTGCTTTGAAAATTTCTCTTCGCCGTATTGAAAAAAAATCCGGACTAATGCTTCATATGTCCATTCATTAACCACATCATAAGCAGTTAAATGCGCATCCTTATCCATTCGCATATCAAGCGGGGCATCGTGATGGTAACTAAATCCTCTTTCAGGAGTGTCCAGTTGTGGGGATGAAACACCAAGATCATATAAAATTCCATCAACTTTTAGAATATTTCTCTTTTTTAATTCTTCTTCTAAATAAAGAAAGTTACTCTTTATTAAGTTAAACCTCTCTCCAAAAGGAGCTAATTTTTCTTTAGCGTGCCCAATTGCGACATCATCTTGATCAAACGCATATAATCTACCTTTATCAGAAAGCTTTGAAAGAATCAATTCACTATGTCCTGCCCCTCCGAGGGTACAGTCCACGTAAATTCCATCTGGATTCATATTCAAACCTTTAACAGCCTCTTCCAATAATACCGTTTTATGATTAAACATTGTTGTCCACCTTTTCAATAAGAACAGATCTAGGTTTTACTTAAAGATCAAACCCAATCATATTTTCTGCAATATCTGCAAAAGAATCCGCAGATTCATTAAAATACTCTTCCCAAATTTCTTTATTCCAAATCTCAATACGATTGGAAACACCTAATACAACACATTCCTTTTCAAGCTTTGCATAGTTGGTCAGTGGTGTAGCTATATTAATACGTCCTTGTTTATCTATTTCACATTCTGTTGCACCAGAGAAAAAGAAACGAGTAAACGCACGTGCATCTTTTTTCGTTAATGGAAGATTCTTAAGCTTTTCTTCTATTATTTTCCATTCATCAAGGGGATAACCAAATAAACATTGATCTAGACCCCTCGTTAAAACAAAACTTTCACCCAAATTATCGCGGAATTTAGCTGGTACGATCAAGCGACCTTTTGTATCAACATTATGATGATATTCGCCCATGAACATACCTGCTATCCCCCACTTTCTTAAATTACTTTACCACATCCCTCCACTTTCCTCCACCATATTTTTATAATTCTCCCCACATTTCAAAAATCCTTCAAAAATTTAAGTTAAACTTCCCCATAACACAAAAAACATGAAAAAGGAGACTCTCTCGTTAGAAAGTCTCCTTTTTCGGTATTCTTGTTTAAATTACTTTCATTTAAATGGCTTATTACCTTTATATGTTGATAACCTTATGCAATCCATCAAATTCATATGGTAACTTAGATAATTCTGTAAACAAGTCCATACCGTGGGCATTCATAAAAGGTAGTGGGTTTAAAATTCTCTCTTGTGGAGAATTTAACGGTCTTAAACTATGCTCTACTCTTTTATATTTATTTAAGATGACAGCATGCTTAAATTCTAAGGAATCATTCATTTTTTCTTCCATAAATGCTAGTTGTTTAAGTAAGGTCTCACGGTTTTTATTAAAAAGTGGTGATAATCCTTTATCAACTTTTGCCTCAATTAATTGGTAATTACGCAATAGCTGATCTCTTGTCAACTGAAATAACTGTTCTAGTTCATGATCTTTAACCTTTAATAAAAAGTCATTTTTGTGTTGCTCTGTACCATTTGTTAATACTTCCTCAATGGACAGTCCTAATTCCTGTAAATCGGTTTGAACGGAACGATCTAATAAAGTAATATTTAATCGCGGCACAATCGGTGGCATTTTGATAGCAAATAATTCAAAGGCGTGTTTTAATTCCGCCCAATAAGCAATTTCCCCTGGTCCCGCTATAAAGGCTAATGTAGGAAAGAGGATTTCCTGCGTTATGGGACGAGTCACCACATTATTACTTAATTTATATGGAAATTCAGATGCTACCTGGATTAATTCATCCTCAGTAAATCGAACAGCACCATTCTTACCAATAAAAAGTTGATCGATTTCATCAAATTCAAGTAGAATACGTTCTTTATATTTTTCATCATAATAAAATAAATTGGCCGCTTGATCACTTAAATCGATCGATGGCTGAAAGTCCATATTCATCAGTTTTTTCTGCATGTCTTTTACAGATTTAGTTACCTTGGTCGCTTGTTCAACTTGAGATATGAATATTTCCTTTTCAAGATTTCTTAAACCAGCATAACCAGAATCTATAATCAAAAGGCCCTCTTTTTTGAACAATTCCATGATGATGTGAGCAAAAAAATCAACAAATGTTTTTGACTTTTGAATAGCCTCTTTCATGAATTGAAGCAAATCATTGGTGAAATCCGTTTCACCTAGTTCACTAACGATTTCTTCCACCCATTCCAAGCAAAGTTCCTGATTCAGTTCGATGTCTGTAACCATTCTCTTTTCAAGAACCTTTTCAGGGTAGGTAACTTTTTGAATTTTATCTTCTTTCTCCATATAGATATGATTCACTTCTTGAAAATCATGATCTTCCCCTGCTATCCAGAAAATCGGTACAACCGGTATATTCAACTGAGCTTCTTTTTGTTTAGCAAAAGCAATAATTGAAATCACTTTATGTATCGAATATAATGGACCCGTTAAAATCCCTGCCTGTTGTCCACCAATTACCACAACACTATTATCATCATTAGCTAGCTTTGTTAATGAGTCCTTTACTACTTCAGATGTTGGAAAAGGCTTCATATACTCTTCAATACAAAGAGCTAATTCTTTTCTCATAAATGTACGGTTCTTTAGTTCTAATAATCTTGCCTCATAGTCGGATTTATTTTGATATTGATAATGAAAAAAATTTTGGATTTCGGGTGCACCAGCAAGATAACCCGTTGCGAATCGATTGGTTGCCGGTAGTGAGAGATTGAGCATCTCCATTTATGACTTCCTTTCTAATATGTAGTACCTTTTCTTCTTTAACTTAATGAAACGGCCATAATAATACGTAATATGAGACCATAGATGAGTAAAAGGATGTAAATGAAACCAAAGAACAAAAAATTAAACCGCCAAAATCCCTTAAATACTTTTATAAAATGAATTTCATGATTTATTTTCCAATGGGCAAAGACAAACGCGATGGCAATAATCACCATGATTAACAAGATGAGCCAAAAAAGCGATATCCCCCAAATAGCCTTGATAAAATAGTAATCAGAAATCACGAATAATAAAGTTGTGATATCAATAGCGATCTTTACAGATTTACGATGATTCTTTGTTAAAAGTTTACTAATTACAAAAACGATTATATACCCTAATAATGGAATAGTCACGAAAGTTGCAATTATAGAAGAGATAACTTCTGACACGTTGATTTATTCCTCCACCCTAAACTCTTTTCCTTTCACTGCCCAATAGAACAATTCGATGATCGGAGTATGTATTTCTTTTTCAATCGCTTTTTCTACTATATACCCTAAAATAGCCTCAATTTCTGTCGGTCTTTTTTCCTCCAAGTCCCGTAGCATCGAAGACTTATTTTTCGCCGTTTGTTCACATACCATTATAATATTATTAAAATAATGTTCTGGTTTTTGCAAATGAAGAGACTCTTGAATTTCAGCAAACAAACTTTTTGCGATTTGAAAATAATGAGGATTTTCGATAAGCTCACCATTTTTAATCTGTAATATAGATGTTAGCGGATTGATGACAGCATTAACAACTAATTTTTTCAAAAGCATCTCTTCATAATTTTCCTCCATCTCAAAAGGAAAAAACGGCTCATCAATACTTTCAGTAAAATGCAGGAATTTTGACTGGGACCCACGAAATAGAGCGATTTTAGTTGAACCAATTCCCGTATGTGCGACATGATTGGCGTTTATTTTCATAGCCCCATGCTCGATGCTTCCTACATAGATGTCTCCTTTTATTCTATCAAACCATTTCAAATGACCCATACCATTTTGTAAAAACAGAAAAGCATGATTATTATAATTGAAAGATGAAAGCAATTGAATGATGTTTGGTAAATGGTATTGTTTTACAGCAATAAGGGTTACATCTTCCTCCCCGCACCATTCAGAAAATAATTTGACTGATATGTGTTTCCTTATGATTTGACCATTTTTTTCAAACAGTAATCCCTCTTCATTCATTGAATCGAGCTGTTCCTTTGAATGTACATATAAACTTATCGAATGATGTTCACTCAAGTAATAGGAAAATAATAAACCGATTGCTCCACCACCTATTACTCCTATTTTCATGATTTATACAGATCCCTTCAAGTTTAAATATTTATTTTAGATAGTTTAATTATATAGGATTTCCTGTAGTACCGATAGAATTTTTAGAACTTATCATTATCGTACCATACATAGAAACTTCCATTAACTATTGATTTCATTACTTTCATAATAAATCCTTGCGCAAACTGTAAATAATTATGTAAACGTTTTCTTTAAAAACAAAGCAATTATTAAGGATTTATTATATAATGGTATACAGATAGTTTTTAATATTAAGATTTATTTTATAATTTCATCCTGACTAATACGTACATGTTTAAATGAATCATTATGCATAATCGTTAAAAAGAGGGGGAATTAAATTGGTAAAAACGATTAAGGATCTTCAAAAAGAGATTGTTAAATTGAAAATTAACTTCAAAACACTTGAGGAATTTAAAAAGTTTAAAGAATATGGTATTCAGGAATTATCGATGAACGAAGAACTTGAAGCCAATATTATTGAAAATGATAGTGAGTCTCCATTCTACGGAATTTACTTTAGTGATAAGCTTGTTGCCAGAATGAGTGTTTATCAAGTGAGTGGTAAATATAATCGCTATTTTGAACCGCCTGTTGATTATTTAGAAATATGGAAATTAGAAGTATTACTAGAATACCAAGGACGAGGTTACGGAACCGCACTCGTAAATTTCGCAAAAGAGTTTGGATTGCCGATTAAAACAAATCCACGTGTCAAATCAAGAAGTTTCTGGGAGAAAATGGGTTTTAATTCCGTTGACTATAATATGGATCGTGACTTAGGCGAAAATCCACTTATCTGGTATCCAAACAGCGTTACAGAAGGAAACGAATAATGATATTGAAATAAAAAAATAAGCAGACATTGTCCGCTTATTTTTTTATTTATCAAGCTTTTCTAGATTTCCATTTCGATCCATTTGAAACCTTACTTTTTGCGCATATTCTTCATCCTTTAAAATCACCATTTTTCTTGCTCTTTCCATAATTTCCACCAATGCTTTATAATCATTTTCCATCGTATAAAACTCTTTTTCTAAGCGTATATTTTCAGTTGTAACATCTTTTAATTTATGTTCAAGCTCTATAATTTTTTCTTTATAAGTTCCTAAACTTTCTTCATACTCTTTTAACCCTTGCGATCGTTCATATAGTTTGTTCAAATAGACTAAGTATCTCTTCAAAAACTATTTCTTTTTCCACCATTTGAGATGGCCCTTCTGTCTCTTTATTTGGGATAAATGAAGATTCAATAGCAAACTCTTGCTCCTTCGGTTCTAATTCTGAATTTTTCTTTATTTCTTTTCTTTGTTTTTTAGCAAGTTCAATCCCTGTTTTATATTGTTTTCGTATGGTTGAATTCCATCGAAATCCACAAGCAGCAGCAGTTCTTGACAGTTTCTTTCCCACTTCTTCAAACGCTTGAAGCTGTGTACCACCTTCACGAATCGATCTTAATACAACTTCTGCTAGAAGTAAATCTTCATCTTGAGTCCAAGCATCTTGACGTGTTGTTGTCATGCGTTAAATCCCTCCTAGTAGTGTTTTTTATTCATACATATGCTTCTACTAGAAAAGATAGAATGTTATGACAACAGAATTAGTCATATTTTCCTGAAAAGTATTCAACATCCACATAAAAATGTAAAAAGAAAAAGCACAAGAACCTTAGATTCTTGTGCTTTTTCCTTTTACATTAGTTATTAATTACTTCTTTACCTTTGTATGTTCCACAAGCCTTACATACACGATGAGCAAGTTTTAATTCACCGCAATTTGGGCATTCAGTCATACCAGGCACCTGTAATTTAAAATGCGTACGACGCTTTCTTTTTGCTGTTTTAGATGTTCTTCTAGCAGGTACAGCCATTATTCCCACCTCCTTAAAAAATACTAAGAAAGTTTTGAAGACTATGATTAAATCTCCTCAATTTCCTCTTATCAATCTCCGATTATGAATCAGAAGACTGATCATTTTGATCAAAAAACTTAGCAAGTCCAGCAAGACGAGGATCCACTTTGTCTTTCTTTTCCTGCTCATGAATGACTTCCCAACCCGTTCCTGATTGAGGAGCACCTTCTTCAGTACGATCCTTTGCAAATACTTGCATTGGAACCTCAAGTAATAGAATTTCATTAATAATTGGCGTTAAATCAATTACATCACCTTTTACTTGATGTACTTCTTCTTCTCTTTCATAAATAGAATCATTCAAAAGGAATGTTTCTATTGTGTCGACATCAATTGGATACTTAACATCCACTAATGTACGCGAACAAGGAAGAGTTAGATGACCTTTAATGCTCATATGAAAAGAAATCTCTAATGAACGAATGTCAGCCCAGCCCGTTACATGAATAGGTGAGACTGCTCGTATCGTTTTATCAATTTCCATAATTTCATCAGCATTTACATATTCATCAAATCGAAATTCCTTGGTTCGATATTTTTGTAACTGATTTATTTTCCATTTCATACATATCACCTCAAGGCAACAAAGGTAATTATAGCTTTCTACGAATTAATTGTCAATATTTTTTCTTTACACCATTTTACTTCTTTACTATCTCTTCACGTGACCTAAGAAGCATGCTATTTTTCATGACTACTTTCATTATTCTAACCTATAAAGTTGTTCGCAAACAAGAATTTGTATAAAATATTTAAAAGACCTGAACAACATGGTTTTCAGGATTCTAATCACTATTAATAAAGGAGTACCTTACATGAAAGTTGTTGGCGTAATCGTTGAGTATAATCCCTTTCATCATGGCCATGCCTATCATATAAAAAAAGCAAAAGAAATGACTGATGCTGATGTTGTGATCGCAGCGATGAGTGGTGATTTTTTACAAAGAGGCGAACCAGCCCTCGTATCAAAATGGACAAGGACTGAAATGGCTCTCTTGGGTGGCATTGATTTAGTATTTGAATTACCTTATGCTTTTGCTGTACAAAAAGCAGATACATTTGCAAATGGAGCTGTTTCGTTATTAGGTGCTGCTGGCTGCGATACGATCTGTTTCGGTAGTGAATCCGGGACGATTGATGATTTTTATCAGACCTATCATTTTCTAAATAAGAACCAAGCATTATATAATGAGGGGATTCAAAAATACATCGAATTAGGGAACAGCTATCCAAAATCCCTATCCCTCGCCTTTCAAGAATTAAGTCCTAGCGACAACCTTCTAGATTTAACAAAGCCAAATAACATCCTTGGCTTTCAATACGTAAGAGCAGCAGAGGAACAACAACATAAAATAAACATGCTAACCATTGAAAGAAAAAATGCCCAATATCATGATGATCATTTTGCATCACCTACAATTGCAAGTGCAACAAGTATTCGTAAAGCGATTTTTTCAGAAAACACTAGCCAAGCATCGATTCAATCCTATATCCCGAAACATACTCATTCTTTGTTACAGCAGTATCAAAAACAATATGGATCCTATCATCGTTGGGATATGTACTGGGACTTATTAAAATTTCGTTTACTCCAAACAAATCAGGATGAATTAAGGAATATTTATGAAGTGGAGGAAGGGATTGAGAATCGTATCTTACAGCTTGCCGTTAAATGTGAATCCTTTACTCAATTCATGCAAGAGCTTAAAACAAAACGCTACACTTGGACCCGGCTCCAACGAACATTAACACATATTCTCACACACAGCACAAAAACAGAGATGAGCATGGATGAAGAAAAAGTATCCTATTTACGATTACTCGGAATGTCAGAAAACGGAAGAACCTATTTAAATCAATATAAGAAAAAATCTCCGATTCCAATCGTAACAAAAAGAGCTACATGTAATCACCCACAAATAGAAATCGATTCAAGAGCTGCCAGAATATATGCATTAGGACTTCCTGAAAAAAACAGACAACTTGCTATTGATTTAGAGTTTTCCCAAAAGCCCATCTATATTCAATAAAGCAACGATACAGTTGCTTTATTTTTTGGGCTCAAGATTTTTTAAAAAATCGATTGCTTCATCAAACGTATCAACGGGAATGACTTCCATGTCAGTTCCAATATCCTTTGCCGTTTTTAAGGCTATTTGATAATTAGAACCTTGTTTACCATTTTGGTTTGGAGCTAAAAAAATCTCAGCACCTACCTTATCCGCTGCAATGACCTTTTGATGTATTCCGCCAATTTCACCTACATCCCCATTTGGAGCTATTGTTCCAGTCCCAGCGATATTGTATCCCCTTGTTAAATCATCTTCTGTTAACTGATTGTAGATTTCTAGAGAAAACATAAAGCCTGCTGATGGACCTCCAATTTCTTCGGTATTTACCCTTACATTTGGATTAACAATTAATTCCCTATCGTCTACTAATCCTATCCCTATTCCCACTTTATCTTTATTTTCTTCATCTTTAAATGACGCCAGTTCTATTTTTGTTTCATTAATTTTTTGATTTCTTTCATATGTAAGTGTTACAAAATCCCCTTTTTTTCGTTTACTTATATACTCCATAAAACTTTTAGAGTTATCAAACTCTTCCCCATCCATTTTGAAAATTCGATCCCCTGGTTTTAACTTATCTTCTGCAGGCATATCCGTAACAACATTTAAAATATAGACTCCGTTATATTGATAATCAATTGGAATACCAGCCTTTTTATAGGCTACTTCAATTGCATTTGATTTTGAGGAATCCATCAAATAGAGTTGCCGAACCGAATATTCTTCGTCTGTTTCCTCTTCAGATCTAATTTCATCTAAAGGATAGATTTCCTGATACTCACTCCATTTAGCTATTAAATAAGAATACATATTCGCTCTTCCCATTCTTATTGTTGTTAACATAAAACTACCTTCTTCACCAAAGCCGTTTTCAACCTCAATAATCGGTTGGAGCTCTTTAGCCATTCCAGGCTTTGAAATATAATAGGGTAACAGATAAAAGTTTGGAGCTAGTAGAAGAATTAATAACAATACGAAAACTCTTATTCTTCTTTTCCTTTTCATTCGTTCTGGGGCTCCTTCCACTCTTGGATCATTTTTTTTATTTGCCCAATATGTTTTTGTGCTTCTTCTTCTCCGATTAAAATAATTTCTTCTAAATTTGTAAATGCTCTTGCACTATATTTTTCAACTGAAGGACGAATCATAATATCTGAAGCAATTTGTCGATTTTCTACTAATTCCATTTGCATAATATCTAGGCTTTGCATAATGACATCATAAATATTCGTAATTTCTGCATCGGTTTTTACTCGAGAAACATCAATAGCAATCACAAGGTCAGCCCCCATTTCTTTTACGACTGAAACGGGAACACGATCAATGACTCCCCCATCAACAAGAAGACGCCCATCTATTTTCGCTGGAACAAAGACCCCTGGAATTGAAATACTTGCCCGAACAGCATCAGCAACCGGTCCTTTAGTAAATACAACCTTTTCTCCCTTCATAAGGTCTGTTGCAACAACGGATACTGGGATATTCAATTCTTCTAAATTTTTTCCTTTTGTAAAAAAACGTATTAAATCTTTAATTTTTTTCCCAGCAACAAACCCCATTTTAGGTACCGTCAAATCCAGATAATACTTTCGTTTAAAAGCCGCGGATATTTTATATAAACGGTTTAGGTCTAATCCGCTTCCATAAAAACAAGCAACAAGTGATCCCATGCTACTTCCTGCAATATAATCAATCGGGATCTTATTTTCAACTAATACCTTAATAACACCTAGATGCGCAAACCCCCTTGCTCCACCCGAACCAAGCGCTAATCCGATTTTGGGTCGTTCCAAAATAATTCCCCTCCTACCCTTATAAAACTTGAACTGATTGTTTAATGATTTATTGATAATAATCATCGTTTCCTATATTTATTCTTATGGTCTATTTTACCAAACTATGAGTATATTGGTATAAGTGAAATTCTCTTCGGTTATTTAACGCAAACTAACTTACCATAGACAATACGGACAAGACCAAATATTTCTATATATATTTAAAGGCCATTTTATCAATCAGCCCTGAGGGAGGTCCCTATGTGTTACGTTCGAAGTTAAAAACCATCATTCTCGCCTTATCTGCAACGAGCCTGGCATTAGCCATTATCGCCTTTCCTCAAGAATCAGTCTCTGCTTCTATTCGAGGATTGGATACATGGCTTGAAATTGTATTCCCATCCCTTTTGCCGTTTTTTATTGTTTCTGAGTTATTAATTGGTTTTGGAGTGGTTAAATTTATTGGGATTTTATTAGAACCTCTTATGCGACCATTATTCCGTGTACCTGGTGTAGGTGGCTTTGCTTGGGCAATGGGAATGGCCTCAGGAAATCCTGCTGGTGCAAAAATCTCATCAAGACTTCGTCAAGAAGGACAAGTCACAAAAACTGAAGCTGAGCGCCTTGTCGCATTTACCAATTCTTCCAATCCACTTTTTATTTTTGGAGCTGTTTCCATTGGATTTTTTTCCAATGCAAAACTCGGAATCATCTTAGCGGTCGCTCATTACCTCGGAAATATCACGGTTGGTCTCATTATGAAATACTATGGAGGAAAAGATTCGAAAGAAATGAAGGAAAAACAGCGTCAAACCCTTAGAATGGCCTTTTCTGCTCTCCATCAAGCAAGGATGAAAGATCAGCGCCCAATCGGAAAACTGATGGGTGATGCTGTCATGTCTTCTATTCATACTCTATTAATGATTGGTGGATTTATTATTTTATTTTCAGTCATCAATAAACTATTATTTCATTTACATATATCCTCTTTTTTTGCAAAAGGAATTGATGTCGCCTTAAAATTATTTCATCTACCAGTTGAATTAAGCATTCCACTTTTTTCAGGGCTATTTGAAATGACCATTGGAAGTCAATTAGTAAGCGTCGTACAAGAAGCAACATTAATGGAACAAGCCATTGTTGTTAGTCTTCTTCTCGGTTTTGGTGGGTTTAGTATTCACGCGCAAGTAGCGAGTATTCTTGCAGGAACTGATATTGAATATAAACCTTTTTTGATAGCTAGAGTCATTCAAGGGTGTTTTGCGGCTTTTTATACTTTTATATTATGGAATCCTCTATATAAAAACCTTTATGGTCATGAACAACCCTCAAATGCGATACCAGTCAATCTATTTTTTGACGGATCACTTTTCGATCGTGTTTCAAACCATCTCGTTGATTATGGAGGATTGATTACGATTTCAATGCTTGTTCTTTATGTCCTTCTCTATGCAAAACAAAATAGATTTACAAAAAAAAGCTGATAAGACAAATTCCTCCTTTTTGTCTTATCAGCTTTTCTGATTATTCATCATCTTTATGTAAACGAAACTTTTCCAACAATGCCTTTTCCACTACTTCTGGCACAAGTTCAGATGTATCGGCACCGTATTTAGCAACTTCTTTAACAATACTCGAACTTAAAAAGGAATACTGGTTTCGAGTCATGATAAAAAAGGTTTCAAGATCTTGATCCAATAATCGGTTCATAGAAGTAATTTGCATTTCGTACTCAAAATCGGAAACAGCCCGGAGTCCTCTTAAGTTCACTGTTGCTCCGACTTTACGTGCATATTCCACAAGTAAACCTTTGAAGGAATCAACATACACATTTGAAAATTTATTGGTTGCTGCTTTAATTAACTCTAGTCTCTCCTCCACTGTAAATAAAGGGTTCTTTACATCATTTTTCAAGACAACCACATAGACCTTATCAAATATTTTTGATCCCCTTGAAATAATATCCATGTGACCATTTGTAATTGGATCAAAACTTCCCGGACAAATTGCTATTCTTTCCATGATTATCAATCTACTCCCCTATAACATAAATAGTAATTGCAATGACTCCATATTGTTCATTTTTGCTTTTAATAAAATGTCCTACCCTTTCAGGCAGGTCAATATCTGAACCATGTTCACAAACAATTGCACCTGATGAGGTTAATAATTGGTTTTCATCAATCATATGTAACAGCTTTATTAATTGTTGTTGTTTGTACGGTGGATCCAAGAAAATATAGTTGAACGTAATCTCTCTTTTGATAATGGCTTTCATTGCTCTTAAAGCGTCATTCCGATATACTTCAACGGCATCACCAAATTTACAATTATGTATATTTTCACGAATGATCCCAATTGCCTTAGCATCTCTATCTACAAAGATCACTTTTTCCAACCCTCTACTTAAGGCTTCGATTCCAAGACTACCACTTCCAGCAAAAAGGTCTAAACCAATCCCACCATTAAAATAAGGGCCAATCATGTTAAATATGGCTTCTTTAACTTTATCTGTTGTGGGTCTTGTTGAACTTCCCGGAACCGCCTTCAAACCTATTCCCTTACAACTACCTGATACAACTCTCATATGATCACCACTACACTTTCTCTTTCATGTCATAAATAAATTTTATCTTACCATATTGAGAAGTAATCACCAATTTAGAATAATTACGACTGGGAAAAAATTGAATTCCTACGTATAGTAAAATCGGATCATGGTCATAATAGGATTAACAACATCATTCGAGGATGTTGTTGCCAACCGCGGAGAAGACTTACGTTTCCCCATAAGTTCTTCCTCCGGTTTCTCCTCTCCCTTTACCTTCTATCCTTAACCAGGATATAGAAGGACCCTGCAAATTTTTGCAGGGCTTTTTTTATTTTTAGGTATAAATTAAAATAAAAAAAGATGCTTATATTCCCATTTTATAATCATATTCTTTCGCTTTATCAGGCTTAGAATTTTCAAATTCTATTTTAAGAAAAGGTTTATAGGAAGGTTCTACCTTTTTCACAAAGGAGAAGGATGTTAATTTTGCTGTTAACTCTTCAATCTCTTTCTGATTACAATAAAGCACGACATACTTTAAACGTTTAGAAACATAATGCACATTTCCGAATTTTCTTAACATTTTTGCTTGCTTTATAGAATTTAGCCACACAATTAATCCTTGACGTTGACTTAACATAACATTTCCCCTCATCATAATTCTTTTTTTAGTTTAACATAATAATGGAAATGATATCAATCCCAATAAGACTTTAGCGAAACGTAAAATAAGGGATTTCCTCCAAACAGGAGAAAATCCCTTATTTTTTATGCAGAACAACCACAACTACCACCTGAACCACAACCGCCTCCACAGTTTGAAAGGCTATCAAAAAAAGGACTACCTGTTGGCACTTTAATATGCTCAGAAACAGAATGACCGATGATCACACTTATTTCATCTAATAAACTTTGCAAATCATTCTCAACTCTTCTAAATTGAGCTATATTTTCATCCAGGTCCATTTCTCTTTTTAATACTCGTACTTTTTTCATCACTTCTTTATAATCCGGATGATATTTTCCAAAACGCTCAACATCTTCATACTGTTCTTTCATTTTCACAAAATCACGAATCTTTGTCTGCGTTTCTTGGTTATTCTTTATAAGATATATACAACGGAAATATTCTTCTGCTATTTCCGAATTTAAAATCATGTTAGAGACCTCTTCTGCTACGTCTAAAATCTTAACACTCTCAATTGTAGCAAGCATACACTCACCTCCGTTTCATATTTTATCATGAAACGAATGAAAAAAGAAATATATGATATATTTACTACTATTTTTAAACGATTAAGTCTGTAAAGATTACTTTACCAACACATTAAATTCTTCGATTATTGCTGAGTTACTGTTTTTAGCTTTCTTTAGTTGGAGTTGAATCTGATGTTTACCTGGTTTTAATCCTTTTAAAACAAAAGCTGCATTGGTTTTTTCTTCTTTCTTTTTTCCATCAATATAAACAATTATTTTTGCGTTTTTCTCTCGAAAGGATGCGCCTTTTACAATACACTCAATATAGACATCTCTTCCTTTTACATGATGCTTCACAAAAAATGGATCTTCTACTTCTTCTGTAACAAAACTAGAAGCAAAGACCTTTTCAGGGGACACAAGGGAAAACTCCCTTTTTGTTTCCGGTTTTGGTTTATCATTTTGACAAGAAACTAATATAGTTAAAATCATGAACAAAATGGTCAGATAAATAATTTTTTTCATGTTCTACCGCTCCTCGAGCACTTTTCAACAGAAAGTGTCTTTATAGGTGTGATACCTTGACCTTATTGTTTACTATTTGTAACATTTTTATTTCATATAAAATAAAAAGCCTTCTCTCCCCGAGAAAGCTTTAAGATTGATCATTCATGATTTTAAACATACTAACCATCATGGAAGCCATTTGAACACCATTTGAAAACTTTTCGATTTGATGAGGAATCGTTTTTTGATAATAGTGTAATGCCGCTATTTCTAAATTCTCAATTTGACTAGGATCTCTACTCAGCTTTCTGTACCAAATCGGCTGCTCACGTAAAAATTCAATTAATTCCCTATTTTTCTGCAAATAAGTATAGACATCAATTCTCATCTAAAACGCTCCCTATTTTCAATCTTTTCTAAATAAAAAGGGATGGTTTGGTTTCTGCTGAGGTGTGCTAGATGACTTTTTAGAATTTCCAGATTGGAATTGAGAAAGTACTCCTTGAATAGAGCCAAGAGCTTGACTTAAATGGGCTATATAATGTTGAACCTGTTCTGGATCCATTTTTTTAAAGGATCCAATAGCACTATTTAACCAATCAGATTTTTGATCATTCGCTACGTTTGATGCTTTTTCATCAGAAAGCAAATTTTTCCATCTCGCATCTTCTTCACCAAGTAAATACCAGTCTTCATATAATTCTTGCAAAGTTGCTTTTCCAGTTTTTACTTCACCCAAAACTTTAGGATGATCATTTACAAACTTTTTAAACTCTTCAACTGATGGATGAAGTTTATCATTTTTCATTTATCTCACCTCGGAAAACCTTACTATAGCCTATATTAAGTTATGATAAGGACATCATTTTGGTGAATCATGAAGGCTCTTTTCTCAAGCTTTGTTGCTTTTGGTAAGATAAAAAAAGGATTGACGTTGTTATCATGTTGACAGTCCCATTATTTTTGAGAAAAGAGCTACAAACTAATTGCGAATGCACAAAATAGCTATTCCTCTTTCCTTTCATCCACGGGAGAAAATTTTTGAACAAAGTAATTTTGATAAATACCAATTCCTGTTTCTTTATAATCTTTATGTAACATATTTTCACGATGAACCATACTGTTAAACCATCCTTCTACAATAAAAGGAGCATCAAGATTGTGGACTGCAATATTTTCACCTTCTAAAAAGTATAAAAATAATTGATGATCTTCATCCATTTCAATGGATTCATCTTGTCCCATTTGTTGATCGTGAGTATTTTGGTCAGTTTCAACTAGTTCAATGCTTCGTGTATAAGCATCCTCAGATAGTTCCTCATTCCATTTCAATGGTTGAACTTTAAATCTTTTTCGATAAATATTAGTTAAATCAAAGATTTGTAATTTAAGTGCTTTTTCAAGTTTGGATTGATCAATGGAATCTTCTTGCTTGAATTCTCCGATATATTCCCCACGATAGGCAAAAGGTTTGATTTTTAAGAGGGTCGAAACATCCATAACACGAATACTTGAAAGTGTTCCTGTATATTTATCCATGTATAATTGCACATAAACTTCACCTAATTGAATGATCGGATGAACGTTTATATCTTCTTCTGATAGTTCAAAAAGATATTCTTGATCTTGATGATTGAATTCAAGAAGTGATGGAATAAAATAAGAAGAATAAATTTCCCCAATTGGTTGCCCAATATAGAATGGCTTAATATTCAATTTTTCACCTATCGCAAAAAAAGTCACAACTTTATCCTTTTCAATTCCAACTTGAACATAATTTTTGTGATTATCATTATAAATCCACCAATGATAACCATAATGAGAAAGATCGATTCGATTCGGTTCCCCTAACATTTCTACTAATTGGTTCGTATCCTGACCGATTAATTGAAAAAGTCCTTCTGTCTTCACCCCTTCATTACTTTTATTTTCAAGCGGCATATTTTGGAATTGACCACGCTCATCCATCATTATGCTTTGATCTTTTTTATCCTGTTCTTTATCAAAAATACTTAAATATAGTCCGATTATAAATAATAGCAATATAATAATTGAAATTCGAATGAAGGATTTCAGACAATTACCTCCTCTCCAAATATTCCTCTTCATAATACTTTATACTATTATAACATTATATGTAATAAGTATGGTTTTCAAAAGAAAGGTAAAGGTATTACCTTCTTAACGTAAAATAAAAAGGCACTCGAAAGCGCCTTTTTATTGTATAAAGTTTTCTTGCTCCGAAATTTCAGAAAGTGCTTTTCCTGCCTGATCATCTGTTAATTCTTCAATTGCAAAATCTCCTAGGCTTACCATCCCAATTAATTTCTTACCATCTACTACTGGTAAACGTCGAATTTGATGAGAAGCCATCTTTTGAATCGCTTCTTTTGTTGATGTATCAGCACTTATTGTCACAAGCTGATCACTCATGATTTTCTCAACTTTTGTTGAACCAGGATTTTTTTCAGCAATTCCTCTAATGGCAATATCACGATCAGTAATCATCCCTACTAATTCCTCTTTATCAACAATGGGAATGGCCCCAACATTTAATTCTTTCATCTTTACGGCCACTTCATACATATTATCGAGTAATGAACAACATTCAACATCTTCTGTCATGATATCACGTACTATTTTCATACAAGCAATGCCTCCTAAATGAATCTTGATTTTTTTACTAGGTTTTTATTCTCCTTTTTGGCAAAATGACCAAAGTGGGGTTAACCTATTTACTAATAACCTTTACCAATAGATGATGAATTATACAAAATGTCCAATTCTCATCCAGAATAGATTGAAACTTTACCGCTTTTCCACTATTATTGAACATAGGATTGAATATTCCAAAAAATATAATAATTATAATTTTTAAAGTTTGCAAGGAGGGATCAATCGTGAAATTTGAAAACACTGGTATTGAAACGGTGAAAACAGATTTGAACTTATTAGATGATCTTATGCTTCAGAATAGTCTTGTAAGAGCTGGGCAATGGGATTATGAAAGAGTAACCTATGATCGTAAATTCGAAATCGCTGAAGGAACATTTTACTTACGAATTATGGGGTATGCAACTGATGGGGATGTCGGTTCCAATAGTGCTACAATCCAACTATTAACACCAATACTTGGAAAACATTATTATCCACATGGTGTAGAATATGGTTCTGGTGAGACATTTCCAAGTACATTAGTTAATGAGTGTGAAAAAATTCTTGCTGCCTTGAAGTCACAAATTGATCAATTTATAATAGCTAAATAATCTAATCAAAAAGGCTCAGGGAAATTCCCCTGAGCCTTTTTTAAAATCCTAAGATTGCTTTAATAACAGATGTTGTGTCCCCACCAGGATAGATCACATAAAGTAGTAAATAAACAAGTAAATCCAGTAATCCCAGTGAAAAACCAAACAATACTTGTGATCGGACCAAGTTTTCTATGTTTAGATAAAGAATTTTTAAAACCAGTAATAAGTGAGATGATTCCTAGTACAGCACCCACAGTAGCCAACGTTATATGAAAAACTAAGAAAATGGTATAATAGATTTTGATATGATCTGGTCCACCGAAAGATGTATTTCCAATAAAAATAGTTCTACTTGCATAAATGATAAAAAATATGATAGCAAATATAGCAGCCACTATCATGACCTTTTTGTGTGCTTCAATCTTCCTTTTTCTAATTAACCCCCATCCAATTGCTACCATGATGGCACTTAACATAATAAATGTCGTACTAATAGTTGGTAATACAGGTAATGAATATTCCATCGTTAATTCCTCTCTAAAATATTCCTATTTTTCTAATTTCATTCTAGAGTAGGTTGTTCTTTTTTTCAATGATATTGAAGTTTATTCACAAAATATACTTATTTCAGAGTGATAAATGTGATAATTTCAGTTGACTTTTTCTTATTCTATTATAAAGCCACTCCTAAAACAGTGGCCTTTTACATTTAACTATTCAACAATTTGTGGATTATATATCGCTTTTTCAGCTTCTTGTTGATCTTTTTTATACCACTCCAGAAAAACACGTGAAAGAACGAAACCGTAAACGATTTCTTGAATTACCTTCATTAATACTCCACCTAATTGCTGATCATGAATTAAAGACATGGAAGTAAACATTTCAGGCCCACTCAAATCCAATGATGATAATGTAGAGGATGGTACACAAAGTGCTAATGATTGGGCCCATAATTCAGGATTAGAATAGGTCGCATACATGGGATGATCATTAAAAATAATTAAAGCACATGCTGGTAGAATTAAAGCACCACTTGCAAAGATATACGCTACCTTTTTTAATCCCGTTAAACTCTGATAGGTTTCAATCTTATTGACGAGTGGCCACCACAGCCCTAACGCTAATAACATTAATAAACCAGTATATAATTCGTGTAGAATGATGTTTGTCTTGATAAAATCAAATATAATTGGCAGATGATATAAAGAAAACACCGCATTAAATAAAATTAATATAATAAGCGGTTTTTTTAAAAACCCAAAAATTCTACTGAAAAGAGTCGTTGCCCATAGATTCTTCCAAATCCAATCAGGAATCGAAATGATCAATATTGGAGGGATAATAAAAAGTAATACGGCCATTTGAATCATATGTGCATAAAACATTAGATGACCCATTAAATCAATCGGACCGCCTTTAGTAAGATAGAACAATGTCATTGCTACGATAAACAAGAACGCTTGCGATTTTGTAAGAGGTTCACTATTTTTAAAATAGGATCGATATTTAATTGTTATAAGAAAAAAGCCAGCGGTTATCAAAAGAACAAAAATGAATAAGAATGGACTCCATAAAGCTCTAAATCCAAATATTGCAAGAGACATCTCTTTCACCTCATATTTCTACCATCTTGTAATGAGCCATATGATAAAAAAGGAAATCAGTTGCACTGATTTCCTTTTTTACCTTTTACCACCAAATAATCGTCACAAATGCTAAAACAGTCAGAAATGCTACAAATATTCCACTATACATAAAGAGCGCAACCATCCCATGACCTTTATGACTCATATGCATAAAGTAATATAGTTGGTAAGCTACTTGGATAAGAGCTAACAAAAGAATAAATGGAATTGTAAACCAACTGCTAAACCCATCATATGCAACCGCCACAAAAGCAATAAGTGTTAGGAAAATCATTAAGGCAAATGTTATCACTTGATGCTTCATCTCTTCTGCGTTTTTCCTTTGACGGTAATGAACATTCGCATTTGGGTTAACTGAATTCATTTTTTCGTTATTCATCAGATTATCCCACCATTCCCATTAAATAAACGACTGTAAAGATAAATACCCAAACGACATCAATAAAGTGCCAATAAAGACTAGCTACATAAAATTTAGGCGCATTGTATAAGTTAAGTCCTCTTTTGGCATTACGTATCATAAGCGTAATGATCCAACCTAGACCAAAAGCAACGTGTGCTCCATGAAAACCTGTTAAAGTATAAAAAGCTGATCCGAATGCACTACTTGTAAATGTATGTCCAAATTCATGAATATAATGATTAAATTCATAAATTTCAAGTGCTAAAAACGAACCTCCTAATAAAACCGTAATCCCTAGCCAAATCATCATTTTTTTAAATTGATAATTTTTCATATGATACATCGCATAAACACTTGTTAAAGAACTTGTTAATAATATCATCGTTGTAGCAAAAACAAGTGGTAGTTCAAATAAATCTTTTGCTAATGCATGTTCCGGACTAGGAACCTTATCTTTTAAGGCAAGATATGTCGCAAAAAGCGTTGCAAATAGGACAGTCTCTCCACCTAAAAACAACCAAAAACCCAAAAATTTATTTTTTGCTTCCAACGTTTGTCTTTCAGGTGATGCAGGCCATGTTTCTACAGTAAATTTTTCTTGTATTTCCATTATGCCTTCACCCCTTTATCATCATCGTCAACTAAATCTTCTTTATGAATATGGTAACCATGATCATCTTTTGCGGAACGGAAGGCCATAGCACCAAATGTGATGACTAATCCTAGAATAAACACGACAACTGCTGGTTTATTTGCAAAAACGTCTCCTGTATTCAGATCATATTGATACATAGCTCCAAATGCTGCGATAAATAATCCTAATGAAATAATAAATGGTGTAAAGGATGAATTTGGCATATGAATGTCACCTAACGGCTCAGCTGGTGTTAGACTTTTCTTCCCATCCATTTTTTCAATCCAATAAGGATCTAAACCACGAACAAGTGGTGTTTGCTTAAAGTTATAAAATGGTGGTGGTGATGGAATAGCCCATTCTAGAGTTCGGCCATCTTCCCATGGATCGTTCCCTACCTTTTCATTTTTAACGATTGTCATAATTACATTTATAACTAATATGACTACAGCAATGGCCATCACAAAAGCACCGACTGTACTAATCATGTTCCCCGTATCCCATCCTTGATTAGGCAAGATAAGTAAATACACGACGTGGCATTCCCATCAAACCTAGGAAATGTTGGATAAAGAATGTTAAATGGAAACCAATTAAAAATAACCAAAATGTCACTTTTCCTAATTTTTCATTTAACATCGTTCCAAACATTTTTGGCCAGTAGAAATGGGTTGCGGCAAGTAAAGCTAAAACGACTCCACCGACAATGACATAGTGGAAATGAGCAACAATGAAATAACTATCATGGTATTGATAATCTGCAGGTGCAGCTGCTTGCATGATTCCCGTTACTCCACCCATTACGAATGATGGAATAAAAGCAATTGCATAAAGCATAGGTGTTGTAAATTTAATGCTTCCTCCCCACATCGTAAATAACCAGTTGAATATTTTTATACCTGTTGGAACGGCAATCGCCATCGTTGCAACCGCAAAAATTGCATTCGCAACAGAACCAAGCCCTGTTGTAAACATATGGTGCGCCCATACCATAAATCCAAAAAATCCAATTAACATCGTTGCAAAGACCATAGATGAATATCCGAATAATCTTTTTCTTGAGAAGGTTGAAAAAATTTCAGAGAAAATTCCAAACGCAGGCAATATTAAAATATATACTTCAGGGTGACCAAATATCCAGAAGATATGTTCATAGATAATTGTATTACCGCCACCTGCTACGTTGAAGAAATTTGCTCCAAAGAGACGGTCAAATGTTAATAAAAACAATCCAATTGCAAGCGGTGTAAAAGCAAATAGGATTAAAGTTGATGCGATAAATGTAGTCCAAGTAAACAATGGCATACGCATAAATGTCATACCTGGTGCTCGCATATTAATGATCGTGACTAGAAAATTAATCCCAGATATTAAGGTTCCAAAACCAGCTATCTGCAATCCAAGTGTATAAAAATCGATTCCATGTCCAGGCGACTCTAAGGATAATGAAGCATATGAAGTCCAACCTGCATCAGGTGCTCCTCCTAAAAACCATGACAGGTTTAAAAAGATTCCCCCAAAAAGAAATAACCAAAAGCCCAACGAATTTAAAAATGGATAAGCAACATCACGCGCTCCAATTTGCAATGGCATAATCGCATTCATAAAAGCAAATAACAAAGGCGTAGCTGCTAAAAAAATCATCGTTGTTCCATGCATCGTGATGAGTTCATTAAATAATCCTGCACTGACAAAATCGCTATTTGGTTCAAGAAGTTGAATTCGTATCATCATGGCTTCTATCCCACCAATAACAAAAAACAGTGCACCTGCTATAAAATAAAGGTGAGCTATCTTTTTATGGTCAACTGTTGTTAAATAGTCCCACATAAATGCTCCAAACCCTTTTTTCTCCGCATAGGTACTCACAAATATACCTCCCCTTTACGAAATATTCCAATTATTCTTGAGTTTTTAATCCCATTAAGTATTCTGTTAATGCATCTAATTCTTCATCAGATAATTTCCCATAAGTTCCAGTCATTTTATTGCCAGGTTTAATCGCTTCAGGATCTTGAATCCATTTCTTTAAATTTTCTTCATTATGTTCTAATATACCAGCAATTGTATCGCGCTCTCCAAAATTCCCTAAGTTTGGTGCTAGCCTTGCAGCTTCAGGTGTTGCATTTGATGGTGTCACAGCATGACAGCCAATACAGCTACTATTATAGATTTCTTGACCTTGCTGTGCAGAAGCGGTTGTAGCTTGTTTTGGCTCTGTAACAGTTTGCATATCTGCAATCCAATTATCATACTCGTCTCTCGAGACCGCTTTCACCTTAAAATCCATTAATGCATGGGAAGGTCCACAAAGTTCGGCACATTTACCATAAAAAATATTTCCAGCCTCTTCAGCTTTTTTACTATCAAACTCAAGCCAGAATTTATTTACATTATCTGTATTCGTATCCAGCTTCCCACCAGCAGATGGTACCCAAAATGAATGCTTGACGTCTGATGCTTTTAAATTAAAGTAGATTTTCTCATCTGTTGGTACAACTAACTCTTGACTGGTAACAATTTTTTCATTTGGATATTCGAATTCCCACCAATAAAGATTTGCCCGAACATTAACGATGACTGCATCAGTACCCTCCCTATCCATTTCCTCTGTATTACCCAAGTCAAAAGTCGAAGCTACAGTCGGAACCGCAAGGATTATTAATAATAGAATTGGTATTGCAGTCCAAATAATTTCAAGCTTATGATTCCCTTCTACTTGTTTTGGAATTTTGTCATCCTTTCTTCTGAATTTAAAAATGACGTATAAGAAAATGACAACTACTACTAGAATAACTCCTACCATAATAGCAGTACTTAACAGCATTAAATCATACTGTTGTTTAGCAACTTCCCCAGCTGGCTGCAAAGTAGATAAATGTGGTTCACCACAACCAGAGAGAACAAACGCTAGTACCACTAGTAGTGGAAAAAGACGCCACTGCGATAGTCTCTTCATATTGTATTCATACCCCTCTTTCTCTAAAAATTTTTAATATTTTGTAAATAATTTCTATAGATAAATCCTTTCTGCTCTATCTATCTTAATAAAACAGGAAAGGATTTCCTACAAAATCCAAGCAAAACGCCACTCCTTTATTCATATGAGTGACGCCCTTATTTGATGTGAACTCCAGTTGATAACAGTAATAGAGCAAATTTTAGGATGAATCCATTTAATCTTCATTATATAAGTGTAAAAATGACCATTGAGACAAACATGATCGTTAAATATTGTAATGAATATACAAACATCAGTTTAGCCCATTTGATATCATCTTTGAATTTACTTCCATATATTCCCATGACAATCCACCCTATATTAAGAATGGTTGCTAAAACGATAAAAGAAATCCCTAATTCATTCATAAAAAATGGCAATGGCATCAAACAAATAATCCAAAAAAATATATGCCTTTTCGTTGTCGCAAACCCTTTCACGACTGGTAACATTGGTATTTTAGCAGTACGATACTCCTCAACTCTTCTCATGGCTAATGCATAAAAATGTGGTGGCTGCCAAGCAAACATAATCAAGAAAAGCATCCAGGCCATGATATCTAAATTAGGATCAACTGCTGCCCATCCAATAAGTGGCGGAACAGCTCCAGATATACTACCAACAATTGTATTAGAAACATATTGTCTTTTTGACCACATCGAGTAAATGACAACATAACTAAGCACTCCAATTATTCCGATGATTGTTGCCGTAAGAGTAGTTAATGCCAAAAAGAATAGACCAATCATAATAAAAAGGAATCCCATAATCGCTACTTTAGATGGGTTCATTTTCCCCGTTACAGTTGGTCGCCCCTTTGTCCTTTCCATTAAATGATCAATATCACGATCAATATAATTATTTAGACTACAGGAACCAGCCATAATAAAGGCAGAACCGATTAAAGTGAAAAACAATATATCTAGATGTTCGAAAAAGCTCTTATTTGTTACATAAATAGCAAGCCATATTCCAGTAAATGTTGTGATTAAATTAGAATTGACAATACCAATTTTTATAAGTGCAAGAAAATCTTTCCAAACAGTAGTTTGGGGTAGCTCTGTTTTGATGTTTTCATTGCCTTGTGTAATAGACCTTGGACTAGACATTATCTTCCTCCTTCACAAAAATGAGAGAAATTAGCATTGGGTCACTTAAACATGCATCCAATATTATCACATTTTTTCTATTTTAGACGTGAAAATATTAATAGCAAATTAAGAATTGATAGTCTCTTCAGTATATTAAATCACATTTTTGACGGTTTTTGTGAACTTTTTACGAAATTATTATGAAAAACATGTGACTCAGAAGTTATTTTACTTATTTATATGTTGCTTTCGTGCCATAATAAAGAAAAAATAATTTTAAGAAAAATCTAATTATTATGACTATCTACTATATTTCTAACAAACTCCGGATTAACTTTCAACCTTTTCACCTTATTAATACTGAATATTTAAACAGATTATTTATATTATACATCAAAATTGTTTTTAAATGGATAGAAAATTCGTTATAATCAAATTATATCACTATTTCGTATATTACTTTTATAAAATGCATTCATGTATTACGATAGTAATGATAAACTAAATTTTAAGTAGGTGAATGGTTTTGAGTCGCTCTCTAAAGTGGTTATCTATATTTACAACCATTGGTATGCTATTGATTCTATTAGGTGGTGCACTTGTAACAAAAACAGATTCGGGTATGGGATGTGGGCGATCTTGGCCACTTTGCGAGGGACAACTCATTCCAGATGAAATTTCGTCTGAGTTAGTAATCGAATTGTCACATCGAGTTGTGTCAGGTACCGTTGGAATATTAGTAGTGATCTTATCAGTCTGGGCATGGCGTTCGATTGGACATATCCGAGAGACAAAGTTTTTAGCATTTAACTCGATTTTCTTTCTCGTTTTACAAGCCTTAATCGGGGCCGCGGCTGTCAAATGGGGGCAATCAGATTTTGTTCTAGCACTTCATTTTGGTATTTCACTCATTTCGTTTTCAACTGTCTTTCTACTAACACTGCTAATTTTTGAGGTGGATAAACGATTTGAGGCAGAGAAATTAGTTCTTGATAAACGGATGAAGAAACATATCATCGGTGTCACGATTTATAGTTTTATTGTCGTTTATACAGGAGCACTTGTACGCCATGTGAATGCAAGTCTTGTTTGTGGGGATTGGCCGCTTTGCCATAATGGACAATTCTCATTACCCACGAACATGCATGAATGGGTTCAAATGGGACACAGGGCGGCTGCAGGAATCATCTTTATTTGGATTGGATATATCTTTTATTTAGCCATAAAACATTATCGACATGAAAAGGTAATCTATTGGGGCTGGGTCATTGCCTTTGCTTTAGTTTCTTTACAGGTTATTGCCGGTGCCTTTATCATCTTTTTAAGAGGAAACCTCTTTGTCGCCTTATCACACGCCTTTTTTATTTCATGTTTATTTGGTTTATTGAGCTATTTTCTATTATTATGCTATCGAAGTACGAAACAATCAAACATGCAGCAACCTACAAATTCTAGTATCGATACTACAACGACTATTCAATAAAGTATAAATCAAAAAGAGATACAGCGGATAACTGTATCTCTTTTTTGATTTTACTTTTCTAATTCAATTAGTAGATCACCGGTTTGGATCGCTTCACCATTCTGAACATAGATATCTTTCACAACTCCCGAGAATGGAGCTTGAACAGTCGTTTCCATTTTCATCGCTTCTGTAATAACTAAGTGATCGCCTTTTTCTACCTTTTCACCTTTTTCCACAACAAGCTTCACTACCGTACCAGGCATTGTTGCTGAAATATGATTAGGATTTTTAGGATCACCTTTTACTTTTGCCTGAACCGTCGCTTTAACACTTTCATCCTTAATTAAAACTTCACGAGGTTGTCCATTTAATTCAAAGTAAACAATTCGATTTCCATCTGCTTGTGGTTGTCCAACCGAAATAAGCTTCACAATTAATGTTTTACCTGTTTCAATTTCGACTTCAATTTCTTCACCAAGTCGCATTCCATAGAAGAATGTTGGAGTATCCAAGACAGAAACATCACCAAATTGTTGTACAGTCTTGTTATATTCTAAAAATACTTTAGGATATAAAGCATATGCCAATACTTCAAAATCAGTTACTTCTCTACCCAATTCTTGATACAGTTCAGCTCTTAAGGCATCAAAATCAACTGCTTCAAGCAACTCTCCAGGTCGAACTGTAATTGGCTCTTTTCCTTTCAAGATCACTTTTTGTAATTCTTCTAGGCCAGCCACCTTGTGGTTGTCCTAAATACCCCATTAATAATTCAACAACAGAATCAGGGAAATCAATACTATGTCCCTTCGTTAACACATCTTCTTCCGTTAAATTATTTTGAACCATAAATAGAGCCATATCACCAACAACTTTAGAAGATGGAGTAACTTTAACAATGTCACCAAACATTTGGTTTACTCTTGCATACATTTCTTTTACTTTATCCCATTCATCACCAAGACCAACTGCTTTTGCTTGTTGTTGTAAATTACTATATTGACCACCAGGCATTTCATGTTGATAAACCTCTGTATGTGGTGCTACCATACCAGACTCAAAGTCTTGATAGTATTTACGAACATCTTCCCAATAATGGGAAAGTTTTTCTAAACCATCAATATTTACAGATGGCTGACGTTCAGTACCTTTAAGTGCATAATATAAAGAGTTTGCACTTGGTTGAGAAGTTAATCCTGCCATTGAGCTAACAGCTACATCGACAATATCAACTCCCGCTTCAATTGCTTTTGCATATGTGTAAATACCATTTCCACTTGTATCATGTGTGTGAAGATGAATTGGAATATTGACTGTTTCTTTCAACTCAGAAATCAAGCGATAAGCTGATTCCGGTTTTAATAGCCCTGCCATATCCTTAATACCAAGAATATGTGCACCTTGTGATTCAAGCTCTTTAGCAATATTTTTATAATAATTAATATCATACTTCGTTCTTGTTGGATCAGAAATATCCCCAGTGTAACAAACAGCTGCTTCTGCAATTTTACCTGATTGTCTTACCGCATCAATCGCTACTTCCATTCCTTTTACCCAGTTTAAGCTATCAAAAATACGGAATACATCAATACCTGCATGAGCAGATTTTTCAACAAATTCACGTATCACATTATCTGGATAGTTTTTATAACCGACTGCATTTGCAGATCTTAAAAGCATTTGGAACATAACATTTGGAATTTGCTTTCTTAAAGTTAATAAACGATTCCAAGGATCTTCTTTTAAGAAACGGTAGGCAACATCAAATGTTGCTCCTCCCCACATTTCAAGAGAAAATAAATCTGGTAATATTTTTGCAGTTGGTTCTGCAATTTGTTTAAAATCATTTGTTCTAACCCTTGTTGCAAGTAATGATTGATGAGCATCACGGAAAGTTGTATCTGTTAATAATACTTGATTTTGATTTTTAACCCATTGAACAAGACCATCTGCTCCTTGTTCATCTAATATTTGTTTTGTACCCTTTTTCAATTCTACATTAGCTGGGACTATGTGGAATTCTAGGTTTATCAAATACAGGTCTTTTTCTTTTTTCAATACCAGGGAATCCATTAATAGAAACATTCCCGATATAATTTAACATTTTTGTTCCACGGTCTTTTCGTTTCGGGAAAATAAAGAGTTCTGGTGTTTCATCAATGAACGATGTATCATAGTCCCCATTACGGAATTTTTCATTTTTAATCACATTGATTAAAAATGGAATATTTGTTTTAATACCGCGAATACGGAATTCTTGTAGATTACGTTCCATTTTTGAAGATGCTTGTTCAAATGTATGGGCATGTGTAGTAACTTTCACAAGTAATGAATCATAAAACGATGTAATAACCGAACCTTGGAAAGCATTACCTGCATCTAAACGTACTCCAAAGCCACCACCAGAACGGTAGGCATTAATTCTACCTGTATCAGGCATAAAGTTATTTAATGGATCTTCTGTTGTTACACGGGACTGAATTGCATAACCACTTGTACGAATATCTTCTTGGTGTGGAATATCAATTTCTTTTCCATATAATTCGATGACCTTCTGCAATAAGAATCTGTGTTTGTACAATGTCAATACCTGTAATCATTTCAGTAATCGTATGTTCTACTTGAACACGAGGATTTACTTCAATGAAATAGAATGAATCTCCTGAAACAAGAAATTCAACTGTTCCAGCATTTAAGTAATTAACATTCTTCATCAATTTAACAGCAGCTTCACAAATGCTCATTCTTAATTCTAGCGATAAAGAAACACTTGGTGCAATTTCAACCACTTTTTGATGTCGACGTTGTATTGAACAATCTCTTTCATAAAGGTGGACAATGTTTCCATGAGAATCACCAAAAATCTGTACTTCAATATGTTTTGGTTTATTAATATATTTCTCAACATAGACTTCATCACTACCAAAAGCTGCTTTAGCCTCTGATTTTGCTCGATCATAGCTTTCCGATACTTCACTGGCATCATGAACAATTCTCATTCCACGACCGCCACCACCTAGTGATGCTTTAATAATAATTGGATAGCCATGTTGCTTACCGAAATCTTCTACATCTTTTAAGCCTTGAATAGGACCATCAGTACCAGGAATGACAGGAATATTTGCTTTAATAGCCTGTTCTCTTGCTTTTACTTTATCACCAAACATATCTAAATGTTCGGATTTAGGTCCAATAAAAATAATTCCTTCTTCTTCACATCTTCTAGCAAAGTGAATATTCTCCGATAGAAAACCATACCCAGGATGTATTGCATCTACATCACTATTTTTGGCAATCTCGATAATACTATCGATATCTAAATAAGCATCAATTGGCTTTTTACCTTCACCAACTAGATATGCTTCATCAGCTTTATATCGATGTAAGGAACTTGAATCTTCTTTTGAATAAATTGCAACAGTGCGAATACTCAACTCATTACAAGCTCTAAAAACCCTAATGGCAATTTCGCCGCGATTTGCTACTAATACTTTGTTGATGCGTCTGTTCACATAAAACACCTCATCTATACTATATATTTTGGTCTCATTAACTTTCATTTTTTCTCACTGTCATTATATAAAAAGGAATATCCCTATATATTGTTAACTCTGTGAAGGTTATAAATGCATTAATGAAACTTATATTAAAAAGCGAGGGAATAAATCCCTACGCCTATTTACGAAAGGAATATCTTTTTCTCACGAATGGTTTTGCAGGTTCTGGCCTGTTTTTTGTTTCTTTTCCTTTATAGTTTTTCTCGTAATTTACAAACATAGAAATATTTACTAAAATCCCCATTGAAATCGACAACTGTAATAATGAGGATCCACCATAACTGACAAATGGTAAAGGAACACCTGTTAATGGAATAACACCAGATATTCCTCCTAGGTTAATAAAGGATTGGATTCCAACCATAGAAGAAATCCCTATCGCCATCAAACTTCCAAAGGCATCGTTACATTTCATGCCAATGTAAATACCTTTTAAAACAATATAACCTAGACATAGTAACACAAATACAACGCCAAATATTCCTAATTCCTCAGCAATCACAGCCATAATAAAATCAGTGTGCGATTCAGGTAGATAACCTAACTTCTGAACACTTTGTCCAAGTCCTAACCCTTTAATTCCACCAGTACCTAAGGCAATGTAGGAATTTGCTAATTGCCATCCATACCCTTGTTCATCAACAAAAGGATCCTGAAATGCTAATATCCGACCCATTCTAACATCAGAAAACAATTTATTTGCTGTTATTAGAATAAATGGAATGGCTAAAGCTAAGCCTATACCACCTAACTTAAAAATATTTCGATAACTCATTCCAGAAGAAAAAACAATCGTACTTGCAATGAGTAAGATAATCGCTGCAGTTCCTATATCTGGTTGGATTGCAACCAATAATAGCACTAATACTAAATAAGCTAGTGGAGGTACAACTCCTTTATTAAATTCATTAATATAGGTTTGTTTTTTCGCATAAACGGCAGATAAGTATATAATAACACATAATTTCACAAATTCTGAGGGTTGTAAACTTGATGCCCCAATTTTAAACCAACTCTGTGCATTTCCTGCTACATGTCCAAAAACGAATAACCCAGCCAAACCTAATAGGGATATGCCGACCATTGGGATTAGAATTTTATTGTTCTGTAGAATTTTATAAGGAACTAATGCAACTACAATAAAAAAAACAGTAGAGAGTAAAATGTTAATCTTTTGCTTTTGATAAAAATAGTCGCTCTCAAATCCATATCGCTGTACACTTGAAACCATACTTGCACTATAAACCATAATCAGTCCGAAAATAATTAACAGGGCGAGTACAATTACTATTGAATAATCATAAGACTTTAATATTTTTTTAAACATCCAACCTCTTCCCTCATCTATATTACTGTCGTATGTATATATTCTATTATACTTTTAATCAACCTACTAAAAGAGAGAAGCTAAAAAGTGAGAAGCATTTTTTATATCATACTAGTTTATAGAAACTCTCGCAATATCAAATTTAGCTTGACTATAGGATATAATCGATATCATAGATAAAAAAACTCAAACAAAGCCTCTCATTGTTTGAGTTTTCATGTTATTTGTTAATAACAGATTGGTGTAAAAGCAATAATTCCTTTTCTAGATCATTTAAAAGCTTTTTTCCTTCAACTTCACCTAAAAGCCCTAATCGCACAGCAAAATCAATTTCGCGAGAAAGCCCAAACATCTGCGTATCTAAAACATCTTCATATAGTGGACATTGTGGCATTGTCAAATTATCCATTTGCACTTTAATAAGTTGAAGTATTTTTTCTGCATCAGCCTTTAATAATGAAGTTGCTCTTTCTTTATAATCAAGAGTTATTTCAGAAGCCAATATGGTCCCCTCCATATCCGAGCAAATATCTTATCTAATAAATTCTATACTTAATAGATAAAAAATGCAAGAAATACATCAGATTCATTCACAATACTCTTTTTCATGACAGTCATGATATCTTTCGGTATAATAATGACAATAATTCAAATAATGAAACTTTTCTTGATATAGGCGTACATTTAGTAGGGAGGAAAGAATGGAGAATATAGTTGATATTAAAGGTAAGGTAAAATATAAAATTACATTAGATCCAAGTGTGTGGATCTTTGATGATCGAAAAGCAGATTTAGATTCATTTTTTGAACAACAAACGAAACATGAAGATGAATTAGAAGATTATACAAAGTCTATTTCCAAACATTGGGATCGCGAAATCATTGAAGGGGCAAACGTGACTCAAAATGTCACCACTAAGAAGAAATTTATCAAAGAAGCATTACTTACAGGAACTTTCGGAATCCCCTTTGAACCTTTTTTAAAAAATTCAGAGCCTCTAGATGAGGCAAATACGATTGTGATTGAAACAATCAACGAAGAATTTCCTTTTGCGATTGAAAAAAGGAGAGATATGATCATCTGTTTCTCTAACAATGGGAAGCCATTGAAAGAAGATGGTCCGATTCATCTCTATTTTAAAGACGGCAAAAAAGAAGAGCCAATAAGAAATATTAGATCCTTTAGAATTGAATAAGAATGAAGAAAATTGCCTTTAAAAAGGAGAGAAAATATTTGTTTTCTCTCCTTTTCATTTCACCTTCTACAGTAAATCGGCTGCGAGTTGAGCAAGCCCAGATCTTTCACCTTTTACTAATTTAACATGTCCAGCAATGGTTTGATCTTTAAACTTCTCGACCACGTATGTAAGGCCGTTATTATAAGCATCTAAATAAGGATGATCAATTTGATCAGGGTCTCCCATTAATACAATTTTGCTTCCTTCCCCTACTCTAGTCAATATCGTCTTGACTTCATGCTTAGTAAGATTTTGTGCTTCGTCAATAATGATATACTGATCAGGTATACTCCTGCCTCGTATATAGGTTAGCGCTTCTACTTCAATAGATCCCATACCAGCTAAAATAGCTTCTAGTTCACCAGGCTTTTTTGTATTAAATAAATACTCTAGATTATCAAAAATGGGTTGCATCCAAGGACGAAGTTTTTCTTGCTTTTCACCTGGTAGATATCCTAGATCTTTTCCAACCGGTACAATCGGTCTTGCCACAAGTAACTTTTTGTAGTCTCCTAAATCCTCTGTTTGCATTAATCCAGCAGCCAAGGCGAGAAGAGTTTTACCTGTACCTGCTTTTCCAATTAATGTTATCAATGGAATGTCGCTTCGGAGCAACAATTCAACAGCCATGGTTTGCTGAACATTTCGAGGTTTAATCCCCCATAAATGTTCATGATCAAAGACTAACTTTTTAATTTTATATGTTTGCTGATCAACCACACCTATTGCTGATGACGAAGAACCGAGAGCATCTTTTAATACAACAAATTGGTTTGGGTAAAAAGGATGATTCGCAATATCCGTTAATAACAATTCACCTTTTTCATAAAAATCGTTTAGTAACTCCGTACTAATAAATATATTTAAAAACCCAGTATAAATGTGATCATTTTCAATCACCCGATCGCTAAGAAAATCCTCCGATAATAATCCGATTGCATCAGCTTTTACTCTTACAAGAGCATCTTTGCTGACAAGAATGACTTGCTTTCCATTTTCTTTTGTCTCTTCTTCTAAAGATAAATTTTTGGCTACCGCTAAAATACGATTATCGTTTGTTTTTTCAATAAAAATTTCTTGTAATTGGTGAAATGAACGATGATTTAATTCAATGCGAATATTCCCTCTATTTTCAAGAGGAATCCCTTCATGCAATCGTCCTGTTTTTCTCATTCCATCTATCATTCTTGCGACTTGTCTTGCATTTCTACCTATTTCGTCCATGTATCTTTTTTTAGAATCAATTTCTTCAAGTACAACTGCTGGAATAATAACATCATTATCCTCAAAAGAATAAATCGAAAATGGATCCTGTAATAACACATTCGTATCTAACACGTATATTTTACTCAAACTGATGCCTCCTGCTCCTATGTGTTTTATTTGCTGTTATGCGTTTTCTTTTTTTATCAGGATAAATAGCGTGTCTATTTTTTTAATGGATTTTCAGAATATCCTCTTTACATCACACTGTCATCCTTTACGCAGAGTTGCACTATTGTCTCCATCAGAGCCTTTTGTTAAGATACTGTTTCTTTTCAGGATTTCACATCCCTTCACTCTTGTATATACATAGAAGTTTGAACTTTGGTAAAATATATGTTTTTTTGCATAAAGATAGAAGGTAAATCGCACAATATCTAATAATGATTTCAATCTTTTAATGAAACTTGAACTTTCAACTTCAAAAAGCGGATGAAATTTAAGGAGATGTTTAATGTGAAAGTATATCTTGTTCTCATCATTAGCCTATTTTTACTATTTGGTTGTAACAATCGTGATGATGATGTAGCTCAGAACCAAAACAATATCGTTAATGTGAAAAACAGTACGATACAAAACGTAGACAAACAAACAGGACAACAAATTTCAAAACATTTAGCGGATTTAGCAACTAGTATTCCAAAAGTGAACGATGCTACAGCCGTTGTTTTAGGAAGATTCGCCCTAGTTGGAATCGATGTTAATCAAGATTTGGACCGTTCTGAAGTAGGATCCATTAAATACTCCGTTGCAGAAAGTTTAAAAAATGACCCCCATGGCGCTAGAGCAATTGTCATTGCCGACCCTGATATCAATGCCCGACTAAAAGAAATAGGGGAAGATATCCAGAGAGGCGAACCAATAGAAGGAATCATGAATGAATTAGCAGATATTGCAGGTCGTGTCATTCCAGAAGTTCCAGCTGATATCAAAGATCCAGTACAAACAAAATCAGTAGATGATCCAAAAAAGACACTGAATTCCAATGAAAAACAAGATTTAGAAAAAACACAACAAGAACAATCAAATCATCATAAATAATGATATCAATCGACAAAAAGCTTAGTCATTATGGACTAAGCTTTTTTCATCGCCAGCATTACTTGATTATCTAATCTTTTTGCAGCCTCAAGGTCATACGTTTTATCATACTCTGGCAAGGTGGATATTTTTGATCCATAAAACATGACATCTCTAACTTCTTTTACATCTATTTGAATAAGAGAGAGCTTTAATGGTATATCCTCTATTTTGTCCTCCTTAATGGAAGCATCACCACTTATCGAGTATGTAGATTCAAGCGCCATGACATTAATGACAACTGCCTGATTGCTTTGAATATTTTTAACAATCCGGGAGCGATTATCCACTGCAAAAAGGATCGTATGCTTATCTTTTGCCAACAACCAGGAAATAGCACTAACATTTGGGCCTCCTGTTTCAAAATCGATGGTAGATAGAAGCGCAAATCGTTCTTCTTGTAATGAATCAAATAATGGTTTTGTTAACTCAGGTTCAACTTGGTTTGCCATCAAAAAACCCTCCTTTTCACTATCATCATATAATGAAAGCAAGCTACTTTCAATGTTATGCGTGTAACAATGATAGTAGATTCATAAAAAATTCGAAACAAATAAAAAGATATTATATAATAGAAATAATACCAAATAAAAGTTTAATTATGTAACAAAAAGGCCATACAATCAAAATCAATCACAAAACAATCATGAATATGAAATGATTGAATTCCACCTGAGGTGAAAATAATGCGAGTAAAATGTGTAATTTGCGATAAAATAGAAAATATTAAAGATGACTGTTTTCAAGCAAAACGTCTGCGGAATAGACCGATTTATACGTATATGTGCAAAAGCTGTACAGACCGAATTACCGAAAAAACGGAACAGAGAATAGCAACTGGTAACTTTCATCTATATAGAAGCAAAAAGCAAACAGACGATTGGAATTAATCAAGACCAATTAGATTATCCCCTGTTCGACCCTAAAGTGGAGTAAACTAAAGTACTTTAGGGTCTCTTCTATTATTGCGGGTAATTTTTATATCGATCAGGACTTTCATTTATTTGTTCTAACATCCCCTCAACCAATTCCCTCGGAAAACGAGTGGTTTTGGACTCATCTTTTAAACAATAGGAAAGATAATAAAATTCCTCTTCTTTATTAATCATAAGATCTGTAATCCCATGTTCCTCTTTTAAAATACTTAGAAACATTTCTTCTGTCTCTGTAGCAGCAATATCTTCTGGTCTTGCATCACTTACCACTTTAATGGTTAACCAATTATAAAGACTATCTTGAACCGATTTCATTGCCCACCTCTCCTAATATTCGCTATCGTCTTTTTATGTCTGTAGAGTCGAACTTTATAAATAACCAATATAAGCACAGCTACTAATAGTCCTTCTGTAATTGGAAGGAAAATCCCTAAAAAACTTAAGAATGTACATCCAAAAATTAAGAATACATAAATAATGACCGATTTAAGGATGGGAAGTTTTTGCGAAAAGCCTAATTTAAATACAACAATACTTAATATTAATATCGTTATATATAATAACCACATACCTAAATCAGAATTAACATCAACCTTATAAAGTGCTGCGAAAAAGGAAAGACGATCTGATATATCCATCCCCACCTAAACCTCCTAATAAAATCAATTAGTAAGTCTACTATACTATGGAATAACGGACTATTTCAAATATTTAAAAAAGGAATTAAAAAAGGAAGGCTTTTAAACGCCTTCCTTTCATCATCTTAAGCTTCAACCTCTGAAGATTTTTTCTTTTTAGCTGATTTTTCACGCTCACTTTTATTAAGAATTTTTTTACGTAAACGAATAGATTCTGGAGTCACTTCACAATATTCATCTTCATTTAAATATTCCAGTGATTCTTCTAATGTTAAAATACGCGGCTTTTTAATCGTATTGGTTTGATCTTTTGTCGCTGAACGAACATTTGTCTGTTGCTTCATTTTTGTAATATTTACAGATAGATCATTTTCACGGCTATGCTCCCCAACAATCATACCTTCGTATATCTCTGTACCTGGTTCTACAAAAATAACACCACGATCTTCTACTCCCATAATTCCATAAGTTGTTGCTTTACCATTTTCCATTGAAACAAGTACCCCTTGACGTCTTCCCCCAACCTGTCCTTGTTGCATTGGTTGATAGCTATCAAATGTATGGTTCATAATTCCATAACCACGAGTTAAGGTTAAGAATTCGGTTGTGTAACCAATTAAACCTCTTGCTGGTACATTAAAAATCAAACGAACTTGCCCATTACCATTATTAATCATATCTAATAATTCACCTTTACGCTGCACCCATTGACTCCATGACTGAGCCTGTATGCTCTTCAGGAACATCAATTTGAACACGTTCAACTGGTTCCGAACGAACGCCGTCGATGACCCTAACAATAACTTCTGGTTTTGACACTTGAAGTTCGAATCCTTCACGACGCATATTTTCAATCAAAATCGATAAATGCAGTTCTCCACGTCCTGAAACAATCCAAGCGTCAGGAGAATCTGTATTATCAACACGTAAAGAGACATCTGTATGAAGCTGTTCACGTAATCTTTCTTCAATCTTTCTTGAAGTAACATACTTCCCTTCACGACCAGCAAATGGACTGTTATTAACAACAAATTCCATTTGAAGAGTTGGTTCATCAATTCGTAAAACTGGTAAAGCATCTTGATTTTCAATTGGACACACTGTTTCTCCAACATTAATGTCCTCCATACCTGAAACTGCTATTAAATCTCCAGGATAGGCCTCTTGAATTTCCAATCGTTTTAACCCAAAGAATCCCATTAATTTTGAGACTCTAAATTGCTTAACTGATCCATCCAATTTCATTAAAGCTACTTGTTGACCTACTTTGATGGAACCACGGAAAACACGTCCAATCCCAATTCTCCCTACAAATTCACTATAATCTAATAAAGCAACTTGGAACTGAAGTGGTTCTTCTCGATTATCAACAGGAGCAGGAATCTTTTCAAGGATCATATCATACAGTACCTGCATATTTTCATCTTGTTTTTCTGGATCAACACTTGCTGTTCCATTAATACCTGAAGCATAAACAACTGGAAAATCAAGTTGCTCTTCATTTGCATCAAGTTCAATGAAAAGATCAATTACTTCATCTACTACTTCAGCAGGACGAGCAAAATCACGGTCAATTTTGTTAACAACGACAATCGGTGTTAAATTTTGTTCTAGTGCTTTTTTTAATACAAATCGTGTTTGCGGCATACACCCTTCATAAGCATCAACAATTAACAAAACACCGTCAACCATTTTCATAATACGCTCAACTTCACCACCAAAGTCAGCATGTCCCGGAGTATCTAGAATGTTAATTTTTTTATCTTTATACTGAATAGCCGTGTTTTTAGCTAAAATAGTAATTCCACGTTCTCTTTCAATATCACCTGAATCCATAGCCCGTTCTTCTATATGTTCATTTGAACGGAATGTACCAGCTTGTTTTAATAATTGGTCAACCATTGTTGTTTTTCCATGGTCAACGTGGGCAATAATGGCAATATTTCGAATATCTTCTCTCAATTTCAAAGTAAATTTCCTCCTACCTTTTTTAAGGTGAAACATTATATAATCAGGAATCAAATGAACGATTACTGTTGCCTGAGACTTAACTGAGATATTATATCACACTTAAAGTGGAAACTTAAATTTTTTTTTTGTAAAATAAGAATAAGGATTTCTTATCATTTTGAAATCTTTGAAAAAACAGTTTTTAAAACAGGGAGTGTATACGTTTGAAAAAAGTGAATCCATTCTTTTTATTATTAGCCGTATTCGCTACTATATCCTTTTTGGGAATAGGAATTTTCATTGCGATGGAGAGTTTTATTGGGGTCATAGCAAGCATCCTATTATTAGTGTTCATTATGGGATTAGGATTTTCAAAAAAGAAAAAGATAAATGCGAAAGAGACTGTTTAAAACAGTCTCTTTCGGTCTAATTAGAACGGATTTTTTTTAATTCGCTAATCTGTCATGTACTCATTACCAATTTCCATTGTGTAAATAATTCTCCATCACTTCTTTATGGATACCCTGTTTTGAGATAAAGACGGATGTTTGATCTAATAAATTTAAAGGTTCACCTCTTAAATCAGTGACAATCCCACCAAGTTCCTCGACCATGATTTTTCCTGCTGCATAATCCCATGGTGACAAACGAAGTGAAATATAAGCATCTAACCTACCTGCAGCAACATTGGCTATTTCAAGTGATGCACAACCGTAATTCCTCGTTCCACGGGAGTCTTTAATAAGCGGTCCTAGTACCCGAGGATCAATTCTTTTATTCTCTGTTACCCATGTAGGATTTAAGCCGATGATAGCTGTTGAGACTTTCGCTGTCTCTAACGGTTTTAAGGCAGTATCATTCATATAAACCCCGTTCCCTTTTAGACAATGATATAATTCATCATGCACAACATCATAAACTAACCCAATTTTTCCGATCCCATTTTCATAAATTCCGATTGATATCGCGAAATTTCTTTGCATATGCACAAAATTCATCGTTCCATCGATTGGATCAACCATCCAAACAATACCATCTGTAGATGTGATCTGATCGCCTAATCCTTCTTCACCTAAGATTTTATGTTCTGGATATGCTTCACGTATTTTCTCTATAAAAAACTGTTCCGTTTTCCGATCGATTTCAGTTACCAAATCATTTTGATTCGATTTTGTTTGAATCTCCAATGTCTTTGAAAAGGATTTCTTAATCATAAGACCTGCGTCTTTCAGCCAAGCTTTTGCTTTTTTATCTATATCAACCCAATTTGTCATTCCTAACCTCCAACACCTAATAAAATTTTAGCATTTTTTGTATATGGATATTTTAAACTATTTATTCCTTATAAACCACTTTCTCCTCTAAACATAAAAAACGAACTCTTTCTATTTGCGAGAGTTCGTTTCTAAGTATTACCTTTTGTAAGCATGTTTTATTTTTTCTCCTTTAAGAATTTACAACTAAAAATTTACAACGCTTTTAAAGTAAGAAGTTCCTGTCTGATTTTTTCAAGTTTTTCTTTACTTTTGCTTTTCTTCGTTTCATTCTTTTCTCCCATTGCCTCAAATAACACTGCCAATTCATAATCCATTTCCAACCTTAAAATAGCCTTTCTTTCCTTCTCAATCGCTTTTGTTTTAATTGAATTCATCACTTGTTTCATTGACAGTACACCCCTTCCAAAATAATTATTGAGTCTTTTTCTAATTATCTGTCTATTTGTAATATTATATTATGTGGAAAATACTAATCTTGCAACTAATTTGCACATTTGCCTATTAAATTTTCATTTTTCATAGGCTACCCTATCATCTTTCTCAGTGGTTAATCCTCTTCCTTCTTGTTTATGAATGAATATGGTAAAATGTTTTAAATAAAGGAGGTTTAAACATTGTCTTTTAGTGGTTTTACAGATACTGATTTTAATGTTTTTTCTATTGAGGGTTTAGAATACCGAATGGATGCCCTTAAAACAAATATAAGACCGAAATTAGAATTTCTAGGAAACTATTTTGCTCCCACTTTATCTTCCATGCTTGGAGAAGAGATATATCCACATGTAGCGAAGCATGCCAGAAGAACGATTAATCCACCAAATGATACATGGGTAGCTTTTGCAACTAATTCTAGAGGCTATAAGATGTTACCTCATTTTCAAATTGGGTTATGGGGAACCCATCTTTTTATCTGGTTTGCGATTATTTATGAAGCACCACGTAAAGTAGAATTTGCTCAAACACTACAAATGAATATCAACAAGATTTATTCACGCATTCCAGATGATTTTGTGTGGTCCCTAGATCACATGAAACCTGAAGTTTTACATCATAAAGACTTATCAAAAGAAGACTTGACTAGCATGTTTGTCCGTTTACAATCCGTTAAAAAGGCTGAGATCCTATGTGGTTACCAAATACCAAGAGATCAAGCAATTGGGCTGTCTGGGCAACAAATCCTTGATAAAGTTGATTCTGTTTTTAATGAATTAAACCCACTTTATAAAATGCTTTAAATCACTCAAACCAAGCTCAAGTTTTAATCATATTTACTTGTAGCAAGCATATAATAAAGTTGGAAACAAACCTCCTAATTTCTTCTATAGAACCTGGGAGGTTTGTTGTTTGTTTTCTAATATATGCAAATAATAAGGATTACATTCTTATTATTGAACCAGAATTTGCATCTCTAGCTTTTTTTATCGTACGGTAAGACGAATATCCACTAACTTCTTCAAATTCCGCACACAACGTCTTTTCTTGCGCTTTACTTGGAACGATTTCTTTGAAGCGATTATACAAAGTTAACAGGATATCCCTGTCAATCCCCTTTTCATAAGCTTGTTCGATTTTTTCAAAAAAGCGAATCACATCAATAATTTCATCTGTTGACCAATTATGATCAATTGGATATTGATATTCCAATTGTCTCATCCTCTCTTTCTGTATTTTAACCTTTAAATAAGCGAAGATACTCAAGATACACGCTTGTCTTCCATCTTCATCTTATAACAAAAACTCTTTTATTAGACATATATTATTTAATTTCTTCTTTCATGTTTATTCTACCTAATTGAGTCACAAACTAATTTAGGACAAGATAAACCTTTTATAAGAAATTTAAAAATATCTATGCAAAAAAAAGGAATAATGCTATAATTTCATTTGTTTTATAACTTTACGAAGAAGTTTTTTATATTCATATAAAGAGGTGTTAATAACTATTGTCTCAATCACATACTCCGTTATTTAGCGGCTTAGTTCAACATTCAAAAAAGAATCCTATTCAATTTCATATACCTGGACATAAAAAAGGAAAAGGTATTGCTCCTGAATTTAGAGAATTTATTGGTGATAATGCACTTTCTATAGACTTAATTAACATTGGACCCCTTGATGATTTACATCAACCAAAAGGGATTATTAAAGAAGCACAGGATTTAGCCGCAGAAGCCTTTGGTGCTGACCATACATTCTTTTCAGTTCAAGGAACTAGCGGTGCCATTATGGCGATGATTATGTCTGTTTGTGGACCTGGAGATAAAATTATTGTGCCTCGTAACGTTCATAAATCCGTTATGTCAGCCATCGTATTTTCTGGTGCGATTCCAATTTTTATTCATCCTGAAATTGACGAACATCTAGGTATCTCACATGGGATCACAACCGATTCTCTTATTAGAGCCCTTGAAGAGTACCCTGATGCAAAAGCGGTACTTGTCATCAATCCAACATACTTTGGTATTTCTGCTGATTTGAAAAGCATCGTAGAAATAGCACATTCTTATGATATTCCTGTACTAGTGGATGAAGCCCACGGAGTCCATATTCATTTTCATGATGATCTCCCATTATCCGCTATGCAAGCTGGAGCAGATATGGCTGCCACAAGTGTTCATAAGCTTGGTGGATCGATGACACAAAGTTCAATCCTAAATGTAAAAGGAAATCGTGTTTCATACAAACGGGTTCAATCCGTCCTTAGTATGCTGACAACGACTTCTACATCTTATTTATTATTAGCTTCATTAGATGTGGCTAGAAAAGAACTAGCTATTTCTGGAAGGGAATTACTTGATCGTACCATCCAACTGGCTAATTCGATTCGTAAAAGAATTAATGAATTAGACCATATTTATTGCGTAGGCGATGAAATTCTTGAAAAAGATGCTGCTTTTGATTATGACCCTACTAAGTTAATTATTTCAGTTAAGGATTTAGGCTTGTCTGGATTTGATGTAGAAATGTGGTTACGAGAAAACTATAATATTGAAGTGGAAATGTCAGATCTATACAATATACTGTGCTTAATTACTCCAGGGGATTCAGAAGAAGAAGCAAATATATTAGTTTCAGCATTAGCAGCTTTATGCAAGGAAAGAGCTTTACTAGCAGCAAAGATCAATACTCAAGTACTACTACCTGAAATCCCAATCCTTGCCGTATCACCTCGAGATGCTTTTTATTCTGAAACAGAGCTTGTGCCATTTGATGATTCAGAAGGAAGAATCATTGCTGAGTTTATCATGGTTTATCCTCCTGGAATTCCTATTTTTATTCCAGGTGAAATCATTTCAGAAGAAAATTTAGTTTATATTAAAAAGAATCGAGATGCAGGACTACCTGTTCAAGGTCCTGAAGATTTTGACTTTAGAATGCTACGTGTCATTAAAGAGCATCATGCTATTAAATAATAAGAAGAGGTTGTCTCAACTTGAGACAACCTCTTCTTATTACAAAAAACAGCATCCTTATTAGGCATGCTGTTAATTTATTCATTCAAAATATTTTTATTTTTCTTTATTATGTTCATGTTTTGAGCAATTGCATTTGGATGAATATAGGACAGTTACTTTTTCATCCTCGAAGTAATCGATTGTTGCATTGCACTCTTGACATACGATTGTGCCCATTTCTCCATCTCCTTATGATGTATAATTCTCTAATTTTGAAAGCGCTTATCATTTCTATATATTTATAATAATATAACACTATTAAAAAATCAAGTATAAATTGTATAACACATTAAATAAATGTGTTGGACTATTTAAATCCCTGTGGTACATTTTCTGTCCCACTTTACTCCTGTTCAATTATAAAAGCAAATGAAAAAGCGTTATCTGCAAGGGGAACGATTTGTCCCACTTGCAGATAACGCTTTAATGGCTTTTCTTATAAAAAGTTAAATATATTGTGCTTGTAGAGGTGTGCTCGGTAATGCTTGCGAGAAAAATTCTGCTAAATCAGTCGCTTGTTGAAAATCATCAATTTTAAAAATCGTCATTAAATATTCTGTGTCATTGAGGTCTTCAGGGTCGAGGATCGTTGAACGGCCAGTTTGCATGCAAACAACAAGAGGTTTTCCAAAGAATACGTTCGTATATATAATTCCAAAGTCATACCTAGCTAACTCTGTAGTAAAACCGATAAAACGAACTTTTACATTTTCATCTTCATCATATAATTTTTCGAATATTTCCATTTTTATTCTCCTCCTTTATTTATCTTTCTAGCTTTAATTTTATTTTAAAGATGCAGTATATGCAATCAATTATTAAAATGTTCTAAAATTTGTCACTACTTTCTTACAAAATTACTACAATATTCAAAAATTTCATCATTCAGTTATTCACATTACTCAACAAGAACTTAGCCAAAATAAAAAAGCTGCCAAATAAGAATGATCTTATAGACAGCTTTCCTTTTAAATTTATTTTAACATATGGATAGGTGATCCGATTGCTACTTCTGCAGCTTCCATAACCATTTCTCCAAGTGTTGGATGTGCATGAATCGTTAATGCAATATCTTCTGCAGTCAATCCAGATTCAATAGCAAGTCCTAATTCAGAAATAATATCAGATGCATTGGCACCTGCAATTTGTGCACCAATGACAACACCATCTTCTTTACGGGTAACTAATTTAACAAATCCATCTGCACTTCCAAGTGATAACGCACGTCCATTCCCACCATATGGGAATTTAGCCGCAATTACTTCGATTCCTTCTTTTTTCGCATCATCTGTTGAATATCCAACAGATGCAAGTTCTGGATCAGAGAACACTACTGCAGGCATACCAATATAATCAATTTCAGAAGGTTGTCCTGCAATTGCTTCTGCAGCAATTTTCGCTTCATATGATGCTTTATGAGCTAATTGTGGACCTGGAACAATATCACCAATGGCATAAATATTACTTACATTTGTACGGCATTGTTTATCGATTTCAATAATGCCACGATCATTCATTTTTACACCAGCTTGTTCAAGTCCCATATCGTTTGTATTTGGACGTCTTCCAACCATCACAAATACATAATCAGCTTCAAATTTCTTTTCTTCACCTTTAATTTCAGCATGTTACCACTACACCTGTTTCTGTTTCTTCAACACCTTTTGCCATTGCCTTTGCATAAATTTCTGCGCCTTTTTTCTTTAATGAACGTTTGACAAGACTAGACATTTGTTTTTCGAATCCTACACTTAAAATGTCATCTGCACCCTCTAAAATCGTAACTTGTGTACCAAAGTTTGCATAAGCAGTACCTAGTTCAACTCCAATAACACCGCCACCAATCACAACGATTTTATTAGGAACTTCTTGTAAATTAAGTGCACCTGTTGAGTTAAGAACACGTTTAGAATATTTAAAAGTAGGTAACTCAATCGGACGAGAACCTGTTGCAATAATCGCATTTTTAAAATTATATGTTTGTGAAGATGTTTCAGTCATCACTTTTAATGAATTACTATCAACAAAAAATGCTTCTCCACGAACAATATCAACTTTATTCCCTTTTAATAATCCTTCGACACCGCCAACTAACTTTTGAACAACACTTGCTTTAAACTCTTGTACTTTTGAAAAATCAAGTGTTACATTTTCTGCTTTTATACCATATGACTCTGAATGCTTTGCTGTTTCATAACGATGGCCTGCAGAAATAAGTGCTTTGGATGGAATACATCCCACGTTTAAACAAACGCCACCAAGATATTCTTTTTCAACAATCGTTACTTTTTGTCCTAATTGAGCCGCACGAATTGCAGCAACATATCCACCAGGACCTGCTCCAATAACAATCGTATCTGTTTCAATTGGAAAATCACCTACAACCATGTTTTACGCCTCCACTAATAGTAATTCAGGATCATTTAATAAACGTTTAATATGATTTAATGCATTTTGTCCTGTTGCTCCGTCTATCATCCGGTGATCAAAACTTAATGATAACGCTAAAACAGGAGCCGCAACAATTTCTCCGTCTTTCACAATTGGCTTTTCTGCAATACGACCAATACCAAGAATTGCCACTTCTGGGTGGTTGATAACTGGCGTGAACCATTGACCACCAGCAGATCCAATATTTGAAATCGTACAAGAAGCACCTTTCATTTCATCAGGAGCTAGTTTTCCATCACGAGCTTTACCTGCTAGTTCATTAATTTCATTTGAAATATTAAAAATTGATTTACGATCAGCATCTTTTACAACCGGTACTAATAACCCTTTATCCGTGTCTGCTGCAATACCGATGTTATAATAATGTTTATGAACAATTTCTTGTGTTGCATCATCTAAAGATGTATTGAGTGCCGGGAATTCACGTAGAGCACTTGTTAATGCTTTAACAACATAAGGAAGGAATGTTAATTTAATTCCTTTATTAGCTGCTACTTCTTTGAACTTCTTGCGATGTGCAACAAGTTTCGTCACATCTACTTCATCCATTAATGTTACATGTGGAGCTGTATGTTTGGAATTAACCATTGCTTTCGCAATCATTTTACGAATTCCACTCATTTTTTCACGAGTTTCAGGATATGTGCCTGCTGGAATCGCTACAGGTGCTGTTGTTGTTTCTGCAGCCGCTTCTGTTGCTTGCTGGGGCTTCTTGTGCCACTGATGCTCCACCATTTAAGAATGCATCAATATCGCTCTTCAAAATACGACCATTATCACCAGATCCAGCTACTTGCTGAATATTTACACCTTTTTCACGTGCATATTTACGTACAGAAGGCATAGCAATAATCCGACGATTTGGATCCACTGCAGCTTGTGCCGCTGGAGCAGCAGTTGCTGCTTCAGGTTGAGATGCTTCTGCTTTTTCTTCAGCAGGTAGCTTCTTCAGGAGCTTCATCTTCCCCACCTTTGAATACTAAATCTTCATATCCAGGTGCATCAAATTTAATGAGTACTTGTCCAACTGTTGCAACGGTTCCTTCACCAACTAATACTTCCTCGACTGTACCTTCAACAGGTGATGGAATTTCAACAACAGCTTTATCATTTTGAATTTCACATAATACATCGTCTTCTTGGACCTTATCTCCGGGCTTTACAAACCATTTAACAATTTCGCCTTCGTGAATTCCTTCACCAATATCAGGCATTTTAAATTGAAATGACATAAAAAAATTCCCCTCCTAAAATCTATTTTCCTATGTAATAAAGAACATTACAGTTAAAGGAATGTTTACCTAACATTTCTTTACTTATTATGGCTATTACTTCCGTATTTAATTATATCAAACTAAATTATTTAAGCCCTGCCGTAAGTAGAAGCTATATATTCAACTTTCGCAGGGCACTTTTTTTGCTTATTAGAAAGTTAATACCTTTTTAGCTGTCTCGATAATATCTTTATGATTTGGTAACCAAACAGACTCCGCTTGTGGGAATGCAAATATGGTATCTGGTGCAGTTACACGTAAGACAGGTGCATCAAGACTTAAGATCGCCCGATCATTTATTTCAGCCACTACATTCGCAGCAATACCTGCTTGCTTTTGTGCTTCTTGAACAACAATGGCACGACCTGTTTTTTCAACAGATGCAATAATCGTTTCAATATCAATTGGACTAACAGTACGTAAATCAATTACTTCTACTGAATATCCTTCTTTTTCTAATTCTTCTGCAGCTTTTAATGAATCATGAACCATTGCTCCATAAGTAATAATGGATAAGATCAGATCCTTCACGTTTTACATCTGCTTTTCCTAGTGGAATTGTATATTCACCTTCAGGAACTTCTTGACGGAAAGAACGATATAATTTCATATGTTCAAGGAATACGACTGGATCATTATCACGAATAGCAGAAATAAGCAATCCTTTTGCATCGTATGGAGTTGATGGAATAACAACCTTTAATCCAGGTGTTTGCGCCATAAGCCCTTCTAAACTATCAGCATGCATATCCGGAGTATGAACGCCACCGCCAAATGGAGCACGAATCGTAACTGGTGCATTGAATTTGCCGCCTGTACGGTAACGTAAACGAGCCATTTGACCTGCGATTTGATCAAATACTTCAAATACGAATCCAAAGAATTGAATTTCTGGAACCGGACGGAATCCTTGTAAACTTAAACCAAATGCTAAACCACCAATCCCTGATTCTGCAAGAGGTGTATCAAAAACACGTTCTTCACCAAATTCTTTTTGTAAACCATCTGTTGCTCGGAATACGCCGCCGTTAGCGCCTACGTCTTCTCCAAAAACTAATACATTTGGATCATTTTGTAGTTCTACGCGTAACGCATCAGTGATTGCCTGAATCATTGTCATTTGCGCCATGGCTTATTTCGACTCCTTTGCTAAATAAATTTCATTTTGCTCTTTTAAGTTTTGCGGTAACTCTTCAAACATAATATTGATAAGATCTGTTACTTTTTGTTTTGGAGCATTATCTGCTTTCTTTAATGGCTTCTTTAATTTCTTCTTTTGCTTGTTCGATTACTTGATTTTCTTTTTCTTCACTCCATAATCCTTTGCCTTCTAAGAATTTACGGAAACGAACGAGTGGATCTTTCTTTTCCCATTCATTATCAAGATCTGCTGTACGATAACGAGTTGGGTCATCCCCTGCCATTGTATGTGGACCATAACGGTAAGTCATGGTTTCAATTAATGTAGGACCTTCCCCATTAATAGCACGTACGCGAGCTTCATGTGTTGCAGCATAAACAGCTAATGGATCCATACCATCAACTAGAATTCCTGGGATCCCAGCCGCAACTGCTTTTTGCGCTAAAGTTGGTGCTGCTGTTTGTTTTTCACGAGGTGTTGAAATCGCAAATTGGTTGTTTTGCACAATAAAAATCGCTGGTGCCTTAAATGCACCTGCAAAGTTCATTCCTTCATAGAAGTCACCTTGTGATGTACCACCATCACCTGTATACGTAATAGCAACTGCTTTGGCACCACGTTTCTTTAATCCAAGTGCCACACCTGCAGCTTGAACGTATTGGGCACCAATAATAATTTGCGGAATATATACATTCACACCTTCAGGAATTTGTCCACCTTCAAAATGTCCTCTTGACCATAAAAAAGCTTGATACAGCGGTAATCCATGCCATACAATTTGCGGAACATCACGATAACCTGGTAAAACAAAGTCCTCTTTTTCAAGAGCAAATTGTGATGCTAACTGTGATGCTTCTTGTCCTGCTGTTGGAGCATAGAAACCTAGACGTCCTTGTCTATTTAATGAAATGGAACGTTGATCTAAAATTCTTGTATAAACCATACGTCTCATTAATTCTTGTAATTGTTCATCACTTAATTCAGGCATTGCTGCTTCATTTACAACTTGGCCCTCTTCATTTAATATTTGAAACATTTGAAATTGCTCAGATACAACTTCTACTTGAGCTTGAGCATCGAATGATACATTCTTCGTATTAGATGCCATCATAGTCACCCTTTCATTTCTTTGAAATTGTCATTAATAGAGTATCCAAAAAATAATAATTAAAGGATAAAATTAATAAACTTTTAAGTATAAAACCATCATTTAGAAAAGAATATTCACTTCATATTATTATTTCAATATAACAACTCTATTATCCCTTAATTAGAAGCTAGTGCGATGCTAATGATATTTCATATAAATCTGTACTATTTTTTTATCTAAAAAAATGAAACACATTTATTGAACATGTTTAGTTTAGCGTTATTTATTGTGATAGTCAATGATTTTGTCTAAAAAAAGTTCAAGAAATATTCAAGGAATTTTCACAAAATTCATGAACTGTTTCACAAACTCAATATATCTGTACTATAAAATATAGATTTATAAAATAGGTGTTATAGGAAAGATGATCATTCAGACTAATTTAGTATAATAATAAAACATTAAGTATATTGACATATCTTCCCCTTCATATAATTATAAATATGGATTAATTAACTTTTTTGATTATTTTTGTTAAAATTGGATTACATGAATTCATAAAGGAAGTGTAACCTACTATGTTAACGATGGATGATATTGTACGAGACGGACATCCAGTACTACGTAAAGTTGCTTCAGAAGTCACTTTACCACCTTCAAACGAAGATAAAAAAATTCTTGATCAACTATTAGAATATGTTAAAAACAGTCAAGATCCTGAAGTAGCAGCCAAATATGGATTGCGACCAGGAATAGGATTAGCAGCACCGCAAATTAACGTTTCCAAAAGAATGATTGCTGTACATCTAACAGATGAAAACGAAAAACTTTACAGCTACGCCTTAATTAATCCTAAAATTGTAAGTCATTCTGTTGAAAAGACCTATTTAGTTTCTGGTGAAGGATGCCTTTCAGTCGATGATCCTTACCCTGGATATGTGCCAAGATATGCAAGAATTACTATAAAAGGCTACGATTCTGAAGGCAAAGAATTAAAATTAAGATTAAAAGGCCTACCTGCGATTTGTTTTCAGCATGAAATCGACCATTTGAACGGGATTCTATTTTATGATCATATTAATAAGGAAAATCCAATGCAAAAGCCGGAAAATGCTATTGCTATTTGATTAATCTCACGTTCAAAATCCTTCTATCCTATCTTATTTTTTCTTATTCTTTTAAAACAGGTAAAGGTTCAAGAAAAGGTATTTATTACATACCATCATTTAAGTCTTATCCTTTTGACTAATAAATAAATCCTGATGATTTGATTCATAATATAGGAAAAAGAAAAGATAAATGATAATAAAATCCGAATTCTACTTTACTTTGAACAAGGAATGTTTAAAATAGGAAATAAGGAGATGACCACAATGTTAAAGAAGCTAAAGAAAAAGCTTTTAAAACAGTGGAACGATATGTTGCGAAAAAAATCAATTGCCTGATTATTTTTGAGCCCTTCACTCTTAAGAAGGGCTCCTTCCTTATTAAGAATTATTCAGGAAAAACAATGGCCGGTTAAAGAAATTTACCTTTCGTAAAATGAAAAAACAGATGACTACGTTTGTTTTTTTCAATAATAAATATAAACATGAGGAGCGATCAAAATGGTTTTTAAAGTTTTTTACCAAGAATCAAAAACACAAGTACCTGTTCGGGAAATGACAAAAACAATGTATGTTGAAGGAGAATCCGTTCGAGAGATTCAACAAAAGTTAACACAGTATCCTTATAACATTGAGTTCATTACTCCGATTGAGGGAGCATTTCTAGAATATGAGAAACAATCTGAAGACTTTAAAGTATTGGAGATATAATAATGAAATTTGTAAAAAATGATCAAACTGCCGTATTCGCCTTAGGTGGTCTTGGAGAAATTGGAAAAAACACTTATGCAGTCCAATTCCAAGATGAAATTATCTTAATTGATGCTGGAATTAAATTTCCGGAAGATGAACTGCTTGGTATCGACTACGTTATACCCGACTATAATTATTTAGTTAAAAATGAAGATAAAATCAAAGGTTTGTTTATCACTCATGGACATGAAGATCATATCGGAGGGATTCCGTATCTTTTAAGACAAATCAATGTTCCTATCTATGGTGGAAAGTTAGCACTAGGTTTAATCCGAAATAAACTAGAGGAACATGGTCTTTTAAGAACAACCACATTAATTGAAATTAAAGAAGATGATATTATTAAATTCCGGAAAACATCGGTTACTTTTTTTAGAACCACACATAGTATTCCGGACTCTTATGGAATCGTTGTAAAAACGCCTCCTGGACAGATTGTTCATACTGGAGATTTTAAATTTGATTTTACTCCTGTAGGTGAACCGGCAAACTTAACAAAAATGGCTGAAATTGGTAAAGAAGGTGTTCTTTGCTTATTATCTGATAGTACAAATAGTGAAATACCAGATTTCACGATGTCCGAAAGACTCGTAGGAGATACGATTCATGAAATTTTCAGAAAAGTTGATGGCAGAGTTATATTCGCCACTTTCGCTTCTAACATCCATCGTCTTCAGCAAGTTACTGAAGCTGCAGTGGCAAATGGTCGTAAAGTAGCTGTTTTCGGTAGAAGTATGGAGGCTGCTATTCAAATTGGACAGGATTTAGGTTATATACGTGCACCTAAAGATACATTTATCGATGCTGGACAAGTGAATCGACTTCCGACAAATCAAGTTACGATTCTTTGTACTGGGAGTCAAGGAGAACCAATGGCTGCCCTTTCAAGAATTGCTAATGGTACACACAGACAAATTCAAATTATTCCAGGCGACACCGTTGTATTTTCATCATCACCGATACCTGGAAATACAACAAGTGTAAACCGAACCATTAATAAGCTTTTTAGAGCAGGTGCAGATGTCATTCACGGTAAATTAAATAACATCCATACATCTGGACATGGTGGACAAGAAGAACAAAAATTAATGTTGCGATTGATTAAACCAAAATATTTTATGCCAATCCACGGTGAATATCGCATGCTTGTTACCCATTCAAAACTCGCAATTGATTGTGGTGTAAAAGAAGATAATTGTTTTATTATGGATAACGGAGAAGTTCTCTCTCTTGGTTCAGATGAAGCAAAAGTTGCTGGAAAAATACCATCAGGAAATGTTTATATTGATGGTAGTGGTATTGGCGATATTGGAAATATTGTATTACGTGACCGTCGAATTCTTTCAGAAGAAGGTCTAGTAGTCGTGGTAGTTAGTATTAATATGAAAGAATTTAAAATTGCAGCAGGACCAGATATTATTTCACGCGGCTTTGTTTATATGAGAGAATCCAGTGATCTCATTAATGATGCTCAAAGTTTAATTTCAAAGCATTTAATTAAAGTGATGGAACGCCGTACGACGCAATGGTCTGAAATCAAGAATGAAATAACAGATACTCTTTCACCATATCTATACGAGAAAACGAAACGTCGTCCGATGATTCTACCGATCATTATGGAAGTGTAAACCATAACAACATGAAAAAAGCACCTAAAAGGTGCTTTTTTCATGTCTTCAATTAAGATAACATTTTCTTCTCAAATCGATTAATATCAACATCTGCTCCAATAACGATAAGGATGTCATTTTCATAAATAATTTCACTAGCTTGTGGTGATACAATGATTTCATCCCGTCTTTTAATAGCCACAATATTAATACCGTACTTTGCCCGCACATCTAAATTTATAATAGAATGTCCGTCGATTCGATGATTCGCGACAATTTCAACAATACTATGCTCATCAGATAACTCAAGATAATCTAACACACTATTTGAAACGATGTTATTAGCAATCCGCCTACCCATATCACGTTCTGGATGTACCACATGATCAGCACCAATTTTCACTAAAACCTTTTCATGATAATCATTTTGTGCTTTCACAGTCACTTTTTTTACACCGAGCTCTTTTAACATAATGGTCGTTAAAATACTAGCTTGAATATTGTCTCCAATGGCAACGATGACATGATCAAAATTACGAATTCCAAGATTCTTTAATACTTTTTCATCAGTCGTATCACCTACAACTGCATGAGAAGCAATCGTTGAATATTCATTGACACGATCTTCGTCTATATCAATGCCCATTACTTCTACCCCTTGTTGTGCTAATGTACGACAAATACTACCTCCAAAACGTCCTAATCCAATGACCGCAAATTCCTTTTTCACTAGTATTCCTCCAGGCAATTGTTGCAAAAATATGTTCTTATTGTAACATAATTAGAATCTCAATTAATCATTTTCCACCAAGTACATGAAACATTCAATTTCCTTTATATTGAATATATTCAACCATCAGCCCAATGGCAATTTCAATGGCCTCTTCATTTGGTAATAGTTTCGCATGGTGTAGACCATATTCTGATTCAACTCCAAGCCAAAACATAAACCCTGGAATTTCCTTTAACATAAAGCCAAAATCTTCACCCGTCATGGCTTCTTTGCACTCTATGACATGAACATCGTATGATTACTTACAAAATCCATAAACTCTTTCGTTAACTTTTCATGATTATACACTTGGTGGTACATCTCACCAAAATCAACTACTGCTTCACACTGAAATCCTATTTCAATCCCCTTTACCAAATCCAAAATTCTATTTTGTAAATGCTCCATCGTTTCTTTCGTGAAGGCACGAATGGTCCCTTCCAATCTTGCATGATCAGCAATAATATTCTGTACGGTGCCACTTGTAATTTTTCCAATCGTAATCACTGCACTATCTAACGGATCTATATTACGAGAAATGATTGTTTGTAATTGTGTAACCAATGTACAAGCGGCAATAATCATATCATTTGTTAGATGGGGATAGGCTGCATGTCCACCCTTCCCTTTGATGTCTATAAATAATTCGGAAGTATTCGCAAAAAGCAGGCCTTCCTTTATCGCAATTGTACCAACGGGATATTCAGGAGCAATATGTAAGGCCATGATCATATCTGGCCACCATTCTCTCATAACACTTGTTTTTAGCAATGGTTCAGCCCCACCTGGAGCTTCTTCAGCTGGTTGAAAAATAAACACGATATCATCCTGGATCGGTTCATGAACAAAATGAGTTAATACACCAAGAGCAATAGACATATGAAAGTCATGACCACAGGCATGCATTTCCGTTTTGTGCTTAGATTTAAATGGAAGTCCTGTCTCTTCTTTTATCGGTAAACCATCCATATCCGCACGGAATCCGATGACCTTTGTAGGATTCGTTCCATTGACTTTGACTAAAATTCCTGTTTCCCACTTTTTAATTTGAATTCTTTCTAGTGGTAAAGATTGTAAATATGATAATAAATACGCCTGAGTTTTAAATTCTTGAAAACCTAATTCGGGAATTTGATGAAGATCTCGTCGAATTTGCACAAATGAATTCACCTGATAGTCCTCCCTTTTTTCGTCCTATTTTTTATTTCATTCATACCCATGATTAATTGGATTTTATCCATCTTTCGCTGTATTTTTGTTTTCTCTTGGTAAAAACCAAATAAGAATAAAACTTATAATAGCCAACAAAAGAACGACAATATAAACGACATGCAATGAGTGCGTTAGACCTCCCTGTAGTAATTGTAAAACATCTTCTGAGAGAGTACTTCTTACTTCCGGGTCCAACAATAAATTCGTTGAGTCTACAGTTAAGTTGGATGTTTGCTCGTTACCATATTTAGTTAAGTAACTCATTAATTGGCTGTTTAATATTCCACCAAGAAATGCCGCACCAATTGTATTACCTAAATTCCTCATAAATGAATTAGATGCCGTAGCAATCCCTCTTTGTTGCCAACTAACCGTACTTTGGATTGATACAATAAAGGTTGTTGTTGTCATACCCATTCCGATTCCAACCAAAAACGAGCCTACAGCAGCCCAAATAGGTCCTGCTTCAGGTGTTAAAGTGACGAACAGCAAACTTCCTAAAATAAGTGTTACACCACCAATTAATGAAGTGTTTCGAACCCCCATCTTAAGTAATAATGTACCTGAAAAAGCTGAAGCAATTGGCCATCCAATCGACATCGTTGTTAAGGCAAACCCTGCTATTAAAGCTGACTTCTCCATAACACCTTGTACAAAGGTTGGTAAAAAACTTGAAACTCCGATTAACAGAATTCCAGTTGTTAATGAGGTAAGATTTGCTATTAGAATCGTTCTATCTTTCCAAATCGAAAAGGGCATGATCGGTTCAGCAGCCTTTTGTTCATGGTAGTAAAACAAAATGATAACAAAAATACTGATAGCAATTAAACTCATAATCGGAAAGGATAACCAATCCCAACGGTTTCCCCCTTCAACTAGAACAAACATGAATAAAGACGTTGAAATCGTTATTAATAATGCACCTACATAATCAATCTGTTTTTTATTTTTTTCAATGTTTTCATGTAAGAATAAACTTATCCCGATCATCGCTAGTATTCCAAGTGGAATATTAATCCAAAATATCCAACTTCCAACTCGTAAATTGGACAAAAAAACCACCTAAAGCTGGACCAAGAACAGCAGATATTCCCCATACACTGGATAAATACCCTTGTATTTTCGCTCGTTCTTTTTTTGAATAGATATCTCCAACAATCGTTGTCGCAATCGGAGTGATAGCTCCTGCACCAAAGCCTTGAATAAATCTAAAAACAATCAGCATAACCATAGATTCTGCTAGACCACATAGGATGGAACCAATTAAAAAGATAATAATTCCGAAATTTAATACCGGCTTTCTTCCAAATAAATCTGACAGCTTTCCATAAATTAAAACGGTTACCGTATTCATCAATAAATAGGAAGAAAACACCCAACTATATAATGAAAAATCACCTAATTCTGCAACAATTGCTGGCATAGCTGTTGAAACAATCGTTCCTTCAATAGCTCCCATGAACATAGCAAGCATAACAGACGCAAGCACAATAGGACGATTCGTTTTATGTTTAAATTGTTTTTTGTCTATGATATTTTCCATATTATGTATCCCTTCTACCCCTGACGACAAATTCTCTACGTATAACGTATAACAAAAACAAGCTCCCATACCGTTTTGGAAGCTTATCTTCTATTTAATTATGCAATGCATCATTGATTAAGCCTAACACTGCTCTTCTAGTCAAAATCCCTTCAAAAAATCCTTCATCATTTTCCACACATAAAAATGGATGATCCACTAACAACTGCATCATATCTTGCAAATGTGCGTTAATCTTTAAATGCGGAATTTTTTTATTCATCACTTCCTCAACTCGAGATTGTTCTAATTTTTCATATTCAATTCTTTCCAATCCAAGGATTGATTCCATAATAATAGGAGTCGAAATTAAACCATGAAGCTTGTAATGAGGATCTAAAACAGGAATTGCTGTATATCCACTTTTTGTTAAAACTAATAGAGCATGCTCGAGACTATTACCAACTTGAACATGTGCAACTTTCTCAGATGGTATCATTAATTTTTGTAAATGAGTAGTTAAAAGATTTTCAAGATTTAGCATGGATGAAAACACCTCAGAAAATAAATTATGTTTCATTTAACCCCAACTAACAAATGAAGGGGCTTTCATCTATTTTAACATAGTTTAGAATTTTCTGCCTCATTCATCCTAGCATAAATAATGAATCAGTGAATGAAACAAAAGGAACCTACAATCTCGGTCCCTTTTGTTTCATTCATTTACTTATTGAATCAATTCAAAAATTTCAATTGTGATCATATCAATATTATCAAACTGATACCGTTTTGGTTTCTCTTTATCAAAATACACTTCCAATTCAAATGTTGCTGATTTTGGCTGGAAGGTTACCTGACATTTACGTTCACCATTCACCTCAAAAAAGCGTTGGGATGGCTCACCGTTATTGGATTGTTCTTGTAAATTTTTTAATCTCGTTATTATGCCTTGAAGTTGTGACATGTTTCCTCTCCTTTCAACAAACCAACTATATACTAGTAGGTTTCTCAAATGACCCTTTTCTAAACCATAAATCTTCATTCTAAATTTAAGACCAAGGTATTATCTCCAATATAATCAGCATAAAGAAAAACATGTATTTGTACAAGTAGCAGCTGAAGAAAAATCTGGTTTTTTTACAAATAAACAGGAGAAATTTATATTTTACCATAATGATGATTGGCCTTTTACATCAACGACCAATTATAACATATTAATGAACTTCACTTAAAAAAGATTAAAAAATTTCATTACTTTTTCTTTTCATTTATATCTTCTATTTCTATACATCCTTTGATAGTATTAAGAAAGGACTTTATGTTATGATCCGCTTTCGTAAATATCAGCGGGCGAATTTGATTGATAGGTTGGTTTTGCTATGCCAAAGAAAATAACGAGGAGAACATTTGTTAAAAGAGTTGCCGGTTCCATTCTCGCTATGTTCGCAGCGGGATCTGGGGGTTATTATTATGCAAAAGAAGTAGAGACAAGAGTGCTTGACGTTAATCGTTATTCAATCACACATCCCAAAATCCCCATTGGTTTTGACCAATTTAAAATCGTACAATTTAGTGATACACATCTTGGTTTTCATTATAGCTTACAACAACTCACAAAAGTTGTAGATCGAATCAATAAATTAAACCCTGATGTTGTTTTTTTTACAGGTGATTTAATGGATGAACCTAATAAATATAATCATTATGAGGAAATTATTCCTGTTTTATCTAACTTGAAGGCACCATTCGGAAAATATTCAATCTATGGGAACCATGATCATGGAGGATATGGAACGGATATTTATAGAGAAATTATGAATAATAGCGGTTTTGTTTTACTACAAAATCAGCATCAAGAAATCAAGCTATTAGATGGTAGTTCAATCTATATTATTGGACTTGACGATGCCATGCTTGGAAAGCCAGATATAGAAATGGCTGTAACAGGAATTCCAGTAGATTCATATAATATTCTTTTAGCTCATGAACCGGATTTGGCAGATGCTGCTCATCCATTTAACATTCAACTTCAGATCAGTGGTCACAGCCATGGTGGACAAGTGAAAATTCCATTTGTCGGACCATTAATCACACCCCCGTATAGTGAAAAATATTATGAAGGATTTTATGAGTTAGGTAATGATGATCAGACGTTAACTTTATATGTGAATCGTGGTCTCGGTACGACAAGATTACCCTTCCGTTTTTTATCAAAACCAGAGTTAACCATGTTTACTCTAACGGCACAAAACGGTTAAAAGGCTGTAAAAGATGGTTGGCCCATCTCGTACAGCCTTTATTTTTATTATTCTTCTACATCTTCAATAAAATAATTGGTGTCAGCAATCAAGGTTGCCTGACTTCCGATTTCAGGTTCATTCTCTGTCTTTTTCACATAATGATAAACCCCATTACTATCCTGTTCTCTCGCCTTCAGATTATCAGAAAGTTGAAGAGCAAGGAAAGACTTTAGTTTCTTTTTCAATTTACCCTCAAATATTGGAAATAAAATTTCCACACGTTTCTCCATATTTCTAGTCATCATATCTGCAGAAGATAAATAGATTTTCTCTTCCCCATTATGATGGAAGTAGTAAATTCGACTATGTTCGAGAAGTCTTCCTACGATACTAATCACACGAATATTTTCACTGACTTCTTTAATGCCTGGTTTCAAGCAGCATATGCCACGAATAATTAATTCAATTTTGACACCCTCTGAGGAAGCTTCATACAGTTTCATAATTAATTTTTTATCTGTTAATGAATTCATCTTCGCTATAATATGACCATTATTATTTTTCTTGTGAAATTCAATCTCTTGATCAATTAATTTAATGAATTCTCCTCTTATATCATCTGGCGCAACAACAAGATGATGGTATTCAGGCTTCTCGGTGTATCCACTTAAATAGTTAAAGAAGTTCGTTGCATCGATACCGAATTTACGTTTTGTTGTAATATAACCATGATCAGTATAGGTTTTTGCCGTTTGGTCATTATAATTTCCTGTACCGAGATGAACGAAACGTTCAATCACACTATTTCTTCGACGTACAACAAGCGTGATTTTACTATGCGTTTTAAGATGAGTCATTCCATATATAACATGACAACCTGCTTTTTCAAGTTCTTTTGCCCATTGGACATTGTTTTCTTCATCAAACCTTGCTTTCAATTCAACCAAAACGGTCACTTGTTTACCATTTTCTGCAGCTCGTTTCAATGATTCAATAATCGGAGAATCACCACTTACTCGATATAACGTTTGTTTAATCGCTAATACGTCGGGATCATCTGCCGCTTCTGATACAAAATCGACAATTGGTTGAAAAGATTCATAAGGATGATGAAATAACATATCATGATCAATCGCATTTTCAAAAATATCTTTATCTGGATCAATTTCATCAGATGGTTTTGGTATGAACGGCTCATAAACTAAATCGTCTCTTTGTTTAGAGCATGCTTTGTAAAATGAGAATAAGAATGTTTTATCAATAGGGCCCGTTATATAATAAGTATCATCCTCATGAATCTCTAGTTGTTCTAATAAATAATGTAGCATCTCTTTGTCTAATTTATCAGCTTTTATTTCAAGGCGGACAGCTGCCCCCCATTTTCGTTTTTTTATTTCTTTCTCAATCTGTTCAAGAAGATCTCTTGCCCCTTCCTCATGGATCTCTAAATCAGCGTTTCTTGTAATCCTAAATTGAGTCACAGAACCAATTTTATAGCCTTTAAATAACTTTGAAATAAAATAACAAATAATATCCTCTAGCAATACATAGCAAGTAGTGCCATCTGATGAAGGAACCTCAATAAATCTTTCTAATAATGAAGGAACTTGTACAATCGCTAAGTGGCGATCTGCCGTATCCATAGATTTCATCTCAATGTTCACAGCTAAGTTTATACTTTTATTTAGGAGCATTGGAAAAGGACGGTAAGCATCAACAGCCATTGGAGTTAATACAGGAAAGATTTGCTCATCAAAATAGGATTCAAGATACCCTTTTTGTTGGTCTGTTAAATCTTCTACTTTTAATATATAAATGTTTTCTGCATTTAAACTCGGAATGATTTGTTTTTGGAATGTCTCATCCTGCAGATTTACTAATATATGCGTTTTTTCAGATATCTTTGATAATTGTTGTTTCGGAGTCAAACCAGCTTTGTTTTCCGGCTTAACAAATCCAACCTTTACTTGATCCTTTAAACCAGCAACCCTAACCATAAAAAATTCATCTAAATTCGAACTAAAAATGGCTAAAAATTTAATTCTTTCTAATAAAGGATTTCGTTTATCTACCGCTTCTTGCAGTACACGTTCATTAAATGCAAGCCAACTTATTTCACGATTATTATAATAGGAGGGATGATTAAAGCGTTCTTCATAATCCATAATTAACACACCTTTATCAACGTATTTCGACATAATTCAGCATATCAAATAAATCATTATTTGATTGTTAAGAAATTGTAAATTCGAAATCGTTTGAGAGGATGAACTCTACTTCTATCGATTTTCTGAGTGCCTTTTCTAATTGACGAAGATGCTTTTCCAATTCATATTTTTCAACAAAAGGATTGTCTTTATAATAAATAGATAAATGCAATTGTTCTTTTGAAGTTTGCTCCATTAATACATTTTTTATAAGACCGCGTTTTGAGTTATCAAGTGCTGATGCAATTTTGGCTATAGCTCCAACAACCCTGATGGTATCTATTTCTTCTTTAGAAAACCAATCACCAAATGAAGATAAATATTGTTTAAGTAAAGTTTTACTTTTAAAAGAAGCGATAAGTGCTAATTTTACACGATCCCTATGAAATAATCCGTTTATCGATTGATTAGCCAATAAGTAAAACGTATGTTGACTGCTAGAATCATCATCAATATAACTTCCTAAATAATATAGTTTTGCACCTCTAACAACCAATTGCTTATAAAAGTCTTCGTTATAAAAATGGTAGTAAGGCGATATTTGTTCAAAAAGTTGTTTCGCTAAAAATCCTCGATGCTTGGCATGTTCCATATTTACGTCATAATCCACAAGTAACTCATTAATACTACAGGAGATAATTTCATCTGTAGCTGGAAAGTCGCTATAGATTTTGTTGTTTTTCATTGAGATTCCATCTCGTAATCCTCTTCTACTGAACATAAAGAAGGGTGCGTCTACATATTCATAGACCTTTGCAAAGGCTTCAATGGCTGGAATAATAATATCAGCACGGTCACTTGATAGACCGTCAATCTTTTCTAATTGTGGAATCGAAAATTGTCTAAGATAAGTTTGAATACTATGTAAAGCAGATGTGTCCATCATATATTGATGAATTCCTGCTATAGGGTATTTTTTTATATTCTGATCAATTTGAGCTACGTTTCTTGCACTTCCGCCAATCGCAATAATTGGCAAGTTGCAATTTTTTAACCATGGTAATTTATGTAAAGATTTTAAGATATACTCTGTTAATTTTTTTCTCTCTATATCTGTCATTTGGTCATTTTTCATAAATTGTTCTTTAAGTGTAACAGCTCCAAATGGAAAACTATGGTAATGTTTTAATTTTCTATCTTGAAAATAAGTGATTTCCGTACTGCCTCCACCCATATCAATCGTAATTCCCGTTTCGATTGGGGTTGAATGTGAGACGGCATAATATCCTGTAAAAGCTTCGTCTTGTTCAGAATATACCACCACGTCAAATCCTGTTCTTTCTTTCACAATCGCCACAAGCTCTTGTTGATTCTTTGATTGTCTAATCGTTGCTGTCGCCACACAATAAATACTCGTTACTTGATGAAATAAAATAATTTCTTTAAATCCTTGCAAAATGCTAACTAAGAGCTCAATCCCCTCTTCTTGCAAAGCATTTTCATCATCTAAATATTGACGTAGCCTTGCTACCGTTTTAATGTTTTCCGTTTCTTTATAACTTCCACCTTTCTTAATTTCGTAAATAACAAGTCTTATGGTATTCGAGCCAATATCGATAACCGCCCATTTATCCTGTTGCAATTGGAATCACTCCTTGTATTCAAAGTCGTAAATCTCTAGACCTCTATGAGACCTCATTACATGCCACTTCATTATGATAACTTTATTGTGTAGAAAAAAGTAGCACTTGCCAAATTTTTTTCATAGGCTATTTAATAATACAAAAAAACTTAAAAATATGGAATGGAGTGTTACAATGCGACACATCATTAAACGTGGAGAAACTTTATATTCAATTTCAAGGGATTATCGCGTCTCCATTGCTCAGCTTCTTGCGGCGAATCCTTCGATTACAAATATGAATGTTATTTACGTAGGTCAAACCATCAATATTCCAGGTCTCCCTGAACCTTCAACGATTCCTTATCGAATTGTCATCTCAAAAGGAAATAAAACATTACAACTTTTTAGAAATAACACCTTAATCAAAACATATCCTATTGCAGTTGGAAAAATGCTCACACGAACTCCTGTTGGAACATTTGTGGTTGTGAATCGTCAGCCGAACCCTGGAGGACCGTTTGGTGCTATGTGGCTAAGTCTTTCCAAAGCTGGATATGGCATTCATGGCACAAATAATCCAGCCTCTATCGGTCAAGCTGTTTCACTTGGTTGTGTTCGTATGCATAATCAAGATGTACTTGAACTTGCAAGACAAATTCCAAACGGGACTTCAGTTACAATTCAATAGATAAAGTTAAAACCTAAACGCTTAAGACTCCCTTTCAAATAAATTTTATTTTCTTTTATGCACAAAAGGGTTATAATAAAAATAGAAATCACAATTCAATTAATATCACTTATATTAGTTAATATTATTAATGTTATTAATATTTCTAAAATATTGAAAGGAGTCTTAACTTTGTCCTCTTTTAGCGACGGTGAATCTAAACCTCAATTGAAACCAACAATAGAAAACCTCTCACAAGCGATCTTCATTGTTAATAGACATGCGAAAACTGCTCCTAATCCAAAATTTTTGTATAAACTTAAGTTTCATGCACTCCATAAACTTATTCGTGAAGGTAAAGCAAAAAAAATTGGTCTACACTTTTCAAATAACCCAAAGTTTAGCCAACAACAATCTGATGTTTTAATTAAATGCGGGAAATATACGTTTCATCTTCCTCCTTCCAAAAATGACTTTGATGAATTACCTCATCTCGGAAAGTTAGACAACAGTGTTCGTAATCCAAAAGCTACACTGTCATTAACACAAGCAAAGAAAATCCTTCTATCTTATACTGGATTAAAAGAAATGAATAATAACACAACCTCAAATCAGACTGCAAGAAAAAAATATAATAAACCAGTATTTAAAAAATTAGGTGAGAGTTACTAGAAAAACAAAGATTTATCATTTCAAGTACTTTACTACGATTCATGAAACATGAATCGTAGTTTTTTGATTTTTAAAGAGCTAATTCATCGATTAAACGGACTAATTCATCAATTTCTGGTTTACTGACTTGTGCATCGGCTCCAACTACCTGGCCTTTATGACGTAAATCATCAGTAATCAGAGAAGAAAAGATAATCACTGGAAGTTTTGACAAATCACTGTTTTCTTTGAGCTTTCTTGTCAAATGATGACCATCCATTTGAGGCATTTCAATATCAGTAATCACTAATTGTATTTCCTCTTCAATATCTTTGCCTTTTTGAATAATGCTCTCCAAATATTGATACGCATCTTGTCCATTTTCAAAGAACTCCACGTAGTGGTATCCGGCCTCTTCCAAAGTATCATGAATTAACTTTCGCAGTAATGGTGAATCTTCTGCCACAAGAAGATGTTTATTTGAACGTTCTCGCTTCCCTAGCTTTTGAACACGTTCCATATTAATCCCAGACTCAGGATTAATTTCGACAACGATTTTTTCAAAATCTAAAAGAAGAATCATTTCACCATTTAATTTAACCACTCCAATGGTTTGACTTTCTGATCCTTGATACATTTCAGAAGGTTTTTCAATTTGCTGCCATGAAATTCGATGGATTTGCGATACACTATGTACATGAAAGACAATTTTCTGCTGATTAAATTCAGTTACAATAAATTTATCCTTCTCAGGGGTTTCAGAAGGCGGAAATCCAATCGCTTTGGCAACATCCACTACTGGAAGAACTTCACCTCTTAATTCAATAATCCCCTCAACATGTGGGTGTGAATGTGGCACGACAGTAACCGAAACGGGATTAATGATTTCTCTTACTTTAATCACATTAATTCCAAAATGATTCTTACCAATACCAAACTCAACAATTTCTAATTCATTTGTACCACTTTCTAGTAAAATTTCGCGTTTATTTTCCATTACATTCAACCTACCTGTTTATTTGTCATCTATATTACCTTTACTATAACATGTAGCACGTAAAAAGTAGGATATTATTTTTGTTATCTTTATGAAAAATATGCCTAAAGATACATTAAAAAAAGCGCTGGCAAATACCAGCACTTTTAAGTGTTATAATCCACCTTTATATTTTCCATCATTTTTTGATGCTTTTTCCTTTTTTGCTTTATCCTTATGAATTTTATTCGTAGCCGCACTTCCCATTTCATGAGCAAATTCTGTATTCAATACAGCAGAGTCAAAGCCCTTTTTATTTTTTTGCTGTGGATCATTCTTTTTATTTCTTTTAGCCATTTTTAAAACCTCCTTTACTATTGCTAGTGTGTTTTTAGAGGCTTTTTTTTATTCAAACTATAATTGCCAATATTTATAAAGGGCATGTGTGCCGCTGTTTTCTTCACCGTTCCCCGCTAGTCGTTCATACATGTTTTTTGCCAATGTGAGTCCAGGTGTTTCCATCCCCATCGCTTCTGCTTCTTGCAGGGCGATATTCATATCCTTAATAAAGTGCTTTATGTAAAATCCCGGTTCAAAATTTCCTGATAACATTCTTGGTGCTAAATTTGAAAGAGACCAGCTTCCTGCAGCACCTGATGTAATACTTGTTAACACTTTTTCTGGATCAAGACCCGCTTTTTCTGCGTAAACGATCGCTTCACAAACCCCAATCATATTCGAGGCAATCGCAATTTGATTACACATTTTTGCATGTTGTCCAGCCCCAGCTTTTCCTTGATAGACAATATTATTTCCAAGTAGCTCAAAGAGAGGCTTTATTTCATTATATCCCTCTTCATCTCCACCTACCATGATAGATAGACTTGCCTCTTTTGCCCCAACATCTCCACCAGAAACGGGTGCATCCAAGGCAAAAATCTCTTTCTTTTTTGCTTCTTCATATATTTTTTTAGCTAAAGTAGGAGTAGACGTGGTCATATCAATTATATATGATCCTGCTTTGGCATTTGCAATGATTCCTTGATTTCCTAAATATACTTCTTCAACATCTTTTGGATAACCAACAATCGTAAAAATGACATTGGCTCTCTGTGCAACTTCTTGTGGAGTAGATGCCCATGTTGCACCATTTTCCAATAACTCGATTGCCTTTTCTTTTGTACGATTATAAGCAACAACCCGGTATCCTCCATGAAGAAGATGCTTGGCCATGCTCTTTCCCATTACACCTGTCCCAATAAATCCAATTACCGTATTTTCAGTTGAAAGCATATTCCTCTCCCCTTCCAATATGTAACAACTAGTATTGTATCACTTACCTTTTATTAAATTTGTGAAGTAAAATTTGTTAAGAATGCTTCCGCAATGACTTCATTGTTACTAATAATTTCAACCGATATCGCTTTTTCATCTTTAATCATTTTTTCCAAGTCAAAAACATGGAGATCCATTAGTAAGGGAATCGGATCCATAAAGATAAAAGATTGTTTTTCTTGGGAAACATCTAATGTTTTTCCGTTAAATACTTCTTTTGAACCATAAATAATTTCTTCACTTCCAAGAGCCAATGCTAACACTTCATCATGAATTAACACTTTTACTTTATACATCTTTTCATTCGTAAAAATTTTTTCATTTACTTTAAACCGAAATTGCAATTCATTTTTATTCGTTAAATGTGCCTCTGCATATCGATTAATAATCGATGGTTCATTTTGTGAGCATCCAACTAGAAAGATTAACAAAATAAATAAGTAAGCCCACCTATCTACTTTTATTCTCATATTACCACTCCTCATGAACACCTTTGCCAAATTAGGTTCAATGTAAACGAGAGAGTGATGAATATGAATATGAAATGTAAAGTTAACTTCTTGCTTCTTCTAGATATTGATAGACTACCTCTCCACCTCTTTTAGCTATTCCACGAAAATGCCTAAAATCCTCCCTTTTAACGAGTACTTCTCGAAAGGAAATAAAGTCATTTTTTTCAATCAAATACTCTTTTAACTCTCCAGTTTTTAGCTTTTCAAGAATTTGATGTGCCATTTCTTCGGTCATATTATTCACTCCTCATAAGATATCTCATTTTAATGATAAATCAAAGAATAATAGGGAGTCAAAACTATTTCCAACAAAACCCTTTACGAATAGGGTATAATAGTGCAAAATATTACTAAATCATTGGAGAAGGGGAGATGAATATTTTGAAAGTCGCTAAGGTAGGCAATGTCATTGAATTTAGAAATGGCTTACAAGGTATCGTAGAAAAAGTAAACGAAAACTCGGTAATCGTTGACCTTACGTATATGGAAAATTTCATGAACTTAGAATTAGATGAACGAACAGTTGTAAACCATAAAAATTATAAAATTATTAAAGAAGTGATTTAATTCGAAGAGGAAAGGCTACCCTTTAACAGCAGCGAAATATCTCAATTTTTCTGATTACTGGGATATTTCACTCAAATAGAAGGTAGCCTTTTATTACGTATACATTAAGGTTTTACCTCATTGGAAATTTCCTTAAGTGATTTCACTTTTCCATGAGGATTTTGGTCCTGTTTTCGAACCGTCCATTCTCGTTCTTTCTGACGTTTTGATTTAGACATCTGATAATCCCCCTCCTTCTTCATTATTCTTTATTATCTTTTCATCTAAATTATTTTTTATTAATCCTTTATTTTTACATATATTGAAAAAATACGGTAAAAATGAGAATTGTAAAGATTGCTCATACAACAATTGATAAGTATTCCGATCCATTTCTACCATCATTTTCGTTTTTTTGGTAAAATAATGGAGGGCAAATGGAAAGGGGTAAAAAGGTGAAAAAAGTTTGGATTGATTATCGCCTAATCATTGGCTTTGTAATAGCACATATACTTATGTACTTAACTTTTCAGGACAAAAAAGTTTTTTGGTATATGTTTACCGCTACGATGTTGATATTAATAAGCTATTCTATCTTAAATGAAAAAGCAGAGCAGCCTACTTCAATGATTCATAATAATCTTTATGGGATTATTTCAGGAATTCTTCTGTTTATTGTTTTTTGGTTTGGGGATGCAATGATCCAACTTTTTAATTTGCCATTTGAAAAGGAAATAACTAGTTTATACAAAGCATTTGCACCAGTCAGTTTATGGCACTATATTGTGCTATTATTTATTATCGTTCCCGGGGAAGAGATATTTTGGCGAGGATATATACAAAAGAGGTTAGGATTAAAAATGAGTGCTACTCTAAGTATTGTGATTGCAACAATGCTATATGCTTCCATACAAATATATTCCGGATACTTCATACATATCATTGCAGCACTATTTGGCGGTATTTTTTGGGGTGTTTTATATGAATGGAAAAAAAGTATGCCACTCAATATCATCTCACATTTCATCTTTGATTTATGTATTTTTATCCTATTTCCATTACGATAATGATATTTTTGTTATGATTGAGTAAGGAGATTCAGCTTAATTGAATTTCATATGATGACAAGGAGGATTTTTTTATGACTAGATTTATGAAATATCTTTTAACAATTGGTTTTCTCTCTATTCTTCTCGTTGCTTGTGGGACAAACACAGATACAACTAATTCTGTGAAAGATACTACAAACAAAAACGAAATAGAGCAAACAGTTGAAGAAACAGAGCAAGAACAAGAAATTGAGAAGGAAAATGAGGAACCCCAGCAAGAAATCGAAAAGAATCCTGGAGAAGAACCAAAAGAACAAGTAGAAAAAGAAAGTGTTGAAGAGACATCTCCTGCTACAGAAGTTAAATTGACTTATTCTTTTAACGGAAATTCTGTAGAAGAAACCGCCATTGGACAAAAAGCGACAATCAAACATTTGGTCTCTACGTATTGCCTACATATGAATTGACTGCTGAAGAACCAAGATATAGATCAACTTTCTTATAAAGAAGACGATCTCATTTTATGAGAATTGAGATTTTACCAGGAGATTCAGATCAAAAGACTAGTTTAAAAGAAAATACTCTTGCTCAATTACAAGCTGTAAATGAAGATGTCCAAACTTTGAGTCCTGAGCCAAACGACTTTTTTCAAAACGCAACAATCATGCAGGCTAAAAAAGATAGTGACAATCGTCACTGCTTATCTAATTGAGCAAGAAGACAATTTAATAAAATTAACCATTTCTACTAATGAACAAGAAAATCATCAAGACGCTTTTGTGCAAATGGCGAAAAGTTTGAAAATTGACTAAAAAAATGAGGTGCAAAATGAACAACCATTTTGCACCTCATTTTTCATTTTCAGGCTTCATCCACAAAAGGACGACAAAAAGTAAACTAATATAACCGAAAAGTGGATATAAATAGGATAGAAGTAGACTATAATCAAATAAACTTAACAAATAGCAAATCAGAAAAATCCCCGTGACAATCACCATTTTTGGAAGAGCAGTATATTGTTTTATTTGCTTTTCAAGACCATAAACATTACCAATGACAGAAGTAAAGATCTCTCCATAAATAATCAATACATAAATCCAAAATAATCCTGGAGCTAAGTTCCTCATAATAATGGCCATCGGTATTTCATAGGAAGAAAAGTTTGGTAGTGTAACTAAAGTTGTATGACTCGTGATTAGGATAACAGTTAATGCTAACCCGCCAATCATCCCCCCTCGTCTAATAATTTTTACATCTTTTACTTCAGATGCAATGGGAACGAGTACCGCTTGTGCCAACGATAAATTAAACGCGGTATAGGAAAATGGCGAAATAACAGCAGACCATCCATCTTTTACATAGGGAATATATAATAATTGCTCGATAAAATTCGGCTGTTTAATTGATAATAAAAATAGAATTAAACTAAATCCGATCATTAATGGAACAACAAATGTATTGACAGCAAATAAAGCTTTTGTACCCACTAACATCACGATATAGGAAAGAAAAATAGTCAGCATAATCCCGAACATTTTAGTCATCCCTAGTTGCTCATCAAACACGGCACCTGCTCCGGCAAGCATGACTGCACTTACTCCTAACAGCATCAATAAAGTTAGTATGTTAATCACTTTTCCAAGCGATTTACCAAATAAATATTCATTAAACTCTTCATAAGATTGTGCTTGAATCTCAGCAGATATTACCATGATCTTCGTGCCTAAAAATATTAACATGTAACCTGCCATTAACATGCCAACTAATCCAATAAATCCGTATCTTGAAAAGAACTCAACAATTTCTCTGCCTGTTGCAAATCCTGCCCCAACCACTGTACCTACATAAACAGCGGCAATTTGAAAAGCAGCACCCCAATTACCCTTCACATGCTGTCCCTCCCTTCTTTTACTATATGATCATTAGGACAAACAAAGACGAGCTTTTATCTCATAAATATCTCGCTTAGTTAGCAATAAACGACATTTTCATGGTAGCCCTTGAACTGTTTTCCATAAATTTCATGAGTAAAACACTTGAAAGTCAAAATTGGTCAGAGTATAATCAAAGTATCAAAAGGTCAAAGATAGTCAAAGTCAAAAAATATTGATTCATGTGAAAGGGGAATGTATATGCTTTGTCAAAATTGCCAACAAAGAAATGCAAATGTAAATATGAGATTTAGATTAAATGGTCAAGAAAAACAACTACATCTATGTCAAACATGCTATGAATCGCAAAAACAACATCTATCAGCTAATATGGGTCCTAGCTTGAATCTTGGTGGGTTTGGTGGGCCCCATTCTTTCCCACTAGATGATATGTTTAAACAAATGGGTCAAAATCACGAAGAGATGACGCATAAGCAAAATGGTCAAAAACCTCAAGTTCAAGGAAATGGTTTTTTAGATCAATTCGGCCGAAATCTAAATAATATGGCTAAGGCTGGACTTATTGATCCTGTCATTGGCCGTGATGAAGAAATTGCCCGGGTTATTGAAATATTAAATCGTCGTAATAAGAATAATCCAGTTTTAATTGGTGAAGCTGGAGTTGGGAAAACGGCTATTGCCGAAGGACTAGCTCTTTTAATTGAGGAAGGGTCCGTACCTAATAAATTAAAAAATAAACAAGTCTATCTATTAGATGTGGCATCATTAGTGGCTAATACTGGAATTCGCGGACAATTTGAAGAACGTATGAAGCAGTTGATTAGCGATTTACAGCAACGTAAAAATATCATCCTATTTGTAGATGAAATTCATTTACTCGTTGGCGCAGGCTCTGCTGAGGGTTCTATGGATGCCGGTAATCTATTAAAACCTGCCCTTGCACGTGGTGAACTTCAAGTATTAGGAGCAACAACATTAAAAGAGTATCGAAATATTGAAAAGGATGCAGCCCTTGAACGTCGATTCCAGCCAGTCAATGTTTCTGAACCCTCTCCTGAAGATACATTAGATATTCTTAAAGGGCTTCAATCAAAATATGAGGATTTCCATCATGTCTCCTACACAGATGAGGCCTTAGAAGCCTGTGTAAGATTATCACATCGTTATGTTCAAGATCGTTTCCTACCTGATAAGGCAATTGACTTATTAGATGAAGCAGGCTCTAAAATGAATCTTTCATCAAACTATACTTCAACAGATGAAATTGAAAAACGATTGAAAGAAATTGCTCAAGAAAAGGATGAAGTTTTAAAGAAAGAAGAATACGAGAAAGCAGCAAAACTTCGTGAAGAAGAAACAAAACTTGTAAAAGACTTGAATACTTCTGGTTCAACAGAACGACCTATCGTAGACGTAGAGCTGATTCAAGAAATAATCGAGAAAAAGACTGGTATTCCAGTTGGAAAGCTACATGGTGATGAACAGCTACAAATGAGAGACCTTCAAAATAATCTTGCTGCTAAAGTAATCGGTCAAGAAGAAGCTGTTGAAAAAGTCGCGAAAGCAATTCGTCGCAGTCGTGCAGGTCTAAAGTCTAAACATCGTCCGATTGGTTCCTTCTTATTTGTAGGACCAACAGGAGTCGGGAAAACTGAATTAGCAAAAACATTAGCAGAAGAGTTATTTGGTACGAAAGAAGCAATGGTTAGACTAGATATGAGTGAATATATGGAGAAGCATAGCATTTCCAAAATCATTGGTTCTCCCCCAGGATATGTTGGTCATGAAGAAGCAGGTCAATTAACCGAAAAAGTACGTCGTAACCCATATTGTATAATCCTACTTGATGAAATCGAGAAAGCACATCCTGATGTATTACACATGTTCTTACAAATTTTAGAAGATGGTAGACTAACAGATAGTCAAGGCAGGTCTGTAAGCTTTAAAGAATCGGTCATTATTATGACAAGCAATGCCGGTGTTGGTAGTCGAAAAATTGAAGTAGGATTTGATAAAAATAACGCTATAAAAGAATCTAATATTCTTACAATCACTTGGCCAATATTTCAAACCAGAATTTCTTAACCGTTTTGATTCGATCATTGAATTCAAATCATTAGAAAAAACACATCTTCTAAAAATAGTCGATTTAATGCTGAATGAACTATATGAAAACCTAAATGAACAACAGTACAAATTAACTGTAACAAATGAAGCAAAGGAAAAACTTGTTGAGCTTGGGGTTAATCAAACCTTTGGTGCCCGTCCACTTCGTCGTGTAATACAAGAACAACTAGAAGATAAAATTGCCGATTATATTCTTGAAAATGGTCAAGTGGGGAAATTAACCGCTGAGCTGGATGCTGACCAGTTTGTCATTACAAAAGGATAACTTGAAAGAAAAGGAACCGCTGATCACAGCGGTTCCTTTTCTATTAATATTGCTTGATTGATAAACCAATTTTCTTTAATAGTTCAATGGCTGTCTCTTTCTCATCATCCGTTAGAACTGACATCATCCGGTCAATTTCATTTCGATGGGAAGGAAAGACTTGCTCAATCAATTTCATCCCTTTATCTGTAATTTGGGCAAATGTAACACGTCTATCCTCTGGGCAAGGTACGCGTCTAATGTATTCCTTTTTTTCTAATTTATCAATTACATAGGTCATGCTACCACTTGCTAGTAGAATTTTTCCGCCAATTTGTTGAAGCGGTTGATCTCCTTTATGATACAACAATTCTAAGACAGCAAATTCCGTTGGATTTAATCCATAACGTTGAATTCTCTTATTAACATGCTCATTCACTGCACGATAGGCACGAGACATAACGATAAATAATTTTAGTGATTGATCATTTTGTTCAATTTCCATTTTTAACCAATTCCTTTTATACATAGTTATAAACTATTCTATTAACTTTTAATTATAAAAAATTGCTTGATTTGTGTCAATTCATCGAAAACGTTTACAAGATAGAACTTTCCCTCTCTTTTTTGATATAATACAAGTATTCCGCAGATTTGGAGCTAATTGCATATGAAATATTTAACGAATACATTTGTACTATATCTGATCATTGTTATTTTACCAGTTGTTTTTTTAATTGGATATTTATCTATAGAATTATACCATAAAGATACGTATGAGCGTAATCAAGCTGCTCAAAGGATTGCCCATATTCATGAGGAAAATTGGAATTATTTCATTGGTCAGACCGTAACGATTTTAGATATTTTAACTATTTCTATTTCAACCGAACAAGAGTCAACTGAGAAAATAGAATATCTATTAGAAAAAGGAGCTCAATCTGACCCACGGTATGCAGGAATGTTTGTATTAAATTCAAAAGGCTATATTATGAATGGAGAACAATCACTTCTTGTAAATAATGAAATAGAACATGACCAATTTATTCAAGAAGCCATTCAAACGAAAGATATTGTGATTTCTGACCAAACAGAAGTACTCGCTAACGGACAACATGGAATTGGAATTGCCAATCCGATTTTAGACAACAAACAAAATTTAACTTATATCCTTGTGGTCTATTTCAATTCCGACTACATTATCAATTTAATGCACACGACTTTTCCTAATAATCATTTTCTACATTACAAACTCTAAAAATGAAACCGTATTAGAAGTTCATCCGATTGAAGAAAATCGTGACCCAGAAAGATATTATTCATTATCCATTGACAGAATTCCGTGGACATTACATGTCTACATCCCAAGGATAAACCATACTGAATTACAAGGTAAATTAATTCCAATTGCTTTATTAATCCTATTTTCTTTTCATTTTCTTTATTTCTTATTAAAATATTTTATTCAACTTAAGAAAATCCAAGAAAGAGAAAAAACAAAATGACCTGCAAAAATTAGAATTAATTGGCACATTTGCAGCAAGTCTTGCTCATGAAATTCGAAATCCTTTAACTGGAATTAAAGGGCTGATTCAATTGTTAAGCGAAACACATATTGGTACCAAAGAGCAAAAATATTTTTCTGTTATTGATCAAGAAATCAATCGAATCAATCAAATTGTAGGTGAATTTTTGATTCTTGGAAAACCATCTGCTGTCAAAACAGAGATTTTTGATGCTAGAAATATCATCTTTGAGCTTGTTCCACTCATTGAATATGAAGCAAAAAGAAATCAACATCAATTGTCATTAAAGGTTTCCGATGATCCCCTTTATATAAAGTCTTCAAAAGATCAAATGAAACAAGTGATTTTAAATATTACTAAAAATGCGATTGAAGCAATGAATGAAAAAGGTATCGTCACCATATCCCTACATCGTATAACAAATGAAGTTCATTTATCTATTTCTGATACAGGTTCAGGAATCACACCAAAACAGATGAAAAAAATATTTCATCCCTTTTATACATCAAAGGATTCTGGCACGGGACTTGGACTCGTTATCTGCAAACGAATCATTGAATCTTTTAATGGTAAAATTGAGATTATGAGTGATAAAAATAAAGGAACTACAGTCCATATAAAATTACCTTTGGAACAAAGCATTTCTTAGAAAAAAAAGAAAAGTTTCCTGGCAAAGAGTATAAATTGTCAAGAAGCTTTTCTTTTTTTACTTTCAATAAGACATAATAATAACATTTTTTTGAATAATTCTTGTAAAATAGAAATAATTATTAAACTATTTCTCGGTATATTAAATCACTTTTATGAAATGGAATTGGAGGCGTATGTAACTTGACACACTCTGTTTTGTCAGAACAGCAAGTAGTACAAAAGAAACAACAAACAACTTATAAAATTTTAATCATTATGGGTCTTTGCCATCTTTTGAATGATTCCATTCAATCTGTTATTCCCGCCATGTTTCCGATTCTAGGAAAATCCATGGGGCTATCCTTTACACAACTAGGTTTTATTGCCTTTGCGTTAAATATGGTTTCTTCTGTCATGCAACCCTTTATTGGTGCTTTTTCTGATAAAAGACCCATGCCATATGCACTTCCGATTGGAATGACTTCCACCTTACTAGGAGTAATCGGTCTAGCATTAGCCCCAAACTATAGTCTTGTTATAGTATCCGTTCTTTTTATTGGACTTGGATCAGCTATTTTTCATCCAGAAGGCTCTAGAGTTGCCCATATGGCTGCGGGTACTAGACGAGGTTTAGCACAATCGATATACCAAGTTGGAGGAAATTCAGGTCAAGCTTTGGCCCCTTTAATTACAGCCTTAATTCTCGTCCCTCTTGGTCAAATCGGTGCCGCCTGGTTTTCACTAGTTGCAGCTGCAGCGGTTTTCCTACTTATCTATATTGCCTTTTGGTATTCTAATAGACTAAAAGAAGCTAGTATTCTAAACACTCATTATAGAAGCAATGTTGCAGATACATTCTCAACCAATCTCAAAAAAGGTTCTTTTCGCTCTTATTCTTATTTTGTTTTTAATTTTTGCCCGCTCATGGTATGTAGCTGGGATTACAAATTTTTATGCATTTTTTACAATGGAACACTATGATTTTTCGATTCAAAAAGCACAAATATTTTTATTTGCCTTTTTAGTGACCGGTGCTTTAGGTACATTCTTTGGCGGGCCACTTGCTGATAAATTTGGAAAACGAAAAATTATTATCATCTCCATTTTGGGATCCGCACCACTATCGATATTGATTCCATTTGTCCCTGCATCTGTAGCATTTGTATTATTATTAATCACTGGCTTTATCTTAATGTCTAGCTTTTCTGTTACCGTTATCTATGCCCAAGAATTAGTTCCAGGTAAAATTGGTACAATGGCTGGGTTAACAGTAGGTCTTGCATTTGGTATGGGGGCAATCGGTTCTATTGCACTTGGTATTATGGCAGACCATTTTGGACTACTTGCCACTTTAACATTTACAGGATTTCTACCGATTTTAGGGGCATTAGGATTTTTCCTTCCGTCTGATCAAAAACTTGCAAACAGAAGTTGATTAGAAATTTGTCGAAAGTTTTTCTCTTAAAATTTTTGTCTAATATTGCGAATCTATTTACTTTCATTTCATTTCTTGTAATAATTCATCAAGGATAAAAAATTCTAGTATGATGGCAAACATGTAGAAAAGGCAAGTATCGGGGGGTTATTTCATTGTTTGATCAACATAAAACCATTTTAAAAGAAATTCAAAAAAAGAGAGAATTAATGATAGATCTAGCATTAGAAAAAGGCCTGAAAAGCGATGATACAATAAAATGCAGTCAAGAATTGGACCAATTAATTTATCAATATCAAGTTTTTTTTCGTCAAAAGCAACAGAAAAGAGAAGCTAAGAAAAGAAAATTAGAATTTTTTTCTACTCCCCCTAGAATTAGCTTGAAATGGTTCTGCAAATTTAAGAGACGGACAATTAGTTAATTTTACATTACCCGAGTCTATCTGAAACTTTAATTAGAAAATACTGATACTTGAATCCTCAAAAAACCTGCTACGATTAGCAGGTTTTTTGAATTCTTCCATCTCTATTTTTATTTTTCTTCTCTTTCCTATACAATAGAAATAGAAGGATATTGTCTGAAGGAGTTTAAGAAAATGAAAATTATTTGTTCCACCTTGAATGCAAAATACATACATACCAATTTAGCGATACGCTATTTAAAAGCCTATGCACAACCCCAATATGATGTAGAGCTTGCCGAATTCACGATTAAGGATCCGATCATAAATATTGTGACAGATCTAATCACAAGAAAACCAGATGTCATTGGCTTTAGCTGTTATATATGGAATATCGAAGAAACGATTAAAGTCATTGATACCATAAAAAAAATCAATCCATCTATTGTTATCATGGTTGGTGGACCTGAAGTATCCTATGACGTTCATGAATGGATGTCTACTGTTAAAGAATTTGACTTTATTGTTGTTGGCGAAGGTGAAGAAACGTTTAAAAGCTTATTAAATGAACTAAAAGGAAATCACGAGTTTGATAAGGTTCCTGGAATTGCTTATCGTCGAAATGATGAAGTTATCATAAACCATCCACTACATAAGTTGGATTTACGGGAACTTCCCTCCCCTTATCGATTTAAAGAAGACCTTCCAAATCTTAGTAAAAGGGTTACTTATATTGAAACGAGCCGTGGCTGTCCATTTAGCTGTCAGTTTTGTTTATCATCTATAGAAGTTGGAGTCCGCTATTTTGATCGCGAAAAAATCAAAGAAGACATTCGTTATCTGATGGCAGGTGGTGCTAAAACGATTAAATTTGTCGATCGTACCTTTAATATTAGTCGAAGCTATGCAATGGATATGTTTCGTTTTATTATTGATGAACATGTACCTGGTACTGTGTTTCAATTTGAAATTACGGCAGACATTATGCGTCCTGAGGTGATTGACTTTTTAAACAAGGAAGCTCCGGCTGGATTGTTCCGCTTTGAAATCGGTGTTCAATCTACGAATGATCATACAAATGAACTGGTAAAGAGAAAACAAAATTTCGAAAAGTTAACTAGAACCGTCAAGATGGTAAAAGATGGTGGTAAAATAGACCAGCATCTCGATTTGATTGCCGGTCTTCCAGAAGAAGACTACCAGTCATTTCGAAAAACATTTAATGATGTATTTGCTTTTCGTCCAGAGGAATTGCAACTCGGCTTTTTAAAAATGCTACGTGGAACTGGATTGCGATTAAGAGCCGATGATCATGATTATATTTATAGTGACCATCCGCCATATGAAATTCTTGGAAATTCCGTTCTATCTTTTGATGATATTATAAGAATCAAACAAGTGGAGGATGTGCTTGAAAAATATTGGAATGATCATCGAATGGACTATACGATCGAATATCTTGTTACAAACGTATTTCCAACACCTTTTGACTTTTTCCAAGAATTTGGCACCTATTGGGAAGAAAGAGGTTGGTCAAGAATTGGTCATCAACTAGAAGATCTCTTTAAACGACTGAATGAGTTTCTCCTTGCTTATAAGGTGGAAAATATTGAAATTATTACTGATTTAATGAAATATGATTATCTTTCACACCAAAGGTACAAGCCTCGTAAATCTTGGTGGGAACCATCTCTATCAAAGAATGATCGTTCGCAATATTATCAGGCTATACTGCAAAACCCTTCTCTTTTACAAGACTTGCGTTTAGATGAGAAGGATTTATATAAACACACATTACTAGAACCTTTATCTTTTGATATGGGGCAATATATAAAGGATAATGTGATTGAGTATCGCCCTACACTTCTGTTTACTTATTATGATCCAAAGAGCACTAAACCAACTCTTTTAACGATAGACATAAGTGATATCCATTCTGTTAACATTTGATTCATACAATGAAAGTCCCCTCTCATAAAGCAGAGGGGACATATTTTTAGTATCTTTATTTACTTTTCTTTTTTGATTTTTCCTCATTCATAAATGGAATTTCGTATAATTTACTTGCATTGATATCGCCAAATTCCATGCCAAACTCAACATTTACTGTTTCATTTTGTTTTTTTGATTTTTCTTTTTTGCTCATCGTTAGGATCTACCTTCTCTTCCCTGTTTAGAATTTCGATTTGCACCTTTCATCGGGTTTTCTCCAGCACTAAATTCAGCAGAAAACTCTGTTTCTTGTAGGTTTTTTTTCGGTGTTTTTGAATGTTTCTCAACAGCATCAAATTGTGCTTTACGTTTTGCCACTATGACATACCTCCCTTTTCAAAATAGGTTTTGCTAATTAACCAATTTCATTCTTCACATGGTCTTCCTTTTTTTTCAACAAATAGGGTTACGATTAAAAGCTAAAACTAACGAAAAAAGGAGGTTTACCATTGAAAGAAAAAAAGCGATTGGATATCGACCAAACCCTCCCACATCAAATTAATGCTCCAAGCTTTAAAGGAACAACGATAGCAATGCAGCCACCTTTTATTAATTCATTTGGAGTTACGATTGGGGATAGTTATTACACCTCCAAAAATTCGCCATTAGAAAATTGGAGTAAAGAAACCGATCCATCGATTATGTCTGGTAGCGAATGGGTACATCCTACAAATGATATCGGCTGGAATACCCCCGAAAATCATGATTTATTGAATCATTTAAAACAACCACATTTAGAAAAGTTTATGCATCCGACTCTTGATGTTGGTAAAGATGCAGATTAACCATAAAAAGGGTATACAGGAATTTCCTGCATACCCTTTTCTTCATCCAATTATGATTCTTTCTTTTGGATAGTGGTAATTTAAATCTGGATCCTTGCCTCGTAATAATAAGAAAAATGAAACCAAACCAATCCGACCAATAAACATAAGAATCATTAAAACCCATTTACCGAATACTGTTAATTCTGGTGTAATCCCCATCGATAAACCGGTTGTTCCAAAAGCTGAACATACTTCAAAAATAATCGCTAACAACGATTGCTTTTCAGAAAGCGTTAGAGCGATAATCGCAATAAAACAAATAAGGATTGCAAATATCGTTACAGCCAAAGCTTTTCTAATATCGTCTTCATGAATTTCCCGTTTAAAAATCTTAATATCTTTTCTCCCTCTTGCAAAATGATAGAGAAATAAAATATTTAGTGCTAACGTTGTTGTGCGAATCCCACCACCAACTGAGCTTGGAGATGCCCCAATAAACATAAGTACACTAATAACGAGTAAGGTTGGATCTGAGAATTGATTCACATCCATTGTCGCTAACCCACCACTTCGAGTTGTTGCCGATTGGAAAAAAGCATAGAAAAAGGCTTCATGCCAAACCATATTTTTAAAATAATGCTGAAATTCAAACAAGATAATGATTAATGTTCCAAATATCAGTAGTGCTCCAAATGTGATGGTAGTAATTTTCGTAAATAACGAAAATCGAAACGGAAGTGGAAATTTGTTTTTGTGAAATAGAAAATTTTTACATTCGATTAATACAGGGAATCCGATTGCACCAAGGGTTAACAAGATGATAACGATCACTTGTACAAAATAATCATTTGCATATGGTACTAATGAAGAACCTGTAATATCAAGTCCGGCATTCGTTGTAGCACTAATCGCTGTGAATAAACCATGAAAAAACGCTTCTTGTATCGTTGGATAATCGTTTAAAAAATAAAAGCCTAAAATCAAAGCCCCAATGGTTTCTATCACTAACATGATTTTAATAATTTCGATCATTAACGCAACTAAGCCGGAAAGATTGGATTGATTATGGTCAACCATAATCAACTGTCTGCCCTTTAAACCGATTTTCTTGCCAATTAGGAGCCATACAAACGTTCCTAAAGACATGACGCCAATGCCTCCAAATTGAAAGACAAACATGAGTACAAATAAACCAAATACACTATAGGTATCAGAAATATTAATGACTGTTAATCCCGTTACACTCACGGAACTAATCGCCGTAAAGATCGTATCTAACAGTGATACCGTGACGCCCTCTTGATGCACACCTGGTAATCTTAAGAGAATAACTGAAACGGTCACGGCAATAAAATAAAAAGTAAAGATTGCTCTAGCTGGAGTAATGCTATCAAGAATTAATTTAAAACGATTCCACATAAGATGCTTCCTTTCATTTACAACTAATCCTATCTTAATGAAAATTAGATCATTTGGAAAGCTATCGGAGGAAAAATATTATAAAATCTAATTTTTACACTAAAATTTCCAAATTCTGAATAACTTTTCCACTTTTAAAATTCAAATAAAAATCCATAATATGATTACAGAGAAAATTTACTCTGGTTGTTCATTCATAAGGAGTTGAAACAAAGATGGCTAGAAGCAGTAATAAACTACTTGTTCCTGGCATAGAGCAATATCTTGACCAAGTAAAATACGAAATTGCTCAGGAATTTGGTGTCCATTTAGGCTCTGATACCGTATCACGTGCCAATGGCTCGGTTGGAGGAGAAATCACCAAAAGATTAGTCCAACAAGCACAAGCCCATTTATCAGGAAAATAATATTGGAATCAAGAAAGCCAAGCGACGCTTGGCTTTCTTTTTAACGTGAAAAGGAAACGGTCTGCATCAATCATTAGAATGCGAACCGTTTCCTATTTTTTATTGATCCATTGGATTGTATAGTTTCACATTTGGATTTTTCTCTTGAAACCATCGCAGTGCAAAGTCATTTTCAAATAAGAAGACCTTATGATCATAGCGATCGTTGACAAGCAGACTTCTTGAACTTGATAATTTATCATCGACCTCATCATTTTCAACCCAACGGGCAATTTTCGAGCCTTGTCCCTCCATCACTACATCAACATTATATTCATTTTTCATCCGATGTTCAAATACTTCAAATTGTAACTGCCCTACCGCACCAAGTAGATAATCTTCAGTTCTGAGGGTTTTATATAACTGTATTGCACCTTCTTGGACAAGCTGCCCAATCCCTTTATGAAAATGCTTTTGTTTCATCACATTTTTTGCAGTTACTCGCACGAAAAGTTCTGGTGTAAATTGTGGCAATCTTTCAAATTGGAATTGATCCTTCCCTGTTGTTATTGTATCACCAATTTGATAAGTACCAGTATCATACAAACCAATAATATCACCACTAACCGCTTCATCAACAGTACTACGGTCATCTGCCATAAACTGTGTAGATTGTGAAAGTTTGATTTGTTTACCGGTTCTAGGAACATTAACCGTCATCCCTCGCTCAAATTTACCAGAGCAAATCCGTAGAAAAGCAATTCGATCTCGGTGTGCAGGATTCATATTCGCTTGAATTTTAAAGATAAAGCCAGAAAAGTTCTCTGATAGTGGATCAATTTTTCCAATTGTTGACTCTCTAGGTTGTGGGGGCGGTGCAAATTGTAAATAAGTTTCCAAAAACGTTTGAACACCAAAGTTTGTTAAAGCACTTCCGAAAAATACAGGTGTTAAAGTTCCATCAGCAATTTTTTCTTTGGAAAACTCATTTCCCGCTTCATTTAATAAAAGAATTTCTTCTAATGTTTGATCATACAAGGCATTTTGTTTGATCGGATAATCTCCGTCCACTTCCCCGTCGTCATTAAGTTCTAAAAACCGATTTTCTTCATCAACACGGAATTGTTCAATACGGTTATGAAAGCGATCATAGATCCCAAGAAATTCCTTTCCCATTCCAATTGGCCAGTTCATCGGATAAGATTCAATTCCCATGACCTCTTCAAGCTCTGCTAATAATTCAAGTGGATATCTTCCATCACGATCTAGTTTATTAATAAACGTAAATATCGGTATCCCTCTCATCCGACATACTTTAAAAAGTTTCAGTGTCTGTTCCTCAATCCCTTTAGCGGAATCGATAATCATGACAGCACTATCAACTGCCATTAAGGTTCGGTACGTGTCTTCACTAAAATCTTGGTGTCCAGGTGTATCTAAAATATTAATACGTGCATCGTTATACTCAAACTGCATGACACTAGATGTCACAGAAATCCCACGTTGCTTTTCGATTTCCATCCAATCACTTGTGGCATATTTACCTGTTTTTTTCCCTTTTACTGTTCCGGCATCACGAATCGCTCCACCAAAAAGTAATAGTTTCTCTGTCATAGTTGTCTTCCCAGCATCAGGGTGGGAAATAATCGCAAATGTTCGTCGCGAATTTACTTCATCTATAAATGTATTTACCATAAAAATTCCTCACTTTTTAACCAATCAATTTCACTGATAAGTTCAATCATATCGCTATCTACACCAGTTAGCAATAAAAAATTTTATGTTTTTAATCACAATAAGTCATACATATTTCGATTCTAATTCTTAGCTTTTTCAAAACTGGCTACTGTATGCACAGGAAAAGTTGTTATATACTAAAACGAGGGAGTGAAGAGAATGTTTATTTTTAGAAAACAGAAGTTTGAAGGTGGGCATAAAAAATTTGAGGGTAGAGCCACAAAGTATGCCGACAACCCAAAGGACTTACAACAATTATTAAAAAGGGCCTTGCGAAAAGCGAGTCATAATAAAAGTTCATTATCAGGTATTCTACAGCAATTATATTTATTAGTTGAATTGGTAAAGGCATGGTCAAAAAAAGAATATCGAGACGTTTCAAAAAAAACAATCATTATGGTAATTGCGACCATTGTTTATTTTGTAGCACCTCTTGATCTGATACCTGACTTTTTAATCGGCCTCGGGATCTTTGACGATGTTGCTGTTATTGGCTACACAGTCAAACAAATTTCGAATGAACTTGATCCTTTTAAAAAATGGAAAGAAAACTCTTCCATTACCTTATAATGTGAAAGATTATGGGCAAATTTCTTTTCAAATTGTCTAAATTTGGTATAATAAGACAAATTGAATCCTTAATCTTTGAAAGAAATGTAGGGGAACTGGTATTGCCAGTTGAGAAAGTATCCGTATTAGATACTGACCCTCAGAACCTGATCTGGTTAATACCGGCGGAGGAAACATATTCTTAACAATTATTATTTTTGTTTAATATGCACCCGGTTTATTAACCGAGTGTATTTTTTGTCGGAGATTATTGAAAATAAATTATTAGAGAAAGAATTAGATGCTACAAAAGCATTCACAAATGATTTCTTACCTGAATTAGGAGACAAAGAATAATGGCAAACTCACTTGTAAGTATTCAAATTATCCCTAAAACGAAGGATGGAGAAGATTCTATTCCTTATGTTGACGAAGCAATCAAAATCATTATTGAATCCGGATTAAAATATGAAGTTCACCCGCTTGAAACAACGATTGAGGGTGATTTGAATTCGATCTTTCAATTAATTACAGTATGGAGAAAAATGAAAGAGACAGTTTAATAAACTGTCTCTTTCATTCATTCTTATTACAGCCTGATGCCCTTAAAAAGGGCCTTTTTTAATTCCAGATAACTGCACCAATGATAATTAACAAGATAAACAATACTATAATCAAAGCGAACCCGCTGCCGACGCCACAGCCACCACCATAACCGTAACCGCAACCACCATAACCACCATATCCAAACATGAATAAGTCCTCCCTTCATCGAGTAATTCATTTATTTTTTATTTAATAAACTCCGCCGTAGCCACCCCAGCAACTACAACCTATAATAATCAACAGAATAAACAATACAACAAGCAAAGCAAATCCGCCGCCAAATCCTACGCCTTCTACTGCTCCCATTTTCTAACCCCTCCTTTTCTAATTTCCTTATATCCTATTCAATTTTGATCTCCACCTGTGCGATAGGCAAATACACTTTTTTAGGTTTTTTCACTATGCCTTGTCCCTCTTGAATTTTCCAAATATTTAAAGTAATATAATAATTGTAGGTTTTTGTTCTTTTTTCTGAACAAGCTCTAGTCATTACCTTCTTTGGAGGTACATATGATAATAATGTATTTATTTTTTACTAATAGGAGGAGCCGATGAGTCAAATTCAACGTATTACTGGGGAAACGAAGCCTTTTTATAAAGCTGGATTGGTTTATATATTACTCTCTTTAGTTGCAATCATAATAGGACTTTATTTTTATTCACAAGCACTTATTAAAGTAGAGGCACCACAACTTGAACTGGGGGAAAAAATCGTTGTGACACTCTCTGATGGCAAAACGATCTATACATATGAAAATCTACTTGTAGAGGAAGAGGGAAAGTTACTTTATAAGGGAGCAAATAGTACGATCGATTTAACAGGTGGTGTCGTCGTATATGAAGAGTGGGATTAACATTTTTAGACTGACATCTATTGTCAGTCTCATTTTAATTATGGCTGGTTTCGTAAAGTTTGTACATTCGTATTAAATTTGCAGCTCTTTTCTCAAAAAATATAGCCATATCAACATGAAAACAATGACAATTAGCTTTTTTCTCTGCAAAAGCAACAAAGTTTGAGAAAAGAGCTTTATTATTTTCGATGAAAAGCACCCATTACTTCCTTTGTTTCCGTAATGTTAACAAAGGCTTGGGGGTCTGTTTCATTTATTAATCTTTTTATATCTGTGAGTTGATATCTAGTAATAACAGTCATCAGTATTTTTTTGTTACTACCTGTATAAGCCCCATAACCATCCATAATTGTAATACCACGATAAAAATGCTGTAGTAAATTCTTTTGTATCTCTTCTCCTTTCTGGGTGATAATCATAAGCGTTAATTTGATATGACTCGTATGGATGGTATCAATTACCTTCCCGGATGCATAAATCCCAATCAATGTGTTTAATGCAACATCCCAGCCAAAAATGAAACCTGAAATCACAACGACAATCGCATTTAAACCCGATAAAATCGATCCTAAAGGCATATCCTTTTTTCTCGTTAGTAGTAATGCAAGAATATCGAAACCACCTGATGATCCTGAGGCTCTCAGAATCATCCCTGCTCCAAATCCCCCAACAACACCCCCAAAAATAGATGACAAAATAGGTTCAGAAGCAATGGGCGTTACGGGAATGATATAGAGTCCAACAGATGTGACAATAACAGATACAATCGTAAAAAATATGAATTTCTTCCCTAATTTAAACACTCCAATCACAAGTAGTGGTAAATTCAATAAAAAATTCAACATTCCTGTGTCTAAAGGGGTAATCAAACCTAAAAGAATAGCAATCCCGCTTATTCCACTACTTAGTATATGGTGTGGGATGAAAAACAGATTAAAGGCTGCACTAATGATAAATGACCCAATAATGATGATGACAACATGAATATAATCTTCCTTACTTCGTTTTTCCTGCATTTATATTCCCCTCTCTACAGTGGAAGTTCCTATTGTAATAGGCTCTTTTCTCAAATTTTGTTGCTTTTAGAGTAGAAAAAAGCCAATTGTTATTGTTTTCATATTAAAACTGCTATTTACTTTTGAGAAACGAGCTGCAAATTTAATTCGAATGCACAAAATAGCTTTTTCTACGTTAAAATCGGCCTTTAGATTTTAACAACAAAACTTTACGAAAACAGCCTTGTACTATTATGTATATCAATATGTTTCATCAAAATGTGCGTTTTTATGATCGAATAAAATACTATTTTAGAAATATAATACTTTTCATTTACAAGGATTTAAGTTAGGATGGTGACAAGGAGAAGTATATTTTAAATTTTCTGATATCTGGAGGTCCTCACCTTGTCATTAAATGAATCCAATGGAACCAAAACTCGCACGGAAAAAGATTTTCTAGGAGAGAAAAAAATACCTTTTGATGCCTATTATGGTATTCAATCGTTACGGGCAGCAGAAAACTTTCCAATCACGCAATATCCATTAAATAGTGAATTAATTCGCGCTTTAGCGATGGTAAAAAAAGCGGCAGCTCTCGCAAATATGAAAACAAAACGCTTATATGAAGGTCTTGGAAATGTGATTGTTCAGGCTGCTAATGAAATCATCGAAGGAAAGTTTCATGACGATTTTATCGTAGATCCGATTCAAGGTGGAGCTGGAACATCGATTAATATGAATGCCAATGAGGTTATTACCAATCGAGCCCTTGAAATTTTAGGAAAGAACAAAGGGGATTATACAAGTTTAAGTCCAAATACCCATGTAAACATGTCACAATCGACCAACGACGCCTTTCCTACTGCGATTCATATTTCAACTTTAAAACTATTAAACCGCTTACTCCAAACAATGAAAGAAATGCATGATGTGTTTAATAAAAAGGCCCTACAATTTGATTCCATCATAAAGATGGGTAGAACTCATCTCCAAGATGCTGTACCAATACGGCTTGGACAAGAATTTGAAGCCTACAGGCGGGTCGTCGAACGCGATATCAATCGAATCAAACGCACATGTGAAAGTTTATATGAGATTAACATGGGAGCAACAGCCGTAGGTACGGGTTTAAATGCTGATCCCAAGTATATTGAATACGTCGCCCAATATTTAGCGACAATAAGTGAATTACCTCTCAAAAAGGCTCAACATTTAGTTGATGGCACACAAAATACTGACGCCTATACGGAAGTGTCTTCTGCTTTAAAAATATGTATGATTAATATGTCTAAAATTGCTAATGACTTACGATTAATGGCTTCAGGTCCTCGGGCAGGCTTAGCGGAAATTTCTTTAGTTGCTAGACAACCAGGTTCTTCCATCATGCCTGGGAAAGTAAACCCAGTGATGCCGGAAATGATTAATCAAGTAGCATTCCAAGTGATAGGGAACGACCATACCATTAGCCTTGCTTCTGAAGCGGGACAATTAGAACTAAATGTCATGGAACCCGTACTTGTCTTTAATCTACATCAGTCAATTAGTATCATGACACAAGCATTCAAAGTATTTACGGAGCGATGCTTAGTCAGCATTGAAGCCAATGAGACAAGACTTAAAGAATTTGTTGAAAAAAGCGTAGGACTGATTACGGCTGTAAATCCACATATTGGCTATGAAGTGGCTGCAAGAATAGCAAGAGAAGCCATCGTCAAGGGACGTTCTGTTCGCGAACTATGTTTACAATATGATGTATTAACAGAAGAAGAACTCGACCTCATTTTAAATCCTTATGAAATGACAAACCCTGGTATCGCTGGTGCCTCATTACTCGATCGTGACTAAAGATATGAAACTTTATTATAGGTCCTATACTTTCCATTTTGACAAAATGTTTAGGACTTTTTTTATTGAATGTCAACTAAAGATTCATTTTATTTTGCATTCTATGAAACAATTGATAGAATATTCATAGACTACAATAATTTTTACAAATTTCGCAGATGAAAGAAGAGGACAAAATGAAAAAAAAGACCATACAAGATCTTGCTTATTCCGTTTTAGATTTATCACCTATCAATGAAGGAAGTACAGCTGCCAGCTCTTTTCAACATACAGTAGATTTAGCTCAACATGTTGAAAAATGGGGTTATAATCGATACTGGCTAGCAGAACATCATAATAAACCTGGTATTGCTAGTTCGGCAACTTCTCTTGTCATCGGCCATGTGGCTGCAAATACCTCTACGATAAGAGTAGGTTCAGGAGGAATTATGCTTCCAAATCATGCTCCACTTGTCGTTGCAGAACAATTTGGAACTCTCGAGTCCTTATTCCCTGGTCGAATCGATTTAGGACTTGGTCGTGCACCTGGAACAGACGAAGCAACTGCCTTCGCATTACGACGTGATCGAAGAAGTGATGGAAGTGATTTCCCTGAACAATTAGCAGAACTTAGGGCTTATTTTAGTTCTGAGTCAATGAGAGTCAATGCGATACCTGGTCAAGGACTTCATGTTCCAATTTGGCTTCTTGGTTCTAGTGGTTATAGTGCTCAATTAGCAGGACAACTCGGACTTCCGTTTGCATTTGCTAATCATTTCTCACCAGAAAACACATTGCCAGCTCTTCACTTATATCGGACTAGTTTCCGACCATCTGAGTTTCTTAAAGAACCTTATATCATGGTTGGAACGAATATCATTGCTGCTGATAGTGACGAAGAAGCGAAAATCTTAGCCACTTCCTTGCAACAGCATCAATTAGGACTTATTCGTAATCAACAAACACAGCTCAAATCACCGGTTGAAAATATCGAAAGTATTTGTAGTGGTTATGAATACTCAATCTTAGAGCACAAACTCAGCGGATCGATGATTGGTAGTCCAGCAACAGTCACAAGAAAACTGGAACAATTTGTAGAAGAAACACAGGCTGACGAAGTAATCATTAATGGGCAAATTTACGATCAACAAGCTAGATTACGCTCATATGAAATAGTGTCAAATATTATCAAGCAATATTAAACGATCAACTATATATACAAAATGAAAGAAAGTGAAAGCCGATAACGGTTTTCACTTTCTTTCATTTTATGCTTGCTCGGATAACTCTGTAAGGTAAGTCCATCTCTCAATCAAGTGCTCTAGTCTTTCATTTAACTGAGATTCTTCCTCCATCAATTTTTGTGCCTTTTCAAAATCACTGCCCGTATTATTCATTTCAGTGGAAATTTCCTCTAATCGACTTTCTACTTTTGCAATATCATCTTCAATCGTTTCAAATTCCCTTTGTTCATTATAGGACATTCTTTTTTTCTTTGGTTTATCTTTCTGAGATGCCTCTTCTTTTATCTCTGTCTTCTTTCTTTCCGGCAGTACTGTGTCTTTTTCTAGAAACTCTGAGTAATTTCCATAAAAAGTATCAATGTCACCATCACCCTTTAGTACAATGAGTTGCTCGACTACTTTATCTAGAAAATAACGATCATGAGAAACGGTGATGACTACGCCAGGAAACTCCTCGAGATAATCCTCTAACACCGTTAATGTTTGTGTGTCTAAATCATTTGTTGGTTCATCCAGCAATAAAACATTCGGCTCCAACATCAAGATCTTTAATAAGTATAATCTTCGCTTTTCCCCACCAGAAAGCTTTCGAATCGGCGTACCATGTGTATGTGATGGAAAGAGGAAACGTTCTAGCATTTGCGCCGCTGAAACGGTTTTCCCATCTGCTGTATCAATCACTTGAGCCGTTTCCTTTAAATATTCGATCATCCGCTTATTCTCATCCATATCCTCACTTTCCTGCGTATAATAAGCGACCTTAACGGTTTGACCGATGATCCGTTCTCCATCGTCAAGCGGAATCTTACCTGCTAAAATATTTAAAAGTGTTGACTTCCCAGTCCCATTTTTTCCAATAATCCCGATTCGGTCTCCTGGTTTCACGAGTAAATCAAAATCGTCAATCAGCACTTTATCACCAAATCTTTTCGAGGCTCCATTTAATTCAAATACTTGCTTACCTAAACGACTTCCTTTTAAAGCAATATCTAATTTTTCATTACTTTTGACTGACGACAATTCATCATCTAATTTTTCAAACCGTTGGATTCTTGCCTTCTGTTTAGTTGAGCGTGCTTTGGCACCTCTTCTGATCCATTCCAGTTCCCTTCTAAATAAATTCTTTTGCTTCAAAATAGTCGCAGTCTCATTTTCTTCACGTACCGCTTTAGCTTCAAGAAAAGCGGCATAATTCCCTTTATAAGTAAATATTTGCCCACCATCCAATTCAAAAATCCGATTGGTTACAGAATCAAGAAAATACCGATCATGTGTTACGATAAGAATCGCACCTTGATAGCGACTTAAATAATCTTCGAGCCAGTCTATTGATTCATAGTCTAGATGGTTTGTCGGTTCATCTAAAATTAATAAATCAGGTGATTGGATTAGCACCTGGGCAAGTGCAACACGTTTTTTTTGACCGCCAGATAATGTACCAATCTTAAGATTAAAATCTTCAATTCCTAATTTTGTTAAAATTGTTTTGGCATTTGTACTTACATCCCAGCCATTTAAAGTATCCATTTCTTTCTGTAATTCAAAAAGTTTTTCTTGAATACGTTGATTTTCTGGCTGCTCATTAAGCAGTAGTAATGTTTTTTCATAATCCTTTAGCAATCTAAAGATTGGAGCATCTCCTGCAAAAATTTGTTCGAGGATGGTTAGCTCTGAATTTAAATCGGGTTGTTGTGCTAAATAAGAAATACTATAGTCTTTTGAGGTAATCAACTCACCACTATCAGGGACATCGATACCAGCAATTAATTTTAATAACGAAGATTTACCTGTACCATTGACGCCAATTAATCCAACACGTTCTTTTTCAGTAATGGTAAAAGATATATCACTAAATAATGTTTTTTCACCGTATGTTTTTGAAATATGTTCAATCGAAATTGTTTTCATTAAGACCATTCCAATCATTTATTAATTATTACATTTAACTATTATAGCATTGAAGCACTATTTCACGTAGTACAATAGAGGTTTGTTTCGTAAAGTTTGAGAAAAGAGCATAATAAAAAGACAGGAATCAGCTTCCTGTCTTTTTCTATTACTCTATTAATTTGCTACTCTTCTAACATGGCCAGAGAAAGTTTTTTGGTAATATCCACTGTTCATATTGGCAATAGCAATGCCTGTTGATGATTGTGAACCAATAAATTTACCACCACCGAGATAAATTCCAACATGGCCATCTTTTTTGTACGTATCAAAGAATACTAAGTCACCTGGTTTCGCTTCGCTAAGAGAAATTTTTGTACCTTGATTTCTTAATACGGATGTACTTGCACCAATGTTATATCCACCTTGTTTAAAAGCCCATGATACAAATGCAGAACAATCAAAATAACCTCTTGCAATATCTGAAGCTGTTCTACCTCCACCAAACTTATACGTGGAGTTTCCAATGTATTTATAGCCTGCTTTGATGACAGTTGCTAGACCCCCAGAAGGGTTTGAAACTGTATTTGATTAGCAGATTATTTTTGACGCAGTATTTGATTCAGCTTTCGGTACACTGTTTGATGTTGTCGTATTTGTTGCTTTCCCTTCTGAAGCAGTTTGGGAAGTTTGATTAGATTGTAATGATTTTGCTGCAGCTTCTCTTGCAGCAGCTTCAAGTGCCGCTTGAGCCTGTGCTGCTAATTCTGCATCTTTTTGTTTTAAATCAGCCAATTCTTGTTCATTTGCATTTTCCTTTTGAATTAACTCTTGTTTTAAAGCCTCACTTTGAGCCTTTTGATCATTGATATGCATTTGCATTCCTTCAAGCTCAACTTTTAACGAATTAAGATCTGCTAGTTTACTATTAACGTTTTTTTGCTTTTCCTCTAACTCAGTTTTATCTGCATTATGTGCTTCTATTAAACTTTGATCTGCTTCAACAATAGTTGCAACTGCATCTATTCGATCAATGAAATCACTAAAGCTTGAAGAGCCTAAAATAACATCTAAATATCTAACTTGTCCACCATTTTCTTGGAATGAAACAGCACGATCCTTTAATATATTATTTCTAGCATTAATTCTTTCTTCAATAAGTGCTATTTCAGCATTTAAACGTTCTACTTCTGCTTTTGTTGTTTTAATTTGCTCATCTGCTTCAGTTATTTTCAATTTATTTTCTTCAATTGCATTTTCGATAGAGCTGATTTTCTCTTCAATCTTTGAACGTTGAGCTTGCAAATCACCTAGTTCCGTTTTTGCCTCATCAATACTTTTTTGAATTTCTTGTCGTTGGCTATCAATATTCTCAGCACTTACAGCTGGAACTGTAAGTAAGCTTCCCATTCCGATCATTACGCTTGTACTAAAAGTAATAAATTTCTTTTTCAAAACGTTATCCTCCTATTTATATGAGCCGATCCTCTACAATGTAATTTGATATTTATGTATGTTTTTTCACTTGAGTTATTATGTAATAGAAAAGCTAATCATTAGACAATAAATTTCTTTATGTCCTATTCACAAGTGCAAGTATACCATTTCAATAAGTCATTCTTGTAATAGAAATATTACAATTATATTTCAAATACTACTTTTTTCGACAAATCTCACATAAAAAAAGCCTAAAATTACTGATTTCAGGCTTTTTTTCATCTCGTTATCATCTTTTCCATTTGTAATAAAATTGTCATAATTTGTTGACATATTTCGGGAAGTTCACTTATTTGTTCTTCTTTAAGCATTTCGAAAAAGTTTACCTCTGCATGATGTTTTACTTTCTCTACCTTTTTAAAAGGTTCGTAATTAGACGGTTTGTCTAATCTTTGTACCTGTCCACTCTTCTCTTAACAGCTTTTCTATTTGTTTGAGGAAAAATTCATCTTTTTTATAGTCAGAATAAAAATTCAATCTTCAAGTTACAACCAGCTTCCTGCTTCATATGAATAACAGGTAATAATTCAGCAGTAAGATTCTCTAAGCTTGCATGCAGAGATACTTTACAAATAATTTGTGGATTCGCCACCTCATCAGAGGCTGTTAATCTAAATAAAAGTTCATATGTACGTGATAGCTTCGCCGTATTCATGATATCATTTCGATCAATGATCATGATGCTTCCTTCTAAATCTTTATCATAGAAAATTCCTTCTAATACGACTCTAATATTTTCAAACGCAGTTGGATCAAACATGTGAATTCCTCACTTTACACTTTTCATTTAGGCTCTTTTCTCAAACTTTGTTGCTTTTGGAGAGAAAAAAGACTAATTGTTATTATTTTCATATTAAAATTGCTATTTATTTTGAGAAAAGAGCTGCAAATTTTATTCGAATGCACAAAATAACTTTTACTACGTTAAAATCGGCCTTTAGATTTTAACAACAATCTTTACGAAAACAGCCTTCATTAACAACTTAATTTTTGGAAATCGAAGTATTACAATTGCACCATTTCGTAAAGGTTATTATAATGGATTTATTGAAAAAAGGAAAAGAGGGATGTTTTTTGCCTATTAAACTACCCAAATTACTTCCGGCACGAGAAATTCTCGAAAATGAAAATATTTTCATCATGGATGATGAGCGTGCGAGCGAGCAAGACATCCGTCCATTAAATATTGTGATTTTGAATTTAATGCCTGAGAAGGAAAAGACTGAAACTCACTTACTAAGATTACTAGGTAACACCCCGTTACAAGTGAATATTGCTTTCTTAAAAACGGCTACCTATGCCGCTAAAAATACAAGTGTACACCATTTAGATCAATTTTATACAACTTTTTCAGAGATTAAGCACCGTAAATTTGATGGGATGATCATAACCGGAGCTCCTGTTGAAATGATGGCCTTTGAAGAAGTGGAGTATTGGGATGAATTAGTGGAAATTATGGAATGGACAAAAACGAACGTTACGTCAACGCTTCATATTTGTTGGGGGGCACAAGCTGCACTCTATCATCATTTTGAAATTAATAAATATGAATTACCGCAAAAGTGTTTTGGTATATTTTCCCATAGTATTAAAGATCATTCAGAAAAATTATTGCGCGGTTTTGATGATGTTTTTCTTGCTCCACATTCAAGACATACAGATGTTGCTCTAGAGGATTTAAACAAACATCCTGACATTAAAGTATTAGTGTCATCACCTGAAGCAGGTGCTTTTATTATGTGTGCTGATGGTGGAAGGCAAATCATGGTGACAGGACATCTGGAATATGAAGCTCAAACATTAGCTGAAGAGTATCAGCGTGACCTTGACAAAGGTTTAGATATTAATGTTCCTGAAAATTATTTTCCAAATGATAATCCAGAGGAGAACCCATTAAATCGTTGGCGTTCACACGCTCATTTACTGTTTTCAAATTGGCTGAATTATTATGTGTATCAATTAACTCCATATGAATGGGACTAAAAAATAGCCTGGGCACCCAGGCTATTTTTCATTATTCCTTCAAAAGCTACATACCTTTGGAAAAGAGCAAATATTTTTTATATTTTCTTAACAAAACTAGCTTGTCACTTTATATTTCCCTTACATTCAATTGCTATCATTTATTAAATACTTCTACCTTTATTTACGAACAAGGGGGAATACGATATTGTGAATGTCACTCCAACTATTCTTATTTTAACAGCAAAATACGGTAGTGGTCATATGCAAGCAGCAAAGGCATTAGCTACCGAATTTGAAAAAAGGGGATATTACATTGTCATTTCCGATTTAATTGAAGAATCTTACCCCTCGATTAGTCAAATGACACAACAATTATTAATTAAAAGCTATATTTACGGTCAGACCTTTTATAAATGGTTTTATTATGGGACCAACAAAATCAATCAAAAAGGCTTGATTCAATTTTCTCAGTATTTAGGAAAAAAAAGACTACTACAACTGATTGAAGAATACCAACCTTTCTTTATCGTAACAACCTTTCCGATCCATGTCGCACCAATGGTCATTAAAAAGGGAAGATTCTCGATCCCTGTATACACGGTCATAACTGACTATTGTGCACACCCTTATTGGATTAATTCACTCATTGACCATTATTTTGTTGCAAGTGAAGAAGTAAAGGAAACAGTGATGAAATATGGCGTCAGCGAAAATAAGATAAGTGTTAGCGGAATTCCGATTCGAAATGATTTTGAAACGAACCAAATTGATTCTACTCTGTATAAAAGAATTAAATTGGTAAAATCGAAGCCAATTATTACCATCTTTGCAGGAGCATATGGAGTGTTAAAAGGAGTAAAAGAACTTGCAATAAAATTATTACAAAATCCAAACAATCAAGTCATCGTTATTTGTGGGAAAAATAATGAACTGTATAAAAGACTTTACCCATTTCTTCAAGAATATCCGGAAACGTTTCGATTGTATTCTTATGTAAATGAGATCCATGAACTCTTCTCGATTTCATCCTGTTTAATTACAAAACCAGGTGGAATTACCCTTTCAGAGGCTTGTGCATTAAAGGTTCCATTGATTTTGTATCGACCAATTCCAGGTCAAGAACTAGAAAATGCCCAGTACTTTCAAAAGAATGGTGCTGCCTATATTGCGTATTCGCTTTCCGAGACGATTCAAATCACAAATGAAATCATTCATTCGCCAAATAGACTTAATAAAATGAAAACAAGACTTAATCGTCTTTATCAGCCACATGCTACAAAGTCAATAACCGATTATATTCTTCGACAGTCAGTGAATGCTAACATAATAGAAGGAGGAAAATAAATGGATACTTCTACACATGTACTAATGGGGCTTGGATTAGCTTCATTAGCACAGGTCGATCCCGTTGTTAGTGGAAACGAAGCGTTAACACAAGCTGTGTTAATAGGTACCGTAATCGGTTCCAACGCTCCTGATTTTGACATTTTATATCGTTTAAAGGGGAATAATAGCTATCTAAAAAATCATCGTTCACACTCCCACTCTCTTCCGATTTTACCCATTTGGGCCATTCTCATTTCATTACTCATCTTCCCCTTTTTTTCTGGAATCTCCTATTTCCATTTGTTACTATGGACTTTTCTTGCCGTCATTGTCCATGTCTTAACAGATTTGTTCAATGTTCATGGAACACAGGTTTTATTGCCATTTAAGAAAACCTGGGTTTCATTTGATACGATTCCATTGCTTGATACCTTTATCACCATCCTTCATCTAGCAGGATTACTATGTCTGCTCTTTTTAAATCCAGGTTTGGTATTTGTCTGTATCTATTTCATTATGAGCATCTATATAGGTGTTCGATTTGTTTATCAAAAGTGGATCAAAAAACAACTACAAGATCATTTTCGTCATGCCATAAAAATTAAACTCATTCCAAAAGCCTCTGTTTTAAAATGGGGTGTTTTCATTGAAACAAAGGATGACTTTTTATTTGGTACCTATTATTTAAATTCATTTTCTGTTGAACATGTGTCAACAAAAAACAAACAATATGTTGATTTAATTGAAAATAGTTCAAAACATCCGATCGTAATTGATTTTCTAGCTAGTACAAATTATGCTTTTCCATTTGTTGAAAAGAAAAAGAATGGTTACTTTATCTATTGGAAAGATCTAAGATTTAGACAAAATAAATTTTTCCCCTATTCCTCGATCATCTATATTTCTTCTGATGGTAAAAGAATCGATTCTGTGTTTTCAGGCTGGCTGTATTCATTAAAACAACTAAGAAGAGTCCTGAAAAATTGGAAAAAATTAGAACTAGAGCGAAAGTCAAAGTTGAATTATTAGTTTAAGGAGTTAGCACTCTTTGTTCAGTGGTATGATTCATTTTTTCAGTCATATACTTTACTAACGTCATCACCTTCATTATTTCGAATGAACTTCACTTGTTTTGACCACAATAGATTGAAATAGAACATAATGAAAGAGGGAGATCCATGACTGAACATTTAATTTCGGTACAGCGAAATCATCTTGGAGATATCATTAATTTTCAAACATCTAGTGGCAGAATCATCTCCTATCGGAAGGCAATTCAAGAAGTTACCCAAGGAACCATTGATGGAGTATCAATTCAAGAGGAACAGAATGGTGCTTCTACTCTTACACCAAGCATCGGTTCAACGTTTAATGAATATCCTATATTTTAACTAATGTAAAAAAATCCACCTATTCATCTTTAAATAGGTGGATTTTTTCTATATGATCTATATTGGTTATTCAGCGTTACGTTCTTGAACCTTTCTTAATTCCGCTATCCTGGACTCATCTTCTTCAAAGTATTGAACTAAATCAACAATTCGATCAATTGATTCCCAACTTAGATGATGTTCGATTCCTTCAACATCCTCATATATATGTTCTTCTTTTACCCCAATCACTCTCAAAAACTGCTCCAAAAGTTCATGACGATAAACTAAGCGTGAGCCAACTTTTTTTCCCTTTGTTGTCAGTGATAATCCACGATATTTTTCATAAACTAAGTACTCATCTTTATCTAACTTTTGTACCATTTTTGTTACTGAAGAGGGATGAACAGATAAGTTTTCCGCTATATCAGATACTCGAGCGTACCCTTTTCTTTCAATTAAAATATAAATTTGTTCAATATAATCTTCCATACTTGGTGTTGGCATCTGTTTCCCTCCGAAAATGCAAACGCTTTATTTATACTGTTGCATATTTTTTTATTCTATACTTTAAATATTACTATAGAAGAGAAAGTGAAACAAGAGATTCCAGCACATGGAGTAAACTCTGTTCCCTTCTATATGTTCTACTTTTCTACTTTCGATTTTATTCATTTTGTGTTTATCTAAAAGGAAATGTAATCACAAACTTTGTTCCAAGTCCCTGTTCACTTGAAACAATTATATCTCCATTATGAAGTTGAACTAACTTTTTCACAATGGATAAGCCTAAGCCAAATTCTCCATAAGGATTTGTCGTTCGAGATAAATCTGCTTTATAAAACCTTCGCCAAATATTCTCTATTTCCTTTGGATCCATTCCAATACCAGTATCTTCAATCTCAATGATTGTTTCCCTTATTCCCGCTTTACCTCTTAAAGTAATTCTGCCATTTTCCGTGAATTGGATACTATTTTTGGTTATATTAATCAAAATTTGAACAAGCCGGTCATAATCTGCGTGAACCATCACATGATCTTCAACTTCTACAAGAATTTTATTATTCTTTTCATCTGCCAATATTTCTAATTGATCTTTGATAATTTCAAGAACTTCTACAAGTTCAATTTCCGTTATCATTAATTTCACTTGATTGGATCGTATCTTTTCATAATCAAGATTTTCATTTACAAGCCGAATTAATCGATTTGTTTCTTTACTAACCAATTGAATCCCTTTTTCTTTCTCTTCCTCTACAATCATATCATTTTTGATTCCTTGAATGACTCCATTTATGGTTGTTAATGGAGTTCGTAATTCATGGGAAACATCTGCTATGAATTGACGTCTCCGATTTTCTAGACTTTCAATTTCTTCATTTGATTGATAAAGTTTCTCAACCATTTCATTAAAATCTTCTCCAAGTTCACCAATTTCATCGAAGTTGGAAGAAGGTAATCTTACGGTATAATCTCCTGCAGCAACTAATGAAGTAGCTTCTTGAAGTCTTTTAATTCGATTGACATGAATTTTTGATAGTAGCCAGCTCAATATGATGGCTACAACAAGTGCGATCATGACGGCATACCATAAATATTGATTAATTTGCGAAATCATTTCTCTTGAACCACTGATAGGCGAGGCAAGTAGGATTCCTCCTAAAAAGGTTCCATTTCGGATATACGGAAGCAGTACAAATGTTACAGCTTGATCAAATCTGTTCCTGTCTTGTTTGACGATGACAGTCTGACCTTCCTTGATTTTATTCCATTCCTCATCTTTTAAAATAATACGTCCATTAGTCGGATAAATAATTCTTCTATCCCCATCAAAAATCATATACTCAATTTTCCTGCCCGCTAAAATATGACTGTAATCGGATAACACTTCTCGATCAATCAATCCTCATTTCTAAATCTTTCATGATATTTTGACCATACTCTGATAATTCTTCAGCTTTATTTTTATACACTAATGTTTCAACATAATGGGAAAAAAATAAACTTAAAACAATAAATGCGACGATAATAATGCTGAGATGACTACTAATTTGTTGGTAAATATATTTAAATTTCATGAATAACTAATACCTCATCAAATTTATACCCTACTCCCCATACCGTATGAAAGAATGGTTGATTAGAAGTTCCAACTTTTTTCCGTAGCCTCTTAATATGAACATCCACCGTTCGTTCATCACCATAAAATTCATAACCCCAGACATGATCAAGCAATTGTTCTCGAGAAAATACTTGTTTAGGATGTCCGGCAAAATAATAAAGGAGATCAAATTCTTTTGGGGTTAAATTGGTAATGGGTTGTCCATTCAGAAAAACTTCACGAGTATCTTTATTAATCTCAAAATACTCTGTTTTAATAACCGTACTGGTTGCCTGCCCCTTAGTGTTTGCTTGATAACGACGTGTAACAGCTTTAATTCTTGCCATTAAGGCTAGTGGACTAAATGGCTTTGTCACATAATCATCCGCTCCCATTTCCAAACCTAGAACTTGATCGGATTCACTATCTTTTGCTGTTAACATAATAATCGGAACTTGAATTTTTCTCTTCTCGTAATTTTCGACAAATCGTCATGCCATCCATACTAGGGAGCATCCAATCAATGATAATCACATCCCACTCCCCTGTTTGACAGCGTTGATAGCCCTCCAATCCATCGCTAACAAACTCTCCTTCTATTCCTTCTTTTAGAAAAAACATTTCTAGCATGGAAGCAACACTTTCATTATCTTCGATTACTAAAATCTTCATTTGACTCCATCTCCTAGGAACTTTCATAAAAACCATTATGTTTATTATAATTCAAATTGTATTCAACCTACACAAAAAAGGAAGCAAGAACTGCTCCCTCATTTTTATTTATTCATTTATTATTAGATGATGCTTGCCCACTGTTACTTATTAATTCTAATTGTACTGAAATTTTTCATTGCCACGATAAACTTCTAATTGGGCTTTATCCCCAACTTCCAGTTCTGTATATAAATATTTTCTTAAATCATTTGAATCCTTAATTTTTGTACCATTAATTGAAACAATCACATCTTGAACTTGAAATACCTGCTTTAGCAGCAGCTGAATTTGAATCTACATTTGTAACAATCGCCCCTCCTTCCACTTCTTCAGGAAGATTTTGCAAATACATTTGTGGTATTTGCGTAAGATCGGCTAATCCTACCCCAATGTATGGCCTTTCTACTTTACCTTTTTCCATAATTTCATCAATAATAGGTACTATGGTCTTACTTGGAATCGCAAAACCTAATCCTTCTACACCGTCATCAGCAATTTTTAAGCTATTAAGTCCGATTAATTGACCGCTCGTATTGACTAAAGCACCACCACTATTACCTGGATTAATCGCTGCATCTGTTTGAATGACATTTAAATCCCAATTTCCTGCTGATGTAGACACCTCAATTGTCCGATCTACAGCACTGACGATTCCTTGAGTAACGGTATTTGACAAATCAAGTCCAAGTGGATTTCCAATCGCTAAGACTGTTTCCCCCGCTCTTAAAGTACTTGAATCACCAAACGCTAATAGATTGGTTGCATATTTCGAATCAATTTTTAATACGGCAATATCTGTCAAAGAATCAGTTCCGATTAACTCGGCAGTTGTTTTCTCGCCACCATGTACCGTTATCTCTATTTCTTCTGCTCCTTCAATAACATGATTATTCGTAACAATATAGGCATAATCACGATCCTTCTTAAAAATAACTCCTGTACCAGATCCATTTTCTACAGGTTCAGAGGTACTAGCATTTTGATCAAAAAAACCTCGTTGATATCTTTGTACTTGTGTTTGCATATTGACAATGCCAACAATGGATTTAGAAGCATCTGCTACCATATCTGATATCGTTGATGAATTGTTTGTGGCAGCTGTTTGTTGTACATTTAACCCGCTGTTTGAGCCAGTTTGAGTTAGTTGTTGTCCAGTTTCATTTGCAAAGGTTTCAAAATAAGGGGTGTATGGAACCACTGTTAATGTCAGGACAGAACCAATAATTCCACCTGCTAGTGTAGTCAACCATCCTCTAAATCTACTTTTTCCTTTTCTTGTTTGTCTATTGGTTTCTTCTATTTGACTATCGTTTTGTTCATCTAATGGATTCATCTCACATTTCCTCCTCTTAGTAATCTTTCATCACTTTATTTAATTTCATCTTACCGAGGAGATATGAATAAATTATGAACAAACTTTTAATGAAAAAAGAAAAAGAACCGATCATCCATCATAAAGGATTCGGTTCTTTAAGCAAAACTGTTTTATGAAAAAACGAATTGAATTCTTTTCTCGTTTTCATCCCATTTAATTTTAGCAGCAAATTCTTTCTCTTTACCATTGAAACCCTCAATGATATCTGTTACACCTTCACTCAGCAGTTTTTTCACTTGTTTTTGTGTGATCGACTTCCCTTTTATTTTCTTTGAAATTGTAAACTTACATCCTGACTTTTGATAATTTGAGCATCCATAGAAACTGCCCTTATCAATGATAGACCCACCACATAACTTACAAGTTCCTAATTTTGTTGGTGATGACTTTTTAAATGTTCTTGGTACAAAAGACTCTTTTACTTCATCTTCAAACACCCATTTATTTGCGTCTTGAATCGTTACCGTAATAAGATGGGAAATCATTTTATTGGTATTATCCATAAATGCCTTTGGTGATGCGCTACCTTCTGATATCTCTTTTAAACGCCGCTCCCATTTTGCGGTCATTTCCGGCGATGCTAATAATTCATTTCCGATTGCATCAATCAAAATGACAGCTTTTGATGTGGCATACACGACATTTTTCTTCACTTCAATATATTTTCGATCCTTCAGCATCGTAATAATGCCTGCACGAGTGGCCTCTGTCCCAAGTCCTTCGGTTTTCATTAAAACTTTTTCAAGTTCTTTGTCTTCGATTTGCTTTCCAGCACTCTTCATTAAAGTAATTAATTGACCTTCTGTGTAGCGCTTGGGTGGCTGTGTTTTACTTTCCTTAACTGTCGTGTTTGTAACCGTACCGGTCTCCCCTTTCGTAAGCTGTGGGAGCACGGGATCTTTATCCTTTTCATAAGGAGGAATGACTTTTCTCCAGCCTTCCTGCAAACGAACCTTTCCTTTTGAAATAAATACAGCCCTACCATCTACAAGTGTTGTAATGGTCGTATATTCATAGACTGCTTTTTCATAATGCGCGGCAATTAAGCTTTTAACAACTAAATCATAAAGCTTTTGCTCATCCGCATTTAAAGAAGCTACATTTGGAACTTGTTCAGTTGGAATAATTGCATAGTGATCAGTTACTTTTTTATCATTTACATACCGTTTGTTATTTTGCAGTGACCCAATCGGTAAGGGGAAAAAGTCAGCATATTGCGGGATGGCAGATATTTTTTGCAAAGTATCTGGAAACATTTCTGCCTCCCCTTCTGTGACATACCTGGAATCAGAACGCGGATACGACACAATACCTCTTTGATAAAGTTTCTGTAGTACATCCAGTGTTTTTTTAGGTGGAAATTTAAATAAACGGTTTGCTTCTGCCTGTAGTGCAGATAGGTTGTACAATAACGGTGGTAAATAGTCTTTTCTTTCTGCCACTACATCAGCGACTTCTGCTGGTTTTTTTTCACAAAAACTGGCGATTTTTTCTGCCATTTCTTTTGTTTTTATTCTTGATTCACCATCTTTTTCCCATTTCCCTTTATATTTTTTTCCTTCTATTTTAAACTCGGCTTGTACTTCCCAAAATGGCTCGGAAACAAATTGTTCAATTTCACGCTCTCTTTTAACAATTAAGGCAAGTGTAGGTGTTTGCACTCTTCCCACAGAGAATACATCAGAAAAGCCCTTTTGCTGCAACAGGAGACTATATAATCTGGAGGCATTCATACCCACGACCCAATCTGCACATGCCCTTGTATAGGCCTCAAAGTACAAATTTTTTGTATCTGATTCATCTAATAAAGACTGAAAACCTTCTTTGATCGATTTAGGGGTTAAGGAGGAAATCCAGAGTCGTTTCATTGGTTGACGCGATTTTGTTAAACGAAGGATGTTTCGGACAATTAACTCCCCTTCTCTTCCAGCATCTCCAGCATGAATGATTTCGGTCACTCGTGGATCTGAAATAAGTTTTTGGATAACGGCAAACTGCTTCGCTTTATCTTTCGTTATCTCATATTGAAAATGCGCAGGGATCATCGGTAATGCTTCAAGTGTCCACTTTTTCCATGAGGGTTCATATTTTTCAGGGGAAACGAGCTGACAGATATGACCAATAGCCCAAGTCACAAATCCACCATCTGGAAATAGATCATTAGGTAGGATTTCCAAATATCCTTGTGACTTTTTCGTTTTAAAAATAGAAGCAAGCGTCATTCCTTGATCAGGTTTTTCCGCAATTATGAGCTTCATTATCTTACTCCTTATCCATAATAATAGTAATCCGTGTAATATCATTCATTATACACGAATTCCCCTCTTTTTTATTATAATAAAATAATCTAATAATAATAAACAAGGACGATTATATAGAATCTAGATCATTGGAATTCTATGAAAGTTGACGAAATTTGTCTTAATTTCCTTGAGGGCTTTTGCCCTTGGAAACCTTGACTGAAAGCGTTTCTTCATGTATATTATAGACATCATTTAACAGAATATATTTCCACTAGAGTTAATAATAGTAATATTATATTTTGTGCAATGATAATATTTATTTTTTTAGACGCATACGTGTCTTGAAAGGCTTAGGAGGAAAAGTAAACATGCAAAACGGTAAAGTAAAATGGTTTAACAATGAAAAAGGTTTTGGATTTATCGAAGTTGAAGGTGGAGACGATGTATTCGTACACTTCACAGCTATCGAAGGTGACGGATTCAAATCATTAGAAGAAGGCCAAGAAGTTTCTTTTGAAATCGTTGAAGGAAACCGTGGACCTCAAGCATCCAACGTTGTAAAACTATAATTATTCATAATAATATACAAACTTTCGAGGCTGACTTCTATTGTCAGCCTCTTTACTATTTCATTAGCGTATTAGTTTTTCCCCACATTGGCGAATCTTCTCCCCCACTGTGCATTGTGAAATACAAAATTTATGTGCAAAATTTCTTCCTTTATCTTTTCGATTTTGTTTATAAAGAAAACAATCTTCACAATATCGATTCTAAAATCGCTTCAACTTCATTAAATATGTCTTTTCGTTTCATTGATTCACCACCCCTGTGAGAAAAATAACGATTATAATAACTGCATTTTACTATGTATGACTTTACCTTCTAGAGCTTGTGTGGCAAGCTTATCTGCTTCCTTATTTTCATTTCTAGGTATTGGTTGATAGCGTGGTTTTAACCCCATCTTTTTGATTTTATCTTCAATGCGATCTAGCCATCTGTTTAAGTTTTCTTCATAGCATGGCCATTCTCCTGCAAGTTGTTTTAAGACTACTTGTGAATCCCCTTTAAAATCACAAGGCACTTGGCTAACACCAAGCTCTTCTAGTACATTCAACGCATAATGAAAGGCCGCATATTCAGCTTCATTATTCGTATCCATCTGATGTATTAACTCATTTACCCTTAACCGATATTTCTTTTTACCTTGTTTGTAATAGATGACGATTCCTAATCCAGCTTGAAGCGTTTGCTTATTAAATCCACCATCAAAATAAACCATGACTTCATGTGGTTCTTCTTCTACCTCAGTCACTAGTTTTTTCATTTCTTTTAAATTCCACTCTTGACCCATTTCATCATAGAAATGTAACTCACTTACTTTTCCAGACTTCTCGATATCTTCCCCTGCAGTAATAGCTATTTCCGCAATCAAGCCAATCTGAAGTAAAATAAATATTTTCTTTCCCTTTTAATTTATATGACCATTCAATTTTATATTTCATCAAAATCTGCAACCTTTCATCCCATCATATATTCATCATTTTAGCTATGTATATATGATTAGTATGCCAAATATTCGCTATTTTGAACATTGAAATCTACTTAGACCACTTTTATGTTGATGATATTTAGTTTATACTTTTTCCGTTAACTAAATTCCAAGAAATACTTACTTTTTCATGTTTAAATGGTTCTAAATAGATATAAAAATTGATTTTCAGATTTACAGTAATAAAGAAATACAGGAGGTTATCATGATGATTGAAATATACTTTGATGGTGCAAGTGCGGGTAATCCTGGCCCAAGTGGTGCAGGTATTTTTATTAAGGCCAATAAGCTGCCAGAAAGTTATTCGATTCCATTAGACGATATGAGCAATCATGAAGCAGAATTTCATGCCTTTATCATCGCTTTAGAAATTTGTATTGAAAAAGAATATAAAGTGGTTTCTTTTCGCACTGATTCCCAACTGGTCAATCGAGCCATTGAAAAAGAGTTTGTCAAAAACAAATTATATTCTCCCTTACTTGAAAAAGCTTTAACGTTAACAAAGCAATTTGATTTATTTTTTTTAAAATGGATACCAAGCAGTGAAAATAAAAATGCCGATGAATTGGCAAGAAATGCGATTGTGCGATCACGAAAGAAAAGAAATTGAACACCTACTCTTTAATAGAGCAGGTGTTCAGGTGTTTTCTTCTGAATAGAACCATATATATCATTTCATTGTGTAAAAAGGCTGTATAGATATGGTTTAATTTGATAAAACTAAATGGCCACAAGTTCGAATTCTTTTACGTAACGAATAGCACCACCACGTGTACTCACTTTACTTTTAACTAATGTTTCTAATAAAGAGAGATAGAAGCTACCATCAAACTCTTTTTGAGCTTTAATAGTTAATTCAATAGCAGTGTTTGTTAATTCATCCGATGCTTTTGTATATTGCTTTCCATAATGGATAAAGCCAATCGCATCCTCATGTAAATGAAATCCTTTACTATCTAGAAAATCGAGATACTGTGAAACTGTTTTCAAATTAATCCATTCCTTCCCCAAGTTATTCCTTCTCCATATTACCTTATTATCCGACAAATTTCTATCTTTTTCTGAAAATTATATGTCCGATTGTTCCGGTAATGATGCCAAGCAAGGCTCCACCGAGGACTTCTTCTGGTTCATGACCTAGCATTTCTTTCAGTTTTTTAGGAGGTTTTTCTTCAAATTGGATCGATTCCTCACTATGAACTTTATCAATCAGCTCCCCCATATCATTGACTTTTAACGTTAGTTCACCCGTTTGTCGTCTAATCCCTTGTGCATCATACATGACAATCAAACCATAGACGAGAGAAAGCGCAAAGTCGATTGTGGGGATTCCTCTACGAAGGGCAATAAATGTACTTAAAGAGGATACCCCTGCCGAGTGTGAGCTCGGCATTCCACCCGTTTGAAAGAATAAACTTGGTTTCCACTTTCGAGTTTTAAAGAAATGGATTGGGATTTTTAAGGCTTGTGCTAATCCGATACTGATTAAAGCGATGTAAACACCTTTATTCATGATTTCACCACCTCAATTCTTAGTTTGAAGAATAAAGAGTGAATTTATTCTTACCGGAAATACTATAAATGGGGGTGAAATTAATGGGTAATAAACGTTCAAAAAATCGTGGCATTAAAGCTCCTGGTGTAAATCCTCAAGGCTATGGTCAAGATGCGGAGTTTGCACAAGAGCCAAAAACAAAGCTTGAAAATGCAGCTAAAAAGAAAAATACAAAATAATGTAATTCTAGGTACTTATTAGAATAAGCCTTCCAATGATGGAAGGCTTAACATTACGCTAATTCCTGTTCAATTTCAATAAAACGTTGCAACCCTTTCATACCTACCTCATCAAATTTAGAAAGCACTTTTTGACGATCCATATTAAAAGCCGCTTGCTCTAAATTGTACTGAAGTGGTACATCACATTTTATTTCTGCTAGTTGTCTACTTAAATACAGCATATCCATATCATTTTCGATTTTAGATTTCTGTGATTTTGTTAATTGATCTAAATTGGCCACAACTCCCTCAACATCTTTATACTGTTGCAGAAGTTTTAGAGCTGTTTTTTCACCAATTCCTTTGACTCCAGGATAATTATCACTTGGATCTCCCATAAACGCTTTTAAATCGATCATTTGTTTAGGCATAATGCCTTTTTCATGATAAAAGCTTTCTTGATTATGAACAAGATAGTTTCCAAAACCTTTTTTTAAAAGTATCACGGATATCTCTTCCTCAATGAGTTGAAGAATATCTTGGTCACCTGTTAAGATACAAACATCCGCTTCATTCTTGACATCTTTCGCAATCGTACCAATACAGTCATCCGCTTCAAAGCCTTTGATTCCAATATTCGGAACATCAAAAGTCTCTACGACCTCTTTGACTAGATCAAATTGTGGCACTAACTCTAATGGTGCTTCTCCTCGGTTCGCTTTATATTCAGGATATATTTCATTTCGAAATGTTTTACTTCCCATATCCCAACAAACCGCTACATGACTTGGTTTAAATGATGAGATTGCCGTAAAAAAATGCTTAACAAATCCGTTCACAGCATTAGTAGGAATTCCTTGAGAGTTTATCATAAACTGTCCGGTAACAGATGTTGCAAAAAAAGCTCTAAACAGAAGGGCCATGCCATCAACAAGCATTAACGTCGGTTTTTGATTAGAATCCATTTTATCACTCCTTAAAATCGCTCACAAGAATCAACAGATTCTATTATAACATTTTTCGTATTCGAAAGAATGGTAATACATGGACTGTAGTACGAATCAGCCTTTTATACTTCTAATAATTCCCAAATCCATTCATTCAGTACTTGCACATTTTGTACTCCCCGTGGTAGTTCATTCGCTAATTTTTCATACGATTCCCGCTCATTTACCATGGTTGTTATCATTTCATCTACTAAGGTTTCACTCACTAAACAACCTTTTTGTTTTGATTCCATTAACAATAGATAAAAGGACCGAATTGTATCCTCATTCGTGTCCTTCGAAAAAGTGCTATACAAAACATCGAAAGGAATATTGCGATTTAAGACAATTTCCTTTGCTAACAAGAATGAACGAACGGCTTGAATCAGCTTTTTTTGTCTTTTTTCATTATAAGATTTATGATGAACTTCTTTTACATTTCTAGCCATTAAATGGATGTAATGCTGATACAAGGAAAAAAGTGAGTAGCTTTCTTCTATATATAATCGCAATTTTTTCGAGAAATCATTTTGATCTCGATACACAATTGGTGATACCGCCCATTCTAATAGACTTCCGTTTGATTTTTCTAGTAAATGAAAAGCCTTAAATAGATCCCATCCCACCGCATCATAAGGCGCTGGAAAATCTAATGTTTCCAGCGTCTTTTCCATTGATAAGTAAGTTCTAACATGGCTTCGTTTAAAGATAAAGCGAATATCATAATCAGAATGACTTGTTGCCCCACCCCAAGCCCTACTTCCAGTTTCAACTGCGAAAAGAATATCAATTCTATGCTCATGTTCCATTTCTTCTAACCAAGATTGTATCATGTTCATAACCCCATATCATAGATGATCATCAAATGATAAACATTATAGGAACGAAAGACAAACTATTGTATCTGTCCATTTTTAGTATCTGACTCCAAATTTTGATGGATTTTTTTCAACTCATCAATTGGGAATTGATTGGATATCGAAGCAAGTGCTCCTTGATAGTATTCTTCTATTTCATCTTTGAGATGTTTTAACAGATCCTGAAAAACAGATTCTAATTGTACGTGATAGTGTTGGATTAATTGTGCTTTTCCATTTGCTAAATATTGGTCTGCGGGATCTTGTAATACTGTTTCGATTTCATCCCCTAAGTATTTTCGCTCATTTTTTTCAAAGAATGATTTCGGATTTTTAAAATAGGATAATGCTTTTTTGAAGTGTTGGCGATCCATTGACATAAAGGCTATTTCAAAATCAATACTTTCCATTTTAGCCACTTCAAATGAACTAAAGCTCAGTTCGTTATTCCATTCTTGTACATTCGTTCCAATTGAGTTTTGAGTCTCTGACAAAATTTTACCAATAAAGGCTTCTAAACGTAATGTAGTTGCCCGTAATTCTTGAGCAAAATCATAACCAAAATCCTCGAGAAATTGATCTAAGGCCGCATGTATTGCCTTCTTTAAATTTCTACCATCATCTTTTAACAGAGCTGGATTGAAGGATTCTTTTAAAAAGTCCCCAAATCGTAAAAACACACGCTGTTTAATATAATAGACTAATTCTTCTGTTTCTTGAGCTAGTCTTTCTTTTATAAACGTATCATTTTGTTTGTTAATAAAATCAAGAACCTGCTCTTTTTCTGAGAGTAATTGTGTTCTCTTTTGTTTCTTTGTATCCTCGTCAGCTTCGGCAGAATGAATAAAGCTTTGTAGTTGCAAAACTAATCGTTTCTGTTCTAACTTAGCAGAATTCATCGCAATCTCTCGTAAATCATGATCAATAAAAGCATAAAAGGACTCTTCGAAGTATTGAAGTTTGGATGTGATTGTCTTTTCTCCAGCGATTTTTTCCTGCAAAGCTAACATGCTTGAAACAGGATATAAATGCGGTTGTCGAATTCCATATGTGACAAGCTGTTCTTCCACATAATCAAGGACAGCATCCATTTCCTCTTCATTATGTGCCAAATCAATGGCATTAACAATAAAGAACATTTTATCAAGGGCAAATGTATCTTTTACCCGACCCAATTGAATTAAAAATTCACGGTCTGCTTTAGAAAAGGCATGATTATAATAAGTAACAAAAAGAATCGCATCTGAGTTTTTGATATATTCAAAGGCAACCCCAGTATGTCGTGCGTTAATCGAATCAGCTCCTGGAGTATCCACAAGTGTAATTCCTTTACGCGTTAAGTCACAATCATAATAGACTTCAATCCATTCAACAAGACAGGATTTCTCTTCATTTGCGACAAAACTAGAAAACTCTTCTAAATTCGTTTGAATCGTTTCACCTAGCTGATTTTGATAAACACCAATTCCGCTTGCAAAAGCTTGTAAAAACGCTAGATGTGTTTTTTCATATGCATCTACGTTACGGTTTGATGAAAGTACTTGTTGAGCTTGCGATACGGCACCTTCTAATGTCCCAGACTTTCTTTCAAAGGCTGCTAATGAACGGTTTACATCCCCCATTAATACGTCGAGCGATTTTAGTTTGACTAATACCAATCCGTGTGGATGTTTTGCGTCAACAGGCATGATTTTATTGATAGCAGCAGTTGTTGGATTCGGCGAAACAGGTAAAAGACGATCTCCCATTAACGCATTCGCAAAAGAAGACTTACCCGCACTAAAAGCACCAAAAAGAGCAACTGTAAATGATTGATTTTGTAAACGGTCTGCTTTTTGCGCGAGTTCAGATGCCATTTTCTTAAAACCTGGAACATTTTCTACTTGCTCACTTGAAAACCTTAGCTTTGAAATGAGTTGGTCTAATTCTAAATCATGACCACCCGACTTTCCTGTAATGGCATGGGCTTTTCGTTCTCTTACTGGCTTTTCAACCTTTTCTTCTCCCGATTGTAAAACATGACGTATGACTTCAGCTTCTACTGTGTTCTCATTACCTAAATTCTTCGCTTGATCTTGATAACTCTCCCTATCAAATTTTCCTGTAAGGATTTCATCCATCTTATTTTGAACTCTATTTTGTTTTTCCTTTAATAATGAGATTCCCTCTATTGCCTGTAAATATTTACTTAGCGAAGCAATTTCACTTTCAATTTTTTGTTCCTGTTTTACTTGTTTTTGTTTCAGCAGTTCTAAATAGGATGTTTGAATCGTAACGATTTGTTGCTTTGTTTTCCTTTTAATCGCATCAGTCACATCTTTTGTATACTTTAATACATAATCTCCTGTTAAACCTGCACCTGGTTTCACTTCAGAAACCAGTAATTCTTGATCAAACTTTATATTAAACTGTTGGATAGCTGAAATCAGCCCATCATCATGAAGGTCATGATCTTTTAAAGATTTTAGAAATAACTCCTTTATATGCCAATCAAGTTGTGATGTCACCTTTTCAGAGAGATCCTTAAAAAACACTTCCAACCTTTGACTTCGTTCTTGCTCCGTTTTTTGTTTAGAAAAAAACAACCCTACTTTAAAATCCGGCTGTCTTGAAGCGAGGTAATCCTGAGCTAAATCTCTAGTCGCAAAAGGCATTAAATAAGCATTATCTAATAGATCATCCATTTCGTTATAAAGTTGCTTTTCACTTTGTTGAAGTTTTTCTTTTAACTCACTTAGCTGACGATTGTAACCCATCAACTTTATCGGGAATCATTGTTTTCTCGTCTTCTGAAAGCTCCTGGAGTACCTCATTAAACTCGTTTAGCTTCGCTTCATCTAGTTGAGCTAAATATTCGAGATGCTCTACACCCAATTTTTTAAGCGATTGAAAAATGGAATCTGGTAAGGATTGGATGCGGTTATCGATCTTTTTTTCAATAAATTGTTTTAATTCAGAATACTGATTATGAGGATGATTCTGCTTTTTTAAGGACGTATAGAATATCTTCGCTGGCTTTACTCCCCATGATAGCAAAAGATTCTACTACACTCTTTTGGAAGTCTAAAAAGCTTAATTCTTCTTCCCGATGTTTATCAATTTGGTTAATAACTAAATAAACTTCTTTTCCCGCTTCCGTTAATTCCTTTGTAAATAAGAAATTCAATTCGCTTTGAACGTGATTATAATCCATGACATAGAAAACGAGGTCTGCCAAATGCAAAGCAGACTCTGTGGCAATCCGATGTGCATCGTCTGTCGAGTCGATCCCTGGCGTATCCATAATGGTGACATTGCTCGGAATCGAAGTTTTCGAGTAACTAATTTCAATGGATTGAATCTGATCTCCATCCTTACAATACGATTTTACTTTTTCATAATCATATGGTGCTGGGTATAAATGAGGTGTATCTTCTTTAAAGTAAACTTTTGCATAATCTTCCCCCGATTTGATTTTGACTAAATTAGCACTTGTTGGAATTGGACTAGAGGGTAAGATGTTTTCTCCCATTAATGTATTAATCATACTAGACTTTCCAGCTGAAAAATGACCACAAAAAGCAATTGAATATTCTTGCTTTTGGAGTTTAACTGCTAAATCTTTAACGCGATCCCCAGACTGTATATTTTCATTTTCATTAAACATTTCATATAACGCAGCCATTTGACCCCGGAGCAACGCTACGTCTCGCTGTAATTCAATTTTGGTCATGAAGTTTATCCCCTTATTGTTTTTTCAATATACAAATATTTTAAACTATTTTTTATTTATTTCCTACATAAAAAGCTTTCAAATATATAAAAACAATAATTGATGGTAATAATTCAATCCCTATATCATTTTTTTACATTATATTTTTAAAAAAATAACATAAAAAAATCCAAACGTATGAATTGTAATGTTACATAAATTTTGTTATATTATCATTATGTTACATTACATCAACAGGAGGATCCTCTATGGAATTTGTTGATCCCATTAAAGAAATCGATCAAATTAACGCCATTAAAATCATTTTACAGAAACAATCCTATCGAGATTTACTGCTTTTTAGTCTTGGGATCAATACAGGAATAAGTATTAGTGATTTACTATCATTAAAAGTAGAGGATGTATGGACAGATACAGAAGTGAAAGAATTTTTAATAATTCACGATGAAAAAAGCGGGAAAACACAGGAGTTTTATTTAAATAATCAAGTCAAAAGGGTACTTAAAAATTACTTTGCCTATTCTAATCTAGTTCAATCAGATTATCTTTTCAAATCAAAAAAGAATAATCTACCGATTACTAGACAACAAGCCTATCGAATTATTAATCAGGCGGCAAAAGTAGCAGGTATTGAAGGGAAAATTGGGACACATACCCTTCGTAAAACATTTGGTTATCATGCTTACCGAAAAGGCATTGCGATTTCGATATTAATGTCTATTCTACATCATCAATCACCAACTGAAACATTAAATTATATCGGAATTGATAAAAATGAAAAACATCTCATTAAAGTCGATGTGAATCTATAGTAAACGTACAAAACCTCCACATGTATAAACACGGGAGGCCCTGAAAATGTTCCTATTATAAATGATTATCAATGGATTCAGAGATATCTACATTTTTAAATTCCTTCACATAGTCCTCGACCACTTGGACATAAAGTGTTTCTCTATTTTTCATAAACTTAAAAAGTCCATTATTAAAATCAGTTCCTTGTTCTTTAAAAAAGATTCCTTCATATACCGCATCTTTCGTATGTTTAAATTGCAAGCGATATTGATCTTGATCTTTTATTAAATAGGCACGACATCCTTTTTCAAAAAGACCTTCTTGATCACTAACAGATCGTGAAACCGAAATAATATGAAGATCAACAAATGGAATTTCCTGCAAGAGAGTGTTAATTAGTGAACCTTTTGTCATCTGTTCCCAACGACTTTGTGCGGTTTGACCAAGAACAATTTGAGTAATATGTTTTTCTCTTGCTACTTCAGCAATTACTTTTGATACAGGGCGTTTTTCATTATCTAACACGATAAATTCTTCTGCATTATGTGTTTCTGCTAATTGTTTCCAACTACTAATGTAAAAAGACTTTTCAGCATCCATGTCATCAAAAGGCTTTGGATCAATGGTTAAAATATATAATGGGCAATCAAGCATACTGGCAATTTTACATCCACGTTTAATTAGCCGCTCACCATTTGGTCCATAATACACACAGACGAGGATACCTTCGTCCATACGCCCTTTTAACTTTTTCATTTTATTATTCACCTCTATAATGTCTTGAAAAGCGATATACTCTATCAAGCTATGTATGACTATAACTCATGCCACAATTTCAGTCAATGTTTTTAGCGCTTTTGGGAATAATAATTATATCAGATTATTTGCAAGAAATCATTAAACATTCTATACAAAGGAGGGTGACTGAATGTCTTGGTTACATATCATGATTTTCATACCATTTGTTTTTGCTATCTTTATACCGTTACTTTACAAACTATTTAATGAGAAGTTTCATATTGGATGGTTGATCATACCGATCCCTTTACTCATCTTTTTATATTTAGCTTCTTATATTCCTACTATTTCTACAGGAAAGGTAATGACTTCCACTTTAACATGGATTCCATCCCTTGGTATTAATTTTACTACGTATTTAGATGGTTTATCCTTGCTTTTTGGACTCATTATTACGGGTATCGGAACACTTGTCATTCATTATTCCATCTATTATATGTCAAAAGAAAGAGAAGTGCTCCATAACTTTTATGTGTACCTATGCTTATTTATGGGTGCCATGCTTGGAGTCGTATTCTCAGATAACATCCTAGTCCTATATGTTTTTTGGGAATTAACAAGTATCTCTTCCTTTTTATTGATTGCCTATTGGTTCCAGCGTAAACGATCACGATATGGAGCACAAAAGGCATTATTAATCACTGTATTTGGTGGACTTGTCATGCTAACTGGATTTATTATGCTCTCCATGAATGCTGGTACCTATAGTATTCGAGAGATCATTTCCCAAATTGATGTACTTAAATCACAATCGCTATTTATTCCGGCAATGGTATGCATTCTAGTTGGTGCCTTTACTAAATCTGCTCAATTTCCTTTCAGCATATGGTTACCTGATGCCATGGAGGCGCCAACTCCAATCAGTGCTTACCTTCATTCTGCTACAATGGTAAAAGCAGGTATTTATTTAGTAGCACGATTTACACCGATATTTGGTGGAAACGAAGTATGGTTTTGGTTAGTATCTGGGATCGGATTAATTACCTTATTATATGGGTCTGTAAATGCTGTGAGACAAACAGACTTAAAAGCATTACTTGCCTATTCAACGATTAGTCAGCTTGGGTTTATCATGAGTCTCTTAGGGATAGGATCTGCTGCGCTATATTTTGATCACGGAGAGGAATCTTCCCTTTATGCAGTGGCCGTATTTGCTGCAATCTTTCACTTAGTTAATCATTCAACCTTTAAGGGTAGTCTCTTTATGGTTGTCGGAATTATTGACCACGAAACAGGAACACGTGATATCCGAAAATTACGAGGTCTTATGCACTTCATGCCAATCACCTTTACACTTGCCATTATCGGTAGTTTTTCAATGGCTGGATTGCCGCCATTTAATGGATTTTTAAGTAAAGAAATGTTTTTTACGAGTATGTTAAATATTTCAAACTTAACTATTTTTAATATGGAAGCATTAGGCATATTATTTCCTGTTATTGCATGGATTGCTAGTGTTTTTACATTTATATACTGTATGATTTTATGTTTTAAACCATTTACTGGTAAACCTGACTTAACTAAATTGGATAAAACTGTTCATGAAGCACCCATCGGTATGCTATTTTCGCCTATCATTTTAGCTGCACTTGTTATTCTGATTTTCTTTTTTCCAAATGTATTAGGTAGTTTTCTCATCATGCCCGCATTTACTGCCGTAATGCCTGCTATGAATGAGATGGAAATTACGATTAGTGCATGGCATGGATTATTTTCGCCAGAGCTATGGATGACCATTGGGGTTATCATTGTAGGACTCTTTATGTATGCAACACTAAAAAAATGGATCGGCATCTACCGTTTTTATCCACAAGTTATAACCTTAAATAATATTTATAATGAAGGGTTAACGAAATCAGAATCCCTCTATAAAAGGTTAACGAATTCATATATGACAGGTTCAATTCGTAGTTATCTAATCTATATATTGGTATTTATGATTCTGGTATTAGCAAGCTCTAGTGTTTTATTAAATGGAATTCATTTTGATGCTTCACAAGATGCACCCATTTCTTTTTATGACTGGGGGTTAATCATTGCTGTGATTTTTGCGGCATTAACAGTCCTTTTTTCAAAATCAAGGATGGTCTCTTTAATCGCTGTAGGTACCCTTGGTTATCTTGTTTCGATGTTCTTTGTTATTTTCAGGGCACCAGATTTAGCACTCACACAATTCGTTGTCGAAACGGTCACAACGGCACTTTTCTTATTATGTTTTTACCACTTACCACGATTTGGTAAACAATTAGGATCCATTCGTTTTAAGCTAACGAACTTGATCGTTTCGATCGGTGTAGGATTAACGGTTACTCTACTCGCCTTGTCTGCAAATGGATATAAGATATTTGATTCCATTGTCGGCTATTTTGAAAATGCCTATGAACTAGCAGGAGCCAAAAATATTGTTAATGCTATTTTAGTTGATTTTCGGGGATTTGATACGATGCTGGAAATCTCCGTACTTACGATAGCTGGTTTAGGTGTATATACGTTAATAAAGCTACAATTATCAGGGAGGGATGAAAATGAAACCAAATGATGTGATCTTACATACTGTTACAAAAGTGGCAGCTGTCATCATCTTTGCTTTTGCCATCTACCTTTATTACGGAGGTCATCATAATCCTGGAGGTGGTTTCATCGGTGGATTGAGTATAGCATCCGGGATTACACTTTTGTTTTTAGCATTTGATATTGAAACCATTAGAAAGAATATCCCGTTTAATTTTAAAAATGTTGCTGCACTTGGAGTTTTAATTGCCATATTGACCGGTATGGGAAGTTTTCTTGTTGATGTACCCTTTTTAACCCAGACTTTTGGATATTTTGACATTCCATTTTTTGGAGAAACCGAGTTAGCGACTGCTCTTATTTTCGATACCGGTGTTGCCCTTGCTGTTATCGGAACGGCTGTAACCATCATTCTAACGATAAGTGATGATCGCATATGATGGAAACGGTTATGTCTATACTTGTCGGGTTACTGTTTACAATTGGGACGTATCTAATGCTTTCAAAAAATATGCTCCGTATTATATTTGGTTCGTCTATTATCAGCCATGCAATTAACTTGCTGATCATGACCATGGGAGGACTTAAAAAGGGATCTCCCCCATTATTAAGTGAAAAAATTCAAATTTTTACTGATGCGATTCCACAAGCATTAATATTAACAGCTATTGTTATCAACTTTGCCGTTACGGCACTATTACTGGTATTATGCTATAAAACTTTTAAAGTGTATGGCACAGATGATCTGGAACAATTGAGAGGTAATGAACATGAATAATATGGTGTTAATGCCGATTTTAATCCCATTAACCATTGGGATGATCTTAATCCTTTTTCGAAAGAATATAAGCGTTCAGCGTATACTGAGTAGCATAAGTCTAATAGCAACTGGTGCTGTATCCATCTATCTGGTGATCCAGATAAAAGCCCAAGGAATTCAAACGTTGCAATTGGGAGGCTGGCAGGCTCCATATGGTATTGGTTTAGTGGCAGATATGTTCGCAGCACTACTCCTTGTTACCTCAAGCTTAGTTGCTCTATGTTGTCTCCTTTATGCATTCAATACAATTGGAAAAGAGCGTGAAGCTTTTTATTTCTATCCATTATTTTTATTTCTTATTGCTGGAGTCAATGGATCATTTTTAACAGGAGATTTATTTAATTTATACGTTTCCTTCGAATTAATGTTAATCTCGTCTTATGTATTAATTACATTAGGAAGTACCAAAATCCAATTACGAGAGTCTTTAAAGTACGTTATTGTGAATGTCGTTTCTTCTTTCTTTTTCCTTGTTGCCATCGCCTATTTGTATTCAATAACAGGAACTTTGAATTTAGCACATATCTCTATTCGAGTTGCACAAGCTGGACAAGATGGACTTCTGACAACAATAGCATTACTTTTCCTAATTGTTTTTGGTATTAAAGCGGGTCTTTTCTTATTTTATTGGTTACCAGGGTCCTATAGTGCACCTCCAACAGCCATCGCCGCTATTTTTGCTGCGCTCTTAACGAAGGTCGGAATCTATGCGATTTTCCGAATGTTTACATTGGTTTTTTATCATCAACAAGAGGTGACGCACACCTTTATTGGAATCTTAGCAGCATTAACCATGATTCTTGGGGGCGTTTGGTGCTGTGGCCTATTGGGATATTAAGAAAATCCTTACTTATAATGTCATTATTGGGGCAGGAATGATTCTTGCTGGATTTGCCTCATTTACCTTTTCTGGGTTTTACGGCTCTATTTACTACCTCATTCATGACATGATCATTAAGGCTCTTCTTTTCTTATTAGGAGGAACGATTATCTATTTGATGGGTACTAGTAAATTAAAAGAAATTAGTGGACTTATTCGTAATCATCCCTATTTGGGTTGGATGTTCTTTATTGCCGCATTATCCTTATCAGGGATTCCTCCACTAAGTGGATTCCTTGGGAAAGTATTTATTACGAAAGGCTCATTTGAAGCTAGTTATTTTTGGTTAGGTGCCGTTGCTATTTTAACAAGTTTAATGGTTTTATATTCGATCATGAAAATATTTATGAACGCATTTTGGGGCGAGACGACGATAAGTACAGATATGGAGAAAGGCACAACAAAGGGCATGATTATGTTCCCAATGGTCTTACTTACGATCGCTACGATTGTACTAGGTATAGGTGCTGAAGGCATCCATGAGTATGTGCAAATTGCAGCCCAAGGTTTATTAAATCCGGATATGTATATCCAAGCTGTATTTGGAGAGGATTTTGATTTAATTCAGTAAAAGCCATATTTTTTGAAAGGGGTGGATTTAGGTTGCCCGAACAATTATTAGTCAATTTATTAGTTGCTTTTTTATGGATGTTTTTACAAGATTCATGGGACTTTATTTCATTTGCGGGTGGCTATTTGGTTGGAATCTTTATTGTTTTTAGTATGAGGCGTTTTTTTACGAAACGTTTTTATCTAATCACCCTATTCGCTGTATTTAAACTGTTCTTTGTCTTTCTTCGTGAACTTATTTCCTCCAGTGTTCTCGTAGTCCGGCAAGTAATTAGACCTAAAATAAACGTAACACCTGGAATTTTTAAAGTAAAAACTGATCTAAAAGGCGATTGGGAAGTAACTCTTATATCGATGTTAATAACATTAACTCCTGGTTCAGTCGTGATGGAAATAACTCCTGATGGAAAGACTCTCTATGTTCACGCAATGGATATACCGGAGTCTAGTGATTCTGTATTAAAATCTACAAAGGCATTTGAAAAGGCTATTAAGGATGTGACCCGGCATGTTTAAATTGATTTTAATCATTTCACTCGTTTTCCTGACTTTATCGATATTAGTAGCCATCTACCGTGTAATAAAAGGACCTTCAACAGCCGATCGTGTACAGGCATTAGACTATATTGGTATAAATTTAATAGCCAGTATCGCGATTTTTTCGATTTTGCTTCATACACATGCCTATTTTGATCTTATTTTGTTAGTTGGTATATTATCATTTGTGGGGACCATCGCTTTTTCTAGATATGTCGAAAGAGGTGTTGTCATTGAACGTAACAGTGATTGAAGCCATTGTAGCAGTATTTATCTTGATTGGAACCTTCTTTAGTTTTCTCAGTGCAATCGGATTGATTCGCTTACCAGATGTTTATACACGATCACATGCAGCTTCAAAAAGTACGACACTTGGGGTGCTATGTACATTATTTGGAACGTTTCTATATTTTTTAGTTTCAGATAGCTATATTAGCATTCGTCTGATTCTCGGCATCTTTTTTGTCTTCCTAACCGCACCGGTATCGGCACATATGATTTCTCGTTCTGCCTATCGTTCAAATGTAAAATTAGCAGATGTTAGTGTACAAGATGATTTAAAAGAATATATACGACAAAACACTGCTGCAGAATCCAATGCTGATTAACCATTTCATAGAAAATAATAAAAGCCGAGATTTCCTCTAAAGAATTCTCGGCTTTTCTATTTAGATATGAATAAATGCAAATTGCAACACCCTCTCGTTAAGGCTACTATCTCTAATTTAACAAAAATAGCCTTCATCAATAATTGCAAGCGCTTTCTAAGTTAACAAAAAAACTTACTTATGAACAGGATGTGGTTTTGTTACATGATTCAATACATGTTTCATTACGATTCCATAGACACCAACGGTCATTCCAATTAATACGACTGTCATATGTAAACACCACCTATTATTATTATTTGAGTTTAAATGATAATGACTTTCATTAACAATTACATTTTAGCATGGTTGATAACTATTTTCAATAGAGCAAATAAAATTGTCACACTTTTTTAACACCTTTTATTTTCCATTTTTGATTGAGTCTATTTGATCGTGAATAACCTGTTAATTGATACAATGCTTTTTCTTCAGCTGCTATTCGAATTCGCAAAATAATTCCATTCAATAATGAAAAAAAGAAGGCTGTAAAATAAGCTTCAAACATTAGTGGTATCACAATAAATTCAATGGTCACTACTAAATAATTAGGATGTTTTAAAAACCGATATGGTCCTTTATTTATCATTTTTGCCCCAGGCAATACAATGATTTTTGTATTCCAATACCTCCCTAATGAAGTTATTGCCCATACCCTTATTAGCTGGGTCATCATAAAAATACTCAACACGATTGGCCATACTGGTGATAATCTATTTTTCCAAATATAAACTTCTAGGAAAAATACGATCAAAAACATCGTATGAATAAATACAATTAACGGATAGTGATCCTGACCAAATTCCTGTGCCCCCCTCTCTCTCATCCACTTCTCGTTCCGTTTTGCGATAATCACTTCACATAGTCTCTGTAAGATAATGATTGTAAAAAATACATAAAATAGTCTCATTTAATCCCACCTTAGCAATAAAAGTTCTGAACTAAATCCTGGTCCCAAAGCCGTGCATAGACCCCATTCACCAGGTTTTCCTTTAAGTAAAAACCGATTTAGAACAAATAAAACCGTAGCTGAGGACATATTCCCAAAACTTTTAAGGACAGATAGAGGGGTTTGTATCATTTCAGGGTTGAGATCGAGAGATGATACATAGGCATCCAAGACCTTTTTTCCACCAGGGTGTGCGATAAAATGACTCATATCTTCGATTGAAAGCATATGTTTTCGTAAAAACTGTTCAACATTTGGTTTTAACCACTTTTCTACAATAGAAGGAATATCTTTTGAAAAAATGACAAATAAGCCATCATTTTTTATGTTCCATCCCATTACATCAAGGGAATTACGCATCGTTGTTGATTGTGTAGCTTGAATTTTTGGTAAAGATGGTAAGTTACTAATTTCGGAAGTTTTAACCCCATCACCAGTAATCAATACACATGCGATTCCATCAGCAAATAAGGAGGTTCCGATTAAATTGCTTTTCGAAAGATCATTTCGCTGGAAAGTTAGACTACAAAGTTCAATTGATAAGACAAGAACTTTTGAATCTGGATAGGCCAGGCAGTATTCAAAAGCACGCGAAAGTCCCGCCGCACCTCCTCCACACCCTAACCCCCATATAGGGATTCTTTTTGTATGTTCAGAAAAAGGAAGAATATTCATTATGCGTGCTTCAATACTTGGAGTTGCAATTCCAGTACTCGTAATGAAAAAAATGGCATCTATTTCTCCATATTTTATGGTTCGTTTTAACAAAGCTTTATTACTTAAACATTTTGTGATCGCTTCCGCTCCTTGGTTTACAGCAATTTCAATAAACGCATCGTTTTTCTCTTCAAAAGTATGATCCTCGTTATACCAATCTAAATTCTTTGCAAAATGCCGTTTTTCAATAAGTCCATTGTCAAAAGCATTTAACAATCGATCTAGATCTTTAAAGGATTTAGAAAAAAGGTTTCGTGAAAAATTCATCACTTTTTGTTGTGTTAAAACATGTGGAGGTACTACTTCTCCTACAGATACGATTGCTACCATCTCTCATCACCTATTATTTGGTTATTATAAATAATTTCTCCATTTTAATCATTCTTATACAAAACACTATTAAAATTCATGGCAAGCGAAGCCATCATTTTTACAAAAATTTAGCAATTTATTTATAACCTATATCTTTTATCCTATAAAATTTATGCTAAAATTAGGAATATCGGATGAGTCTTGGGGGTATATAAGATGTTAATGACTAAAAATGTAACAGATATTTTAAATAGTACAATTGATTCAGTTAAAGGGGTTCTTCCTTTTGAAGTTTCAATCGATCAACCATCCATATTTAAAGAGCCGTATTCTCAGCATTCAATTGGAGTATTAATCGGAATGACAGGAGATATAAGAGGACGGTTAATTATTGATGGTGATGAAACAACTTTTGGGGCAATTGGTGAGGGCATGTTTGGGATGAAAATTGAAGGTGAAATGCTTGAATCATTTGCAGGGGAACTTGGAAATATGATCGCTGGTACTTTATCGACATGCATCTCAAAATATGAGATTGAGATGGATATTACTCCACCATCTGTTCTTGTTGGTGAATTAAAGATTTATGGCTTTGAAAATGCCTTTCGTTTGCCCATCATCATTCAAAACGTTGGCAATATGGCGATTATTCTCATGATCGAATAATAAAATGAAGGGCAATCCCACAAAAGAGACTGCCCTTCATTTTATTAAGAAACGTGAGATTCCTCTAAAACTTCAGAAGAAGAACTTTTCTTGTTTGTCTTTGCATTGAATAATACATTTAATATGATCGCAGTTAAACTACCTGCAATAATGCCGTTTTGTGTTAAGATGCTAATACTAGCTGGTAATTGTCCAAACAGCTCTGGAACAGTTGTGACACCGAGTCCCATTCCAATTGAACAAGCAATGATTAATAAATTAGCTTGCTCCGTATAATCTACTTTACTTAACAGTTTTATTCCATTCGCTAATACCATCCCAAACATGGCAATCATAGCACCACCGAGAACAGATGTTGGAATTACGGTAGTAATAGCGCCAATTTTGGGAAGCAAGCCTAGACCCATAAGCATAAATCCCATAATGACAATGACCTTCTTCTCTTTAACACCTGTCAGTTGAATTAACCCTACGTTTTGTGAAAAAGTTGTATACGGGAATGAATTAAATAAACCACCAAGAATGATTGCAATTCCTTCAGCACGATAACCTTTTGCGATATCTTTTTCAGTTACTTCCCTTTCACAAATATCTCCAAGAGCAAAATAAACTCCTGCCGCTTCAACCAATCCAACTAGCGCAACCATGATCATTGTTATAATAGATGACAATTCAAAGGTTGGAAAACCAAAATAAAAAGGTTGGATAATATGGAACCAAGAAGCATCACTTACAGGTGAAAAATCAACCTTCCCAATAAAATAAGCAGCAACAGTTCCCATTACAATCCCTATTAATATACTAATGGACCGAACAAAACCTTTAAAAAAACGATTAACTAGTAAAATGATGATTAATGTACCAAATGCTAGAGACAAATTCGTAAGACTTCCAAAATCCGCACTTCCTACACCACCTGCAGCATCATTCATCGCAACTGGAATAAGTGTCACACCAATAATTGTTACTACACAGCCAGTTACAACGGGAGGAAAATATTTCACGATCCTCGCAAAATATTTCGATACTAAAATGACGAAGAGCCCAGAAACAATAATTGCACCATAGATGGCTGAAATTCCGTGCTGATTACCAATCGCTATAATCGGGGCTACTGCTGTAAATGTACAACCTAGCACAACAGGTAAGCCAATACCAAAAAAGCGATTACTAAACACCTGCAGCAAGGTTGCTACTCCACACATAAAAATATCAATCGAAACGAGATATGTTAACTGTTCACCAGTTAAGCCAATCGCACCGCCAATAATCAAAGGAACAACAACAGCACCAGCATACATGGCTAATACATGTTGAATTCCTAAAGAAGTGAGTTTTATTGCATTCTGTTTCTTGTTCAATTTACTCCCTCTCCTTTATTGCCTGCTTCAAAAGACACTTTTCCATTCTCTAATGAAGATATAATCGCAAGGGACTCGACTACATATCCTTTTTCTCTTAATTGTTTTCCACCATCTTGAAAACCTTTTTCAATGACAATTCCAATTCCAGCAACGGTTGCATTAGCTTGTTCAACAATATCAATTAATCCTAATGCCGCTTGTCCATTTGCAAGAAAATCATCAATAATGAGAACTACATCGTTTTCGTTAATATATTTATTAGAAACGGAAATTTCATTCGTCTCACCCTTAGTAAATGAATGTACACTTGATGTTAATAAATCATTAATTAAAGTCAATGATTTCCGCTTTCTTGCAAAGACAACGGGAACTCCAAGTTCTAACCCAGCAAACACTGATGGCGCAATTCCAGATGATTCGATCGTAAGCACTTTTGTAATGCCTTTGTTTGCAAAACGTTTAGAGAATTCCTTCCCAATTTCTAACATTAAATTCGGATCAATTTGATGATTTAAAAATGAGTCAACCTTTAAAACTGTATTCGATAAAACAATACCTTCTTGTTCAATTTTATTTTTAAGTAATTCCATCCTTTTTTACTCCTTTATCATTAATCGGGAATTTTTCAAGACAAAAAACCTGAGTTCATGTTCTCCACATCCATAAAAAATGAGTGAAGCAATGACTCAGGTTTTAGAATAACGATTGTATTATTCTATCTTGATATCGATTGCTCACTCATAGTCAGATATTTTACGGTTATCCGGTAGAAACTTGTGGACCATATTCCCACAATTATATGAGTGATTTCTTTTAAGATAGATAAATTATAACATCAATCGACAATTAATCAATAGAAAATACGAATTATAAATATAAAAAATTGTTAAATGTTCGTGTTTTTGCAAGAATAGTCAGAATAGCTATTCGTTTTACATTTATAGTTTCTCTATTTGATAAATTTTTGAATACTTTTCTTTTAAATATTGTATTAAATAATTGGCATTTAGCCCTTCCCCTGTTACATCGTTTAAGATCTCTAATGGCTTCTTCATTTTTCCAAATTGATGGATCTTGCTTGTCAACCATTCTTTAATAGGCAATAGATTTCCTGTCTCTAATTGTTCATCGAAATTTGGTAACTCTTTCAACATTGCTTGTTTAAATTGCGCGGCATACATATAACCTAATGCATAGGAAGGAAAATAGCCGAAACTTCCTCCTGCCCAATGGACATCCTGTAGAACCCCTTCACGATCATTTTCAGGTCTTATCCCTAAATACTCTTCATATTTATCATTCCAAATTTTTGGCAGATCTTTTACTTCAATTTCATCATTAAACAAACCTTTTTCAATCTCATAACGGATCATAATATGAAGAGGATAAGTTAATTCATCTGCTTCAATCCGAATAAAAGATGGTTTTGATTCATTAATGCCCTCATAAAACGAATCCAACTCGACATCATCAAATTGTCCATTTGAAAATTGTTTTAATAACGAAAAATTCTTTTTCCAAAATAAACGATTACGACCAACAAAGTTTTCATAAAATAGGGATTGTGATTCATGAATACCCATTGATGTGCCTGAACATAATGGGGTTCCCATTAATTCTTCTGAAATATTTTGTTCGTATAGAGCGTGCCCTCCTTCATGAATCGTACCAAAAACAGCCATACGAAAATCATTTTCATCATATCTAGTCGTAATTCGAACGTCCCCTCTATTAATTCCAGTTGCAAATGGGTGAACCGTTTGATCTAATCTTCCAGCATCAAAGTTATATCCCATTTGTTTTAAAATTTCTATTGTGAATTGATATTGTTTTTCTTTAGGAAATGGTTTAAAGAGAAAGTCGGTAACAGGCTTATGGTTTGCCTCCGCTATTTTTTGGACTAATGGCACAATCTCTGCTCTTAAATCACTAAATACTTCATCTAATACTTTCACTGTCATTCCAGGTTCATATAAATCAAGCAATGTATTATAGGGATTTTCTTGATAACCCCAATATTGTATAAACTTTTTATTCATTTCTACGATTTTTTCCAAATAGGGTTTGAAAAGTGAAAAGTCTGCCTTTTCTCTTGCTTCCTCCCAAATCGTTTCTGCTTGAGATAGTAAAATCACATAATCTTTATATTCTTGTGGGGGAATTTTTTTATTGTGCTCATATTCCTTTTTGCACTCTTCTACTAATTTTATCGTACTAGGTTTAATTAATTTTTGAGCTTCACTTTTCGATAAGGTTTCTATGTATAAAGCCATTTCATCTGATACAGACAATTGATACACCTCAGACGATAAAACACCGACAACTTCTGAACGTTGCTGGACCCCTTGCTTTGGAGCACCTGTTCTTAAATCCCAATAAATAAGGGCAAGTGCTTCATTATAAGCTGTAATCTTCTTGACATAATCGATAAAATCCTTTTCAATCTGCAAAATAGCTTCACTCATCATATTCCCTCCTACACTTTATGTTCTTCCTATTTTAGCCTATTTTACTCTTTCAAAAGTAAATAATCCATCAAATAAAAGAAGACAACAGCCTTAAACTGTTGTCTATCATATGAGAAATGAGTTTATTATTGATTACTTTTTACCAATTGCTACTTTCCAAGTTTCAGGTCCTTCTTCTAGATACTCCCATGTAAATTGATCTGTGTGCTCCATCATAAATTGATAATATAATGGTTTTGGATCATGATCATTTATAATTTGCATGATTTCTCCTGATTGTAATGAATGGAACGTATTAAAAATAGCAGGATGTTTCTCACGTGGTGGAAAATCCGGTACCATAACAGTTGCTGCAAATGTTAAATTCATTTTTTTGACCTCCTTTTGATGTATTTAGTTTACAACGTCTAGAAAGCCAATAGAGTGATTCCCCTCACATATAGAAATCTTTTTTAATTAGAAACCTTCGTAGGTAAAATAGATAGAACTGAATCTATTACCTGTTTATTTTCATCTTTATCCAATAATATATGCACATTCCCTTTATCTTCATGAGTTCGAATTAATCGTCCGATTCCTTGGCGTAAACGGAGAAGCATATAAGGTAAATCAACTTCAGAAAAAGGGTCATTTGAATGGTCACGTTTTGCCGCAAAGACAGGGTCATTTGGTGGAAATGGTAATGAGGTTACAATCACATTTTCTAATGACTCTCCCGGAATATCTAATCCTTCCCATAAATGAACGGAACATAGTACAGATTGTATTTCATTTTGAAACTTAGAGACAAGAGTACTAATTTCAGCTTCACCTTCAAAATAGATAGGAAACGAATGCTCACCTTTGCTATATTCCTTAAAATCTGTTAACTCTTTTTCGGAGTTAAATAACACCAATGTTTTACCACCAGTTTCTTCTAACTGATTTATAATGAATTTCATTTTCTCTTCTTTATCCTTTTTAGAAAAAACGGGCATTTTAATCGTCATATTCTCCTCATAATTAAATGGCGAAGCGACCATACAGGATAAATAATGCTGTATTCCTAATGAGTTTGCGATATAATCGAAAGACTGATTCTCCGACAAGGTGGCAGACGAAAAAATATATGGTTTTTTCTGTGAAAATACCTCTTCCTTCATAATCTCCTGTACAAGTCTAGGCATAATCACTAATGTCCGTTCACCCTCCTGCTCTTCAAACCATGTGATCCCATTTGTTTCTTTGACAAATAATGATAAGGAATAGGAAATTTGCTCCAAATATTCTTCAACTATTTTCAATTCATACTCATTAATCGTAAACATTTCACTTTCTAAGACGAGTTCTTCTTCTAAATCTGAAATAAGCTTAAGTAATTGTCTTCCAGAAGTGATAACCGAAGATGTCTTTTCAATCGTTCGTTTATCGGATCCATCATTTGAATGTGATGCATTTTCTAATTCATAAAAGAATGCTTCACTTTGTAAAATACAATCCTCAATGATATACAAGGTTTTCTCTCTTACATCGTTTGCCATTAATTTGGTTAAAAGTGTTTCAAGAATCCGTTCACTGAAACGATAGGTTAATGCCTTTTGACTGGCATATTCTAATAAATGACCTTCGTCAAAAACAACACATGAATGTTCTGGCAGTAAAGCTAACTGTCCTTCCCGCTTTCTAGACTCTTTTGTCCATATATGTTCCATATAGAAATCATGTGAACAAATAATCAGATCACCTGCTTTACGGTACCAATCTCGATGCAAAGTTTGTCCACATCGATGTCTGTTTTCACAAGTAAAGCAATCCTGTAATGGATCCCAACCAATTTTTGCCCATTGTTCATTCGTTAATTCAGGGTATTCCTTTCTGTCACCATAACGAGTGAATTTTTGCATAGATCCGCCATCATGGATAAAATCAGGCAATCGATCATGGATCGCTAAATAATCGGCATCATCCTCATGAACAACGACCTTGTCCAATTTATTTAAGCATAGATATTGATCTCTTGATTTCGCTAATCGAACATCAATATTAAGACTTAGAGCCTTTTCAAGCTTGGAAATATCTCCTTCTTTTTTTACAAGCTGTTCAATTAACGTCTCATCAGCACATGCGATAATGGCAGGGCGATTGGTATAACGCGCATAACAAATCGCATATAAAAGATAAACAATCGTTTTTCCCGTTCCCACACCTGCCTCGGCAAACATAACCTTTTTCTCTTTAAAGGCTTTCTCAAGCTGAAATGCCATATAAATTTGCTCATCTCTTAATTCAAAACCAGATTCTGGAAGGGTATCATAAAAAACATCACCAATCCAGTCCCCTAATACATCAAAAAATGATTCCGATTTGTTTATTTCAAAAGGTAAACTACTTTGCATATGTATGAATTCCTCCAAATGATTGAAAGCTCTTATCGTATTTTAAAAATGAAAGCGTCTTTCCATGAAAGACGCTTCATACCAAACTGTTATATTATATCAAATTTTGATGTGATTATACATGAATACCATCTAAAATAGATCCTACTTCTTTCCTGACTGTTTATCGCTAGTTTTGAATACATTTTTACTTCCACTGTATAAACCAGTTGCTGAAAGACCTACCATAAGTCCAATGATGATTCCATCAAGTAAGGGTTGTACATAAAGGATTCCAAATATGACACCTAATGTAACGGATACGAGTGGTGAAAATTTTACTGGCAATCCTGCTCTTTTCACTACTTCAACAATACCAATGATGATCGGGATAATGACTAATTGAAAAAACTCTAACATACCAATCCCTCCACATTCTTAACATTTACTGAATATATATTATTAGTAAGAATGCGGAAGGGTTACAATTTTTACTTTTCACGCGGGGGTCTTTTTCCCCAATATTGATAATAATCGGTTTTAATAAAACCATTAAATAATTTGCGTTTTTTGGTTGTCTTTTTTCCATAATGCGTTTCAAATTCTTCATCTGAAGTCAATATATAGACAGACCAAGTTTCTAAATCTGCAAATGCTTGTCCCATTTCATGGTACATCTTTTGAACAGCCCCTTTTTCACCAAGCCGTTCCCCATATGGAGGATTGCCAACAATTACTCCATACTGTTTAGTCGTTGTGAAATCTTGAACTCGCATTTGTTTAAATGAAATTAAATCCCCTAATCCTGCTTCAAATGCATTTTCTTGAGCAATTTTTACAAGACGATGATCGATGTCGGAACCTGTTATATCTAACGGTTGATCATAATTGGCTAAATCCTCTGCTTCCAACCTTACCTCATCCCAAACAGATGAAGGAATCCAAGGCCAATTTTCGGATACAAATTCACGATTAAAACCTGGTGCGATATTTTGTCCCATTAACGCAGCTTCAATCGGAATCGTACCAGAACCACAAAAAGGATCAACAAATGGTCGATCTGGTGTCCAATTGGTCAACATCACTAAAGCAGCAGCCAATGTTTCCTTGATCGGTGCCTCGCCTTGCGCCACTCTGTATCCCCTTTTATGAAGGCCACTTCCACTTGTATCGATGGTAAGTAAAGCAATGTCTTTGTGTAAGGCTACTTCAATTTTAAAAAGAGGTCCATTCTCTTCAAACCAACCTTCTTTTTTATAATGTTTCTTCATTCGTTCAACAATTGCCTTTTTGACAATCGCTTGACAATCCGAAACACTAAAAAGCTTTGATTTTACCGATTTCCCTGAAACAGGAAACTCTGCATTTTCAGGCAGAAACTTCTCCCATGGCAAAGCTTTTGTTTTTTCGAATAATTCATCGAAAGTAGTTGCTTTAAATTCTCCAACTTTTAATCTTACGCGATCGGCTGTTCTTAACCACAGATTACTTTTTGCAATTGCCTTTTCATCTCCTTGAAAAAGAATACGACCGTTATCAACTTGACATTCATAGCCAAGTTCTCTTACTTCCTTCGCAACCAATGCTTCTAATCCCATTGCAGAAGTTGCAATCAAATCATAATTTGCCATATTTTCACCTAATCACTGTCTTTTTTTTGGCTGTGTTAAACATTAAATTTTAACACAGATTTATTAAGAATTATGTATTACTAAGAAAATCACTATAATAAAAGCTCTCCTATTTCACGGAGAGCTCAAAATTCAGCATTTATCTGTCATTAATAACGTTCTGTAAGCCATGTTTTGTTCCTTTGTACTACAAACGACCTTCATCTCGTACTCAGGTGGTAATCATCTATCTACAGATGAATCATCATCTGTCCTTCTCCTCGTTCATTTCCTCCGAGAAAGCGCCCCTACCATAATTTGGGTTTCTCGCTCATGGGGTTTACCTCGTTCCACCCTTTTTATTTCTAAAAAGGCTCCGTCACTGTGGCACTTTCAAAGTATTCATACCATATCTTAAATAGACTTAGGTATTTTCCCTGCCGTCAAGGAAGCTAAAAGCCTCCCTGCCCTGGCTTATGTCTTGACCAGGCACGAACACTACAGACATCTCAGTCTGTGCGAGCATGGACTTTCCTCTACCTAGTTAAAGGCAGCGATTACCCGAACGTTATTAATGATAACAGAATTTATTATAATAAAACGATGGACGAATAGCAATAGCAATTGTTTCTATTCGTACAATTTACTGCCAAAAACATGTTTTTCAAGATTCGATAATCTTTTTAAAATATCAAAATTGGTTGTTCCTGCTGTTTGCGTAGCAGGACGTTTAGACGCTTCTTCTAATTGCTTTCGTAAGCGCATATTTTCTTGTTGCAATTCTTCAATTTCTTGATGGAAGGTTTCGTAGTCTTTAATAACATAGTCAAGATATTTATCAACATCTTCCGGTTTATAACCCCTCATAGCTGATTTAAATTCTTTTTCTAATATGTCCTTAGCGGTTAGTTTTATTTTATCTGCAAGCACGTTTTTCTCACCTCAAACCTTTTGCCCCATTGTTATGTATATTTTTTCAAAAATATCCTATTTTGTCAATTTAATTCTTTACTCTATTCCCATTGTTCTTGTTCAACGAGAAATTGTAATTCATCAAATTGAATTAAACGTATCTCATAATCCTGTTTTTGTTGATACCTTCACCGCAGTATCATAAAGAAATTTAGGACTTCCTTCCTTTTCGGTGTCATAAAACAAAAGCATCACATCACTTTTATCTACAAAAAATTGATTTTTCGCCCGAAATTGCCATGGTTTTTCATACGGTTTCCTGGAAACAGAGTCAACAAAATCTGCTTCTAATAAAATCGATTCATACCATTCGCGATTTTGTTCATTCCATTTGCTTTCTTGTTCAAGAAAAGGTGTAATAACAGCTAATTGTAAATGATTATACTCTTCTTGTTCTCGCAACTCATAGACCACTTCTGCTGCCCATAATTCTGTACCAAGTTGCCCACTTATGATGACCCACTTCAGTCCTTCTTCAAGTAAAGTGATTAATTGTTCTTTTATTGCTTTTTTTATATAAGGGATAGCCGGATGATCTTGTTTAAAAATTCCGAGCTCATATGGTTTATATCCAGAAATAGTAACTATTTTAACCATTATTACCTCCCTATCTTTATTATAGACTATATTTATGCTAAATGTTGATCATAAGCCATACATTTAATGTTCCCATCAACACTAACGTTTTACACAGAACCTATTATAAAGAAACAAGGGCTTAAATTTTAAGCCCTTGTTCAACAAACTATCTAAAAGCAACCTGGTCTAGGTCGTTTTCCTCCTGGGCCAAAGCCAGGGCCTACCCCTGGGCCAAAACCAGGGCCTACTCCTGGGCCAAAACCAGGGCCTACTCCCGGGCCAAAACCAGGGCCTACTCCTGAGCCAAAGCCAGGACCTACTCCTGGGCCAAAACCAGGGCCTACTCCCGGCCCAGAAAATGCACCTGCTACAGCCCCGGGGTATGGTCCAGGAAATCCTCCTAAACCACCTACGTTTGGTGGTGGTGGTGGTCCTGGTACAGGGCCAATATCCGTGTTGCTAACCTCATTCACTACAGATTGTGAATGTGGAAAATGTTCTTGACTTTGAAAGTTTGTGTGATTAACCGTTGTTGTATGTGATGGAAAAACATGTGGCACGATAACATTTTCAAAATTATGATTTACACAGCATTTTGTTGGATGAACAACTGCTGGTAAAACTTTTGTTGGTCTACAATACATAAACTCTATCCCCTTTCATCATAATTTATTTTACATTAACAACATATGATAAAAGGAACTATCTTGTACTAAGGAATATACCTAAATTTTCGAATCACGATCCAGTTTTTCAACAAATAACTATATTAAAATAATGTATACAAGCTATCTTTAAAGCTTGTAAAAACAATAGCTGTCAATCCTATAACAACAAAAAACAGATACAAAATCGCTTTATACATCTTTCCCCGTCCTATCATTATTACTGATATGAAATTTCCATACAGTATATTATTTTACAACCTTCCCACCTGTCAAACAACAAAAATAAATAGAAAAGAAGATAAAATAATAAATATCATGATTTAGACATATTTTTACTATTTACAACGGTTTGTTTAGCTTTCAAGCGATTGATTCTCTTTACAAGATTCTCATTATCACTTTTTTTCAATTGAGAATCTTTTGTCAGAGCCATTTCTGTAAATTCAATTGCTTTTTCAAGGTTTTTTATACGATGTTCATATATTTTTGCTAATTCGACACAAGCTTCGAGTTGCATCGAAATATCTCCTTGTTGAACCACTTCCGTCCATACATCAGCCGCTTTTTGCCATTCTTTATTCTTTTTTAACCCAAAGGCAAGTTGATGTTTTGCTTTAACCGATTCCTCTTCAGTCCCTTTTGCTAATTCAGAAAAAACTTTCTCGGCAACCTTTTTCTCACCTATATAAGAAAACCAGCGTCCTACTTCAAAAGATTCTTTCCCTGTTTGATTTTCATCTAAACCCAATAGTTGGAAAGATAGATGAGTATATAAAGTGATTAATGATAGGATATCTAATTCATTATGATCGAGAATTCCAATCATGCCTTCAGGATTTTTCCGTTCAACAAAATCAAAAAAGATCATCGGGGCTAAAAAGCCAGGAACATCATCTTTCCTTTCAAAATCCAATATTTCTTTTTCCACCGTACTAAGCTTGATCCGGTCCAGCCGATGCTTCCACATTCTTCTTGCGGCATGATATAAATCAAAATGGCCAAACGCTGGTAGTTTAGGTACATGTTCTCGAATAAGGGTATGCCTTGTTTTTACTTGCGGCCAATCAAAGGCTTTACCATTATACGTAACCATATTTCTATAATCGATACTTTCTAAGAAACTTTTATACAACGGGACCTCTGAACCAGGTTGAGAAAGAATATGCTGTTTTAGCACGATATTCTCTCCTTTGACGCTTGCATGACCAAGTAAAAAGATCGTATTTCCTGTTCCTCCGCCAAGGCCGGTTGTTTCTGTATCAAAAAAGAATAAGTCTTCAGCACCGTAACCATTAGCAGATAACGGATGACTTAACTGGCTTTTATTCCATGCTTCTATGGCAGAAAGGAAATCACGAAAACGATATTTACCATGATACGTATTTAATGGGTACGAAACTTCTCTGACAAGACAATAATCATCATCAGTGAAATACGTATTTACCCCAGCTTCTTTCCAGATTGTTTCAAAGGGAACTTCCTTTATATTTCGTTGGGGTAATTTCATGGATTCCCTTTTCTCTTTATTATGGTTTAAATGTGGTTTTAATCGATTCAATTTATTTTTAATAGACATTATCTTTTCACCTGTGAAGATGATGATGATCGAAACAAAGAAAGCAATCGTAAAGTATCCTGCTTAACATTATCGGTTGTTGCATCTGTACCGATACACGATGGACACCCATGTTCACAAGGGCAGTTTGAAACCATAAGTTTTCCTTCTTTTATAATCGTTTCCATTCCATCATAAATTTTTTCGCTTAATCCAATTCCACCAGGATAGCGATCATAGAAGAAAATCGTTGGTTTATCATTATGGGCGGCTTTTACTTGTGGCACTACATGAATGTCCCCCGCATCACACATCACAAACAGTGGTGCAATATGTTTTAATGTATGAGCAACACCGATGATTCCTTGATCAAGTCTTTCTTCGCTTAAATCAATGGTCGCTGAATTCAATGAAATCCAGGCCGAACTCGTATGCAGCTCTTCTTCTGGCAGAGAAATCGGACCCGAGCCAATATTTTCATGTGTCTCAAATTTAATCTTTTTAAAGATTGTAGCCATTGCCAGAACACTAACGTCACCAAAGCCAATTTCTACCTGTTGGTCTTTGCGAACTTTGTCCATTTCCAGTACCTTTAATTCTACCGCTAGATTAGCATCTGTATAATAGTCAACGGTTACTTCACGTACAAATGCCTTTTTTTCTTCCCAATCAAGCTTTTCCACTTGATATTGGACTCCTTGGTGTAGATAGATTGCTTCTTCATGCAAAAGGGTCATAGCAGAAAACCGATCCATTTCGCCAATGACCTTTACATTCGCTACATCAGAATAATCAATAATCACCACATTTTCCTGGGATGCTGAACGCAATGAAATATTGTGTGCTGGAAAAGAATCTTTCATCCAATACCATTTATCACCATTTTGATAAAGGACTCCTTCTTCACTTAAATATTGAAGGATTTCACCCGTTTCAACTCCACCAAATTGTTCCCCTTCTTTAAATGGCAACTCATAGGCGGCACATTTCATATGATCAATGAGAATAATTAGATTATCCGGATTGATTCTCGCTGTTTCTGGACTTCTGTTAAAAAAATAATCTGGATGGCCGATGATGTATTGATCAAGTGGGCTTGAACTAGCCACCATAATCACGAGTGATTCTCCGTTTCGTCTGCCTGCCCTACCTGCTTGTTGCCATGCACTTGCAATCGTACCCGGATATCCCGTCATGATACATACTTGTAGCTGTCCAATATCAACACCTAACTCTAAAGCGTTTGTACTGACGACTCCATAAATGTCTCCTGACCTTAGTCCATTTTCAATTTCCCGTCTTTCTGTCGGTAAATATCCACCCCGATATCCTCTGATTGCCTTAGGACCTAATTGGTATTTCACAAGTTCTTTCAGATATGTTAGTAATATTTCTACTCTCACTCTACTCCTAGCAAAAACAATTGTTTGAATTTTATTTTTTAATAAATCACTAGCAAGCTTTCGGGCTTCTAATGTTGCACTTCGTCTAATATTTAAAGGTTTATTGACGATAGGAGGATTATAAAATAGAAAATGTTTTGTTCCACTTGGTGCACCATTTTGATCAATCAGTTTCATCGCTTTCCCTGTTAACGTTTCTGCTAATTGAAGCGGGTTGGCAATGGTTGCTGATGTGCAAATAAAAATCGGATCACTTCCATAAAATCTGCATATTCTCTGCAATCGTCTGATTACATTTGCAACATGACTACCAAATACACCCCTATAGATATGAAGTTCATCAATAATGATATATTTCAAATTTTCAAAGAGAGAGACCCATTTCGTATGATGAGGGAGAATTCCTGAATGAAGCATATCTGGATTTGTAATCACAATATGTCCAGCTTTCCGCACCTTTTGGCGAATACTCGCTGGTGTGTCTCCATCATACGTATAGCTATTTATATTTAAACCGGCTTCTGCAATCAGTTCATTTATTTCACTTTTTTGATCTTGAGCAAGTGCTTTTGTCGGAAACATATAGAGTGCCCTTGCACTTGAATTATTGATAATCGTTTCAATCACTGGGAGATTATAGCATAATGTTTTCCCTGATGCTGTAGGCGTTACTGCTACAATACTATTTCCCTCCATGATTAAATCAAAAGCTTCTCTTTGATGGGTATACAATGCATGAATGCCTCGTTCTTGCATGGCTTTTTTAAGTGAAGGATGAATAGTTTCAGGAAAATCAACCAACTTTGCTTCTTTCGCTTCGAATCGTTTGCCAGTGGACAATATTTTCTTTGTATTCCTCATTGCTTTTTAATCTATTTATAATTTCTTGTAAATTTTTGTGTATACTCATTCATTTTCACCCCACTCCCCCTATTGTATCGAATAAACGTTCGTTGTTAAAGGGGTTTATATACTTTAACTTTCTAGTTCACAAAGAATTTTTGAAACATTTTTGATAAAATAGTATGGTAAGATAGATTAGAGGTGACATGATGAATAAAGAGCAGATTAAAGATGTATTATCCGAGTTTTCATTGTTTCGCAACCTTAGTGAACATGAAATCTATCAAATAGTAGATATTTCCATTTCAAGAGAGTGGAATAAAGGCAGTCATGTTTTTTTACAAGATGATCCTCTCGAAAACGTCTATTTTATTTACGAAGGAAAAGTAAAAATTTATAGAACAGATTTGAACGGAAAAGAACAAATCGTTTCCAATCTTAAAAAAGGGTGATATGTTCCCCCATGTTGGTTTTTTTAGAAAAGGCAACTATCCTGCGTTTTCAGAAATTGTCGACAATGCCATTCTCGTCGTTGTCCCGATTTCCCAATTTGAAAAAGTTTTGCTCCATAATCCTGAACTTTGTATTAAGGTTTTTAAAGTTTTAGGAGAGAAAATTGTAGATTTACAAGAAAGACTTGAATCACAAATTTTAAATAACACGTACCAACAAATTATTAAATTACTCATACGCCTTGGTAAAGAACATGGAAAGGAACTAAATGATGGCCGGGTTCTATTAAAAGCTGAGTTTACCAACCGAGACCTTGCCAATATGATTGGTACGACAAGAGAAACCGTCAGCCGTACACTGACTAAACTTAAAAAAGAGCAGCATATTGAAACAGACTCAGAAAACGATATTATTTTTGACCCTAGTATACTTGAAGAGGAACTTTTTTCATAGAAAAAAACATCGACTTTCGCGAAATGGCTTAAAGTCGATGTTTTTATTTAGATTTAGTTTAATTGAAACATTTCTTTCATATCATCTTGTGCATTGCCGATTAATTTCAAATTAAAAGTATCTTGCAATACTTTTAATACACCTTCAGAAATGAATTCTGGTGGTTTTGGTCCAATCCGAACATCTTTAATCCCTAAACTAAATAATCCTAGTAAAATTGCAACTGCTTTTTGCTCAAACCATGAAAGAACAATACTTAATGGTAAATCATTGATTTCACATTGGAATGCGTCTGCAAGAGCTCTAGCAATTTTTATCGTTGAACCAGAGTTATTACATTGACCTAAATCAATATAACGAGGAATATCCGTTCCTGGGACTGTACCATAATCTACATCATTAAAGCGGAATTTACCACATGATGTCGTTAGGATCACTGCTTCTGGTGGTAATGAAGTAGCTAATTCTCTATAATATTCTCCACCTTTACCAGGAGCATCACAACCAGCTATGACAAAGAAGCGTTTGATTTTTCCGTCTTTAACAGCTTGAATAATTTCTGGTGCAATACTTAGTACTGTTTCATGGTGGAATCCAGTTACTAACGTTTCATCAGATTCAATATTGGCTTCTGGCAGTTCTAAAGCACGATTGATTAACGGACTATAGTCATCGCCTTCAATCTTTTGAACGTTTTCAAGACCAGCAACTTCATAAGAAAACATACGATCAGCATATGTACCTTTAATAGGCATCACACAGTTGGTCGTAGCTAAAATCGCTCCAGGGAATTTTTCAAATAATCGTCTTTGGTCAAACCATGCCTTACCAATATTTCCTTTTAAATGGGAATATTTCTTTAATGCAGGATATCCATGTGCAGGCAGCATTTCAGAGTGAGTATAAATATTGATACCTTTGCCTTCAGTCTGCTTTAATAGTTGTTCTAGAGCAAATAAATTATGTCCTGTTACAACAATACATTTACCTTCAATTTTATTTTGTGAAACTCTTACTGGTTCTGGAATACCTAGTAAATTCGTATGTGCCTCATCTAATACTTCCATAATACGAACCGCAGATTTTCCTACCTTCATCAGCATTTCAATATGCTCTTGTACATTAAAATTCGAATTCGTTAAAGTCATATACAAAGCTTCATGTGTAGTCGCATCAACAAATGGATCTGTTGCTCCTAGTTGATTTGCGTGTGTACGATAAGCTGCAATCCCTTTTAATCCAAAAATCATCGTATCTTGTAAACTTGCAACCGTTTCATCTTTTCCACAAACACCGACTACTTTACATCCTCCGCTTGGAGTTTGTTCACATTGGTAACAAAACATATTTATAAGCCCCCTCTTAAAAACTATAATCTTAGTCTATTCAATTTACAGCTTTGTACAAGTGATACAAATCACTCATTTGTTTTCGTCACAAAATCTTCATATTTTATAGGTATTTATCTTTAGAAAAACTTATTTTTTTCAACCCTTTGTCCTATGTATAACTAATTTCAAAAATAATAACGGCCATAGAATGACCGTTATACTTTAAAGATTCCACCGATGCCTTTTACTACCGATGACACTTGATTCACTGCATTCATCATTTGTCCCGCGGTATCTACCATTTTATTGATATCTAATGTTCCATCTTGTGATTTGAAGGAATTTAATACCGTCTTTACTCCAGTTGGTTGTTTTGCTAGAAAAGAAGCTTTAGGATATGGATGAAAATATGGTTGTTGAGTTTGAAAAGTAGATTGGGTATGTTGTGTTCCATTTCCATCTGGTGAAAACAAAGGATTTTGAAAAACCTTTTGCGAATAAGATGCAGTACTTGTCGAATACTGCGGTTGCTGTTCTGCATACTGTTGTGGATGGAATCCTTGTGGGGGTTGAGCATAATATGGCTGGTATGGATTAGTAAACTGATTTCCAGCTATAAGCGGATTTACATAGGAATTCCAATGGTTTGGATAAGTTCTATTTAATTGTTGAACCCTATTGGGACTTACGTTTGATTCCACTACATTTGTAAAAGGATGATGACCATAGGAATTTCGGTTTCTCGACATCGGACCATACATGGACTATTTCCTCCTCACCATTTCATCCTTATATAATATGAATCTTTCGCCTAGTTGGTGACAGTATCCAGTCATACAGTTTTCCGCAGGTGGTCCAATACTTTTTAAAAAAATCCAACAGAAAATGGAGTTCCACCTAGTAGGAGCTCCATCTATTTTATTCATTATTCTATTTTTCAGCTTCCATTAATATAGCCTTTAAAACAAATTGAATGGCGTGAATAGAATCAGTGAAATGTTTTCTACTTGTTTGTGGAAAAAAAGCCTGCACCATCGTCTTTTCTAGTTGGTCCTTCGTACTATGAACTTGATTTGAATTAAGCTTTGTAAAACCCTTTTCATGAATCCACGGAAGGACAAATGCAATCCATTCATCCACAATATGCTGTACCTTATTTGAAAATGGCACAACTTCCCTATAAAAGTCTCCTTCTCTACCTTCTGTTTTAGTTCTTTCAAATTGATTGATGATCTTATCTGTAATTATTAGTAACTCATTCGTTAATTCCATCACTTTTTGTTTTCTCATATGACCATTTTAACACTTATTATATACATTTCTATCATTTAGCAACTTAATTTTAATCTGAATGTTGCAACATTCGATTCTAGATTTTCTTTTTCGGAGGCCATTCTTTGCTCAAGTATTTCCAACTGTCTAAAACACGAATTTAAACGTATCTCTTGTTCTGATTCCCATCTTTTATTTTGTTGCGATATATTGGACACTAGTGAACAATCTAATTGTTCAAGCTGTGAATCAATTTTTGTTAACATTTCGATTAAGTTCTCTTTCCTAAGAACAGTTGTAGTCATTGTTTTATCCCTCCTTATATTATCTTAATAAAGAATTCTCCCTTTTCCTTCAACCTCCTTCTCACTTGACAAAACTAGAAGGAATTCGGCAAAGAAAGTAGAAATTTTTATACTACTATTATAATATTCGACAAAGATTTGGATAAAAGCCATGACACATGAACATAATAATATAGGAGGTGTTATGGATGAAGCCCAAGCAAAAACAAAATCAAGTACAACCCAAAAAGCAAGAAGAAACAAAACCTGGGTTTGGCAATAAAAAACTAGAAGGACCTGATCGTCCTTCTACATAATTTTCAATAGAAGGCAAGGACTATTTCCTTGCCTTTTTTATCTCTTCAAGTGAAACTTTCATTCATAAAATAGGACACTTCATCATATCTTGAAAAAGCAAATTTATCAGAGGTTTTTTATTGACATTCCTATCTAAGAACATGGATAATATCACTCTACTCTTCTTTTATTTTAAAAGTCTGATAGATTTACCTACTCTATAATATTTGTTAAAATGGTTCTTTTTATACAACATGTTGTAGCTGATATTTGGTATGATTAGTAGTAGCAGAGGTGAAGAAAGAGATGAATTTCAACTATCCAAATGGAAAACGGTATTCTGCAACAAATAGCAACAAAATTGCTAAACCAAAAGAAATTAAATGGTCTTATGGAAAAAGAGGAATGACTCTCGAAGATGATTTAAATGATACAAATCAATATTATTTAGATAGAGGAATAGCTGTCATCCATAAGAAACCGACTCCTATTCAAATTGTAAATGTGGACTACCCCAAAAGAAGTGCAGCTGTTATAAAAGAAGCTTATTTTAAACAAGCTTCAACAACTGATTTCAATGGAGTCTACAAAGGAAAGTACATTGATTTTGAAGCAAAAGAAACAAAGCAAACAACAGCATTTCCTCTTAAAAATTTTCATTTACACCAAATTGTTCATATGAAAAATGTATTAGATCAAAAAGGTATCTGCTTTGTAATTCTACGTTTTTCAATAACAGAAGAGGTCTACTACTTTGAAGCACAACACCTACTTCATTTTTGGGATCGAATGATTAAAGGAGGAAGAAAGTCGATAACGAAAGAAGAAATCGAACAAAATGGAGTATACATACCTCTTGGTTTTCAACCAAGACTTGATTATATTAAAATTGTCGATGAGCTTTACCATTTTTAGTATAATGGTAGAATAGAGTCATACATTTTATCTATATCCACCTTGTTAAATTGAGAAAGGAAGGAATATCGATGACAGAAAACTATTCATCAAGGGAGGAGCGTCGCAAACAGCAAGAAGCTGCCAAACAAAAACGTAATAGTAATAGTAATAAGAAAAAGAAATCGAAATCAAAAGGCTCCTTTTTCAAGAAATTATTACTTGTAATCGTAGCGCTTGGTCTGATTGCTGTTATTAGTGGTGCAGCTACATTTGCCTATATGGTAAAAGACACTCCAAAACTAGATGCTGATACATTAAAAGCAGCCATACCATCTGAAATATACAGTATGGATGGAACATTTATTACAGAAATAGGAACGCAAAAATTAAATTATGTGGAATATGAAAATATCCCACAGTTAGTTAGGGACGCTGTGATTGCAACAGAGGATTCCCGGTTCTATAAGCATCACGGAATCGATCCGATTCGCTTAACAGGAGCAGTGATTGCTAACGTTACAAATGGATTTGGAGCAGAAGGTGGTAGTACCATCACCCAACAAGTTGCCAAGATGCATTTTCTAACTTTTGAAAAAACGCTATCTCGTAAAGCTCAAGAAGCATGGTTAGCGATACAGTTGGAACGCAAATTTACAAAAGAAGAAATCTTTGAGTTGTATGTGAATAAAGTTTATATGTCAGCTGGAGCTACAGGGATTGCAACGGCTTCTGAGCTTTATTTTGGGAAAGAATTAAAAGACTTAACCTTGCCTGAAGCAGCATTAATTGCAGGAATGCCACAAAGTCCCAATAACTATAATCCATTCAACCACCCTGACAAAGCTGATAAACGGAAAAATATTGTACTTTCATTAATGAACCAACATGGTTATATTTCAGAGGCTGAAATGAAAGAAGCCCAAGGCAACTCGATATCGAGTTTAATCGTCAAAGAGGAAGATCGCAAACAACAAACCGACATTCCTCATGATCCATTTATCGGTCAAGTCATTAAAGAAATTGAAAATAAATATCCAGAAATTAATGTGTATACCGATGGATTACAAATTTATACAACCCTTGACAAATCAGCACAAGAGTATGTCGATCAAATGATGTATACGAATGAAGTCATTAAATTTCCTGACGATAAATTCCAAGCAGGAATTACACTCCTTGATACAAAGACTGGTGAAATTCGTGCCATCGGCGGCAGTAGAGATAAGGAAATTGATTTTGGATTAAACTATGCGACATCACTTCCTCGCCAACCGGGGTCAACAATCAAACCTGTTCTTGATTATGGACCTGCAATCGAGTATTTAAAATGGGGTACCTATCAACCGATTGTTGATGAGCCTTATAAATATTCAACAGGCCAAACGGTTAATAACTGGGATCGAAGACATATGGGAGCGATGACTATTCGTGAAGCTCTTGCAAGATCTAGAAACATCCCTGCTGTTAAAGCATTAAATGAAGTAGGTACCGAAAAAGCAAAAGAATTCGTAAATGGACTTGGATTAAATCAAGAAGAGATTTATGAATCAAGTGCCCTTGGTGGTCTACATAAAGATGTTACCTCCCTACAAATGGCTGGTGCCTTTAGTGCCTTCGGTAATAATGGTTTTTATACAAAACCACATGCTGTGAAAGAGATTATTTTCCGTGATGGCACCAAGATTAATATGAAACCTGAAACAGAAGTAGCCATGAGTGATTATACTGCATTTATGATTTCGGATATGTTAAAAAGCGCCGTCTCTTCTCCTTATGGGACTGGACGTGCAGCAAATGTACCTGGACATCATATCGCTGGAAAGACAGGAACATCTAACTATTCGTCTAAAGAAAAAAAGGAATACAACATTCCTGGTGGTGGTGTACCTGATATTTGGTTTGTTGGCTACAATACTAATTACACCATCTCTGTTTGGACAGGTTATGAAAAACGAAAAGATCCAATTATCGGTCGTGATCAACAATTAGCGAAACAAATTTTCAAGAAATTAATGACACAAGTATCCAAAGGCAAAGAAACAGCTGATTTTAAAATGCCAGATTCGGTAGTAAGAGTTAAAGTTGAAAAAGGGTCTGCCAAATTGGCAGGAAGTTATACACCTAATGACCTAGTTGCTTATGAATATGCTGTTAAAGGTAACGCACCAAGTCAAGTTTCGAAGAAATATAAGAAGAAAGAAGAAGAAAAAGCTCTAAGTGGCTTTTCTGCGGGGTATGATCCAACTGCAAATGTAATCAGATTATCATGGCAATCAAGTATCGAAGGACCATTTAATCTAACGATGTCAATCAATGGTGGTGCCGAACAAGCTTTGCCTGCAGCATCTGAAAAAGGCTATACATTGGCAAATCCTGAACCTGGGGCAACCTATTCCTTTAGAGTTACTTCGTCCAATGGTAGTTCTTTAACAGCATCTGTTCAAGTTCCGACCCTTGACCCTATAGAAGAAATTATTGATGAAAACATTGATAATGAAAATGAAAACCAAAACGAAAATGAAAATAACAATGGTAACAATAACGGCAACAATGGGCAAGGAAATGGAAACAATAATGGTAATAACGGCAACAATGGGCAAGGAAATGGAAACAATAATGGTAATAACGGCAACAATGGGCAAGGAAATGGAAACAACAATGGTAACAATAACGGAACCCCACCTAATCCAAATCCTGTTGAAGAGGAAAATGAGGAGCAGCAAGGCGGTGAAGTTGAGCAAGAGCAAGAACAAGTACAGCAACAATCAACACAACCTCAGCAAGAGGTACCAGCACAGCAGATACCACCAGAAACACAGAATAGGATTAAAACAAAGCGTCTAAGAGCTTTAAGCCTTAGACGCTTTTTATGTGACTTCATTCATCATTTCTTTTATCGATTTGCTTTATTCATGACCGCATGTTTCCTAAACAATTTTTCCATTTCAATGAAAGCTTCAGACAGTTGAATAAAAGAATGAAATTTATTTGGATTTAGAATGATATAATCTACCCTTTCACGAATATTAATGGGTTTAATTTGTAATGACTCCATCACAACTGTATGAACATCAACGGGTTGATGATTTGTCCAATAGATCACTTCAAATAATAGCCCTATTCCCTTTTTCATCGGCCTTTCCGTCTTGGATAAATCTCGTTTTGTAAATCCCTCTTTTAACTCTTCCCTAATCCTATTCCATTCCAATAACAGTTTCGGAACTGTTTCGTCAGGAATGGTCCATGGAATGAAAGTTGCTAATCCTTTAAGATTTGCATTCTCATAAAGCAATGGTATCTTTGGATTAAATGCATCATTATATTCATCAATCCATTCCATTTCTCGCTGATCGGTTAGTATGAACCATTCCTCAGGTATTTCAATTGTTTGACCATTCATTTATTTCTCCCGCGCTTTCATTCGTTTTTTACCTTCCCGACAAAGGTCTAAAAGTGGACAAGCTGGACATTGAGGATTTTGTGCTTTACAGTGATAGCGACCAAAAAATATCATACGGTGGTGGGTCACCGACCATTCCTCTTTTGGAACCTTTTTCATTAATGTTTGTTCAACTTCTAATACGGTATCTTTCCATCGACAAAAACCTAAGCGCTTGCTAACTCTTTCTACATGTGTATCAACTGCGATTGCTGGAACCCCATAGGCAACTGATACAACCACATTAGCTGTTTTTCTTCCAACCCCGGGAAATTTTATTAACTCATCTCGGATATTTGGCACGATGCCATCATACTCTTCTATTAACATTTTACATAAGTTTTGAATGTTTTTAGCCTTATTTCTAAATAAACCGATTGAGCGAATATCTTGCTGTAATTCTTCAAGAGAAACATTCAAATAATCTTCGGGAGACTTATATTTTTGAAACAGCTCTTTTGTCACTTTATTGACAAGTACATCCGTACATTGTGCAGAAAGAAGGACTGCTATCACTAATTCAAATGGATTTTTATGGTTTAATTCACAATGCGCATCAGGGTACATTTCCCCCATTTTGTCCAAACATAATCTAATTTCGTTTCTATTTAACATGTTCGCACCTTTCCTAATTTCTAGTATTTACCAATCATTTGAAAATAAATAAATCAGGTGGCTAGACCCCCACCTGAAAGTTCATTTCGCTAATTTTCAAGCCAATTGTAAAAAGGTAGTGCTTGCTTTTGGACGGTTTCTACTTTTGATTTTTGTTTTTGATGTTGTCTTACATTACGACCATGGCTCTTTGCCTGTTCAATCGTTTTGATCCCATTCCTCTTCCAATCAAAAAGGATTCGATCAATGTAGCGAAAGTTTAGTTTTCCTGAAATAACAGCTTCTCTTAAAGCAGATTTTATTATTACCGGATCATGATGATCGTCATCAATCCACATCGAAAGTGATTCACATTCAAATGGTGAAAGTGGCCTGCCAAATTCTTGTTCAAAACATGTATATAAATTTGTTTCTTCTTGTTTTGTGACTTCAACTTCTTTATGCTGTTCGTCCATTAAGAAATAGTCGATTAACTTTTCCCATAATGGATCTAGGGAATACTTTTCAAATCGAATTCCTTCATTTGTAGAGTCTTCCATAATTTTAATGAGGCCCTTTTGAATTAAACTTCTCAAGTATTCTGAGCAATCTGAAACAGAAATAGTCATGGAAGAGGCAAGTTCAATCGGAGTAGGAAATTCATTTCCTTTATCTAAATGAGAGATAAGCTGCAATAATAATACAAGCTCATGTTCATTTATTTTCAGGTTTTTGTAATGCGTTAAAAGCGTAGCTGGAATCGTAATTTGACCTTCTTTAAACCAATTTAATAACTTTGTTTTACTCATTTGAACACCTCTTAATTAGTATAACATGAAGAAAAATTGTTCGAAAGGTGGATAACAGTAAAACTCCCCTCTTAAAGACTAGAATGCCTTTAAAATATGAAAGATGCCATAGTTCTCTATCATTAGTGAGTAGTATGCCTACAAACTGAATTTTCTAGAGATCTATGACACCTTTTCATAAGAAATTCTTCTTTTATGGATAGAGTCTATTTAATAATCTTGGAAATGGAATGCTTTCTCTCACATGCTCAACTCCGCTGATCCAGGCAACCGTTCTTTCTAAGCCGAGACCAAAACCTGAATGGGGTACTGAACCATATTGTCTTAATTCTAAATACCATTTATAAGCAGATAGATCTAATTGATGCGATTTCAATCTCTTTTCTAATAAATCGTAATCATATACCCGTTCAGACCCACCAATGATTTCTCCGTATCCTTCTGGTGCAATTAAATCGGCACAGAGTACAACCTCATCACGATTATGATCTGGTTGCATATAAAATGGTTTTAATGATGTTGGATAATGGGTAATGAACACAGGTTTTTCATAGTTTTCGGCAATAGCTGTTTCATGTGGTGCACCGAAATCATCTCCCCACTCGATATCATCAAAACCCTTCTCATGTAAAAATGTGATTGCGTCATCGTAAGTGATTCGCGGAAATGGTACTGAAATATTCTCTAATTTACTCGTATCTCTACCAAGAGTTTTTAATTCTAACTGACAATTTTTAAGAACAGATTGAACAATATAAGTAACATACTCTTCTTGTACTTGTAAACTTTCTTCAAATTCAACAAAAGCCATTTCAGGCTCGATCATCCAAAATTCAATTAAATGACGTCTTGTTTTTGATTTCTCCGCTCTAAAAGTAGGACCGAATGAAAAAACCTTCCCTAATGCCATTGCTGCTGCTTCCATATATAATTGTCCACTTTGTGAAAGGTACGCATCTTCATCAAAATACTTTGTCGCAAATAACTCGGTGGTTCCTTCTGGAGCACTCCCTGTTAAAATTGGTGGATCTACTTTCACAAAACCATTTTGATTAAAATATTCATAGGTAGAGCGAATAATTTCATTTCGCACCTTCATCACAGCATGTTGACGGCGAGAACGTAACCAGAGATGACGATGATCCATTAAAAACTCGGTTCCATGTTCTTTTGGTGTTATCGGGTAGTCAACAGCATGATGAATCACCTTTATTTCTTTTACCTGCAGTTCATACCCAAATGGAGATCGTTCATCCTTCTGGACAATCCCTGTTACATATAATGATGATTCTTGTGTAAGAGCTTTCGCTTCTTGAAAAACTTCTTCTGCTACTTCTGCTTTAACGATGACGCCTTGGATAAAACCTGTTCCATCACGCAATTGTAAAAAAGCAATTTTTCCACTTGATCGTTTATTAGCAACCCAAACGCCAATCGTCACTTCTTGGTCAACATATTTAGGTACTTCCGAAATCGTTGTTTTTATCATGTTTTGGTTCCCTCCAAAAACAATTTCATGCAAATTTAACTATGTATTACGATTGATTATATCATTTCTAATCGTAAAGTGAAAATGATGGAAAAGATAATAAAAAAGCGAAAATCAATCGATTCTCGCTTTTTTATACTTATTTCGTTTTCTTTGCCACAAAATCCTTTATTCGAGCGACGGCATTTTCTAATAATTCAAGAGAAGTTGCATAGGATAAACGAATATTTTCTGGTGAACCAAAGCCAGAACCAGGAACGACTGCAACATTTGCTTCCTCTAGTAAAGCAGTTGAAAACTCATCAACTGTATTATATCCACAAACTTTAGCTGCTTTCATCGCGTTTGGGAAAAGATAGAATGCCCCTTGTGGTTTTATGCAAGAAAAGCCTGGAATTTGAATCAATTGATCATAAATCACCATCAACCGTTCTTCAAATGCTTTTCGCATCATTTCAACATCATCCTGTGGACCGCTGTATGCCGCAATAGCACCATATTGTGCTGTTGTCGTTGGGTTTGATGTGCTGTGGCTGGCAAGGTTAGTCATGGCTTTAATGATTTCTTTATTGCCCGCAGCATAGCCAATTCTCCAACCTGTCATAGAATGGGATTTTGAAACACCATTAATAATGATTGTTTGCTCTTTCAATTCTGGAGAAATCTGAGCAATTGAAACATACTTATTTTCGCCATATATTAATTTTTCATAAATCTCATCCGATACAATAAGAATATCTTTAGCTAAACAGACCGCTCCAAGTGCAGCCAATTCCTCTTTTGAATAAATCATTCCTGTCGGATTACTAGGTGAGTTAATAATCACTGCCTTTGTTCTATTTGTAATAACCGCCTCTAATTGGTTAGGTGTTATTTTAAATTCATTATTTTCATGTCCTTCTACATAGACAGGTACACCACCAGCTAATTTTACTTGTTCTGGGTAACTCACCCAATAAGGTGTTGGGATGATTACTTCATCACCTTCATCAAGTAAAACTTGAAATAGTGTATATAGAGCATGTTTGGCCCCGCTTGCTACCATCACTTCATTCACTTCATAATTGATTGCTTGATCACGCTGGAACTTCTTTACGATTTCTTCTTTAAGTAAAGGTAATCCTCCTGAAGGAGTATATTTGGTATGACCTTCATTCATCGATTTTGTTGCGGCATCAATGATATGCTGTGGAGTGTTGAAATCCGGCTCCCCTGCACCTAATCCAATAACATCATGACCAGCCGCTTTCAATTCTTTTGCTTTTGCAGTAATCGCTAAAGTAGAAGACGGTGTTAATGCTTTTACTCTATTTGCAAGTTTAAGTTCCATTTTTTTCCATGTCCCCTTAAATTTTCAGTTATATATAGTAATGCTTTAATAACAGTTTTTCCCTTAAAGATTTTCAATTTTCTTTAGCCATTTGCCTGTTTCAAATTCAACAGAATAATAATTTAATAAATGCCCTTTCGTTCTGGAGTGAACTTCCCAAAGCGGAATTCCTTTTTCCATCCCGAGTTTTACCGTAATGATTGAATCAGTAGCTATTTCAGCAGATACGGTATCAATCGCCTGTTTTTTCGTGATCCCATCAGACGCTTTTTTAACCATCAATTTTCCTTTTTCTTCTGGAACCCAAACAATCAATTTGGTTCCATCTTCATTTTTCCCTTGAAGTACATAATAGGTCTCTTCGCCGTTATAGATATTGAACTCATCTACCACTGTTAATGGTGTCTCCGCCATCGCTATTTCAATCGCTTTTTCTTCCGCAGACTTAAGAGGTTGTATTGCATTTAAATAAATTATCGTACCAATTGTAATTATGATTATAACGACAAAACTAATAATGAGAAACCACTTTTTCACTAACATCACTCTTTTATTATGATCGATTACCATTAATAGACCATTATTTTCTACCTATATTAGAATTCAAAACGGATATAATAATGTAACAGGCCAGTCTTAAGAATTATTATAACAGGAACTTTGGAAATTGGTTCAACTTTTTCATTAAAATATATTCTAGTTCAAACCGTCCAATTAGGCTGCTTACATGCAGCCCTTTTTTATTCTAACCATTGATCGATAAGGGAGACCGTTTCATCAATCGATAAGTCTTTTGCTTCAATCGCTGGCAGAGAGTCAAGAAATATTTTTCCGTATTTTGTTGTTCGAACTCGACGATCAAAAATGATTAAAATCCCTTTGTCCTGGTTGGTTCGTATGAGTCGCCCAAAACCTTGTTTAAAACGAATAACCGCTTCTGGTAAAGAATACTCATAAAACGAATTGCCGCCTCTATCTTTTATTTGTTGACATCTTACAGCTGTTACAGGTTCATCAGGAGGAGTAAATGGTAACCTAACCATAATCAAACTGGACAAGTCATCACCAGGTATATCGATTCCTTCCCAAAAACTGCTCGTCCCAAAAAGGATGGCTTTGTCAAAACGCCTAAAATTTCTAACAAGCCGCTCTCTACTTCCGCTTGTAATGCCTTGTGCCATGATCGAATAATCCTGTAAAAATCCACTTTCTTTAATAACAGCGTAAGTATTTTTTAACATTTCGTAAGATGTAAATAAAATTAAAAGACGTCCTTTTGTAGCTTCTGCAATCGATATGATATGTTCTGCAATTGCGGATACATACTCATCCAACGAAACTGCATTGATTTCTGGTAAATCATTTGAAATAATCAATTGTAATTGTTTATGATAATCAAACGAAGAAGGAATGATTTCTTGATGACAGCTTGTCGGATCTAGTCCAAGCCCCTCCATTAAATATTGAAAAGATCCTTTTACACTCAAGGTAGCAGAGGTAATAATCACACTTTTCTTGTTTTGAAATAAAGATTCCTTCAAACTATTTGAAACCGAAATCGGTTGTGAATACAGCGTTGTTTTATTTTGCCTTGATCTCGTATCAATCTCAATCCATGAGATTCTTTCATTTTTCGGCTGTAGTATTAATTGTCTAATACTCTGTATTGTACGTTCAGATTTAGTAAGCCACAGCGTTAATTCATCTAAAATAGCTTTTTGACGAGCTGATTTAGATTGTAGTTTCGTTACTAACCATTCATAACGTTTGTTTAATGCATTCGTTAAATCTTTTAACAAAAATAAAAACTTTTCCGCTTCTGCTAGTACTGATTTACTTTCCTTTGTACCATCAAGCGTAAAAATACATTGAAGCGAACTAGGGTAAGATTCACTTTTATGTTTCACTCTTTTTTTAGCATACAAGGCAATGATTTTAAATAATTGATCCATTTCCACAAATAAATCTGCAACTATTTCATTTAGCTTCCCCATATGGATCAATTTATTTGTATGGATGCCACTTTCCTCAAAGCATTTTTCAACTTTGTATAGTAGTTGTTTTTGCTCAAATAAACCCAATTGTTGTAGTAAGAATCTAATGGACGCATAATCTAGTTGTAATCCAAAATATTTTCCTGCTGTTTTTTCTAAATGATGGCCTTCATCAATAATTAAATAATTTGTCGACGGCAACATTTTGTCTGAAGCGATAAGATCTGTTAATAATAAACTATGATTGACAATAAGGATATCCGCTGATTGCGCCTCTCTTCTTGTCTTCAAATAATAATCATATTTATCTGGAGAATGGTTGTTAATAAAAGAATGGTCAACATATTTGATTCTTTGCCAAAAGAATTGTCCACCACTTGATAAATTGAGTTCATCTTTATCCCCTGTCATCGTTTGTGTTAACCATACTAAAATTTGCATTTTGGTCAGTGCAGTATCGTAATTATCATCGTATTCTTTTAGAAAGAGCGCAAATTTTTTTAAGTTAATATAATGTCCTTTCCCTTTTAGCAAAACCACTTTAAAAGGAAAAGAAAGTACTCTTTTTAATAAAGGGATTTCTTTATTTAACAATTGCTCTTGAAGCTGAGTAGTGTGGGTGCTAATAATAATTGGTTCTTTTGCTATTTTAGCTTGAAATACAGCAGGCAATAAATAACCTAATGATTTTCCAACTCCAGTACCCGCTTCGATTAATGCATGTTGACTTTCTTGAAAGGAACGATAAACAGAATCCATCATTCGATACTGACCACTTCTTTTCTCATACTGTGGAAAAGCGCTTGTAAGTATTCTCTCTTTTTGATGGTCCGTTTCGGGATACTGGATATCTATTGTCTCGGTCTCGATCGTTTCATCTTTCATCTTTCTGATATATAAACCGTTATATTCCTCAAGATATTCTGGTATTTGTTCGACATTTCTTTCTTTTTCAAGAATAATGTCTTCGATCATTTCGTTTAAATCGCTCTTTAAACTATTTGATAAAGCATAAAGTTGCTTTAATGTTTTTAACGGTAATTTATGTAATTTCTCCAATAAAATAAGCAGTAACTCTGCTGTGACATAAGCATCACTATCTGCTTGATGTGGACGCTCATGTGTCTAAATTGCTCCTGCAAGGCAAGATCTGATAGTTTAAAACTATCACTAGTAGGAAAAAGAATTCTTGCCATTTCTACTGTATCAAGTACAGAGCCATAAAACCCCTTATACCCTGCCAACAGTAATTCATCTTGCAAAAAGGATAAGTCAAATAAAACATTATGAGCAACAAAATAAGCACCCTCAAGCATTTCTAAAACCCTTGGTGCAATTTCAGCAAAAACGGGAGCATCTTTAACCATTTCATCTGTTAATCCCGTTAATTCTTCTATAAAAATAGGAATCGGTTGCCCAGGGTTTAATAAAGATGAAAAACAGTCTTCAATTTTTCCATTATTGACGACAACGGCTGCAAATTGAATAATCCTATCACCTTTTTTTACGGAATTCCCTGTTGTTTCCAAATCAACTACTACATATTTATGACACATGGTCTAACACCTCTTACATTCCTTTTTTATCCTTCAACAGGAATGTGGCTTAACTAATACTTATTGTGTTTAAACGTATCATATTTTAATAAAAAGGAAAAGGCTTGTAAATTGTTTTCATTCCTTGAAACATAGACTTTATTATAACATAAGAGCTGACTCAACAGAGTCAGCTCTTATCTATCACTCTATAAAATTGTTTTTTCTAATTCAGCATGAATCAATTCTTTAATGGTATTATCACTATCCATAATCGCAATTTTCGGCTGATGCCCTGCAATCTCTTCATCTGACATTAATGCATAAGAAATAATAATCACGGTATCCCCTGGTTGTACTAAACGGGCCGCAGCTCCATTTAAACAAATCGTTCCTGAACCTCTTTCACCTGAAATAATATAGGTTTCAAAGCGAGCCCCATTATGATTATTAACAATTTGCACTTTTTCATTTTCCACCATTCCAACGGCATCAAGAATAGCAGAATCGATGGTAATACTGCCAACGTAGTTTAAATTAGCTTCTGTCACTGTCGCGCGATGGATTTTTCCATTCATCATGGTGCGAAACATCTTATTTCCCCCTTACTTCCTTGTCAAAATAATATTATCAATTAAACGTGCTTTAGAGAATTTCACTGCAATGGCAATAATTATATCGTTTTCAGTTATTTGATCCACTTTTTCTAATTGTGGATAAGATAGAATACTTACATAATCAATTTCACCAGACGTTTCTGTCCTAATCATATCTTCAATACTTGAAATTAGCCTATTTGGATCTGTTTCTCCATCATGTATCATCTCTACGGCCTTTTGTAAGCTTTGATACAGTATTGGTGCCTGTACACGTTCTTGGGCTGTTAAATAGACGTTACGAGAACTTTTCGCTAATCCATCTTCTTCACGCACTGTATCGACAGTGATAATTTCAAGTGGAAAGTTGAAATCTGTTACAAGTCCATGAACTACAGCAACTTGTTGAGCATCCTTTTTTCCAAAATAGACTTTATCAGGTTGAACGATGTGAAATAATTTTGTTAGTACGGTTGCAACTCCATCAAAATGTCCTGGTCTTGATGCTCCACAAAGCACATCTGTCCGCTTATTTACCGTTAGTGTTACAGAAGGTTCATATGGATACATTTCAGAGACAGATGGGTGAAAAAGATAATCTACACCTATCTTTTCTGCTACTTTTTGATCTTGATCAAAATCACGTGGATATCGATCTAAATCTTCCGTTGGTCCGAATTGAAGTGGATTTACAAAGATACTTAAAACGACGATATCATTTTCATTTCGAGCTTGCTTTAAAAGCGCACAATGGCCCTCATGGAGAAAACCCATCGTTGGTACAAATCCGATTGTATTTTGTTGTTTTTTCGTTCTTTGTATTACTTGTTGTAGTTCTTTAATGGTTGTGATGACTTTCATACTTTTCCTCCATAAAGACTTGTTAGCTCTTCTTCTTTCATTGTGTAGCTATGGGCAGAATCAGGAAATTCCTTTGATTTCACTTCAGCTACATATTGTTTGATACCCTCTACGGCGATGGTATCCAGATTAGAGTATTGTTTCACAAATTTAGCTACTCTTTCGACTCCATATCCCAAAATATCATGATAAACAAGTACTTGTCCGTCCGTTCCATTTCCTGCACCAATTCCAATTGTTGGAATCGATAACTGCTCACTAATTTCAGCCGCTAATTGTTTAGGAACACATTCAAGGACGATCATAAATGCACCCGCTTCTTGACATTTTTTCGCATCTTCTATAAGTTTCCTCGCTGAATCCGCATTTTTCCCTTGAATTTTATAACCACCCATGACAGCTACTGATTGCGGAGTTAAGCCTAGATGGGAACATACAGGTATGCCTGCTGCAGTTAAAGCTTTAATGTGATCTAACACACCATCTGCCCCTTCGATTTTAACGGCATGTGCACCCGCTTCCTGCATCATTTTTGCACCAGCTATCAATGTATCACGAATCGATAAATGATAACTCATGAAAGGAAGGTCAGTAACGATAAAAGTATCCTTTGCCCCTCTTTTAACCGCCTTTGTATGATGAATCATTTCGTCAAGTGTGACAGGAATCGTTGAATCATATCCAAGAACGACCATTCCAAGGGAATCCCCAACAAGAATGATATCAGCTTCTGCTAATTCTGCATGCTTTGCTGATGGGTAATCGTAAGCAGTCACCATCGCTATCGCATTTCCTTTTTCTTTCATTTTTAAAAAATCAGTTGTTTGCTTCATTTCCTTTACCCCCTGAGTAGTAATGGAAAGAGGGCTAACATGCTTGATCATAAAAAAATCCTTCTACAAGCAGAAGGATTTGAATTTTACTTTATTCACGCATATCCCTCTGTCCTGGTCCATTTTTTTGGATCTAGGCAGATATATTATTGTTATTTTCAAAAGTTGTTTTGGTAAGGTGCAGTTCATAACAGTGATACCGCCCAATGAGATTATAACAAATATGTATGAATTTTGTATATCAAAATATTTTCATTTAATTAAATTTCCAGAATTTACGTACTGAATGAATTCAAGTTAATTTTGCAATTCAATATCAGCTGAATAGATATAATGAATTTTTCCGGAATCATCTTCTAACATTAAGACCCCATCATCGGTTATGCCTAAAGCCTTGCCTTTAATGGTTTCTTTCAGCATTCTAGCATTAATCATTTTGCCAATACTTACCGCATAGCTTTCCCATAGCAATTTAATCGGGTAAAATCCTTCTTGTAAATAGAGATCATATAAGTATTCAAGTTTGGTTAAGACCACCTGAATTAATTTTGCTCGATTTACCTTTTTTCCACTTTCAATGAACAATGAAGTGGCAATAGATGCTATCTCATCCGGGAAAGAATTACTTTCTTGATTGACATTCATTCCAATTCCAATAATGACTGAGTTAATTCGATCACTTTCAGCTTGCAATTCAGTCAAAATTCCAGTCACTTTTTTTCCATTTACCAATATATCATTCGGCCATTTGATTTGTGGGTGCAATGTAGTGACTTCCTCAATGGCTTGAACAATCGCAACAGCTGTAATTAATGTAAGTTGTGGGGCATCCTTCGGCAAGAGATCAGGTCGCAAAATAATACTCATCCAAATACCCGAAAACTTTGCCGAGTGCCATTCTCGATTCATTCTTCCGCGTCCAGATGTTTGCTCTTCTGCAATCACAATGGTCCCTTCAGGAGCACCATCAAAACTCATTTGAAGAGCTATTTTTTGTGTAGAAGAAACGGACTCTTCATAATGAATCTGTCTACCTAATCTTTTTGTTGTCAATCCCAGTTGGATTTCATTAGAAGTTATTTTTTCAGGTACGGAAACAATCCGATATCCTTTTCTTCTTACAGCCTCAAGTTCAAAGCCTTCGTTACGAAGGTCCTCCATATGTTTCCAAATGGCGGTTCTTGAACAACCCAATAAATCTGCTAAATATTGTCCTGATAAAAACTCTCCATTACTTTTAGTAAAAGCATCTAGCAATCGTTTTCTTACTTGGGATTGCACTTTTGTAGCCACTCCCTTATCTTTTCTTTTTCATTTACAACTTGTTTTGTTAAAACAGCCTTTTCAATGGCTTGAAGTGCTTCTTTTAACCATGGACCACCTTGTTTATTTTCCCATTGCATTAAATCTTTTCCACTTACAGCCAGTTCATGACTGTCCTTAATGATAAGATCATCAAATTGACTTTTAAGTTCCCGAACTCCTGTTAATACATGTTTGTTGTTTAAAACGTTAAATAACTTTTCTGTACTAATTGCATTTTCAAGTTTTGCTGTAAATAAGGTGTTATTAGTCCATTCATGTTGTAGTCGAATGTTTAACCACTGTAAGATGGATTGAATGTTCCTTATCCTTTTGAGAGGTAGTTTCCACTGTCTTAGAAATTTCTCGCTTTCGCTAGTTGAACACCCTATGAAATAAAGTAATAAAGACCATATTTCAACAATCGTTAATAATTCTATATCCAATCTCGTTACATCTAATAACGCTTTTTCATGATTCTTTAGTCCAGGTAAATACCTATATAACTTTGTATCGATTAACATTTCAAGTGCTTGTACTTTATTTTTTCCATTCAGTAATTTTTCAAATTCAATTGTTTTCCGTTCTGTTGCAACCTTTTCTAGGAGTGATGCATGTTCTTTTAATGCATGATAGGTTGTCGGTTCAATCGAAAATTGGAGCTGACTTACGAATCGAACGGCCCTCATCATCCTTAAAGCATCTTCATGGAATCTTTCAGAAGCAGCTCCAACAGTCTCAATCATTTTATTCTGAATCGCTTGTTTCCCCTGAAAAGGATCAATCAATGTACCATCTTTATCCATTGCAATACTATTCATCGTAAAGTCACGTCGTTTTAAATCTTCATGTAAATTTCGAATAAAAGTAACTTCAGAGGGACGACGAAAATCAGTATATTCTCCATCTGTACGGAAAGTCGTTAACTCATACGTTTCCTTATTCCAATTGACAATAACTGTACCATGTTCAATGCCTACATCAATCGTTTTTGGAAAGATTTTTTTTATTTCATGTGGTGTGGCAGATGTAGCGATATCAATATCAGAGATTTCCCTTCCAATTAAATGATCACGAACACATCCACCCACAAAATAAGCCTCATATCCAGCTTTTTCAATTTCCGTTAAAATAGGGGTGGCTTGTTTAAAAACAGGCCTCATCCCAACTCACCACATCTCATTAATCTATAATATATATCTTCGTATTCTTGAACGATCTTTTCGCCTCTAAAGTTCTCATTGACCATAGCAATACCATTTTGTGAAAACTGCCTGTGTAAGTTTTCATTGCTTAAAAGATGAATCCCCTTCTCGGCAATTTCATTTATATTACCTAATTCACATACATAGCCGTTTTCCCCATCTAAAATCACCTCAGGAATTCCCCCTACATTCGTACCGATACAAGGTACCCCGCAGGCAAGTGCTTCAAGTGCAACCAAACCAAAGCTTTCCTTTTCAGAAAGGAGCAGCATTAAGTCACTAAAAGAATACAGTTCCTCTAAATTATCCTGTTTGCCAAGAAATAAAACATGTTCCCCGATCTTTAATTGATCCACCAATTTACTTACAATCGATATATCAGGTCCATCTCCGACAAGTAATAATTTGGCTGGAACTTTTTCAACCATCATCGAAAAAGCCTTTACGACATCGGGTACCCTTTTAACGCTTCGGAAATTAGAAACATGGATTACCACTTTTTCATTTGCTGAAATTCCATATTCTTGTTTTAAATGGTTTGAGGGAACCTTATGAAAAACCCTTTCATCAATAAAATTATAAACCGGTTCAATTTTCTTATTTGGATGAATTAAGTCATACGTTTCAGCTATTAAAGAATGAGATACTGCTGTTACAGCATCAGATTCTTCAATTCCAAATCGGATCGCATCTGATAAAGAAGCATCATAACCGAGAACGGTAATATCGGTTCCATGCAAAGTCGTAACAATTTTGACATCTCTTTTTGACATTTGTTTTGCTAAAATCGCGCAAACTGCATGTGGAATCGCATAGTGAACATGCAATAAATCAAGATTCTCCCTTTTGATTACTTCTGCCATTTTACTAGCAAGGGCAATATCATATGGAGGATATTGGAAAACTGAATATTGATTGACCTCAACTTGGTGATAGTAAATATTGTGATACATCTTTTTTAATCTAAATGGCATGCTTGATGAAATAAAATGAATTTCATGACCTTTTTCAGCTAACATTTTCCCCAACTCAGTAGCTACAACACCGGATCCTCCTACTGTTGGGTAACAGGTGATCCCTATTTTCAATTTTCTTTTCATATTTAAAAACTCCTACTAATACTGTTATGACACAGTAAACTCAATAATTTCAACATGCATATTTCATATCTACCTCTTGATTACAAGTGGTTCTTATTAGAGTACATTGTTATTCGTATCTCCGCGAACGATATTTCTCCAAGTCATATCACCACGTTCAAGCCCTCTTACAAGAACTTCACCTGTTCCCATATTCGTAGCAAGCGGAACTTCATAGACATCCGCTAATCGAATTAAGGCAGTTACGTCTGGCTCATGGGGTTGCGCTGTTAATGGATCGCGGAAGAAAATGACCATGTCCATTTTATTTTGGGCAATCATGGCACCGATCTCCTGGTCACCACCAAGCGGACCTGATTGGAAACGATAGACTTCTAACCCCGTAGCTTCCATAATTTTCAACCCTGTCGTTCCCGTTGCAAAAAGTGAATGGTCTTTTAAAATTTCTTTATAAGCAGTGGTAAAACGAATCATATCATCTTTTTTCTTGTCATGTGCAATTAAAGCAATATTCATAGCACCTTCCCCATTTCTATTCAATAATGTTTTCTAGTCCATAAATAAGGGTATTTACGTTTTTTACTGTATCTACTGCAAGCTTAACTCCAGACATGAAAGATCCACGATTATATGAATCATGGCGAATCGTTAACGTTTGTCCATCTGAGCCAAACATCACTTGCTGGTGAGCAATTAACCCTGGTAATCGTACAGAATGGATACGCATTCCATTATAGTCAGCTCCCCTTGCACCTTGAATCGTTTCTTTTTCATTTGGATGGCCTTGAATTTTCCCTTCTCTTACCTCAGAAATCATTTCAGCCGTTTTGACAGCTGTTCCTGATGGAGCATCTAATTTTTGATCATGATGCAATTCAATCATTTCAACATCTGGGAAAAACTTCGCTGCTAACTGAGAAAATTTCATCATTAAAACAGCACCCAATGCAAAATTAGGTGCAATAATACAGCCTAACTCTTTTTCCTTACATAAATCTTCAAGTTCCTTTAAATTATCCGGTGTGAATCCTGTTGTTCCTACGACAGGGCGAACCCCTAACTGGAGTGCTGTTTTTGTATGGTTCATCCCCACCTCTGGAGTTGTTAAGTCAATTAAAACATCTGCCTTTACTTCCATTAAACATTGGGCAAGATCGCTATAAACAGGAAGGGGTAATTTTGAAATTCCCTCTAATTCATTTAACAACTGACCGCCATGTTTATGATCAACAACAGCGACTAGTTCATATTCTTCCGTATTTTCAACTAACTTTACTGCCTCTGACCCCATTTTTCCTCTGGGGCCAGCAACAACAATTTTTGTTTTTTCCATTTTTTACTTCCTCTTATTCATCGATTTTTGTCCAACGATCTTTATCTCTTGTATTAAACTTTTTCATAACGCGGTCATGTGCTTCTTCAAGATCAATATGTAATGAGTTAGCGAAACAAATAAGGACGAACAATAAATCGCCCATTTCCTCTTCAATGGTTTTTTCATCTTCAGATGTTTTCTTAGGTTTTTCACCATAATAATGATTAATTTCACGAGCCAGCTCACCAAGTTCTTCTGTTAATCTAGCAGTCATTGCCAGCGGGCTAAAATAACCTTCTTTAAATTGACTTATGTATACATCTACTTCTTTTTGTAAATCTTTTACTGTTTTATCTTTTGACAATCCAATCACCTCTAATGATGTCAATAAGTTTGTGCATTCTTATTATATTTGTAGCTATTTTCTCCTATAATGTTAGCTAAACTCATAACATTTTACAAATATTTTTCATCTTTTTTGTATGATTGCACTGTAATTGTCAAACTTATATAAGTATAAACAGTCAATAATAGAGGATCATCTTGGAAATGGGGGCTATCCATATGGGTGTCGGTCTTAAATTTAAAAATATCATCTTCATTCTTTTAGGTGCAGCTATTTTTTCATTCGGAATTGTTCATTTTAATATGCAGAACAATTTATCTGAAGGGGGTTTTACAGGAATTACGTTGTTGCTTTTTTTCCTTTTTAATTGGGACCCTTCCTATGTTAATTTAATTTTAAATATCCCGCTTTTTTTTATTGGTTGGAAATTACTTGGACGTAAGGTTTTCCTTTATACTATCCTTGGTACAGTTAGTGTATCTATTTTCCTGTGGATCTTTCAACGATATCAAATCAATATGCCTCTTAACCACGACATGACACTAGCAGCATTATTTGCTGGGACTTCCATTGGCGTTGGACTTGGAATTATTTTCCGTTATGGCGGTACAACAGGCGGGGTTGATATTATTGCTAGACTCGCTAATAAATATTTTGGTTGGAGCATGGGAAGAACGATGTTTATGTTCGATGCTTGTGTCATATTGGTCTCTTTAGTTTTTTATTTAACCTATCAAGAAGCCATGTATACACTTGTTGCCGTCTTTCTAGCCTCTAGAGTGATTGACTTTATGCAAGAAGGGGCATACTCAGCAAGAGGAGCGATGGTTATCTCTGATCAGAGCGGGCAAATTGCCGATAAAATATTAGAAGATATGGATCGAGGGGTAACTGTGCTAAGGGGATATGGTTCCTATACAAAACAAGATCGAGAAGTCCTATATTGTGTCGTGGCAAAAAATGAAATCATGCGCTTAAAAGATGTGATTACCTCTGTTGATCCGCATGCATTCGTATCCGTTAGCATTGTTCATGATGTCATTGGAGAAGGTTTTACACTTGATGAAAATAAAGTACCAATAGAACGGTAAAAAGGATAGACAAAAGTCTATCCTTTCCTTTTTAATCTTCCTGCATTCCTGTATAGACTAAAATTAAACGAGCTAATTCTAATACAGCGATTGCAGCAGCAGCAACATATGTTAATGCAGCAGCACTTAATACTTTTTTCGTTTCTCTTTCTTCGTCGTTTCTTATCACTCCAAGAGCTACAACTTGATTCATCGCACGACTGGAAGCATTAAATTCAACAGGTAATGTAACAAGTTGGAATAACACAGCCGCTAACATAAAAATAATCCCCAAGAGAACAAAGTTACTCATCCCCAGTAGCATCCCTATGATAATTAAAATCCAAGAAAAATTAGATCCTATATTCGCAACTGGAACAAGTGTATGGCGAAGTCTCAGAAAACTATATGCTTCTTTATCTTGGATCGCATGCCCTACCTCGTGTGCTGCAACCGCAGCAGCAGCTACCGAATGACCATGATAATTATCAGAGGAAAGACGAACGGTTTTGGACCTAGGATCATAGTGGTCAGATAAAACGCCTCCAACCTCTTCAATATTGACATTGTAAAGGCCATTTTCATCGAGAATTCTTCTAGCAACCTCTGCTCCCCTCATTTGAGAAGATGAAGAAACTTTTGAATATTTTTTATACGTTCTCTTCACTCGGATTTGCGCCCAAATCGGAATAATCAACAAAATCGCAAAATAAATAAGATACAATTAACATTTCCTCCATTCAAAAGTTGTTACTATTATTTTAAGAGTTATGTATGAAACCTGTCAAATATTAAGGTGATTCTCAGGAATTAAAAAAGAAGGCATATTCAGCCCTCCCCAATCAGTCTACTGTCTTGAACGATTTTTAGCTTTTTCTCTTTCACCTTTAAATTTTCTCCAACCAACATAAGATAAGGTCATAATAATAATACTTCCTGTCGTGATAATAACCCACCATAAAGAAGGATCTGTTTCATCCTCTGTTGTCAAATTTTCAAAAACCGTTGTTAATTCTGATTCCATATTGAATAGTTGTTGTTTCGCTGTATCATTTTCAAATACATCCATTCGATATCGATCGACAAATTGAATTTTGGTATCTAATTGCTGAATTTTTTGTACAGGAACATCTATTTTCATACTAGGATTCACGACATCATATAGTGATAAAAAGGTGTTTAAATTTTGCTGAAAAGATTCTTTATCTCCATTTACCGCAGCTCTTTTCATGCCATCATAAGCTGCCATAACGGGCTCTTCCATCTCTGTCCAAAGAGGTTCCTTTGAGCCTGAGATGGCATCAATAACAAGCCTGAGCTTGATGACTCTATTAATTCTCTCATCCGGATTCATCGTCGCATTTGTGGTTGCTTCGACAGCTTCATTATGGGCGATCGTTACGATTCGCAATTCATCCATGGTGAACGATTGCTCCTTTACCGTTACAGAGGAAAACTTATCAGAGAAAGCTTCTAATATGACTTTTGCATCTTCATATCTATGTGATTTTGTTAATTGGAGCGCCTCATCAGATAAATTGTTTAATTGCTCGAGCGGCGTCGTTTCCTCATGAGCAAATGCAATATTAGGTAGTATATATAATAATAACAATAAAAAGACAATCCATTGTACGGATCTCATGCTTGTCCCCCCTCTATTAATAACAATGTATGAGGTGGTGGACAAGGTTAGACCACTAATTATTTTTAATCTTCAATTGAAATCTTCCCCTTCGTAAACATAGAATATAGGCGATAAATAATGAAAATACACTAAGCCAAAATGTAAAGTAGCCAATTTGAGGTGTGAATTGATCAAGAACTTTATAACTTGGCATCATATTAAAAAGATAATCAATAACATCATTATGTAATGTCCAAATCCCTGTTACGATCAAATGCCAAACTTTAAATCGGTAAAATGGAGCATATAAAAGACCTTGAATCGCCATTCCAGCATGAGAAAAAACAAGCATCCAACCGGATAAACCAAGTTCTCCTGTTTGGATTAGAACGAGAAGGTTCATGACAACGGCCCAAAAGCCATATTTTAATAAGGTTACGATTGCTAGCGATTCAAATAATGGCCAATTTTTCCCCATTAAAAACCCAATCAAGACGATCACAAAAAATAAACAAGCGGTTGGACTGTCAGGAACAAATGGTAAAAAAATCGTTGGCGTTTCTGCTAATTGCCAGCCATACCAGTCATAACCATAAATAGTCCCAAACGTATTAACAATCAATAATAGCCATAAAAAGTAACGATTTCCTAAAATGGGATAAATTTGTTTCATTGGTTTTTTCCTCATCTCTTTCCAAATATACACCAATTTATCATACCATATTAGGCGAAAAAGAAAGAAGCTGATAATAAAATCAGCTTCTTTCTTTTTGTTTATTTACTTTCGATACTTGAAATAAACTCTGATAACTTTGTTAATTCTTCATCTGTTCCTTTAAATAATCCAGGGGGCATTTTTCCGCTTTCGGTCCCGTTTTTAGCAATCTCAGCAATTTCCTCTGGGGTCAGGCCAGTTCCTACTAAGGCTGGTGCTGCTGCTCCCCCTTCAAGTTGATTACCATGACAGCTAACACAACCATTATTCTCAAAGATTTGATATCCTTCAGCAGATGTATCAATATCTGCTTCGGCAACAATTTTTCCTTGTTCTGCTGCTGCTTCCCAATCATGAGTATCAACGGCTTCCCAAGTTAAATACGTAATTCCTGCGATTGCCAGTAACATAAATCCTGTTGCTAAAGGTCTTTTCGATGGCTTTCTCTCAGGCCCTCTATCAATAAATGGAGCGAGCAACAAGAGCACCAAACGCTAACCCAGGAATGACTAATGCGCCGACAATATTATATGGTCCTGATGCATACGTATATTTTAATAATTGATATAAGAATAAGAAATACCAGTCTGGCATTGGAATATAGGCTGTATCACTTGGATCAGCGATTTTTTCTAGCGGAGACGGATGTGCTACCGTTAAGCATAAAAATCCAATGAGAAAAACGGCACCCACCATCCATTCCTTCAATAAAAAGTTAGGCCAAAATGCTTCCGTTTTTCCTGGATATTCCGAATAGTCTTTTGGAATATTCGGTTTTTTATGTTCAGGCGCAGGCACACGTGAATCGCCCACAAATTTCATACCTTTTCCACGATGCATGAATATTTTCCCTCCCCTATAAAGTTGATAGATTCATAACTTAATATTATAGCGGTCCAGAAATCCCCTGCTTACGGATCATGACGAAGTGAGCTGCCATTAAGCCAAATAAAGCTGCTGGTAGGAAGAACACATGAATCGCAAAGAATCGTGAAATCGTTTGTGCTCCTACAATATCAGAACTACCTGCCAATAATATTTTTAAATATTCACCAATAAATGGAACGGATTCAACAATTTGAATCGTTACTTTTGTAGCGAATAACGCTTTCATATCCCATGGTAGTAAGTATCCTGTCAGTCCTAGTCCTAGCATTACAAAGAATATTAATACCCCTACAATCCAATTCAATTCTCTTGGCTTTTTATAGGCACCTTGGAAAAAGACACGCAATGTATGTAAAAACATCATGACGATCACCAAACTCGCACCCCAATGATGCATTCCGCGTACAATTTGTCCAAATGCCACTTCATTCTGCAAATAATAAACAGATTCCCATGCATTCTTAATGTCTGGTACATAATACATCGTTAAAAACATACCTGATAAGATCTGAATAACCGTTATAAAGAATGTCAGTCCTCCAAAGCAATAAACAAATGCTGAGAAATGATGTGCCGGATTTACGTGTTCTGGAACCTCATGGTCTGCAATGTCCCTCCACAATGGAGTAATATCTAATCGTTCATCCACCCAATCATAAAGTTTATTTAGCATAACTTTTAAGCACCTCCTCGTGGTTCTGCTTTTCCTAAATAGAGGTAACCATCTTTTTCTTGATATGAATAGACATCTAAGGGAGCTACAGGTGGTGTACCTTTTACATTTGAACCATCCTTTGTATAAAGTCCACCGTGACATGGGCAATAGAAATGGTCTGGATTAGCCTTATCCGTATCCCAGTCTACCGTACACCCTAAATGCTTACACACTGGAGAAAGAGCAACAACACTACCTTTTTCATCTTTAAATACCCAAGCTGAATTCGTCACGTCGGATTCATACCATGCATCCTTTTGTTTAAAAGAAAAATCAACCCGAATCGGTTCTCCTGTTATTTCACTTATTTTTTGTGGTGTTGCAATAAAATCGCTATCGCCAGTATGTTTTAATACAGGATCAACTGCAAAACGGACCATAGGCATTAACATGCCAGCAGCCATAAATCCTCCAACACCTGTTAACGTATAATTAAGAAATTGACGTCTAGAGACACGTTTTTTGCTCATCTATCTCCCCCCTTTAAAACAATTTTAAGTTAACTAAATATTCATACTAGGACATACCAATAATATATCAATATTTCAGTAAGGTCAATATAATCAGAAAATTATAATGATTATATCATTTCTGATTTTTCGCGATGCCACTTTTCTGTAAAAACTGAAGAAAGCTGTTTGATTTGATCCTCTAAATGAGTATTTCGTTGCTTTGCATCCATCTTATGAATAGAGGTGGTTGGAACCCAGATAAGTGAACCCTTTAGTGAATTCTCAACCTTTTTCCATTCGTTATCACAAGTTAAATAGAATAAATGTTTAGAGCCACTATTCATGATTTCCTCTTCCCATTTTAATAAGTCCTCTACTGGCATTTCCCCTTCCAAATTTTTTAAATACGAATAGCCGGGTAGTAAAAGCAGTCTACCTTTAAATTGCTTCTCTAACAGGACTGTGATGAATGAAATATACTCTGTCATTTCTACGGTTGTTTCTATGCTACTAGTAAAGGAAATCGGATATAAAGGTAAGATAATCGTATCAATATATTCCTTCTGATTTACATAACTCTCAATGTCTTCACCTATCCATTTCAAGTTCAACGACTCCTTTTCTGTATTTTCCCTATATTCTAACATATTGTATTTTAAAAAAACAATTATTCTCTTTCTATATTTTCGCTAAAAAAAATGACCTGTGTAATTACAGGTCATTAACTATACGTGAGTGATTTTAATTGTGAAGTTAACTTAATAAACGCTTCCTGATCTTTCTGATCAAGAGCCTCATCAATTTGTTTCATGAGCTTTTCTTTTTGGAACTTTTCAATACTACTAACTAAAAACTTTTCAGCTAGTTGTCTTTCTTTCTCGCTTAATTGGAGATTTTTTGGCATAAATGGATTCTCTTCTAATACGGCCGCAAATTGAGGAGCTTTAAAGGAAGCGCGGAAGTTTAATTGTATATAAATATCTTCTTCCCGATTTAACCGAATGTCATGAAAGGATTTTTCTGCATCTGTTGTCATAATATTTTCCTTGTAGAATCGAAATGGTACTTCGTCGACGCAATGAGCCGACATGATGATTCCTCTCGGGCAATATTGAGCTTGCTCAACAAAATGCACTTTTTCCATTAACTGGTCATGACTCATTAAATAGTTTAAAATCCAAACACATTCACGTCTTTTCAATTGATAATGATTTAAAAACCAACGAATAAAATCCTTTTTCTCATTGACAGATACAGGGGCGTTCATATTGGGTAACCCTCCTCTGCTATTTAGCAAGTATTATCCAAGTTATTCTACTTTTATAAATTAGCTTTTATTTTAAAATAACTAACAGATGATAACTAGAAGCCCCTTTTATTACGAATGGCTTATGTCATCTGATAGTCTTTGCCTAACATCAATAAATTCTTCATTACTAGGTTCCAGTTTGATTAGCTTATTAAAAACTTCGACAGCCTTCTCTCGATTCCCTTCTTCCATCAAAAAATATCCATAATCAACTAAAAAATCTAATGAGTCTTTAAAAAAGATATATGCGCTTTCATAACTATTTAATGCATGTGAATATTCTTCTAAATTTTGGTGAGCTACTGCTGCATCCCATAAAAAATGAGGGTCTTCATCTGCTCCGACCAAATTGATGATCTCTAAAACTCCTTCATACCTCTCTTGATGAATTAATAGTTTATTTAAGATCAAAGCAGCTTCTGTTAATTCAGGATCTAACGCAAGCGCTTCTCTAAACATACGTTCAGCATCTTCCTCATTACCTGTTTTCAATGCTAATTTGCCGGCGTATAAATAAAGATCTTTATTGTATTCATCGTACTTGATTCCTTCTTTTAATACTTGAAAACCCTTTTGTGGATCCTCTTCACGTTCAAAGGCCTTCGCTAAATTCATATACAAGGAATAGTATTCTGGATCAATTTCTTTCAATTCAAGAAACTTTTCAATTGCCTTTTGATTAAATCCGGCTTGCAGTGCGGTAAAACCATAATTAAAGAGTGTATTCAGCTCTATTTTTTCATTTAATGCTTTTTCATAATAGGGTAAGGCATCTTCAAATGCTCCGCCTGCACTAATCGCATCCGCTAACCTTTGATTCACATTAACTCCAGCTACTACATCCTTTGTTTGCAGTACTTTTTCATAACTCTTGATGGCTTCAATAAACTTACCTTCCTCAAAATAAAGTTCCCCTAAAGCAAAATCAATAATCCCTTCATTAGGTAAAGTTTCCTTTGCTTTCAATAGTTTTTGTTCGCTAACTTCGTACAAACCCTCCATTTGATAGAGATCAGCTAATAATAGTAAAGATTCTGGATAGCTTGGATCATCAACTCCGATTTTTTCTAGTTCTAGAATGGCTGACTCTTCATCTCCTTGTTCCATTAATGTCTCAGCAAGCAAGACGATTAGTTCACCTTCCTCCGGATACTCCTCTAGCAAGCTTTTTACTAAGTTTTGAGCTTCTTTCACAAAACCGTAATGAAATAGTTGTTCACCGACGATAAACTTTTCTTCATCTAATCCATGGGTTAAAATTTTTTTATACCCCTTTAATGCTTCCTCATATGATCCATTTTCTAAGTGTGAGATTATTTTATTCACGTCATCCATAATTAAGACCCTTTCTTTATAAAAACCTTATAATTTATTGTCAGGATTGTGTCTATCTTCAAGTATATTTAAATTTTCACTCATCTTCTTTAGATTCATTATAACAAATATACCCTTCAATTAAAAAAATAAAAAACTGCAAAAATTGCAGTTTTTTATTATACAGTCTATAGTAAATCTTCTAAGTCATTAAAAAAGGTTGGATAGGAAACGGCGATCGCTTCTTTTTGTTGTAATTGTACTTCATTATCACAGATTAATGCTGCAATCGCAAGCATCATCCCAATACGATGGTCTCCATGACTTGAAACAGTACTGACCACCCTTTAAATGATTACGACCTTTTATAATCATTCCATCATCGGTAGCTGTTATGTTTGCCCCAAGTTTTGATAGTTCATTAACAACCGTATCAATTCGATTCGTTTCTTTCACCTTTAATTCATGTGCATCTTTAATGATCGTCTCACCTTCTGCTTGGGTAGCAAGGAGAGCAATGACTGGTATCTCGTCAATTAATCTTGGGATTAATTCACCACCTATGGTGATTCCTTTAAGATTTGAAGTTTGAATGGTTAGATCTCCTACAGGTTCCATAAGGTCATCTGTCGATTTTACATCAATCTTCAAATCTGCACCCATTTCATTCATGACATCAATAATACCTGTTCGAGTCGGATTCAAACCAACATTTTTTAGGATAATCGTACTATTTGGAACAATCGCACCTGCAACAAGGAAAAACGCAGCTGATGAAATATCTCCCGGAACATGAATGGTTGTTCCTTTTAATTCTTGTCCACCTGAAACAGATACAGCCAACCCTTCCTCTTCCACTTGGCCCCCAAACTGACGGATCATTCTTTCCGTATGATCTCTAGACTTCTCAGGCTCCACAACAGTGGTGACTCCCTTTGCCTGCAATCCAGCTAAAAGGATGGATGACTTTACTTGCGCACTCGCAACAGGAGGATGGTAGACAATTCCATGGATATCTCCACCTCTAATTGATAATGGTGTATATTCTCCATTTTCCCTGCCATCAATGATTGCACCCATTTCAGTTAAAGGCTTGGTTACTCTTGTCATCGGTCTTTTACCAATCGACTCATCCCCTAGAACCGTGCTATGAAAATCACGACCAGCCAAAATTCCCATTAATAATCGTATCGTAGTGCCCGAATTCCCAACATTCAATACTTCTTCTGGTTCCTTCAGACCATTTAGCCCATTTCCATTAATAATCAATTGATCATCGGTTTGTTCAATATCCACACCAAGTTGTCTAAAACATGAAACCGTACTTAGACAATCTTCTCCCATTAAAAAACCCGTTACGGTTGTGACACCTTTAGCAATCGCACCAAACATGACAGATCGATGTGAAATGGATTTATCTCCTGGTACAATAATTTCCCCATTTAAGGAGTTTTGATTATATTTTAAGGCTTGAGTACCCATATGTTCCACCTTTCCCTGTATTAGCAAAGTTTCAGGGTCCAATTGATAATTCAAAGTTTGTATAATGCTCAATACATTTAATCGCACGGGTACGGTCATCTTCTGTTTGAAAACTAATCACAAGTACACCAATGATTGTTTCTCTTGTTTCTCGAATTCTTATATTCGTGATACTGATTTCTTCTTTTGCTAAGTAGCCCGTTACTTCTGATACTACACCAGGATAATCTGGCACATCAACATATAAGTCATAAAATGCTGGAATCGCACCTCTTTGATGCTGCGGTAATTCATCTCGGAAGTTCTTTGCTTCTTCAAAGTATTGGTAAATTTTAGTATCATCTTCATCTTCTAGCATATTGACAACTACTTCCATTTCTTCTTTCCATTGTGAAAGTAGCTTCAATAAGACATCCCTATTTTGTAGGAGAATATCTCTCCACATTGTTGGACTACTTGAAGCAATTCTCGTGATGTCCCTAAAACCTCCTGCTGCTAATCGAGGTATTAAATTTTGTTCTTTACTCGTTTTCTCAGCTTGATGAACAAGTGAAGCGGCAATGATATGAGGAAAGTGGCTAATGACTCCTGTTAATAAATCGTGTTCTTCAGGAGAAACAATTAGAAACTTTGCTTTCGTCCCTTTTAGCCATTCCTTTAGCTCATTTATCTTTTCTTTTTTGATATCCTTGTCAGGTGTTAATAAGTAAAATGCATTTTCAAAAAGGAGCGGTCTTGCAGCAGAAACTCCACTTTTATGTGATCCCGCCATCGGATGACCACCAATAAATGTAATTCCTTTTTCTTTTAATTTTTTAGCCTTTTTGACCACTTCAAATTTTGTGCTTCCAGCATCCGTTATCAACACATTTTCTTTTAAAGGTGTTTCATAAAGAAGGTCAATGATTTTTTCAGTCTCTCCAACTGGAGTTGTAATGATAATAAGGTCAGCATCTTTTGCTCCTTCTTCAATACTGACAGCTAATTCATCGACAACACTGAGCATTTTCGCTAGTTTCCCTTGTTCTTCGTAAATATCATATCCAGTAATCTGACAGTCCCCATGCTCCTGTTTAATACACAATGCGAGCGAACCGCCAATCAGGCCCAATCCAATTACAAATACATGGCCCATTTAATCGGCACCACCTTTATCGCATTGTCTTACACCATGTATTTTTTTCTAACGTGAAATGGATGCTTTCTCTTTTAAATATTGATTCATTACTTCCATAACACCATTATTTTCCTCAGTTGATCCAACAGTTACCCGTACTGAAGTTGGAAAACCAAGTGCATTTCCTGAACGAACAATATATCCTCTTTCAAGTAAATATTGGAATACTTCATTACCACTTGTTCCAAAGTCAATTAAAATAAAATTCGCTTGTGAAGAATAATACTTTAATTGCTTTTCGTTGCAAAACTTTTCAAATTGAGCCATACCTTCACGGTTTCTCTGTCTACATTCTTTAACATAATCTTGATCTTCTATCGCAGCGATCGCGGCTATTTGCCCTAAAGTATTTACGTTGAAAGGTTCTCTAACTGGTTCTAAAGCACGAATAATATCCTGATGTGCGATACCATAACCAATTCTTAAGGCAGCGAGTCCGTAGATTTTTGAAAAAGTTCTCAATACAATCACATTTGGATATGTTTTTGCAAATTCCAAAGCATCATAGTAATCATCTGCTACAACATAATCATGATAAGCATCATCAATCACAACTAAGGTTTCTTTAGGAACATTAGTTAGGAATGAAATCATCTTATCTTTTGTAATATGTACACCTGTTGGATTATTCGGACTACACACCCAAACAACAGCTGTATTTTCATCTATTGTAGCTATCATCGAATCTAAATCATGTTCACCATTTATTAATGGGATTTCGCGAATTTCTGCTCCTTCAATAATGGCGTTATGTTTATATTGCGAGAATGACGGAGCTGCCATCACGGTATTTTTACCCGGATGTAAAAATGCACGAGACACAATTTGAATTAAATTATCTGCACCATTTCCAAAAATCAATTGATTCTGATCTACCTTTAAAAAACGAGTCATCGCTTCACGTAATCTTGTTGCATAGCCATCTGGATATATCGCAAAATTAGTAACTGCTTCTTTTAAAGCAGATACCGCTTTAGGAGATGCACCAAATGGATTTTCATTGGAAGCTAATTTAACAATATGTTCAAGACCATATTCGCGTTTGACTGATTCAATAGGTCTTCCTGGCTGATATGGAGTTAGTGTTAATAATTGTTCTTTCCATTGCATAACAATTCACCTCAGGTTTGATTAATCTTAATTACTTTGCTGTACTAAATCAGGACGTAATGAAACCGCTTCTTCTAAATAGATATGATTGATTTCCCGTTGCCCTTTATTCGTATTGATATGCATCATTATACGTATACATTTTTGCAAAGCATTTGGAACAGTCATTTCCTTCATACACATAACAGGTACATAGCTCCATCCATCAATAGCACGCATTGCCCTTGCTGGGAAAGCATTTGTAATATCATCTGTTACGGAAATAAATACAGAAGCGACCTGTTCTGGTTCAATCTCATTCTCTTGTATCATTTTTCGTAATAATGTATCCGTAACTTGTAAAACTTCTGACTCTGAATCTTCTTTAATCGTAATCGCTCCACGTACACCTCGTACTTGCAAGAAGACTCCTCCTCTCCTTAGAAATTCATAAGCGCTAGCCGCTGTAGCAAGACAGTAAACTATTTTTAAAACATATTATTATTTACTGTAGTCTTTTAACGCTACTAGAATTTCCTCTTCTGATAATTCATATATTTGCGGTGAGCCTATTTCGTTCAATAGGACAAATCGAATTTGACCATCAATTGACTTTTTATCACTTTTCATCCGCTCGAATTAATGAATCAAAGGACAATCCTTCAGGTAGCTTCGTTTGATACCCGAGTGTTTCTAGCCAAATCAATAATTCATGCGAATTTACCTTTAAGCCAGCATGTTTCTCGCTTAATTGTAAGGCGAATATCATTCCAATCAGAACCGCTTCACCATGTGTTGTTTTTCCATACCCGAGTTCTGCTTCAATCGCATGTCCAAGTGTATGTCCAAAATTTAAATAGGCTCTTACCCCTGTTTCTTTTTCATCTTGAGAAACAATCGTACTTTTTATCTCAATTCCCCTCGATAAAAAAGTAACTAAATTTTCCTCAGAGATAGTATCCAATGATACAATATGGTCTTTTAACCAATTGTAAAAAGAAAGATCTTGGATCAATCCATGTTTAATCACTTCCGCAAACCCAGAGCGTCTTTCATGCTGCGGTAAACTACTTAAGAAATCAGTATCATAAATAACCGCTTCTGGCTGATAAAAAGCCCCAATCATATTTTTCCCTTTCGGATGATTAATGGCTACTTTACCACCGACAGCACTGTCATGGGCTAAGATGGTCGTAGGAATTTGAATAAACGGAATTCCCCGCATAAATGTGGCTGCAACGAAGCCCGCCAAGTCCCCGACGGCACCACCACCGAGTGCAATAATCAATGAATGGCGATCAAGCTGATAATTTAAAGCAGCTGTTTGACATTCATAATAAATGTCAAACGTTTTTGCTGCTTCCCCGCTTGGTACAATCATAGTTTCCACTCTATAGTCATTCAGTGACCCGACAACGTTGGATAAATACAGCTTTCCAACATTTTCATCTGTAATCACCAATATTTTCGTTAATTTTTTTAAATGATTTTTAAGAAAGTCAGGTAATACATCTATTGCACCTGGACCTACATATACCGGATAAGACTTTAAAGGGGTTTTAACCAATTGCTCGAATCATTAAAATTCCCTCGCATATTTACGTTGTTCTTCAATGATTTCTTTTAATGTATCAAAACGATCTGCAAAGAACTGATCTGTAATGGCTACTGCTAATTCCCATGCCACTACGTTCTCTGCTACAACTGCTGCTGCAGGAACTGCACAACTATCTGAACGTTCTACACTTGCTGTAAATGGTTCTTTTGTTTCGATATCCACACTTTGAAGTGGCTTGTATAAAGTTGGGATTGGCTTCATGACTCCTCTAATAACAAGTGGCATACCATTTGTCATTCCACCTTCTAGACCGCCTAAACGATTCGATTTACGATAGAATCCTCTTTCTTCAGACCAAAGAATTTCGTCATGAACTTGGCTTCCTGGAATATGGGCTGCTTCAAAGCCAATTCCAAATTCTACCCCTTTAAAAGCATTGATACTACAAATGGCTGCTGCTAATTTTGAATCAAGTTTGCGGTCAAAGTGTACATAGCTTCCAACACCAGCTGGCATTCCCTCAACAATAACTTCTACAATTCCTCCAATGGAATCGCCATTTTCTTTCGCTGTATCAATCGCTTTCATCATTTCTTCGCCTGCCTCAGGATCTAAACAGCGTACAGGAGAGTCTTCTGAAATCTCACGTAAGCTTTGAATCGAATCATAAGTGGACACGTTTGACTTTACTCCACCAATTTCAACTACATGTGAGGCCACTTCAATTCCAAGCTCTGAGAGTAGCTTCTTCGCAACGGCACCTGCTGCAACACGAATTGTCGTCTCTCTAGCAGATGAACGTTCTAAAACATTCCTCATATCTTGATGCCCATATTTAATAGCACCATTTAAGTCAGCATGACCAGGACGAGGTCTAGTTACTCTTCGTTTAATATCCTCTTCGTTCCCATCAAATGGTTCTGAACCCATTATTTTCACCCAATGCTTCCAGTCATTATTTTCAACAACTAATGCCACAGGAGATCCTAACGTTAGTCCATGTCTTACACCACTTGTAATTTCAACTGTATCTTTTTCAATTTGCATTCTTCTTCCACGGCCATGCCCTTTTTGTCTTCTTGCCAACTGTTCATTTATATCTTCTTGTAAGAGTGGCATACCTGCAGGTAATCCCTCTATAATCGTTGTTAATTTGGGACCATGTGATTCCCCAGCTGTTAAATATCTCATTTTCTTTCTCCCTTCACATCATTAAAGGATGATAATTATGTATCAATATAACATAACATCCAAAATTAGAATAGTAAGTTTTTGAAAATTATCTTAATATTTTTTTAGAAAAGTAATATCATTGCTTAACTTGCTTTTTTTTGTAGAAAAAAGTATCCTCTACTTCAAATCCATATTTCCCGACATTAAATATTTGCTCTGTACTTCCGACAAAAAGAATTCCACTTGGATTTAAGGCATTTGAAAATTTGTGATATAAGATATCTTTTGCTTCTTCAGTAAAATAAATAAGGACATTTCGACAAATAATTAAATCAAAAGGACCACCAAATGAATCAGCTAATAAATTATGCTTTTTAAAGGTAACGGCTTTTTTTATTTCGTCTGATATTTGGTATTGACTTCCTTCTTTAGTAAAATATTTTCTTTTCATGTCATGGGGTAGTTCATTTAAAGAGCGTTCAGGATAAAGTCCTAGCTTCGCTCGTGCAATCGCCTTTTCATCAATATCGGTGGCCAAAATATGTATTTTGTTTAAAGGCAGGTACTTGGATAAAATCATGACCATTGTGTATGGTTCTTCACCAGTAGAACAGGCAGCACTCCATATTTTCGGAGCGTTAGCCCGTTGCAAAATTTTCGGTAAAATATCCTTTTCTAATACCTCCCAACGTTTATAATTTCGATAAAATTCAGAAACGTTAATGGTCATGCGATCTAAAAATTCATACAATAACTCTCTATCACTATTTATCGCTTGAAAATACTCCTTGAAAGATGTATATCCCCTTTTTTCATATAAGGAGGTTAATCTCCTTTTCATTTGTGTTTCTTTATAAAGAGCAAGATTAATTCCTGTTTTCAGGTTAATTTGTGAGACGAATTGTTCATAATCAACAGACATAACGATACTCCTTAAGTTATGATAACTTTAGTATAGTACAAAAGAGTTCCTATTTTCCATTGAATTCAATACATAAATAAAAAAGCGACACTTTTAAAGAAAAAGTGTCGCTTAAAGCTCTTTTCTCAAACTTTATGAAAATAGCCCTTTATTAATAAATCCATTGATTCATTAATTTATCATATTGAACTAATTCTTCATTATTAAAAAATAAACCTATTTCACGTACAGCACTTTCTGGAGAATCAGATCCATGAATGATATTTTTCCCAACTGTAACCCCAAAGTCACCGCGAATCGTACCTGGAGCTGCGTCTTTTGGATTGGTTGAACCCATCATTTGGCGTGCAGTCGTAATGACATTTTCGCCTTCCCAGATCATTGCAAATACCGGGCCGGATGTAATAAAGTCAACAAGTTCACCGAAAAAAGGTCGTTCTTTATGCTCTCCATAATGCTCTTCTGCTAGTTCTTTAGAAATGCTCATTAATTTTCCACCAACTAGTTGAAAACCTTTTTGTTCAAATCGTGAAACGATTTCACCAATTAAATTACGTTGTACACCGTCTGGTTTTACCATTAGAAATGTTTTTTCCATAAATGACTTCAGCCCCTATTAACAATATGTATAGTAGATTCATCAAAAGGATATAGTAATACTTTCTGAAAGGAATCCATGGAAATAATAACATTTTTTAGAATTTTTGGCAACTTATCTAAAATTTTCGTTTTCCAATATACTTTGCTATATTTCTTAAGGCTGTTTTTGACTGATTATTTGGAAGTTGTTCTACAATAGCTAATGCTTTATCTAGATAGCGATTACTAATATTCCGCGCTTGTTCGATACCGTCAGAATGAACAATCATATCAATAATTCTGTCCATCTCTTTTTTCGACATGTTCTCATGAACTTTATAAATCTCTTGTGCGATTGTCTCATCTTTCATAGCAAATAAGACAGGAAGAGTGATATTACCTTGTAATAAGTCTCCACCTGAAGGTTTTCCTAACTCTTTTTCTGTGCCTGTGAAATCAAGGATATCATCAATAATTTGATACGACATCCCAACATAATATCCATACTTTGCTAGTTGCCAAGCAACCTTATCATCTACACCAGCTGCGATTGCTCCTAACTCACAGCTTGATTCAATTAACAAAGCCGTTTTTCTTTTTATTCGTCGCAAATAATCTCTTAAGTTCTGATCAAATCGATACTTATCTTTCATTTGCTCTAATTCACCAATGACAAGTTCGACCATTGCATTAGATAAAATTTTATGTGCTTTCGGATGATTGATCTCAGCCATAAGCTCTAAGGCTCGTGCAAAAATATAATCACCTGTATAAGTCGCTATTCGATTGTCCCACTTGGCTTTAACGGTTGGTTTTCCTCTTCTAATGGCTGCATCATCAATAACATCATCATGGATAAGAGAAGCAGCGTGGATTAATTCTAATGATACCGCTACTTTTTTGATCTTATGAATATTATAATCACCAAATTTAGCTGAAAGTAAAGCAAATAGGGGACGAATACGCTTTCCCCCTGCTTGTAATAAGTGAAGAGAGGCCTCTCGTAAAAGGGCAGAATCAGCATATACCGCTTCTTCTAATGCTTTCTCTACTGTATCTATATCCGAATTTAAAAATGAATACATCATTTTAAATTTCATATCCGTATCCACCTTGCTTTTAACCCCTGTCTGCACCATTAAAGGCAAACAGAAACATCTATTTATTTTTGCTTATAACCGAAATGTGCGGCTGCAACACCACCTGTATAAGGTGTATACGTGACATTTTTAAAACCTGCCCCTTCAAACATTCCTGCTAGTTTTTTCATTCCTGGAAAATGACGTGTTGATTCATTAAGCCAAGAGTATTCTTGATAGCTTTTCGCAAATATTTTCCCGAATAATGGCATGATAAAACGAAAATAAAAATAATATAATTGCTTAAAACCAAATAGAGTGGGATGGGAGGTATCTAGAGAAACTACCATACCTCCTGGTTTGGCTACACGATACAATTCTTTTAAAACCTGCTCAATATTTGGAACATTTCTTAAACCAAATCCAATCGTTACATAATCGAAGCTATCATCTGGGAAGGGAAGTTCCATGGCATTTCCATGTACTAGATTAACATTTGAAAAGCGTTTTAACTTTTCTTCCCCTATTTTCAACATATTTTTACTAAAATCAAGGCCTGTCACTTCTCCATTAGGTCCAACCGCTTCCACAAGTTGTAATGTCCAATCTCCAGTACCACAACATACATCTAGCACTTTTGATTCGGGTTTTACCTTCATACGCTTCATGATATCTGCACGCCACCGAACATGCTGTTTAAAGCTAATAACCGAATTCATTTTATCATATTGATCATAAATATTTTCAAAAACACGGTGGACTCTTTCTTCTTTACTTTGCTCTTCCATTGCTTTTTACCCTTCTTCCACAAATGTTTTTTCTACTAGATTAGGTTGGGTATTCATATGAATAAATCGTTGTATTAAGGAAGCATTCATTTGCGGGATTAAATCCATACCTTGTATCATTTTCTTTCTAGCAATGTCAATATAGTTATCACATTGTTCGATAATCCTTTGTTGACTATTGTTTCTTTTCGCATCTTGATCATAAGCAAATAACGAGCGATCGATTGCATGAAGGACAACTGAACTTCCTGATCGTTCATATTCGCTTTTTTCTTTCAGTAATCGCTTTAAAAGCAGAAAATTAGCAATTGCGTCATTCCAATTTGTTACCTCAAAATAATCCGTTAACTCTCCAATTAAAGAGAACTCTATAAATTTAACGCTATTTATCACTTCATTGACATGGCTCTGTTTTTTACTATATATGGTTACTTTATGTTCATTTATCGTTTTAACACCTTCAGATAATTTTTTTATCATTTCAGTGTTACATACTTTTGCCAAAACCTTATAATACAAACCACTATAATAATCACCAGCTAAAATAGTGAGTTGTCTAGTTTTCATACTATTTTCATCTTCTAATGTGTTTGACACATCATCATGTGTATCTAAAGCGATATACATGAGCATGATGGCGATTACATATGTATCTTTTTCAATGGGGGATAGATCTAACTCTTCAACTATTGAAATGAGCATAAGCAATTTGTCCTCATCAATAGAAGGTGAAATGATATATTTACGTAAATAAGGATGTAAAACATATCTTTCGATGCTTTCCTTCATTTGTACCATTTTATTTTCTGTTTCAAGCATGATATCACACCCTTATTTCCCCATATTTCAATAAAAAAATGAACTTATCTATTAACAAGCAGAAACCATTATATCATAAAAGCAAATAGATTGGGATATGCAATTTACTGATTCGTCTTCCCATCACTTTCTAGATCTCCAAATTGGGTTTTGATATAAGCCGTTCCACGAATTTTAATAGCAGATGTATGCTCAGTAAATTGAGCAATCAATACTTCACCTTTATCTAATTTTTCTGAGTGATGAAATTTAGTATCTGAACCTCTAGTCAAGCCAATAACATTTACACCATCTTCTTTTGCTTTTATGACGATATAGTCATTTGCTGGTTTGTTTTCCATTTTTTCCTATCCTTCCTTCTAAACAGATTAGATCGAAATCAATATTACTCTTTAATGAGCGATAGTACTTCTGAACGTAACGTATGATCATCTACAAAAACGCCTCTTGTTGAAGTAGTAAGTGTTTTTGCTCCAGGTTTTTTGACGCCACGCATCGTCATACACATATGCTCTGCTTCAATGACAACCATGACACCATGTGGATCAAGTTTTTCGAAAATACTATCAGCAACAACCCTAGTGATTCTTTCTTGTAGCTGAGGTCTCCTAGATACAGCTTCAACTGCTCTTGCTAATTTACTTAAACCCGTAACCTTGCCATTTCTAGGGTAGTAAGCAATATGGGCTTTCCCATAAAAAGGAACAAGATGATGTTCACAAACTGAATAAAATGGGATATCCTTTACTAAGACTAATTCCTCATGATCCTCACTAAAAATCGTTTCAAAGTATTCCTTTGGATCTTGATTCAACCCACTAAAAACTTCTTCGTACATTTTCGCAACTCTTTTTGGAGTATCTAAAAGACCTTCCCGATTAGGGTCTTCCCCAACAGCTTCTAATATTAAACGTACCGCTTCTTCAATTTGGGTACGATTGACTTCTAACATATAGCTTCCTCCTAAAACTCACTTAAAAACAGACTTGACAATATAAGAATGAAAATCAAAATCAATAAGAAATTTATTACATACCTTTTATAGTAGCATACTTCATTAATAATTATTAGGCGGAAAGAAAAGAGAAGTTCAGTAGTTTTTACTTTATCTCTTTATTGAATAATTTATGTATGATCTCATTATATTAAAGTGTTTCTAGTTGTTAAAATCTAAGGGCCGATTTTAACGTAGAAAAAGTTATTTTGTGCATTTTGATTAAATTTGTAGCTTTTTCTCAAACAATCCAACGTGAAAACAAGATCAGAAATCATCCTCTTTTCTATCTAAAAGCAGTATAGTTTGAGAAAAGGCCATATTAAATAAAAAACCGCGAATGCTCGCGGTTTTTTTAGCACTTTTATGTAATTATTTAACTGCATCTTTGAGTGCTTTGCCGGCTTTAAATGCAGGTACTTTACTTGCAGCAATTTCAATTTCTTCCCCAGTTTGAGGATTACGTCCTTTACGTGCAGCACGTTCACGTACCTCAAAGTTACCAAAACCGATTAGTTGTACTTTTTCACCTTCTTTTAATGCATTTAAGATAGATTCAAAAACAGCATCAACTGCTTTTGTAGTATCCTTTTTAGAAAGTTCACTTGCCTCAGCAACTGCGCTAATTAATTCTGTCTTGTTCATGCCAGTCACCTCCTCCCGAATATTCATAAACCTTGAAAATATAGCTTTCTTACCTACATTTGTAAACAAAATTTGTGAATTCTATACATCATTACCATTTATTAATGATAACAAGCATTATCTTAAAACATAGAAAGGAATATTTCAACATTTTTTTGTGAAAAGTCCTTTATTTCCAAGGCTTCTCTCAGTTTTTATACTAATTCTGTTAAAAGATTATCATAACAAATTAGCATTCGCAAGAGAATTTTAACAGTCCAGGCATTTTTTACCTTTTATTTTGATTATTGTCAATTTCTTGAATAAAAAAAGAACTCTCATAAAGAGAGTCCTATAAAATAATTGCGATTAAACCGCCAGATCCTTCGTTAATGATTCTTTCTAACGTTTCTTTCAATTTATATCGAGCATTTTCAGGCATTAATGAAAGTTTGGCTTGGATCCCTTCACGCACGAGAGAGCTTAAATTTCTGCCGAAGATTTCAGAATTCCAAATGGAAAGAGGATCATCTTCATAATCTTGCATTAAATAGCGTACAAGTTCTTCACTTTGTTTTTCTGTACCAATAATCGGTGCAAATTCACTTTCGACGTCTACTTTAATCATATGAATGGATGGTGCTACAGCTTTTAATCTAACTCCAAATCTAGATCCTTGACGAATGATTTCTGGTTCATCTAAACTCATATCCGCAAGGGATGGAGCCGCAATACCATACCCCGTTTGTTTCACCATTTTTAACGCATCTGCAACTTGGTCATATTCTGTTTTTGCATGTGCAAAATCCTGCATTAATTCCAGTAAATGATCTTTTCCACGGATTTCAACACCGACAATTTCCTTTAAAATTTCATCATATAAATCATCTGGTGCATATAGGTCAATTTCTGCTACACCCTGCCCCATCTCAATCCCTGCTAAACCTGCATGGTCTATAAAATCAAACTCAGAAAAGTGTTGAACCACTCTGTCTACATCCCTGAGTCTTTTGATATCTTTAACTGTTTCCTTTACTGCTTCCTGATAGCTTTCCCTGAGCCAGTGATTCTCTTTAAGAACCATTACCCAGCTAGGAAGGTTAACATTCACTTCCAAAACAGGGAATTCATAAAGCGCTTCCCTCATAACACTTAAGACATCTGCTTCTCTCATTCCTTCTACACTCATCGCTAATACGGGAATATCATATCTTTCCGATAACTCTGTACGAAGAGCTTCTGTGTTCGGATGATGTGGTTGGACACTATTAATCACCATAATAAATGGTTTTCCAACTTCTTTTAATTCATTGATAACTCTTTCTTCTGCTTCTAAGTAGTTACTACGAGGAATCTCACCAATTGAACCATCCGTTGTGATGACAACACCAATGGTAGAATGTTCTTGTATGACTTTTCTCGTACCAATTTCAGCGGCCTCATGAAAAGGAATCGGTTCTTCATACCATGGTGTGGTAATCATTCTCGGACCATTTTCATCCTCATATCCTTTTGCTCCTGGAACGGTATAGCCCACACAATCAACCAAGCGGATATTCACATCCAGCCCCTCAGCCACATGAATAGTTGCTGCTTGGTTGGGAACAAATTTAGGTTCTGTCGTCATAATGGTTTTCCCAGCGGCACTTTGAGGCAATTCATCTTGGGTACGAGCTCTCTCCGCCTCATTGTTCATGTTTGGTATGACTACTAATTCCATAAATTTTTTAATAAAAGTGGATTTACCTGTACGAACCGCTCCGACTACTCCTAGATATATATCTCCACCGGTTCTTTCGGCGATATCTTTAAAAATATCTATCTTTTCCAAGTGATCCCCTCCCAAATTCCAATATTAGTGAATAAAAGATTCTAATCATTATTTTTTTACATTCTATATTTATGATGTTGTCCTACATCGTTATGACAGTTTTCTATATTTTTAACCTCCCCTGAAGGAAACTTTACTTCTTTCCTGTCACCATATTGACAGTTTCTTCTTTGTCAGAAGATCCTTTACTTATAAGTATCAAATGATCTTGATGATTTTTATTACAAATCAATATCCATAATTTAGGCTATATATTTTAGGGATTTTGTGCGTAGGGGAAACTTCCATGTAGTTACAATTTTAATAACCCCTCTTTTACAATATATTTTGTAAAAGAGGGGTTATGACTAATTCGTTAAAAAGACAGGTTCTTTTGTTTCTGAATCTATCGTATAGGGGGATGAATAGGCCGGTACAAAAGGCGAATCCTCCACTAAAAGATCGCGAATATCTTCACCTGTTTTATAAGCATTTTTCTTGAATTTGGATGGCGTCAACTAAATCATAACGATAATCAACAAAGACTTCAGCTTTATGATTAATAACAAATGATAGATGTTTATTGGAATATGGACTTACGATGTAAGGTTCCTCTTTATACCCAAGTTTTTCAAAATCAAGGGTATAGATATTTTCTGCTATTTTGTTTTTATAAGGAGGATAACCTTGAACTTTGATCCGTAGATTAATTTCACTAATCAGATCGGCAATTCGTAGATCAACTATTTTAACAGTTGGATTACTTTCGGCATCTATAATCACATATTGAAACACACCACCACTTTCATATGCATTACCAGGAGGTTCTGCCATATATTCAGGTACTAATCGTTTAAAGTCAATTGGATATTTATGATAGATGGGTGTAGTCTGATCTAACGTTTTGATTGGGAGAATCCCACCTTGATCTTCTTGAAATTGCTTTATTGCTGTTTGAACGGACTGTAGTTGATCTCCATATGGAATTGTATTTTGTGTTATATGGTCCTGAGGAACACACCCAGTTAACAATAAAGATAGATAAAGGACAATCAATACTAGTATATTTTTTTTCAATGAACTCAATCCTTTTAATCAATAGACTCTTTTCTCAAACTTTGTTGCTTTTGGAGAGGAAAAAAACTTATTGTTATTATTTTCATATTGAAATTGCTATTTATTTTGAGAAAGAGCTGCAAATTTTATTCGAATACACAAAATAACTTATACTACGTTAAAATCGGCCTTTAGATTTTAACAACAAACTTTACGAAACAGCCAATCAATAAAATTACGATCCATTTGTAGGACCACTAAAGACGACTAAAAATATGATCAATCCAGATGTAAATAACAACAAATAGGCAAAAACAGCTGTTACCATTTTAAAGATTTTTTGTTTTAATTTGAACCTACTTAAATAAATTAAAATGATTGCAATAAACATAAACCCCATTGACGAAAGCGATATCCACATCTTCATTAATGCAGGTGTCATCATTCTTCACTCCCCTTATTCGAGGAGTATTATATCACAGTAATAACTATTTTTATAATGTTTTGATTATTTTATTTATCGGAAAAATTTACACAAATAAAAAAGGCCAGAATAAAGAATGGGGCACTTTCTTTATTCTGGCATCCAATTGACTAAATAACCCAAACACTCAGTTCAATACACCAGTTCCTTCGTATGCATTGTATGCAAACTTGTTACAATCTGTATCAGCAAAAGCCTATAAATTAGACGATTATTCCATTAAATTTTATTAATAAAGGCTGTTTTCGTAATATTTGAGAAAAAATCCCTAATTAAATTGTTAAATCTTCCATTTCATTCGTTTTAACTCTACCCATTAACTGATCGACTGCATCCTTCGCATCACCATCATTAAACAATACTTGATAAAGGGCATTGGTAATCGGCATATTTACATCATATTTTTTTGCCAATTGCCAAGCTGCCTTCGTAGTTCGAACACCTTCAACTACCATTCCCATATTGTCTAATACCTCTTGTAAGGTTTTTCCTTTTCCAAGCAAATTCCCTGCACGCCAATTTCGGGAATGAACACTTGTACAAGTAACAATTAAATCACCGATTCCCGTTAATCCAGTAAACGTTAAAACATTGGCACCCATTTTGACCCCAAGCCTAGAAATCTCTGCAATCCCTCTTGTCATTAGAGCTGCTTTTGCATTATCCCCATAACCAAGTCCATCAGAAATCCCCGCGGCAAGAGCAATGATATTTTTAAGAGCTCCACCGATTTCCACACCAATCAAATCAGGATTCGTATAAACACGAAATTGTTGATTAATAAAAAGATCTTGAATTCTCTCTGCTGCAGCCATTTTCTCTGAAGAAACAGTGACCGTTGTTGGCTGTCTCAAACTAACTTCTTCAGCATGACTAGGACCTGAAAGAACAACAATACTATCATATAAGTTGGATGGGAGTTCCTCTTCTATCATTTCTGAAACTCGCATTAAGGATTGTGGTTCAATCCCTTTACTCACATGAACGATTGTTAAAGGATGTTTTTGAAATTCTTTAATCTTCCCTAGTACCTCGCGAATTGCTTTTGTTGGTACAGCGAGGACAATGATTTCTAATCCTGAAAGTGCATCTTCTAGTGAAGAATAACCAACAATATTTTCTGGCAAATGGACATCAGGAAGATATTTTTTATTACTATGTTCCTGATTGATTTCCTCTATTTGATTTGATTTATGTCCCCATAGACGTACTTCATGCCCATTATCTGCTAACACGATCGATAATGCGGTCCCCCAACTTCCTGCACCTACTACTGCAACCGTTTCTGCTCTACGCATATGATCACACCCTTTTTTCTATTACTTTCTTGCTCTTGGGAATATCTTTATAGGAGTTCCCTCAAATCCAAATGCATCACGAATCCTATTTTCAAGGAATCGCTCATATGAAAAATGAAGTAATTCAGGTTCATTCACAAACACGACAAATGTAGGCGGTTTGACTGAAACTTGAGTTGTGTAATAAATTTTAAGTCGTCTTCCATTATCCGTCGGCGTTGGATTCATGGCTACTGCATCCATAATGACATCATTTAAGATACTCGTATCTACTCGACGAGAATGATTTTCATTAGCTGTATTAATCAGTGGCATTAGCGTATGAATCCGTTTTTTCGTTTTCGCCGAAAGGAAAACGATTGGTGCGTAACTCAGGAATAGAAAATGATCACGAATTTTTTGTTCAAATTCTTTCATTGTTTTTTCATCTTTTTCAACAGCATCCCATTTATTTACGACAATCACAATTGCTCTCCCTGCCTCATGGGCATATCCTGCAATTTTTTTATCTTGTTCGATAATTCCTTCTTCAGCATTAATAACGACTAAAACGACATTTGAACGCTCAATCGCTCGAAGTGCTCTTAAAACACTATATTTCTCAGTCGTTTCATACACTTTCCCTTTTTTACGCATTCCTGCCGTATCAATGATGACATATCTTTGTCCAGTATAAGTCAAGCTTGAATCAATCGCATCTCGTGTCGTACCTGAAATATCACTAACAATGACTCGTTCTTCTCCTAGAATTGCATTGACTAACGAAGATTTCCCAACATTTGGACGACCAATTAAAGAAAAACAAATAACATCCTCATCATATTCCTTTGTCTGCCTGTTAGGAAAATGCTTGGCCGCTTCATCCAATAAATCTCCTAACCCTAATCCATGTGAGCCAGATATTGGAAACGGATCACCAAAACCTAAAGAGTAAAAATCAAAAATTTGACTCCTCATTTCAGGATTATCAATTTTATTTACAGCTAACACAACAGGTTTTTTTGCTTTATACAAAATTTTCGCTACTTCTTCATCTGCAGAAGTTACCCCTTCTCTTCCATTTGTTAAAAAGATAATCACATCTGCTTCATCGATAGCAATTTCTGCTTGTTGACGAATTTGTTCTAAGAATGGTTCATCCCCGATATCAATACCACCTGTATCAATAATATTAAAATCATGGTTTAACCACTCTGCAGAACTGTAAATTCGATCCCTTGTCACACCTGGAATATCTTCTACAATTGAAATTCTTTCTCCAACAATCCGATTAAAAATAGTTGATTTTCCTACATTAGGCCGACCTACAATGGCAATCACCGGTTTCGCCATACAATCTCCTCCTCTATATGTTAAACAATCATAATTGTTATGTATCCAAGTATTCATTTTAAGTAAAATCTAACATAAATATTTGTTAAATGCGACTTTTACAAAGATAAGAAAACCCTTCTATTATAGAAGGGCCTAACTTTACTATTTTATCAAAAGACATGTATAATATCAATGTTTCACAATAATATAGACATCATCCGTAATCTCATGGGCAATTCCATCAAGGATTGCTTCCAAACTAGATGCATAAAGATCCATTTCCTTCCTATCGTCGCAAACAAATACAGTTGTCCCGCTCGGAATTCGATTTGGATTCGTGGTAATGGCAGCTAGAATAAATTTATCAAGAGTCGTCATTCTTCAATACTTCCTTCCGTTTCTTCTCTTCTCTCTTTTGGCATACGAATAGCATTCTCCAATGTCGGAACAGCCCCAATGGTTTTAATCGCCTTTTGTTTATTTCGATCTTGTGGCAGAACAAAGATCGCCACTCTACCATCCTCTAAATCGCGTTTTGCTAACGGAGATAGAGCCGGAGTACCTGAATCTCGATAAATTCCCAATGCTGTTGAAACATCATGAAGAATCGCTTGCCTTTGCCCTAAATTGGCAATGGTTGAGCGAGCGTCAAAGTTTTTCGGGGTTAAAATGAAGCCCATTCCATAACGAAGAATTTCCTCACGACGTGCAGGAATACCAATATTCATAATATAAATATTATCCACAAGCAAACCAGGTCCATCAAAATGCGGTTCAACATATTGAATATCAACGATTTCTTTTAATTTTCCCCCAGTCATTAATTTTTTGGATATCAATGCACAAATAACTGCTGCAATTAAACCCGCCCAAAAATTAAACAACAGATAAAATAGTGTGGTCACTAATGAAGTGAAGATGACTAAATAATTACGACTTTCAAAAACAATGGCAATCCCCTCTATATAGGTCTTTCCACGCGGTACCAATTCATATCCGTCTAATTCTGTTAAGGTGTTGCGTTCCATGTTCCTAACCTCTCTAAATTGTGATGCCGCAACAGTTAAGAAGGTAATTGCCGTAAAGTCCTCTTCCATTAACGAAGGGATGGCAAGTGTTCCAAGTCCTGCAGCAATAAAACCTAAAGCAACATGAATAATTTTGCCGTGTAAATAGGTTGGATATTGACGATAATCCGTTTTAAGCATATAAATTCTCGATAGTGTTCCAATCGCCACCCCAAAAATGACGGGAAAAGTATATTCATTCATGATAATTTTTGTTTCTCCTTTTCTATAGAATGGAAATATTTATCAAAAGAACTAGCAACCCCTTCAAACAAATTCCAACAAATTAACATAGATAATGTTAGAGCAATAGAATCAAGCGAAGATAATGTTGCTGTTGGATATGAAAAAGAGTACTTTGTTAAAATGGAACTAAAAAAAAGTTCTCCATGTATGGATCCTACTATGATTGCCATAATCCGCTGTTTTCTATTCTTTAGAAGTAATAATGTTACACAAGTTAGAATAATCGCTAGTAACCAATCCCTCCTCATAAATAACCAGACTGGGTCAAATAATTCATATAAAAGAAAACACACGGTTACTAACATTAAAATAAAAGAAGATAACAAAATGTATAATAACTGGTTTATTGGCAAGCCGAGATATAAAGAAATAGGCTGTTCCGATCATAAAAACACCCGTTCCACTTACTTGAAGAATTCCTATAGGGATTGTTAAGGTAGATAACATGATTGATATTAACAGCCATGCTGCGAACATTTTCCGATCCTTATGGTTCTTGGGATAAAGAAAAGTAGTAACGATCCACCCCATCCAAAAGATCCAATAAAAAAGCAATCCATCCACTCGATTCGACACCTCCTATCTTTTCCATTATGGCTAAATTTTATGTAATTTAATCGCTTGCCTTAAACGAATGCTGTTTTAAGTGAACCGATTTTAACGTAGAACACGCTATTTTGCATTCTTATTAACAGACAATTAGCTTTATGTCTTCTAAAAGCAACATATTAGAGCCTTAACAATTTTTAGAATGACAGATAAAATGAATAATCTTTTGTCATTGTTACATGTTAAGAAATGGAGGTGATAATATGGGAATTGATCGCCAAGAAAAAAAATTAAAGAACAGCCGCCGTGTTGAATCTGATAGAGATCAAGCATTGCACTATCCTGGAGCAACGAAATTACAAACTCCAGAAGAAGCAAGAAAACTAAATGATGGGAAATATTCATGATTGTTTGATGAAATAAAGCAACAAACACAAAAAAACCGATGAAAAAGACTCCTCACATTTAGGAGTCTTTTTCATCGGTTTTTCTCGTACTGTATTTCTTTGTATCAATATTTCGTTCTTTTAACCAATGATGCGTTTCCCCACTTATGACAAGTGGTGTTTGTTGCAAACCATCAATCGTTCGTACACCTAATGCCGTCATAATAAGCGTTAATTCCTCATGCAGCAAACTTACTTCATTCATAAGTCCATCTAATCCCTCTTTGATTAGAATTTTTAAGAAGTAGCCTGAAATTCCCACCAAATTTGCCCCTAATGCAATTGACTTCGCAACATCTAGGCTGTTTTGTATACCTCCAGATGCGATGATATCAATCTTGCTTCCACTGTATTTGGCTTCAATAATCGATGCAGCAGTCGGAGATTCCCCATTGGTCAAAAAAGGTAAGCAATCGTTTACGTCGTTTATTTTCAATTTTTGAAAAATTAGTTCCACCAAATCCTCCAATGTCTACGATCTGCACTCCAATCGAAGAAAGCTTTTGAACCGACTCTTGATTCATCCCAAACCCTACTTCTTTCACAATGACAGGTACTTCGATGCCATGAAATAATATCCTCGATTCTTTTAAGAGCGCCAGAGAAATCACGGTCTCCTTCAGGCATTGTAAGTTCTTGTATCACATTTAAATGAATTTGCAGAGCATTAGCTTCCACCATATCGATGGCTCTTTTTGCATCATCAAGACTTGCTTCACTGCCAAGATTACCAATGATAATTCCATTTGAATTTTCTTTTCTTACAACACGATAGGTTTCCGCTTCTTCAGGACTTCGAATGGCAGACATTTGTGAACCAACAGCCATCGCCAATCCAAATTCATTAGCAACGATCGCTAATTCCTGATTGATCTTTTTTGTTCGATCTCCACCTCCACCAGTCATCGCATTGATAAAAATTGGCGAACTTAAAGAAAGTTCGCCAATTTTTGTATCTAAAGAAATATTTTCTGTCCCAATGTTTGGTAGGCATTGGTGAACGAACACAATATCATCTAAACCAGTTGTACGTTCCTGACCAGTTGAAAGTGCATATTGGATATGATCCCATTTTCTTTTTGATCTAGACAATTATATCACCATTATTTTTTCAAATTCTTTAACTGTTCACCAATCACATCACCAAAAGAAAAACCTTTTGTTTCTTCTGGTAATTCATATTGGCTTTCTTCAACCACTTTTTCCTCTAATTCCTTAATACTTAAAGAAAGACGTTGTTCTGTTTCATTTACATCTAAAACTTTTACTTTTATATGATCGCCTTCACTTAATACTTCATTCGGTGTACCAATATGTTTATGAGAAATTTGCGATATATGAACAAGTCCTTCCACTCCAGGCAATACTTCTACAAAGGCACCGTATGAAACAATTCGCTTTACCGTTCCATCTAAAATCGAACCCTTTGGTGTCTTTTCAGCAATATTTGCCCATGGCCCCGGTAGAGTTTCTTTAATAGACAGAGAAATTCTTTCATTCTCTTGGTCAACACTTAATACCTTCACTTGAACCTTTTGTCCTTCTTCGACTACATCAGATGTTTTTTCCACATGTTGGTGTGATAATTGAGAAATATGAACAAGCCCATCCATACCACCAATATCAACAAATGCACCAAAATCAGTGATTCTTTGTACCGTTCCTTCTAAAACCTGACCAGCTTGAAGAGAAGAAAGCAACTGTTGTTTTTGTTTTAATTTTTCCTCTTCTTGTACAGCTTTATGAGATAAAATGATTCTATTTTTTTCTTTATCCAATTCAATAATCTTAAACGTTAATGTTTTCCCTTTATAATCTGAAAAATCTTCAACAAAATGTGATTCTACTAAAGATGCAGGAACAAATCCACGAACTCCTAAATCTACTACGAGTCCACCTTTGACAACATCTTTAATTTCAGCCTCAAATGTTACCTGGTTTTCAAACTTTTCAACGAGTTGATCCCAAGCTTTTTCAGCATCCACTTTACGCTTTGATAATACTAGTGCTTCTTCCTCAACCTTTATAACTTGAAGTTCTAGTTCATCACCAAGGGCTACTACATCGCTTGCTTTTTCAATATGAAGACTGGATAATTCACTTATTGGAATAATTCCATCCAGTTTACTTTCAGCCAATTCAACAACCACTTGTTTCTCTTCCACTTTTGATACGACACCTTTTACAAAATCTCCAACCTCAAAATTCTTTACTTCTACTTGATCCATTTCCTCTGACATATGTAATCCTCCTTAATCCACAAACTAAACTTACTTCGAAATATCATAAACTAGCTGTTTCATCACAATGAAGCACAAAGCCGTTCAAAAGTATTTTTATAATTTTAAAAATACCCCTTTTTAATAACTTCTTATAAATAGGCCATTTTGTCAAGTAAGAAGAACTATTTATATGTTCGTATTAATTGTCCTATTTCATTCATAATAATGTCTGTTGCTTCTTCAGCAGACACTTTATTTTTACGATAATCATCGAATTCAATTGGTTTACCAAAAACAACCTTTAATCTTTTAAATGGTTTATACGGACCAATCACTGCACAAGGTACAATTTGGGCTTTTGAGCGTAAGGCAAAAAATCCTGCTCCAGCTAATCCTTTACCTAATTCTCCTGTTTCACTTCTAGTTCCTTCTGGAAAAAGTCCTAAAACCTTACCTTCTTTTAATACACCTAACCCTTTTCTTAATGCTTCACGGTCACTCATTCCTCGTTTCACCGGAAATGCATTAATAAGCGGAAGAATTTTGCCTAATACAGGTGCTGAGAACAATTCCTCTTTTGCCATGAAATGTACTTGTCTTGGTGCAGCAATCCCTACTGTAGGCGGGTCTAAATTACTGATATGGTTTGAACACAGTAACACACCCCCGTCTGTGGGGAAGTTTTCTTTACCAATCACCTTAAATTGGTAAATCGGGGATAAAATCCCACTACAAAGGGCTCTACCAAATGGATACAAATTCATAGCAGTCAGATCCTTTCATTTGCTAATGCCACTATTCTGTTTACAACTTGCTCAATCGATAATGCAGTTGTATCAATGAGTTTAGCATCGCTAGCCTTCTTTAAGGGTGCGACTTCTCTCTCGGAGTCTAGTTTATCACGTTTTTCAATTTCTTCTTTGAGCTGTTGTAAATCGGATGAATAACCTTTTTCAAGATTTTCAGTGTGTCTTCTGACTGCACGTTCCTCCACAGAAGCTACTAAAAATACTTTAACTTCTGCTTGCGGCAACACATGAGTCCCAATATCACGACCATCCATAACAACGCCACCACCTTCAGCAAGACGCTGTTGTCTACTTACCATTTCTTCTCTCACTGATTGGTGCTTAGATACAATTGATACCGAATTCGTCACTTCTTGGGATCTAATTTTATCCGTTACATCATTCCCGTCCAAATAAACAAACTGCCCTCCTTTTTCTGGAACCAGTTGTATTTGCGTTTGAGTTAAAAGTGTATATAATTCCATTGCATTTTCTAAATTTACATCTTTAGTCAATGCTTTAAGTGTTAACGCTCGGTACATCGCTCCTGTATCAATATAGATAAAGAATAGTTTTTCAGCCACTAATTTCGCTACAGTGCTTTTCCCTGCTGCAGCTGGTCCATCAATGGCAATGGATATCTTTTTCTTCATAGTTCCTCCTGAAAAGTTACATTAAAAATCTAAAGTTTACACTACTCTTTCTATTTTATCATAAGTTAGATTGGGGCGCCCTTAATATCATTTCTAAAAACAAACCCATTTATGTTTTTCTGATTATTTATCCAAGGCTGTTTTCGTATAGTTTGTTGTTAAAATCTAAAGGCCGATTTTAACGTAGAAATAGCTATTTTGCGCATTCACAATTAGTTTGTAGCTCTTTTCTCAAAAACAACGGGAGTGTCAACGTGATAACAGCGTCAATCCTCTTTTTTATCTCACCAAAAGCAACAATGTTTGAGAAAAGAGCTTTATCCAAAAATAAAAAGGCATGGGTTTCCCCTCGCCTTATTTATTCGAAAATGTTTCAAGTATTTCTGTTAAATTGTTTTCGGTAACTCCTTCATATTGTGTAAGCTGCTGCAGTTCTGGAAATGAATTCCACTCATGAAAAAAGAGTTGGGTCAGCAATAGTAAAATAAATTGGATAACAATAATCTTCAATAATATTCGCTCAATCAATTTCATTTTGATACCCCATTATGATTCATATATTCCTATTATAGGGTTAAAATAGCTCAATTATTCTTTCATTCCAATCCTTTTTTCCTCACCGCCAATTGACGATCAAAAGAAAATCGAAGTAGGTTTTGCCTTTCGATTGGCGAAACATCCAAGAAATTCAATGAAAATAAAGACTGTCCAGTTTCTTCATTTTTTAGCATCCTCACTACGGTACTCATGATCTTCAAATAATGGTACTCCCCATTTTCCATTGGCAACACAAATACAGCCAGAACATTATGACCTTGCTTTATTCCTTCGTCATGATTTAATAAAATTAAAGAACCACCCGCACTAATGTCCTTTGTAATCGATGTAAAAGGAGGAAATTCATTTTGGAGCGGATGTATCGCTACATCAACAGCCGTCTCAATTCGAACATACCTCCGTCTTTGAACTTTCAAAATATATGAATCTCCTGGAAAACTAAGCTTTATCATCGGAATCCCGCGTATGACTCTTCCAACTACTTCTGCTTCAAACGAAAAGGCAGAATGTCCCGAAACAAACGAAACCCTTAATTGTGTCCCGTCAATAAGAAAAACAGTACGACCTGTTTTCAAGTTTATCGGATAATCAATAAATAATTCATGAGAATTCTTTTCAACTAATCGACATTTATATTGTTCTGATTTTAGGTTGTCTCTAGGTTCTAAAATTAATGCCTCTCCTATTGTTAACATATATGTACACATTCCTTTTTTCTCTACTTCACCATCACTTACATAAATTATGACATGGAAATACTATCTGGGCAATCATTTTTCAAACAGGAACGTAGGCAAAACAAAAGGTAGTCTCAGCTCCTGAGACTACCTTTTGTTTTGCTTTTATACGACATCCTGATAAATAGGTTCTGCATTTTTCATTTTTTCTACTTTTTCTTCTGTTCCCGTATCCGCATTTATGAAAATTCGATACGTATCATTGTCAAGCGTCCCCATGAATTCATGGCATAGAACAGCTTCATTTAAATCATTGATAATAACCGCTAGACGTTCCTCCATTACCTTCACTTGTGGATTAATTTTCTGTCTAGCCTCATCTGCCGTAATCTTTGGTTTTGCTATCTTTGTTTCAGAGTTGACAGATTTTAAGTAATCTTCATTTGAAAAACCAACAATTTGACCATTATCAAGTGCTACTTTCACTTTTATAGCTTTAGGATAGATTCTGACCCCATCTAAAGATTTGATGATTGTAAATACACCTAAATTATCGTATTGTGCACTTTCAAATACTTCAAGGTCTTTAAATTTATGCTCTTTTAAAAACTGTACAGCCTTATTGCTTGCTTCATTTAAGCTTATTTTTTGCTCTTTCACATCTCGTGAAAGCATATACCAAAGTGCATGCCCACCTTTTTTTGTCATATCTATATTGCCGATTTGATTCGTTTTTCTGTCTTCAAACGAGATACTGTAAAAACCATAATCCGAGCCTTTTCCATTCTCTGTAATTTGTACTTTCGTATCTTTTCCTATTCCAATATTATATTTCCTAGCTAAATTTAAGAGCTTCCTCTTTTGAAAGGTTTTTTCCGTCTAAATGATCATAGCTATTATCATTCACTTTCAAATTGACAAACGCTAGGCCTAAATCCGTTTCATCATAGCCTTCAACTGTTTTTTCTACCGTTTTAAAACCATCAATAATCGTATTATCTGCCTGTTCTTTTCCTGATGCTAAAGCAAGTTCAACATCCATCCATCTTAAATTATTTTTCATGGCGATATGTTGAACTTTTCTTAACTCATTTTGGATCTCTTCTGCTTGACCATACAAGTTTTTTAATGTTGCATACTCTTTATCTGTTAATGGATCTTTATCTAAGTCACGTACCGCAGTTCGATAACTGAAATCACCCATTTGCGCTAAAAACTCTTCTGTTTTATTAAATGGTAGAAGTGTTAATGGCAATTGTCCAACATCATTATGTGCTTCAGAAGTAATTCTCCAAACTTCTGCAAGAGTGGGTGAAAGAGATTGACGAGAATTCATTGCCAGTGTGGTCCCGATTTTATCATGTAACAAATCTACTTGATACGTTAATTCATGAAAAGCCCTTTGATAGTTATTCTCAGCATTAATTAAAACAGCATTTTTTTCGCGATGTTCCTGATAGCCCCATATTGCTGTTCCCGCAACAGCTAATGATAAACCTGCAATTAAAATTCCTCTAAACAATGTACCTCACCTCTCTATTTACAAAATATGTGTTTACCAATTTGTTTGATTTGTGGTCTTGTCCAAATCCACCCACTTGTTGCGGTATCAGGGTTAAAATAATAAACAGCTTCACCAGTTGGATCCCAACCATTGATTGCATCTAAAACAGCCTTTTTCGAGGTCTCATTAGGTGTCAACCAAATTTGTCCATCTGCAACTGCTGTAAAGGCTCTTGGTTCAAAAATGACACCAGAGATAGTATTTGGAAAAGATGAACTATCCACTCGATTTAATATCACGGCTGCAACTGCTACTTGACCAATATAAGGTTCACCCCTGGCTTCACCATGTACAGCATTGGCCATGAGCTGGATATCATTTTGTGAAAATCCATTTGGAACATTCGTTGCAGTCGGCCCTTTAGGAGCAGGTGTTGCATTTTGTTGTGGCTCTTTCTTTGCTGGTTTCTTTTTGGCCGGTGTTTGCGCTTCTTGTTTTGGTTTGGCTGGTGCCTGTTTCTCAGGTGCTTTTTGCTTATTTAAATCTGTTCCTCCATAATGGGTAAATTTTTTCCCCTTATTAATCCCTTCTTTTACATGTTGTTCATTGTATTTCGAAGCCTTAACAAGCTTCTCTTTCGCTTTTTGTCCAGCTAAACCATCTATTTCCATACCAAATTCATATTGAAAATTCCGTAATGCCCAATAAGTCCTCCACCCGAATACTCCATCAATTTTCCCAGTATAAAATCCTAAATATTGTAAACGAGATTGGAGTTCGAGAACATCATCACCCACTGCACCATGTTGAATGATTTGATTTGAAAAGGCATCTACCTTATCTCTTTCTGGTATGAAACATAAGGAAATAGAGAAAATGATGATCAATGTTGCGATAAAAATTTTTCTTTTCACGGTTAAACGACCCCCAGTTGTAAATCATTTTCACATTAATCATATTTTTTGTCATAACTGGTTCAATTATGCAATCAATTTTCAACTTCAATCATATTAAGGGATTTAAGGAACACAAAAACCCTTCACTCTACGAATGAAGGGTTTTTGTTACTTCTGAATATTGAGCACTTAAACCATGTGCTTTTTTTACTTTACGTAGGCCTAACCACCATAAAAAAATCATAAAAGGAAGCATGACATAAATCCAAGTCGTTTTTAAATAGAGAATATAATCATAAATACCATGTAATAAAAATGGGATAATAAATGATAAAAGAAGCCACTTTCTTTTGGATTGTGAAGAAAATTTTGCTTTTCCTAAATAGTAACCCATAATAACTCCAAACATGGCATGACTGGACACAGGTAGTAATGCACGACCAATGGCAAATTCCAATCCATTGCCAATTAAATATAAAATATTCTCCGTCGTAGCAAAACCAAGTGATACGGAAGCACCGTAAACAATGCCATCATAAGGTTCATCAAAGTGACAATGAAGATATGCTGTGTAATAGACTAGAAACCATTTAAAAAATTCCTCTAACAAACTAGTTGATATGAATGCATCTCCAATACTCGAGGAAATAATCCTCTCCGTATCTAACACATATTGAATAAACATAATCGGAAAAACAAGTAGTGATCCAAAGAAAAACGTTTTAATGACTAGCGTAATTGGTTCTACACCAAATTGGTCCTTTAGATAAAAATAACATAGCAAGGCCAAACCGGGGGCTATTCCGGCTGACAGAATTCCCAGCATTCGCCGTCCTCATTTCAAACTATTTTTCTTAATCCTACCATGTTATAAGAATAAAGAAAATGACTAATTTTAACAATTAGAATGTTCACATAAAATGTCCCTGTTCAACTTTATGAATCGAAGACAACAAAACCGCTAATTTAATTCTTGCCTTTTTACTATCATAATCTTCACCTAAAATGACTCCATTTTGTTGTAAATCGTAGGCACTTCCATAATAACCATAAGCTGGATAAACTTTTCCTTCTTCTGCACTCGTTGTTACAATCATGACAATGCCCTTGCCAACCGCTTTCTTAATCGAATCCATCATATATGGAGACACTTGCCCTCTTCCCACGCCTTCCAAGACAATCCCTTTTGCACCAGAAGCAACAGAAGCATCAATGAAAATACCATCTGCACCACTATAACATTTTATAATATCAACTCTAGGAATTGGTTTTGTAATTGAATAGTTTTCATTTACAACTGGCTTTTGATAAATACTTACAATATCATGATCAATGATGCCCAAATACCCATAACCAAAAGATTCAAACCCTTGTAAGTTGGATGCGTGTACCTTTTTTACATATTTTGCTGAATAAATTCTTTCATTAAAAACAACCACAACACCTATTCCTGCGATGATCTCATTTACCGCTACATAAATCGAGTTTCTAAGGTTAGAATAGACATCCGTCCCAACATCTTGCGGAGATCGTTGCGATCCTGTAACAACGATTGGTCTCGGGTCATTTATCGTTAAATCTAAAAAGTAAGCTGTTTCTTCCAAAGAATCTGTTCCATGGGTCACAACAATTCCACAAATGGATGGATCTTCTAATTGGGTCATAATGGCATGACGAATTTCAAGCATTGAATCAAAATCGATATGCATACTTGGCTTCTGCATCACATCAATAATTTTCACCTGTATATCATTCGGTAACTGACATAGTGATGCCAATTCTTCTCCAGACATCGCACCTGAATGAAGGAGTCCCTTCGATATTTCTTTACTCGCAATGGTTCCACCTGTCGTAATTAAAGCAACTGTTTTGCTCAATTGATTCATCCTTTATATTGGGTTTTAACAACAAACTTAATAAATGTCCTTTACTTCTTTTTTAACAATCGATGAGGCTATTTTTTCACCATGAAAACGTCCGTTTTCAATAAAAATTTCATTTGCTTCATTACCTGCTGCAATCACACCAGCAATATAAACTCCCTCTATATTTGTTTCCATTGTTTCTTCATTATAAACAGGTCTTCCCGTAACATCATCGATTTTGACACCGATTTTTTTCAAAAAGTCTTTATCAGGATGATATCCAGTCATAGCAAAGACAAAATCATTTTTGATGGTATACTCTTGTCCATTCTTTTCATAGACCACTGAATCATCTGTAATTTCCTTTACAGTTGCTTCCCATTCCATTTTGATCCGCTCATGACGTACATGACCATCAAATTCCGGCAGTATCCATGGTTTAATTTTTGGAGAATACTCATTACCACGGTATAGAACGGTTACTCGGGCACCTGCCTTTACAAGTTCAAGTGTTGCATCGACACCTGAGTTTTTCAACCCAATCACAACTACATCCCTGTCAAAGAATGGATGTCCTTCTTTAAAATAGTGAAATACCTTAGGAAGATTTTCACCTGGAACACCGAGCATATTTGGCTGGTCATAATAACCTGTAGCGATGACAACCGATTTTGTACGATATTGATCTTTATCGGTTGTTACAATAAAATCACTATTATCTTTTTGAACATTTAAAACTTTTTCAAAGGCTTGAACACGTACATTTTTTCTTTTAACCACTTCTCTGTAATAGGCAAGTGCTTGATTTCGATGGGCTTTTCTTGTCTCTGTAATAAAAGCAACGCCCCCAATTTCCAACTTATCACTTGAGCTAAAAAATGTTTGATGTGTCGGATAATGATAAATCGCATTCACAACATTTCCTTTTTCAATAACTAATGGAGATAAACCAATCTCTTGTAGTGCAATCGCAGCTGCAAGTCCACACGGACCCCCACCAACGACAATAACCTCTTCATGTTTCAATGATGCTCACTCCTAAACAATCTATTACTTACTTTAGATAACACAAAAAAACTTCTATCCTACTATAATAGAAGTTTTCATTCAAAGATTCAATATCAGTTTCTTTACACCCAACCCCTAAATCGTGCTGCCTCGGCCATTTTCTGTACACCTGCCATATAGGCAGCCAAGCGCATATCGACATTTCGATTTTGTGAAATTTCAACGATCCGATTAAAGGCCTTTATCATTACTACTTCTAATTTTTCATTGACTTCTTCTTCAGACCAAAAATAACCTTGATTATTTTGCACCCATTCAAAATAAGAAACCGTAACACCACCTGCTGAGGCTAACAAATCAGGTACGAGTAAAACACCTCGATCATTCAATATTTGAGTAGCTTGTGATGTAATGGGGCCGTTTGCGGCTTCAACGATCATTTTCGCTCTAATATGATGAGCATTTTTTTCGGTTATTTGACTTTCAATTGCTGCCGGAACAAGAATATCACATTCTTTTTCTAACAATTCCTGGTTTGTCATTGTATGATTAAATAGTTTTGTCACCGTTCCAAAACTATCTCTTCTATCTAATAAATACACGATATCAAGTCCATCTGGATCATAAAGTGCCCCATATGCATCAGAGATTCCTATGATTATGGCTCCTGCATCATGCAAAAACTTTGCTAAAAAACTTGCTGCATTTCCAAAACCCTGGATAATCACTTTAGCACCTTTGATGTCAATATCCTTTTTCTTTGCAGCCTCACGAATACAAATGGTCACTCCTTTAGCTGCTGCCGTCTCCCTACCGTGTGATCCCCCCAAAACAATCGGTTTTCCAGTTATAAAGCCAGGAGAGTTGGATTCATTAATTGCGTTATATTCATCCAACATCCACGACATGATTTGCGAGTTTGAAAATACATCTGGAGCAGGAATATCTTTTGTAGGTCCAACAATCTGGCTAATTGCCCTAACATAACCACGACTTAAGCGCTCTAATTCTCGAAAAGACATATTCCGTGGATCGCATGCAATTCCACCTTTAGCACCGCCAAATGGTAAATCAACAATTCCACATTTTAAACTCATCCATATCGATAATGCTTTTACTTCTTTTTCAGTTATATTAGGATGAAATCTGATACCACCCTTTGTTGGACCGACCGCATCATTATGTTGAGCACGATATCCAGTAAATACTTGGGTTGAACCATCATCCATTCGGACTGGAATTTTAACCGTTAACATTCTTAAGGGTTCTTTTAATAGTTCAAAAACTTCATTAGGATATCCTAGTTTTTCTAATGCTTGATGTATCACTGTTTGAGTCGACTTTAATATATCAATCATTTCTTCTGCCGTTGTACTTGACTTACTATTTTCGGCAACCATTCATATATCCTCCTAAAATCTACCCTCATTGTTGTTTTCTTTCAGAGATAGTATACACTTTTAAATATAATATGCAAGGCAAAAGATTGTCTAATTTGAATTGTTAAAATATTTTAGAATTGGATCTTTATGTAGATTTTGAAAGATCATTCCCTCGGCTATGGATCGATAACCGAGGGTGGATGATAAATCTTCTTATGCAAGGCTATTTTCGTAAAGTTTGAGAAAAGAGCCTTATGCAAAATAGGTCATGATTTCACTTACTGCCTTCTCTTTTATAATGGTTTTACCATACTCCTGTAATAGGTGAACACTCTCAAAAGATGGATTTCCATATTCAGTCATAATCGCTGCAATTTGCGTTTGGATATCCTGACAAACATTATCAATTAAAAAATAATAGGCGCTGTTGTGATAATAGAGGGTTCCACCTGAAAATCCAATGATCGCTAACCTTTTAGCTAACTGAATGACCTCTTCAAAATCATCAATTTCAAATAATATCTCAACATTGCCTTCTACTGTCACTTGCATGTCAATAAAACTGTCATTAAAGATATCTTCTTCCTGATCATCTTTCATTGTTACAATCATAACCATACCCTGTGCTTTCATAGAAAAAACTTCTACCGCAACAGAACCTTGTATATCGACTTTAAAAGTCTCACTTGCTTCTTCAAGCATATCATGAAAAAGCTGATGCCACTTTAAAGAATCCTTATAAATATCTTCTTTCGTCAACCCTCTGTCAAACAAATCATCCAGAGTGAGAAAAATTTTTATCTTATTATAATTTAAACGTTCTAAGCGCATAATGATGCCCCCTACTGTGAACACTCTTGATTTAGTTTATGAGAAAATCATATATTGGTGAGTCGTCTCATTCTGCTCAACGAAGTTATTGCTTTTCTCATGATTTATTGCAAGATTATGTACGGTTTTCAATTGAAATCAGATGCGTTTCCGCCTTTGCACCTAATCTGAGTGGTACTCCCGTTGTACCGTAACCATTACTAATTAATACCGTTAAATCATTTTCTTTTTTCAAACTCCCTCTTTCATAAGGACTAAACCCAAAAAGATGTATTTGTCCACCATGTGTATGCCCTGACAGCAATAAACTTATTCCATAATCGGAATGAATTCTCCTGCTTATGTTCGGATTATGACAAAGCAAAATTTTAAAGCTATTTGGATCTACTTCATCCATGGCTTGTTCAAGATTATGTCTTCCCAAACTGATCTCGTCAAGTCCAATGAAATAAAGTTGATCACCTTCATCTGATTGAAACTGAATCGAACTATTGACTAAAGATGTAACGCCTAAATGTAAGAGCATCGCGTCTAATATCGGTACGTCTACTTCATAATCATTATTTCCCCATACAAAAAGAATAGGTCCTAACGTCTTTAACTTCTTAATATTTTCTTTTACCCTTTCCATAGGTACTCCTTTTTCAAGTAGATCTCCACCAATAATAACGACATCCACTTTCCCACTTACTTCTTCAATAAGGGAGTCTGAAACAATCCGTCTATGAATATCAGATATAAAGAACAAATGGATTTTGCCAAAGCTTTTCGGAAAATTAGAGAATTCCAATGTTTGATAGTTTACTCTATTCGCGAATGCCTCTTTGAACATATAGATAAGCAAGCAAAGTATACCCACCAAACAAACAATGATTAAAAGAAGAACGATTTTCATGAAATCCCCCTAATTGAGATAGCATTTATTCACACTTTACGTTTTGGGAATGACCTTCATTTTACCATAAAAGTGTAACATAAAATAAATTTTCCATTCATATGATATAAAGTCGAAATCAAGGAGGTTTCTGTATGTATACAAGAACTAAGTTTTATCATCCCTATATAAGTCCATTTGATCCTTGTAAACCCATCAAAACAAAAAGCTACTCTACTCCACCCACACCTTTACATGGGATTTCAACCACCCAACTTAGAACAGTTTTCACCTCAAGAAGCCTTAAGAGCAGGTACGCTTTGGAAAGCATTATACGATCCTTATTTCAACTCGCATGAACAATCAAAAGGGAGGGATTAGCATGAAACAGATGCCTCCAGAATACTATCAATTAATGCAACAACTACAAGCGGTGGATTTTGTCCTTGTTGAACTTACATTATATTTAGATACTCATAATGAAGATCGTGATGCCATCAAACAATTTAATCAGTTCGCTTCAGAACGTAAAAAAATAAAGAAGGCATTCGAAAGCCAATTTGGCCCTTTATTACAATTTGGAAATAGTTACTCTGGATATCCTTGGAATTGGGATGACTCTCCGTGGCCTTGGCAAGTGTAGGATAAACGTAAGAGATGAAAAGTATTTCACAGCATTGTAGAGGAGGGTTTCAGAAATGTGGGTCTATGAAAAGAAACTTCAATATCCTGTTAAAGTTAGTCAATGTAATCCAACCTTAGCTAAATATTTAATTGAACAATACGGTGGTGCAGATGGAGAGTTGGCCGCCGCACTTCGTTATTTGAACCAGCGATACACCATTCCTGACAAGGTTGTTGGGCTTTTAACAGATATCGGCACCGAAGAATTTGCTCATTTAGAAATGATTGCAACGATGATTTATAAATTAACGAAGGACGCTACGCCTGATCAGCTCAAAGCTGCTGGACTTGGTGATCACTATGCAAACCATGATTCTGCCCTATTTTATCATAATGCTGCAGGTGTACCTTGGACAGCCACCTATATTCAGGCTAAAGGTGATCCGATTGCAGATTTATATGAAGATATTGCCGCTGAGGAAAAGGCAAGAGCAACTTATCAATGGCTGATTAATTTATCAGATGATCCAGACATCAACGACAGTTTACGCTTTTTAAGGGAAAGAGAAATCGTCCATTCTCTCCGTTTCCGAGAAGCAGTAGAAATCCTTAAAGAAGAACGGGATAAGAAGAAGTTTTTTTGATTTTTATATTTGCTCTGATCCAAGTTATATTCCTATATGAAAACAAATAAGAGTATATTGCACATCTCTTATTTGTTTTCATGGTATAAATTAATGTCAAAATTTTTCTTCATCATTTCAAAAACAATATGGCGATTTTTCCATTCCTCTTCTTTCCTCCATAAATCTTTACTTTTATCGATGATTTCACACCGCAGCAAATGAAATTCCTTCTCCGCCTTATCTCTTTTTTGTCGATATACATTCATTAATCCAAATAATCCAATGACAACCATTAGCATGATTAAATGAATAAAATTATTGATATAGACAGAGAACACAGTAGCAAAGGAATAGGAATAGGGCTTAAATATAGTGAGATACAGATATAGAAAATAGCCAAAGGATACTAAAATCGTACTCCACATGATACATAAATGTTGGAATTCTAATTTATCAAACTTTTGTTTTCGTTCCACTACCTTTTGCAACATTTTCCTTGTTGCTTGATCTGTCCTTTCGTCAAGCATCATAATAGGAGATTCCATTCTTTTCCCACCTTTCTATCCCAATTTATGAACTTGTCCTGCAAAATATGACTGAAACACAATAATGGAGATAGCAAAAAAATCGGCCATATGCCGATTTTACTTTGATAATGGAATCGTTAATACTTGTCCAACTCTGATATCGTTATTGGATAGGTTATTGGCTGATTTTATCGTATCGATACCAGCTTTTGAATGATAATATTTCATGGAAATTCTAAAAATCGTTTCCCCCGACTGTACCTTATGATAAATAATATCTTTTGTCCCAGATTTCGTATCACTCACCAATGAATCAATGGATACAGATTGGGTTTCTTGGGATGAAGCAGAAGAATCTTCACTAGTCTGTTCAACTTCTTCCGATTCTTTTTCTTCAGATTCCCATAAATCAAATTCATCCCTATCCTCGGAACTTTGATCTTGTTCTTCCTCATTACCCCCAACTGGTTTGGGTCGTTCAATATCAATGATTTCGAAACCACCAGAAGATTCTCCACCTGTCTTTGTTGCGTCACCGCCCGGTCTTTCTAAAAGGGAAGAATAAATACTAAATATCGTAATCGGTAATAATATAAAAAATAATACTAATAGTCGAATGACTGGATATTTAAGCTTCCATTTATTTTTTTTCCTCTTTTGCAGATGTACTCTACTCCTAGGAGGAAGCTCTTCTCTATCAACCACTTCTCCTTCTTCAAAAGGATCAATGTCTATTTTTTGCCGAAGTTTCTCAGCCTGTTCTCTATATGGGCGCTCTTTGTTCATCAATTGATTCCTTCCTGTTCCTGTTGTTTAATATGACAACCTAATAGAAAATCGATTAAAAAATGCATAAAGATGGTGACAAGAATGTTATTGGTCTGTAGATAGACATATCCGATGAAAAAACTCAATCCAATTACATTTAAAAATAAATACCAATTAAATAAATACCGATAATGAACAATCGCAAAAATGATACTTGCTGAAATTAATCCAAAATGGGTTTGAATCATTCCGCGAAATAAGAGTTCTTCAGGGACCGCTACAATTGCTGCGATAAATGCAATCTGGGATATCGAGCGGTTTCGAAAAATCCGTTCATTCAGTCCCCCATCATCATAGTAATGAGAAGGTAGTAGTTTCATTAATATGAGATCGAGAAGGACTACTGCTACTCCTGCAATTCCGCCCCACAGAATGATTTGCCGTAAATCCCAAATAAATAGAGCAATAAATTCTGCCAAATCATCAAATAAAAACATTCCTAATATGAATGAAATAATCAGAATCATTACTTGCGTTAAATATAAAGAATTTTGCAATTCCTTATCTGTTGCACGATTAATTAATTCACGATAATTTTTTTTCATTCCTTCACTCACTTATTTTCTAATAACCTACTACTTTAATAATATATCAGAGAGCCTCTGTTTCCAACTAAATTCGACTTCATTTTTCATTTCCTGACGTCGATGATGAAAATGACTCAACTCGATACCACAGCTATCACAGCAAAGCTCGTGACAGACTTCATCTATTTCTTCATTAAAGTATTGTAAAAGGGGTTTTCGTCGACATTCTTTCGATAATATCCAATTGGTCATGAAGGCAATCTTGTTTTTCTTCATTTCCTGCCTTTTTTCCACTGTCCTTTTATAGTCTATTAAGTTAGTAATCAGATTGGAATTGCTCCCGGTATGATGGATAAGAATATCAGATATCATTCTCCAGCTTGTCTCTGTAAAACCACCCATTTTCTGGAGTACTTCTGGTTCCTGAACCCATTGAACCTCAGAATCTTGTATCAGATGAACTAACCAATCCAACTGTTCTGATGAAGGAACTTCTAAGTCTGCTAACCTGTATGCCAGTTGTTCATCAAAAGGAGCATAAAATAAAATAGCGATACTCATTAGTCCATCCCTACCTGCACGTCCGATTTCCTGTAAATAGGATTCTACGTTTTGTGGCATATGGAAGTGAATGACAAACCTGATATTTTCCTTATTGACCCCCATCCCAAATGCACTCGTTGCACAGATGATATCAAGTTGATTAAGAAGAAACTGTTGTTGAATTAAAATACGAGATTCTTGATCCATTCCCCCGTGATAGGCGGCAACACGTTCTATACCTTTTTGATTTAAAAAACTTACTGCTTGCTCGGCAACTTTTTTACTTGAAAAATAAATAATGCCAGGGCCTGCCAGATTCGCAACCATTTGGTATAAATTTTCCCATTTTTCTTGGTAACCCTTCATTTGAACAACTGACATGGCAATATTAGGGCGGTCAACCGAAAATACAATTTGCTTGCACTCTTCAAGCTTAAGCGATTTGATGATATCATTCCTAACAGCTACTGTTGCTGTTGCCGTTAACGCCAGCGTAAGTGGATGATTTAGACTTTTTCGTACATCGCCTAGCTTTATATAATCAGGTCTAAAATCATAACCCCATTGGGAAATACAGTGTGCTTCATCAATCACAAACAGGGAAATATTTAGCCTTTTAAGCATATTGACCATCTTTTCATTTGCTAATGTTTCAGGTGAAATAAAAATAAATTTGTATTGCCTTATGTTTGAAAGAACACGCTTCCTTTCTGCTCCAGACAGAAAGGAATTAATCGCAACAACACTCTTTTCCCCATTCATTTTCATCTGTTCAACTTGATCCTGCATTAAAGACAATAAAGGTGAAACAATCAAAACATGTCCTTTGAGGATATATCCTGAAAGTTGGTAACAAAGCGATTTTCCTGTACCAGTAGGTAGCATAGCCAATGTATGATTACCCTCAAGCACTGAAGTAATCACTTCTTTTTGTCCAGTTCGAAAATGTTCATAGTTAAAATGTTTTTTTAAATATATTTCTAACATGCTCATCGATCTCCATCTTTTGCTAGTACTAGTCTAATTTCAAAATAAGTTGCATCTTGGACTTTATTTTGAATAAGCCGAAGTTGTTTCGTCATCGTCTCATTTACAACTTTTTTAATTTGATTTTGTTTTTCCACTGTCACAAAAGGTTCAATAGAAAAATCACTGATTTTTAAAGCTAATTCAACAATATGATCTTCAATGGTACCTTTTTTTAATTGTCGTGTATTCACTATATCTGCAATGGAATAGCCTTGATTTAGCAATTGAAATGTCTTTTCTGTAGATTGTGTCAAATTTTCCTTTTGAGATGGTTCTAATAAAGAACTCAGAAGCGGGTATTGATGAGCATTATTTTCAAGTACATCAATCATAAAATGAAGAACATTTAAAAATTGATAATAATATTGCGTTGTTTCTATATTTAATTTTTGTGATGCTTGTTCAAACGTTAAACCAATGGAGCGATATCCACTTAATCGAATCACAAATACATTGGGATCAATAGAGGGTTCATGATCCAAACAAGATACTAATTCCGAATACAAATTAGCACATAAATTCTCTCGAGTAGATTTGTTTTGTTTTAAAAGGTCTCGTATCCATGAAATTGTTTCGGGTCTTCTTTGAACAGGCATATACCTTGATTCGCGATGTTGAAGATAGGAAAAAACCTGGATCATAAGAGATAGTCTTTCCCAAAAAAGAATAGCTTGGCTTTGATATTTCATTCCATTTAAATTTGCTGGAATTGGATTGTTTTTTACTGAATGAAAAAGAATCTTTTCTCCTGAATCTGTTACCAGATAATGTTGGTTTGAATCTGCATGAATCCATTCATTTGTTGCAAACTTAGTAATGATGCTTTCTATTTCTTGCCGACTTATAGTTGGATAGGTATGAAAAAAAGGAGTTAGATGAAAAAGGTAAGCATCTTGAATGGTTTGCGAAGATTTCTTTCCATGTAATAAATGGTAGATGGAGTAAATGGTTCGTTCACCATTTATTTTATGTAAACAATATAAAATGATCATTTGTAAAAATGTAAATTCCATTTAATCACCATGCCACTTTTTGTGTATTATTGTAAAAAAACGAGAGCTAGAATAAAATCATTCTTATCATATCATAAAGCTTAAGAATGTAAGGGTTTTCAATAAAGTTTTTTTACCTTTTCACATAAAATTACCTTAAAATAGTGATTCAAAATATTTTTTCTATTGAAAAGTTGTCGAGGTCGTTTTACAATAGGTATGAGAAATGAGTTTATCGTTAAATACATCGTTAGAAACGATAAATATAAAGATATATACTAGGGAGGATTTTTTCAATGGCAAAATATACTATAGTAGACAAAGAAACATGTATCGCTTGTGGAGCATGTGGAGCAGCAGCACCAGATATCTATGATTACGATGATGATGGTATCGCTTTCGTAACACTTGATGATAATGCAGGAACAATTGAAATTCCTGAAGTATTACTTGATGATATGATGGATGCATTTGAAGGTTGTCCAACAGACTCAATCAAAGTAGCTGATGAGTCATTTGATGGCGATGCTTTAAAATTTGAATAGTCAATGCTATAGAAGCTCTCTTCATTAAGAAGAGAGCTTCTATTTTTTTCAATATCCCCTTTTAGAAAACTAAAAAAGCACCCTTAAAGGTGCTTTTTCAATTAATGACTGATTTTAAAAGAAGTCTGTTGTTTTTGAATCCAAGTTCCCATTTTTGAGAACAGAAGCATGAATACTAGTGACATGACAATCCCTTTTATAACATTAAACGGAAGTACTCCCGCAACAATATATGAACGAATTTCAGGACCACTCATAGCTGGCATATTAAGGAAAAACGTATAAGCTGGTAGTAAAACAAAATAATTCAATACGCTCATCACTAAAGCCATTGAGACTGAACCTATGATTAAGCCAACGGTCATACCTTTTTTTGATTTTATTTTATTATAAACATAGTAAGTTGGTAAAATAAAGATGATTCCTGACATAAAGTTTGCAAAGTGTCCTACAGGAATTCCCGTTTCGCTTCCTGTCATAAAATAATCCAAGACATTTTTTAATAATTCAATCATAATCCCAGCCATAGGTCCAAATACTAATGCACCAATTAATGCAGGAAGATCACTGAAGTCAATCTTCAAAAATGCTGGAAATGGTGGTATCGGAAAATTTAATAACATTAAAACATACGCAATACTACTTAACATCGCTACTGCCACCATGACTCTTAATCTGTTTCTCTTCATTTTTTCTCTTCTCCTTTAGTAGGATCCATCGGTTCCTAAGAAAGAAGGTTTAGCACGGCCTACTAATGATTCCAATAAAAAACCCTCAAGTTTTAGACTTGAGGGAGAATTCTTTAGAAGGCAGCTTAAATAAACATTCAATGTAGTAAATTTTTTTGAATGTCGCCAAACCTCCATCTTCTCCCATCCAGACTTTACTGTCGGCTTTGGAATCTCACCAAATCCTGCCTATAAAAGGCTCACGGGCTCCTGAGATAATAATATCTCATCACCGTCGGTCGGGAATTTCACCCTGCCCCGAAGATAGATCATATTTGATTTTTATATCTTTATTATACATAGAGATACCTACTATGGGAAGTATAACGCTTGAAAAAGTTATTACAAATGTATGAACATACATTACTTTGTCACTTATTGTACTATACTGAATGAATTTAGATACTAAAAAACAATAAACTCACACATAAACCCATCGCACCTGCAATTAATAATCTTCTTATGTAATCTCTCATCTCATATCCTCCTTTTGTTTTCTTCACTCCACACTATGATGACTTGTCCTTAAATAGAACAAAGTGATAGTACAAAAAAACAGGACAGAATCACTATTGATGGGTATTTTGATTAGCAGACTTAGTAGCTTTAATCATTTCCTGCAAATTTCCTTTTAATGCTTTTAAGGCACGATGTTGAGTTGTTTTTACTTTACTCTCCGTCCAGTTAAGAGCTTGGGCAGTTTCCGATATGGATAATTCATTAAAATATCTCATAATAACAACCATTCTTTGATCAAATGTACATTTATTTAAACTATTCATAATAAGGCGAACTTCCTCTTTTTGAAGAGTAATTTCCTCTGGGAAGGGCTGATCATCCTTAATTTGCTGCTCTGTCCAATCAAACTTATCAATCAGTCTTTGTTTCCAATTCTTTTGCTTGCGAAACCAATCAATCGCAACATTACGAGCAATTGAAAATAACCATGTCTTTTCACTACTATTTCCTTGAAATTTTGAATACGATTTTAACACTCTTATATACACTTCTTGAACAAGATCTTCTGCACTTTCTCTATTTTTTACCATATAAAATAAAAATTGAAAGACATCATGGTGGTATTTCTCGTACAATTCTTCAAAAACGGTATCCATCGTTTTCCCCCACCGTTCATTTATTTAGTCGAAAAGCAACTAAAAAAGTTACCATCACTCTTACGATTTCAATAAAAAAAGAAGGATCATAATAACCCTTCCCATTTTGTTTCTTGTGAATCAAGATAATCGGCAACCTCTTCAGATTACTTCAAAATTCTTGGTATTAAAAAGGAAAATGTCGTACCTTGTCCTTGTTTACTTTGAACAGTTAATACGCCATGATGTGCTTCAACGATATTCTTGGCAATGGCAAGACCTAGTCCTGTTCCAGATCTACCTCTTGTTCTTGCTTTGTCAGCTTTGTAGAAACGTTCAAAAACAAACGGCAGGTCTTCTTCAGGAATACCAACACCATTATCCTCTACTTCAATAAAAATGCCACGGTCATCACTTTGTGCATGTACAGTCACTGTACCACCTTCACCCGTATGCCGTATCGCATTATCTATTAAATTGGTTAATACCTGCTCAATTCGATCGGAATCAAAAGAGTAAATCGGTTCTTGACTTTCTATGTTAAAGACTAAAGCAATGTTTTGTTCCTTTGCTAAACCTTGAAATTTACGATGAATTCGATTTAAAAATGGTTCGATTTCAACTTCTTCAATCGTCAAATTAAAATGACCTGATTCCATTTTTGCCAAGTCAAGTAATTCATTGACTAAGCGACTCATTCTTAAGGACTCATCATAAATAACCGTTGCCATTTCTTTCTTTTCCTCACTTGTTTGCGCAATGTCATCTACAATTGCCTCACTATAGCCTTGTACCATTGCAATAGGCGTTCGTAATTCATGTGAAACATTGGCGATAAAATCACTTCTCATCTTGTCCAATTTACGTTCCTCTGTCATATCTCTTACAACAGCCACAGCACCACGTATATTTTGATGACTATAAAGAGGGCTGACAATCATAACCCAATAATGCCCTTGAAGTGTAATCTCACCAATTTGTTCTTTCTCCGTATTTACCGCTTGCTGGAATAACTCCATTACTTTCGACGGAACTGCCTCAGCAATATTTTCTTGGTTTTTCTTTTCAAAATACCAATTTTGTAAAAATAATTCAGCTGGTGGATTGGTCATTAAGATGGTTCCATCTCGATTAAATGTAATCACTCCATCTACCATTCCACTTAAAATACTGGATAATAATTCCTTTTCTTGACTAAGTGCATTTAAATTAAATTTAAGTTGTCTCCCCATTTGATTAAAAGCTGTAGCCAATTCCCCAATTTCATCATTCGTTAATATCGGGACTTTCGTATCGAAATTTCCCCTTGCAACCTCAAATGCTGCTTGTTTCATTTTTCTTAGAGGTGCATTAATCCTAGTCGATAGGAAAAAGGCAAAGAAAGTCGTTAAAATAATCGCGATTCCTGCTGCTAATAAGATATACTTTGTGGTTTCCTTAGCTGCTTCTTCACCTACTTCAACAGATTGGTAAATATAAACCGCTCCACTTTGACCATCTTGTGCTTTTAATGGGACACCTATAATCACATATTGAAGAGGATCTTTTCCCTTTCCTATATCAGAAAAGGAAGTAATGACTCTTTTAGGTTCTTTTGCTTCTAATACTTGAGACAAATCTTCGTTCTCTAAAAAATAAGAAAGTGGAAGTTTTAGTGTTTTTCCTTCATTCTCCGCCGTATAATATTCTGTTGGACTAATGACGATTGTTAGACCTGTCACATCATCAATTAATTCCCATGAAATTTCCAATCCACTTGATAATTCATGTGAATCAATAATTTCTGCAATTTTTTCGGCTCTTGCTTTCAGATTTTTTTCATTTTCAGATGCTGAATAGTTTTGTAAAAATTGCATAATCATGACGGAGACAAAAAATAACACGAATGCAACAAGTAAAAGAATCGTAAACCAAAGCTTAACAACTACACTTCGCCAAAATTTCATTCATTGATTACCTCAAATTTGTAGCCGACTCCCCATACTGTGATAATCATTTTTGCAGCATGTTCAGATACTTTATTGAGTTTTTCACGCAAACGTTTTACATGAGTATCAACTGTTCGTAAATCACCAAAAAACTCATAATGCCATACCTCTTTTAACAAATGCTCTCGATCATACACTTTATCAGGTGATTTAGCTAAAAAGAATAGCAATTCATATTCCTTAGGTGTTAAGCTCACTTCTTGACCATCAGCTAACACTCTATGTGCATCATTATCAATGGTTAAATGAGGGAATACGATAATATCCTTCGTTAATGGTTCAGCTTGAACAAATGTTGTTTGTGACGAACGTCTAAGCAGAGCTTTTACCCGTAATACAACTTCACGAGGACTAAAAGGCTTGACGATATAATCATCTGTTCCAACTTCAAAACCTTGAACTCTATTGACCTCTTCACCTTTTGCTGTCAACATAATGACTGGTGTTGCCTTTTTCTCTCTTAATTCACGGCAAACTTCAATTCCATCCTTACCAGGCATCATCAAGTCAAGTAAGATACAATCGTAATCATTTTCTAATGCCATTGAAAGCGCTTGATTTCCATCTTCCGCTTCTTCAATTACATAATCTTCTCTCTCTAAATACATTTTTAATAAGCGTCTAATTCTTTCTTCATCATCTACAACTAATATTTTCACGTTTTTATCCAAAACATTACCCTCCTTGCATCATATCTATTGTACAAAAAGAAATAACTTTTATCTATGGCTTCATGAAACTTTTGTGACCATTATGATAAAAGCCTTCACTAACTAGAGTGGAGGCTTAAGTTTATTTACAATATTTACAGTTTTTAAAGCATTAAGCATAGGAATGAAGACCTGCAATCACTAAGTTGACTGCAATCAAATTAAACATAATGATCACGAAACCAATCACTGCTAACCAGGCTGACTTTTCACCATGCCAGCCTTTTGAAAGCCTAAGATGTAAAAAGGCTGCGTAAAATAGCCAAGTAATAAGTGCCCAAACTTCCTTTGGATCCCATCCCCAAAAACGAGTCCAAGCAATTTGTGCCCAAATCATCGCAAATATGAGCGCTCCTAGGGTAAAGACAGGAAATCCGATTAAAACCGAACGATAACTAATTTCATCTACTAAATTCAAATTGACATTTTTTACAAGAGGCTTTAAAAGAGCGCCAATTCTTTTTCTAAAGATAATCCTTAAGATTCCATAAAGGACGAATCCAGAAAGTATTGACCATAGAACTGTGTTCAATTTTTTTGCATTAATAATAGCTGGCACTTCAATTAGGGGTGAAAAACGATCCTTTGTTAATTGTTCTCCTTCATGTGGTCCAATCAATGCAGGCATTGTATATTCTAGCTCTGCTTCAGCCCCATTTTTATCAACCCAATTAAAGCTTGTCCCATAATTCATAGATGAAAAAAAGCTAGTCACGGCAATAAATCCAACAACACATATTAAACTAAACATGATGGTTTCCAACCAAAAGGTTTTTTTGCTTTTTTGTGTTTGATCAATCGATTTAATAAGATAGATAAGTCCTGCAGCAAAACTAATCGCAAGAATCGCTTCTCCTAAAGCAGCTGTTGTTACATGAATGTGGAGCCAATCACTTTGCAATGCCGGAATCAGCGGTGATATATCTCTCGGAAACATACTTGCATAGGCAATAATTAATATGGCAACAGGCAAAGTGAATAATCCTAATAAAGGTGTTTTATAAATAAAAAATATGGCAACAAAAGCACCTACAAGACACATACCAAAAAAGGTCGTAAATTCAAACAAATTACTGACGGGTGCATGACCTGCGGCAATCCAACGAGTGATAAAATAGCCTGTTTGGGCAATGAATCCAACAATGGTTAGTGTGATAGCTACCTTTGCCCATTTATTCATCCCCTTGTTTGTTTCTGAACCCCTTTTATCCTTGATCGCCCCTCCAAAAAAAACCGTAGCCACTAAATATAGTATAAATGCTAAGTATAACAAATTACTACTTAGGTTAACCAACCTAACTCCCCCTTACACATCCGTTTCCTTCGTTAATTGATCAATTGGTTCCTTTATTCCTGTACCATCAAGTGCAATTGAAATCTCTCTTTTTAAACTGTACCAATTTTTATTTGTATGTGCGGCAATCCAAACCTCACCGTTCTTTTGATAAATCCAAATGCGACGATGATTCCAATAAGATCCTTGTATAACCCCTACCATAAAAATAAATCCACCTAGAGCTAAAATCCAAAGCGTTAAATCTTTTCTCACTGTTAGCCCTGAGACATTTATTGTTTCTACCCCTTTAAATGTCATTTTGTTTTGATTATTTCCATAGGGTTCAATGGTTTGTCTGATCGCAACAAAACTGATTTCCCCGTCCGGTACTTCTGGTGTATGCATTTTAAAGATAAATCCCGGGTTATTTGGGATTCTTGACTTTGTCGCAGGTTCCCCATCTTCATTAAATTCAAAATCTGGAAAATAACTTAACATTTCAACCTCATATCCATCCGACAATTTATATTGTGTTTTTGGATTATTTAGATCAATTGTTAAAGTGCCATATTCCTGTTTGGTTTCTTTATTACTTAAAGCAAACGTCATTGAACTCAATTCATCTAACTTAAATTCCGTTTGATAAATCGCAAAATCATCAAATTTCAATGGTTCATTTACTCTTATTTCTCCATCTTTCACCTTATCTAATTCTGACATTTCACCTGGAATTGAATTCCCAGATTTTTTATATAGTGTCACATTGGACTGATAGTTCTTTGCGACCATTCCTGCTCCATCAAGCGCTTCCTGAAATACCTCGCCATCTTTTTCTGAATCGTAAACTTCAAGAATAAACTGATTATTTTGTAGATAATATTCTCCTTTTGTTTCAGGAATTAACTTGGTTTCGCCTTCTCGAAGCCATAGTACTTTATCAACATACATTCCTGGAACAAATCGCAGCATTCCTCCGATTAAAAAGATAATAAGCCCGATATGATTCACATAAGGTCCCCATCTTGAAAAACGACCCTTTTCTGCAAGGATATTGCCATTTTCTTCACGAATATGATAACGCTTTGATTTTAACTTTTCTGTTACTTTCTCGTACGTATCCCTTCCAAGTTCAATTTCTGTCTGACTGAAAAACCTTTGCTTTTTTAAGAAGCCTTCATTTCTTGATACTTTTTGCTTTTTTAATGCACGATACAGGGGAATCACCCGATCAAGGCTACATATAACGAGTGATACACCAATCGATGCAATTAATAATAAATACCACCAAGAACTGTATAAATTATGAAAACCTAGTTCATAATATAATTGACCAAACCATCCATATTGTTCCTGGTAAAATTGGGATGGTGGTATTAAAGGAGGAATATACATTTCCTGTGGTAATATCGTACCTACTGCCGATGCTAATAAAGTAATGACGATTAAAGTAACGCCAATTTTCACAGAAGAGAAAAAATTCCAAATTTTATCAACAATCGTCTTGCTGTAGGTTTGTGAGCGGCGGGCACTGCCTTCGTACCTCATATCCACTAGTTTAATATCATCAATGTTTTCATTTTCATTAAGTATTTTCCCACAAGCCTCACATAGAATCGTTCCATGTGGATTCACATGACCACATTCACATTTCACTTCATTCATGTCAAAAAACTCCCCTTAAGCCTATGGTTGAATTTGTTTCATAAAATCATGAACCATTTCCTCCGTTAATTGTCCTGTATGTGATTTGACCACCGTTCCATCCTTATCAATTAAAAAAGTAATCGGTAATGGGTTTATTCCGTAAGCAGTCTGTACTTCTTCTGATTGATCAATAACAACCGGAAACGTTAGTTCATGCCGCTCAACAAATTTTCTAACTGCAAATTCTGTTTCTCCAACATCAACAGCCAATACTTGTACACCTTTATCTTTAAAATACTTGTATTGATTATCTATATAAGGAAATTCTTCTTCACAAGGCTTACAAAAAGTACCCCAAAAATTTAAAAATACCCCTTGTCCTTCATAATCGGAAAGCTGATGCTTTTGACCATTTAAATCTACTAAAGCAAAATCTGGAGCCTTATTGCCAATTTCTACTTTTTGTACTTTATCTTTTGTGAAATTTGCATATAAGGAATAACCTACAGCAGCTACTAACACACTTAAGATGATGGTTCTCATCCAAAATCGTCGTTTTTTCATCATAGATCCTCTCCCAAGATTTGCTATTCTGTTGAAAAGTAGATCATCTCTTGAAAGATAAAGATGATCTACTATTCCCTTATTTTTAGAAAATATTATAGTTTTGCCAATATTATAACATTATTAGCATCCCTGTATTGTTTTTTTACTAAAATAATGATGAAATTTCTACTGATTTTCTGCTAACACGCGAAGTTGCTTCACTTCATGTGCCGTTAATTCCCTTGCATCTCCCGCTTGTAAGCCACGTAAATCTAAAAAGCCATACCTTTCTCTGCGAAGTTTTACAACAGGATTGCCAATCGCTTCAAACATTCTACGAACTTGACGGTTTTTACCCTCATGGATCGTGAGCTGCACAATTGACGTTCCTTTCTTCTTATCAAAGGAAATGACTTTTGTTCGTGCAGGAGCTGTTTTTCCATCTTCAAGAACGATTCCCTTTTCAAGGGCCTTTAAATTTTCTCTTAAGGGAATTCCTTTTACTTTTGCAATATATTCTTTTTCAATTTCATTTCTGGGATGCATCAGTAAGTTGGCAAATTCACCATCATTGGTTAATAAAAGTATTCCTGATGTATCATAATCAAGTCGGCCAACTGGATAAATCCGTTCTTTTATCTCCGGGAAGTAGTCCGTAACCGTTTTACGTCCCTTGTCATCTGTTACACTTGAAATGATTCCGCGTGGTTTGTAAAATAGAAAATAAACAGGTTGTTCTTTCTCAAGTGGGATCCCTCCAACTTCTACCGTATCTGAGTTCGATACTTTGACCCCCAGCTCTTTAACCACTTTCCCATTTACTTTCACTTTTCCTTCAAGAATCATTTCTTCTGCTTTTCTTCTTGAAGCTACTCCCGCATGTGCAATCACTTTTTGCAGTCTTTCCATCTAGTCACCTCTAATTTTTACTACTACGTTCTTATTGAATTATGCCATATTCTCGTGTTTTTTCAAAATAAAAAAATAAACAAAGGCAAAAGACGATTCCCCGTAATGAGGAACCGCTTTTCACCTTTGTTCATTACCACACAAGTGCTACAATCACAATCGCAAGAATAATTCCTGCAAGATCTGCTAATAAGCCTACCTTCAATGCATCTCCCATTTTCCTAATGCCAACTGCACCAAAATAGACCGTCAGAATATAAAAAGTTGTATCTGTACTACCTTGTAATACCGCTGCAAGTCTTCCAATAGAAGAATCAGGTCCATAAGTAGCGATTAAATCACTCGTCATCCCGAGGGCAGCAGTTCCCGATAAAGGACGGATGATTGCAAGTGGAACAATTTCTGTTGGAACTCCAATAGCCGTCATAAGCGGGCGAATCAGATTCATAAAAAACTCTAAAGCACCAGACGCGCGAAATATCGAAATAGCTACTAACATCCCAACAAGAAAAGGAATGATCGTGATAGCTATTTTGATTCCCTCTTTCCCACCCTCAACAAAAACCTCATAGGTTGGAACTTTTTTATATGTGCCGTACAGTAAAACAAATCCTATGAAAATAGGAATAAACCATAGGGAAATAATCGAAACAATTCCCATTTACATCATCCTTTTCACTTTCGGGATCTTCGATAATAAAACCAGCGATCGATTAAAATCGCACAAAATGCGGATAAACAAGTAGCCAGTAAGGTAGGACCTACAATATCTGTCGGCGAACCCGCATTGTAATTCATTCTTATCCCTATTACAGTAGTTGGTATCAATGTAACACTTGCTGTATTAATGACTAAAAATGTAATCATCGATCGACTTGCTTCATTTTTTCCTCCGTTTAATTCTTTCAGTTGTTCCATTGCTTTAATTCCAAGAGGTGTTGCTGCATTTCCAAGTCCAAATAAATTAGCCATCATATTTGATAAAATATAACCCATCGCAGGATGGTCATTCGGAACCTCTGGAAATAACCGTTTTACAAGTGGTCTGCACAATTGCGAAAGTTTTTCCAATAACCCTGCATGTTCTGCTATTTTCATTAAACCTAACCAAAAAACCAGTACACTAATTAAGCCTATACACAATGTAACAGCTTCAGAGGCTCCTTTAAAAACAGCGGCGTTTACCTCTTCCATCGTTCCATTGACCATCGCGAATATAATCCCAATCACTGTTATTAACACCCAAATAATATTAATCATTCTTGTACCCCTAAATGGATGGATAACATGTTTTTAAATGAATCAAGGAATGAATCATTCTCTTTTTTAAAGGACTGTTTGTAATAAAGAGGAACCGTACGGATTGGCTTTTGGTCAAGATTTATGATGGCCTTTCCAACGATATCTGGTTCAAGCTTTTTATTTCTCCATTCCTCTTTTGGCTTTTGTAAAGTGATTTCGATATGGAATAATTCACGTTCTTTATCGGTAACAGGATACAAAACATCTTGATCAACATAGACCTTTTTCTTGTAGTATTCATCGTCCACTTTTTTGATGATTCCCTCTTTTAAAACCGTCACTAACTCATAGTTTCGAAAACCATATTCATACATATTAATATGGTCATTCCAATCATCAGGCCCATTTAAGGTAACCGCAATTAAATCAAGGTTATCCTTCGAAGCGGTTGTCACAAGCGTTCGTTTTGCCCGTTTTGTATATCCAGTTTTTCCACCCGTTGTATACTCATATAAACCGGTTAATAATCGGTTCTTATTCGTCCAAACTCGATCCCAATCTCCAGTAGGATCCGGAACACGATGTACTTTTGTTCCTGCGATTTTTTGATAGGTATCATTGAACATCGCATATTGAGTAAGTATTGCCATATCATAGGCTGTTGAAAGATGATTTTCGTGATCATCAAGACCATGCGGATTGGCAAAATGAGTATTTTCCATCCCGATTTCTTCCGCTTTTTGATTCATTAAAAAAACAAAACCATCTAAACTACCACCTACATGCTCGGCGATTGCTACTGCTGAGTCATTTCCAGAGCGAAGCATTAATCCATATACAAGATCTTCTAACTTGATCTTTTCACCCAGTTTTAAATAAATCGAAGAGCCCTCAGCTCTAACAGCTTGTTCACTGACTTTAACGGTTTCATCTAACTTTCCAGACTCAATCGCAAGAATAGCCGTCATAATCTTCGTTATACTGGCAATCCGCTTTTTCGCATGTGCATCTTTTGCATATAGTATCCTACCTGACTGTTGTTCCATTAAAATGGCGCTACTTGCACTAACAGATACAGAGCCCTGCACTTTAAAGGGAAGATACAGTAAGATGGTTGATATAATGAAGGTAAAAATTAATATGAACTTAAAAAGTTTCATTCACGTATCCCTCTTCTCCTTTATCGGTTTGTAAAAGTTTATGCTAGACTTGTCCCAATATGACAAAAAGAACTCAGTGGACATCATTTGTATGTCTTCCTGAGTTCTTCCTTGATGACTTTCATATTTGATTAAGGCTCTTTTCTCGAACATTGTTGCTTTTGGAAAAAAAACTAATTGTCATTGTTTTCATGTTGATTTATCCTTTTATATTTGAGAAAAGAGCTGCAAATTTAATACGAATGTACAAAATAGCTCTTACTACGTTAAAATCGGCCTTTAGATTTTAACAATAAACTTTACGAAAACAGCCTTGATTAATAGGGTTTCCACTTTAATTGTCTAGCCTTCACAAAACGATCTTCAACGTCCCTCCAATTGATTAGATTCCACCAATTATCTACGTATTCTGCCTTATTATTTTTATATTGTAAATAATAAGCATGTTCCCATACATCGAGAACAAGAAGTGGGATGGTATCCCACTGTGTTAAGATCATATGTCTTTCCGATTGTAGTATCTCGAGATGACGAGATCGTGGTGACCAAACAAGGATAGCCCACCCAACCCCTTCGACAGCTTTAGCAGCTTCAGTAAACTGCTTCTTGAATAATTCAAAACGACCAAAATACCTTTCAATCTCCTTTAACAAAAGGTTTTCTGGTTTTCCACCGCCTTTAGGACTCATATTATTCCAAAAAATCGTATGAAGATAATGTCCCGACCCATGAAAAGCAAGCTCCCTGGACCAATGCTTAACAAGTGAAAAGTCTCCGGTTTGTCTCGCTTTTTCAAGATTGGTTTCTGCTTTATTCAATCCATCAACATAGGATTGGTGATGTTTTTGATGATGTAGTTTCATAATTTCTTCAGATATATAGGGTTCAAGAGCCTTATATGCATATGGTAAGGGTGGTAGTTGGTGCTTGCCTAGTTTCACATATGCTTCACGACTTCTGCGACTTTTAAAGTATTGTTCTGTTTCTTGATGAAGACTTTCAACTTCCATTTGTAATCCAGCAATTACTTCTTGGTTTGCACCTTGTTCTTTTAGCCTAGCTATTTTCTCAGTAAAATCATTTAACCTTATATACACCCCTTCATCCTCATGTACATTCTCAGCCTTTAAAGCACTTCTTAGCTCTACTTCCCACCTCATCACTTCATCAAGATAGTCCTCATACCGATTCATATACCATCCTCTTTTCCCTTTTGTCATTCCACACTATCCTATTGGGATTGTCAGAAGATTATGATGAGAAAAAAGTAAAAAAACCATCAACATGAATGGTTTCATTTTTAATCTATAGGTCTTCAAAACGTCCAAAAAATAAATCCGCTTCTTCTTGAACAGAGTCTTCCTCCATTTGATCTGGTAGTGGTGGAAGGTCTTCGATATTTTTCAAACCAAAATAATCAAGAAACGCTTTCGTTGTTCCATATAGGTAGGCTCTACCAGCTCCTTCGACTCTTCCAACTTCTTTGATTAAAGCCTTCCCCACTAATGTATGTAGAGGTCTTTCCGTTTTTACACCTCTAATTTCTTCAATTTCCATTCTCGTGATTGGCTGTTTATAAGCGATGATGGCCAATGTTTCAAGTGCTGCTTGTGATAAAGTTGACGTATGCGGAGAATCAACGAGTTTTTTCAAATAAGGAGAATACTCTTTTTTCGTTACGAGCTGATAAGCACCCGCCATTTGAACAAGTGTGATTCCACGGTTTCCATTCTCCTTGTATTCCTCTTCTAACTCTTTCATTATTTGGACTGCCATGATTTCATCTAATTCAAGGACCTCACAAATTTGTTTCATTGTCAAACCCTCATCCCCTGCAGCAAATAATAAACTTTCAACAATCCCTCTCCAGTGAATGATTTCCATTTATCCTTCTCCTTCCACAGCACAAACAAAAATATCAGCAAAGTTCTCTTCCTGTTCAAGGGCAATATCATTTTGCTTCATCAATTCTAACACAGCTAAAAAAGTCACGACTAGGTGTTCTTTATCATGTACTGGAAATAAATCAAAAAAGTTTTTCGGTTTTTTGGATTGTTTTAAATCACTAATAATTTCATTCATTCTTGTTTCAAGCGAAATCTCTTGACGAGTAATTTTTGTTAATAATGGTCGTTGTAGTTTTTTTCTTCGTAAAAGCTTTTGTAGAGCACTTAGCATATCGTATAAGGATACATCTAATTCTTGTTTCTCTGATTTAAGCTCTTTCGCATATTCTGTTAAATCACTTGGGGGTTTTGTAAACAGTAGACTTCTTTCTTCTCCAAGAGTTTTTAAATCTTCAGCGATCTCTTTATACTTACGATATTCAATTAACTTCTCTACTAATTCTTCACGGGGGTCTTCTTCCATTTCGATCATCAATTCTTCGTCGAAATCTTTATTGTGGTTTGGTAAAAGCATTTTACTTTTAATTTCTAATAAGGTTGCAGCCATTACTAGATACTCACTTGCAACATCAAGCTGCAATTCTTTCATCGCATGAATATAGATCATATATTGTTCTGTTATGTCAGCAACAGGTATATCGTAAATATCAACTTCCAAATGATTGATTAAATGAAGTAACAGATCAAGAGGTCCTTCAAAGCCATCAATTTTTACTTTATAGTGCATATGTTCCACCAATACTTTTCCATTAGTTTGTTTCTCATGTTGAATGCCTTATTTGTTCTAAAGGCTATTTTCGTAAATTTATTGTTAAAATCCAAAGGCCGATTTTAACGTAGAAATAAGCTATTTTGTACCTTCGTATAAAAATAGCAGCTCTCTTCAAAAATAAAGTCCAATGTCAACGTAAGTACAAGGACAATCAGCATTTTTTATCCAAAAACAACAAAGTTTGAGAAAAGAGCCTTCATAAAATTTGCTATAATTAGTATAGTAGATTGAATGAATTAATCAGAGACCCGTGATTGACGTCTAGAAAGAATGTTATTTTGATCAAAGGAGAAAAAGATATGAATTTCCCACAGGAATATATAGAATATTTGGTGCATTTTCATGGGGATCGTGACTATTTTGAATGTCATGAAATTTTAGAGGATTATTGGAAAAAAATTGATAACGGTAATAAAGAATCAATTTGGGTTGGTCTTATTCAATTAGCTGTTGCGAATTACCATCACCGCCGCAAAAATTTCAACGGTGCCCAAAGAACATTAGAGAAATCATTAAATATCCTAACCTTACATGAAGAGCAACTGAAAACGCTTGGCATCCATTCAACCGTCCTTTTTCAACAAATGAAGCAACAACTTTTAAATATGAAAAAAACGCAACTCTATTGTAGTTACCATTTTCCTCTTATCTCTCATAAATTAATTACATTATGTATAGAAAGATCTCAGCAATTAGGGTTAACATGGTGTAGTTCAAGCAATTTGCAAGATACAGACTTAATCCATCGCCATTTAAAAAGAGATCGGACAGATGTCATAAATGAGAGAAAAAGGGCCATACTGAATAAAAGGAATAAAAGGTAGTGGAGTTATTCACTACCTTCTTGTTACACTTGTTAATAAAAGCGCTTGTTAATTTATTGGATAGAATTTGCTTATCTGGATATAAATCCTTTAATGCCTTTACCATACTGTTTCCAATCCCTTGTCCTCGATGAGAAGGATTTAAAGAAATATGATGAATCTTAAAGGTAGAGTCATCTTCCCAAACACCGCCAAGTAGACCAATGATATCTTCGTCTACTTTCCATAAAAATAATTGCCAATTCTTATCGGAATCATATTGCTTAATCGTTTGTTGAAGTTTTTTTAAATCTTTCTCACTTGGCATATAAGATAGTAAACCCATAGCAATTTTTTCAAAACTTTTTTTATACCGAATTAGCATCATTAATCCCTCTTTATAAAACCATTAAACCTAGTTTTACCTTTTTTAAAAATTTTTAAACGATTATCACTAATGATTTTGTAAGTACCATTCTTTATCATGATACATAATTCATGGACATCTTTCAATTCAAAAATTATTTATCTATACATTGCAACGTGAATTTACTTCTCTTTCTAGTAAAAGTTTTGTATTATGTAGTTGCAAGTTTAATTGGAGATTCCTAAAAAGAATCAATCATGAATGAGAAAATTAAATCCTGAGGTGTGTTTAAATGAAAATACTAAAAAATATCATTCTCTTAGTTTGTATGCTATTGATCTTCCCTATCCATAGTCTTGCAGATGTTGCTGTAGGGGATATGATCGTTACTCTAGGAGAAGATTTAACAGAGGCCCAGAAAAATACGCTCCTTTCTGAAATGAATGCCCCTGAAAATGCCCAAATCATTACCGTCTCTAACGAAGAGGAACATCAATATTTAGGAAGCTATATTTCTAAGGCTGTTATTGGTTCAAACGCAATCTCATCTTCTGCTATTACAGTTGGGGAAAAAAATTCTGGTCTGTCCGTATCAACGAAAAATATAAACTGGGTAACAGATGAAATGTACCTCAATGCGTTAATTACGGCTGGTGTGAAGGACGCAAGCATTTACATTACTGCTCCTATGGCCGTTTCAGGTACGGGTGCTTTGACAGGAATCATAAAGGCTTATGAAGTGTCAGCAGATCAAGCAATCCCTGAGGATGTTAAACAAGCAGCAAATGAAGAAATGGTTAAAACAGCAGAATTAGGAGATTCAATCGGTGCCGATAATGCCACTGCCTTAATCGCGAAGGTAAAAGAAAAAATGGCTGAAAACCCTCCTAAAACAGAGGCAGATATTAGAACATTGATCGAAAATGCAGCAAAAGAATTAGGTCTCACGTTGACAGAAGAACAAATTCAAAGTTTAATTGATCTTTTTAATAAATTAAAGGATTTAAATATTGACTGGAATCAAGTTGGTGAACAAATCAATATTGCAAAAGATAAATTAACCAATTATCTAGAAAGTGAAGAAGGTCAAAGTTTTCTAGATAAACTAAAACAATTTTTTATTAGTTTAATTGACGCCATCAAAGCGATGTTTTCCTAATTTTCACACACAAAAGCTAAGCATTTTTACAAATGCTTAGCTTTTTCATTGATAGATAGATCGAGTCGAACGAGATCTTCATATGTTTCTCTTTTAATCACTAGTTTAGCTGCTCCATTTTCTACAAAAACGACTGGAGGACGCGGAATTCTGTTATAGTTATTTGCCATCGAATAACCATATGCCCCCGTACAAAATACAGCTAAAATATCTTCATCATTAGTCTCTGGCAATGGTAAATCCCAGATCAACATATCCCCTGATTCACAACATTTACCTGCAATCGATACCACTTCCGTTGTCTTTTCTAGTGGCTTATTAGCAAGGACCGCTTCATATTTCGCTTGATAAAGGGCAGGTCGAAGATTATCCGTCATTCCTCCATCAATCGCAATATATTTGCGGACATTTGGTACTTCTTTTTTTGATCCGATCTTATAAAGAGTGATACCTGCATCCCCTACTAAAGATCTTCCGGGTTCAATCCCAATTTCAGGAATTTTCATTGAATATTCTTTCGCTTGTTTTTTCACTTCTGCAATAATTTCAGTTACATAGTCGTCTGCAGGTTTGGGATCATCCTCATCTGTATATCGAATTCCAAATCCACCACCGAGATTTAAAATCTCTGGTTGGAATGAAAATGTCGTTTTCCATTGTGATAAAGTTTGGAATATCTTTTGTACAGCAAGAATAAAGCCTGTTGTTTCAAAAATTTGTGATCCAATATGACAATGAACTCCAGAAGGAATCAGCCATGTAGAATGGATAATTTTTGAAAGTGCTTCCTCTGCCTGTCCATTTTGTAATCCAAATCCAAATTTAGAATCCTCTTGTCCTGTCAAGATATAATCATGTGTATGTGCTTCAATACCAGGTGTAATTCTGATAACGACAGACATTTTTTGTTGTTTTTCAGCACATAATTGTTCCAACAGTTCTAATTCGTAAAAATTATCGACGACAACATAGCCAATTTTATGTTCTAGAGCCATCGTCAATTCTTCTCTACTTTTATTATTCCCGTGGAAATGGACTCTTTCCATTGGAAAATCAGCAGCAATTGCCGTATATAATTCTCCTCCAGATACAACATCTAGAGAAAGGCCCTCTTCTTCAGCTAATTGAACCATTGCTATTGATGAAAAGGCTTTGCTTGCAAAAGAGACCTGTGCTTTGATTCCATTATTATGAAAAGCTTCTTTAAAGCTCCTGGCTCTTTGTCTAATTAAAGCGATATCGTAAACATAGACGGGTGTTCCAAATTCTTTTACGATATCGACTGTATCAACCCCACCAATTTCTAAATGACCTTTATCATTTACTGCGGTCGTTCCATAATAATACATGTATGTCCCTCGTTCCTAATTGAAATATCATAAAACGTTCCCATTTTCAAACTTGTTTAATTAATTTACCATAACAAATTGTAAATCGCAATATAGGAAAAAGTCTTAAAACGCTTCCAACTACTTATTTTCATACGTAACATTTTCCAAATAAAAGAACTTGTAGAGCCTAATATTCTCTACAAGTTTTCCTTCCATTTATTGTTTAGGTTGTCTCACCCGATTTTCCGTATGCATGATACTAGGTCTAATCTGTGAACCAGGAACAGCTCTTCGAATCAGAATATGTAAAAATGCTTTCGGATGGAATGGGATTACCGGCCATAAATAGGGGGTATTGAAAGAACGTATTCTTGCTAATAAAATGATGTATACCGTAATCCCTAAAATTAAACCAGGAGTATGAAAAATAGCGACCATGATTAATATACCAAGTCGGGCCAGTTTATTCGCAATACTTAATTCATAACTTGGGGTTGCAAAATTCCCCATCGCTGCAACGGCGACATATAAAATGACTTCAGGAACAAGCAGTCCAACATCAATCGCAATTTGTCCAATCAATACCGCTGCCACTAAGCCCATTGCTGTTGAGAGCGCTGTAGGGGTGTGTATAGCAGCCATTCGTAAAAATTCAATTCCAATATCCGCTAAAAAGATTTGCACAACAATCGGAATGTTCGTTAACTCATTTGGTCCAATGAAGGCCATTCTTTCAGGCAAGTGATGTGGCTCTAAAACAAATAAAAACCACAAAGGCAATAAAAAGAGCGAAGAAATGATCCCAAAAAATCGAACCCATCTTACAAAAGTTCCTACTCCTGGTGATTGACGATATTCTTCTACATGCTGCATATGATGAAAAATAGTCGTTGGCGTGATAATTACGCTCGGTGACGTATCAACATAAATAAGAACATGACCTTCTAACAGGTGAGTCGCTGCGATATCTGCACGTTCCGTATACCTTACTAATGGATATGGGTTATATCCTTGTTTTAGGATAAACTCTTCAATTGTTTTATCCGCTAATGGAAGTCCATCAATCACGATATTCTGAAGTTCCTTACGTATTTTTTCAACCAGACCCTGATTAGCAATTCCATCTATATATCCAATCGCTATATCCGTTTTCCCTCTTTCGCTTATCCGCATAATTTCAAAACGTAAATTTTCATCTCTGATTCTTCTTCTAGTAATTGCCGTATTAATAATAATATTCTCAACGAATCCGTCCCTTGATCCTCGAATAACTTTTTCTGTATCGGGTTCTATTGGTGTTCTACCTGGATAGCTTCTAACATCAACAACCAGTCCAGTATCAACCCCATCAACAACAACGGCAATTAAGCCAGAGAGTACTTCATCTACTAATTCATCCATTGATTTTATCGGAGTAACCGACTGGTGAACCAATCGGTTTTGTACAATATCAAATAGTTTGGAAGAATCCTCTTCATGATCGTTAATTTCAACTAATTGTTCCGTTATCTCAATAATAAATGATGTGTCACATAAACCATTTACATAATAAAAATGAACGTCTCTATGTAATATTTTTAGTTTCCTAACCCCTAAGTCAAAACTTTTTCCAAGTCCTACATTTTCTTTCATATACTGTTCAATTTCATCTACTGATTTAGGAATCGGCGTTTTTTCTTTTTCCTTCACTTGAGACATCATAACCACTCCTTTCCAAAATAAGTTGTACGGCTTGTTTTGTAATCGGTGAACCAATTTCATAATCATCTTTTCCAGCCATTTTTCCGGGATCACCTATTCCAACTACAATTGGTATGTTTAATTCATCGAGACAATATACGGTATCACCATACAACCTTCCTTCCTCCATTTCTTGAATACCATATTTATCTACTCCTTTCTCTGTTATATGGCCTTCACGATCAATACTGATATTGATTCTTGTCCATTCTTCCTTTCTTGTTCTTGATGCAACGGCAATCACTCCTAGCACCTCGATTTCTTTATGTGTTGCTACATATTTTAACGCTCTTTCCCCTTCTCCCTCTCCAATACAGCCACTATCATCGAACATGGCAAGAATAGGATCATGATCTGCCTTTTTAATTTGTTTGATAATTTCTGGTCCACTTAACACAGATGGATTGCCATGTGAACTTGATATACATCGACAGCCTATTTCTTTTGCTACGATTTCAAGCGACTTACGAGCATATTCATCACCATCTGTAACTAAAATGACCTTTCTCCTATGATCCATTTTGTCTTGTCCTTTCTATCGTCGATTTATCAAGACTGTTTTCGAAAAGAGCCTTTACTAGTGGTCCACAAAATAGATCCACTGAAAGAGAGACCCTACTATTTTCCCAAGTGCTAATGCCATCATTAAAATCACAATTTTTTCCTCAACGCCAATTCGTTTAGCCATGATCGGCCATACATTAAGGACCTCCGTTAATCCAGCAGCCATCATCCCAACAAAGGTTCCTCCCGCTAAGCCGAAACCAATTAAAATAAATGAGGGAAGATGTAAATGTGGTTCTTGTAAAAAGGCAATGGTTCCAGCAACCGCTCCCAACACAACCGCCCACTCATACATTCTTATTTTTTTCATTGTTTTCGATAATTGTGTCAATCGTGGGATAATGCCTAAAACCGTTAAAAAGGCAACATAGCCTGCACCGACAGAAAGTCCACCTGCTAGACCAATAAAGATGATAAATAAAGATTTCATATTATTCTTTCCTTGACATGCTTTCTTTATTTTCATGCATGACGACGTAGCGATCGAGGTCTTGTTGATAATTAAACATTTCAACTTCTAGCGGACTCGGTTCTTCATTAAGTCTTTTCTTAAATACATGATTAAAGAAAAGAATCATTCCAAGACCTAAACCAAAGGAATAGGGAATTTGAAACATCAAGGGTTTATCAACGCTTTTCCCTGTAATGATTTTATACAGTCTTTGGTGTGCGTCTTGCATACTTACATCCTCATGAAAATTCATAATGGTAAGCATGGATCCAAAAAATAATAAAAACCAAATGATTAAGAAGAAAATAGGTGATATTTTTCTTTTTTTATAAACGACCTCAATAATGGTTTGTGATGGTCCGATGATCTGAACATCAATCATTGAATCAAATTTTTTGATTTCTTCCACAACGTGCATGACATCGATAATAATAATGTTTCGATCTTTAGCATCTGCTTGATATAGAACTCGATCACCTATTTGGTTATGTAAAGCGTCTTCTGCAATGATTTGCGCGATGTCTTTTAAAAAAATTTTATCGTTTGGTTGAATAAAAACACGGTGACGAAGACGTATATAAACCGTTTTTTCCAACTTGTTCACATCCCACAACAGCATTTTCCTCTTATCAAGTAGTATTTCTTAGGTAAGAAGCAATCATGAACTCCAATAAATGGATATAGCGGTGTTCAATTTAAATGGTTGAGAAATCAAATATCAACAAATAAAAAAGAACGTATGGAATTAAATGTCCATACGTTCTTTCATTTGTTGAAGAATTTTCTTTTCTAATCGTGATACCTGTACTTGTGAGATCCCTAGTCTGACCGCTACTTCTGATTGTGTTTGATCTTTATAGTACCGTAGATAGACGATTAATCTTTCTCTCTCTTCTAGTTCTTGAATCGCTTCTTTTAAAGCAATTTTGTCAAACCATTTCCCTTCATTCCCATCATCAATTTGGTCGAGGAGGGTGATGGGATCACCATCATTCTCATAAACCGTTTCATGAATCGAAGATGGTGTTCGACTTGCATCCTGTGCCATAATAATATCTTCAGTTGGGATTTCCATATACTCTGATAACTCATTAATCGTCGGGGTTCTACCTAATTTCTTTGATAATTCATCTTTTGCTTTACGAATCTTATTTCCTAATTCCTTTAAAGAACGGCTTACTTTTACCGTTCCATCATCACGAATAAAACGTTGAATTTCACCGATAATCATAGGTACGGCATACGTTGAAAATTTAACATCATAAGATAAATCAAATTTATCCACTGACTTTAATAATCCGATACACCCTATTTGAAAAAGGTCATCTGGTTCATAACCACGATTTAAAAACCGTTGGACAACAGACCAAACTAATCGCATATTTTTTTGTGCAATCATATCTCTAGCACTTTGATCGCCATCTTGACTTTGCTTAATTAATATTTTTACCTCATTATCTTTTAAATAAGGTTGACTCTTTTCTGTTTTAACCTCCACATCCATTGGCAAGACTCCTTAATTGCATAGCATTTTACTTTTTTGTAAATGCTTTCGTAGTCGGATCTCGGTACCTTTACCTGGCTGCGAATTTACTTCGATGTCATCCATAAAATTTTCCATAATTGTAAATCCCATTCCTGACCTTTCTAATTCAGGCTTTGTCGTATAAAGAGGTTGTCTTGCTTCTTCTACATCCAAAATTCCGACACCCTCATCTTTAATCGTTACCACAACATATCCATTTTCAAGAGTCACCGTAATATAGACGATTCCATTTGGATCACTATCGTAACCGTGAATAATTGCATTTGTTACTGCTTCAGATACAACCGTTTTGATTTCTGTTAGTTCATCCAGATTTGGATCTAATTGTGAAATAAAAGCAGCGACTGTTACACGTGCAAAGGATTCATTTTGACTTAATGCACTAAATTGAAGCTTCATTTCATTTTTCACGATCAAGCAACCCCCAGTCTTTGCAAAGCATTTTCTTCTGTAGGCTCTAATCGAATAATTTTAAATAAGCCTGACAAATCAAATAGTCTTTGAATAGGTGGGGATATTGCACATACGACCATTTCGCCATTTACCTGTTTAATTTGTTTGTAGCGCCCAAGAATAACTCCTAAGCCAGAGCTATCCATAAAACTTACATGTTCAAGGTTTAAGACAATATGGCGAATGTCATGACTTTCAATGGCATTAACGGTTTTACGTCGAAGTTCATCGGCAGTATGATGATCCAATTCTCCTGATAAACGAATGCATAATACATCTTGTTTGACTTCCAATTCAATACTCAGACTCACTTTTTCGTTGCCCCTTTCTTTCATGTCTTTCATACATAAAATGGCACCTAATAGTGAGTCAATTCTATAAAACTAACTGCATTTCCTTCTTAAAAACAAAACTAGTGTACTTTCGCTAAAATCCTACAGTTTGTTAGTTTGTTTTTGAAAAGATTCCAAATGATCGCTTAAATAAATCCCACCAGCTTGCTTTATCGATATCTTCTTTTGCTACTAATGGACTTTGGATTAATTTCTCTCCATTTTTTTCAATGACCAATTCCCCAACTGGATCTCCTTTTTTAATGGGTGCTTTTAAGTCTTTATGAACCGTTACTTTTTGGCTCACATCATCAATATTTTCACCCTTTTTAGTAAGCAAGGAAATCGGTTCACTTGTAACAACATCCAATGTTTTATCTTTGCCTTTGCTTATTTTAGCAGAGCCCATCACGTGGTTACGTTCAAACATTGGATGTGTTTTATATTGGCTAAATGCATAATCTAGCATTTTCGTCACTTGGGCATTGCGATCCTTTGGTGTAGGAGCACCAAACACAACCGCTATTACTCTCATTCCATCCTTTTCGGCTGTCGCTGTTAAACAATACATCGCTTCACGAGTAAAGCCTGTTTTTAATCCATCTACACCTGGATAAAAGCGAACGAGCTTATTTGTGTTGACTAGCCAAAATTTGTTATCTGTATCTTCGCGTAAATAGGCTTCATACTTGCCTGTATACTTGGTAATATCCTCATATTTAAGTAATTCCTTTGACATGATTGCCATATCATGGGCAGAACTATAATGTTCCTCTACAGGTAACCCTGTTGTGTTTTGAAATTTGGTATCTTTTAGTTCTAATTCTTCGGCTTTTTTATTCATCATGTCGATAAAAGCTTCTTCAGAACCGGCAATTCTTTCTGCCATTGCGACGGCTGCATCATTTCCCGAACCAATCGCAATTCCCTTCAAAAGTTCTTCGACTGTCATTTCTTCGCCTGCTTCTAAAAAGATTTGTGAGCCTCCCATGGAAGCGGCATACTCACTAGCACGCACTTTTTCATTATAGGATAGCTTTCCTTCATCCAATGCTTCCATAATTAAAAGCATCGTCATGACTTTCGTCATACTTGCTGGCGGCAATGATTCATTGCTGTTTTTTTCATATAATACTTTACCTGTATCACGCTCAATTAATATGGCAGACTTTACATTATCAGCCAATTCAACCCCTGTTTTTTCCTCAGCAAAAGCCAAGGGGACAGCTAAGGTTGTAAGCAATATGATCGTAAGCATAACAGAAACAAGTCGTTTCATCACAAAACCCCTCCATTCTTTCTATACCTTTATTTTTTCCATTAATGACAAATTTATACAGGAACTTCTAAAAGATGGAAATTAATTATTACGGAGGGTAAAATAAAAAGAAACACAAAGGAATAAAGTTGGATTCCTTTGTGTTTCTTTTTCATCTATTTATGCTCGTGGATGGAACTGACTATATACATCCTTTAATCGCGATTTTGACACTTTTGTATAAACTTGTGTCGTTGATAGATCAGCATGACCAAGCATTTCTTGGACTGAGCGGATATCGGCACCATTTTCTAGCAAGTGAGTAGCAAATGAGTGTCTAAGTGTGTGTGGTGTTAAGTCTTTATTAATTCCTGACTTCAGTGCCAATTTCTTTAAAATCTTCCAAAAACCCTGTCTTGTTAACTGTTTACCGTGGTGATTTAAAAATAAGGATTGATCATGATTCTTATTAGAAATAAATTGAGGTCTCCCTTGTTCTAAATATGCTTCGATCGCCTTGATTGCTGTATTTCCGATTGGAATAATTCGCTCCTTGTTGCCTTTTCCGATACAACGAATAAATCCCATCATTAAATGAACATCTGCCAATTCTAAAGTGATTAATTCACTTACTCGAATTCCTGTTGCATACAACAACTCTAACATGGCTTTATCTCGGAGCCCATAATGATCTGATGTATCAGGAGAATTCAGTAATATTTCAACTTCTTGTAAACTTAAAACTTTTGGTAGAGTTTTTTCTAAATTTGGGGTTTCAAGATGGACAGTTGGATCATGTTCGGTCACTTTTTCACGAAGTAAGAACTGATGCAGAGCTCTTATGGAGGCAATATGTCTTGCTATCGTACGTGATGATTTCCCTTGTTCTTTTAAATAACTTAAAAATTGCGTAATATAAATGCGCTGAACATCATTAAATGCCTTGATTTGTTCTACATTTTTCATATACTTTATATAACTTTTTAAATCTCTCTCATATGATACAACCGTGTTTACTGCCAAACCTTTTTCCTCACTTAAAAAATGGGTAAAACGCTTTAACTCTTCTTCCATTATCATTACTCCCCATTTAAATAAAACAATAATAGCCGATCTAACCAATGGTGATCCTCACCCTCTAAAGCGGCTGTAACTTTGATTGCAGACCCTTCTGGTTCATCATAGCGGTGGTATTCAATATACTCTTCATTTAACCACATAATACCATAATAAAATAGAATTGTGCATCCAGTAAACAAAACAAACACTTTTAGAGTATTAAACATGACTTTTAACCATTTTTGCATTTTTTCTCGTCCTCCGCCCACATATTTCCTCATTTATACATATGCCAAGACGGACAAGTTTTATACATAGAAAAAGCTGAAGAAACGTAAGGTTATTAGCATTTTTACGTTAATCGGTAGTTCTGCTATAAAAAAATAAAACCTCTTCTATCATATAAAAAATAGAAAAGGTTTAACTATTATTTATTGTCTTCATTTTCTTTACTCTTGTCTTGGCAACGATAACAAATACCATGAAAAGTAAGTCTGTGGTCTTTAATCTTAAAATTCCAATCACGTTCAACAAGTTCTTCCACATCATCTAATAAATCTTGTTGGATCTCATCAACCGCTCCACATTCAATACAAACAAGATGATGATGAAAATGTGCAGCACCTTCTGTACGAAGATCATACCTTGAAACACCATCACCAAAGTTTATTTTATCTACTATTTTTAACTCTGTTAGTAATTCTAATGTACGATATACGGTGGCTAAACCAATCTCAGGCGATTTTTCTTTTACTAGGAGGTATACGTCTTCCGCGCTTAAGTGGTCTTCTTCATGCTCTAGTAATACCGATACAGTCGCTTCACGTTGTGGTGTTAATTTATAACTTGATGAATGCAATTGCTTTTTAATTCTTTCAATTCTAGTCTCCATAACGAAAAGTTCCCCCTCTACGCTTCCATTCTCAATTATAACAGATGAAAAGGAGGAAACAAACTAAAATGATTATAATTTGTAATTGATAATGAGAATATCCAACTTTTTCCACCCCATTCATTGTCCCATTAATAGACTGTTTCAATAACCGTTTTCATTAAACTTGGAGAAATATAGGCTTCAAACAATGCCGCAATCACAAGAAACAAGCCGGCTACGACAAAAACTAAGGCGTACCTACCTAACAAGGGTAAAATAGGTTCACTAATTTTTTTCATAAATTGTCTTCTAATCATTTTTAATGAAATTGAAACCGCTACGGTTGCGGTGATAATAAATACCGGTATGATAATAAAATTTTGCGGAAGAACAGATACAAATGATAATAGAAATCCATTCCATCCCATTTGATTCACTAAAAAACCAACTGTAAAACCAATGACTAAGCCTTTCATAAATAACACAATTAAAATAACAGGCAATCCGATGATGGAGATTCCTAAAATCCCCATCATCCCAATAAATTTGCTGTTATCAAATAAACTTTGAGCAAACACATCTTTTGAGGCTGCTACTTTACCATTTGACACTTCACCAAAAAACTGTGATAAATAATAAGCTAAATCTTCCTTTTGGCTAAAGGTTAAGCTGTTAACCACGATCGCTCCGAAAATAACCCCCATTAAAAATAAAACAACCACAAATAAATAAATTGAGGAATGCTCGCGAAAATGGGTGGCTACAACGCTCTGGTACATTTTTTTCTTCATTTGCTTTTCCTCCTGCGCTTATCAATTACTACATTGTATGCAGGAGGTGCGAATCTATGACGCGATTTACCGAATTAATAGATTCAAACAAAACTTCGGATTCTATTTAATTTTTCCATATTTACCACCGCCACCAGCGGAAAGTTCTAATTCCCCAGTTCTTGCAAGTACCACTAACTCTGCCATTTTTTCTGGAACAACTTCTTTCAAATGTTCGAAAGAGACTTTATGTAGAATAGCCATTTCTGTTCCAAAATGATTTAATAGTTTTTCTCGCATTTTTGGCCCAAGTCCTGGAATAAACTCGAGTGGAATTTGGTGGATATATGGTGGACGCTGTGGTTTTTGACCATCATTCATAGACAACTCTGCAATTCGATCAGCAACACCCTTTACATACTTTTTATGACCACAATGAGAGCAAACGTCTTCACGCTCAGGATGAAACGGATGCAAGCATTTTTCACAAACGGTCTGATGGTACTTCCCTAGTAAAGGGTCTAATCCATAATTAGTAAGTATTCTTCTACCATTTTCGTTTCGCAACGCTTTTTCCAATTCACTAAAAGTGGGTTCTAGCATTTCTATTGCCTGATACTCTCTAGCAATTTTCCCAAGCGAATGTGCATCTGAATTCGATAAAAAAGAATAGGAGTGCAACTCAACAATCCCATCTGCCATATTGGTATCAGAACTAAGACCCAGTTCAATCGCGTCAATATATTCGGGTATAAAAACCTCTGTTAACGAGGTCTTCACACCCCTCCCATATAAACTCTTATATGGTGTAAATACATGTGCTGGAATAAAAAGTCCATTTAATTCCTTTACTTTCTGCTGCAACTCTTTTCCACTCGCATAGATCCGTTGTGAGCTAAGATGAATATTCTTCAAATGCTGTGAGAGCCAATTGGAAAAGTCTTTTAATGTTTCGATCGTTCGCAAAAAACAGAGAACATGAATCGGTCCATGACAGCTTTCATCATAAATTTCCAACTCTGAACCAGGAATGATCGTTAATCCTCCATAACTTAAACCGCCGTCGTCTAATTGGGTTAACTCCCCTGCCCCCATCAACTCTTCCATTTCCATAATAACTTCTGGCGAATGACAATCAATAATTCCGATCATGTCAAGACCCTTTTCATCTCTTGCATGGGCAATGATATTAGAAAACGTTAATGTTTTAGCACCAGTAATTTTAACGGCTCTACCACTTTTGGTCCTGCCGATATGAATATGTAAGTCTGTAAAGTATGAGTTCATTTTTGTTTGATCGCCTCTTGTAATTGTAAATATTGAAGTGCAAATACTGTTTTTGCATCATATATTTGTTTTGTTTCGATGGCATCTTGTGCTTCTTCAAGACTCCATTCTAATAGGTTAACAAATTCATCTTCATCAAGCCCTGCTGCATTTTCCTTTTTGGTTAAACCTGTTGCTAAATAAACATGGACAATTTCGTCCGCAAAGCCTGGTGATGTATAGAAAGAAGTTACTAACTCTATGCTTTTACATTCATATCCAGTCTCTTCTTCTAATTCACGTTTCGCACATTCTAATGGTTCTTCTCCTTTTTCAAGCTTTCCAGCTGGTATTTCAACAATGGTCCGCTGTAGTGCTTTGCGATACTGTTCAACTAAAACCAATTTATTTTCATCTGTTATCGCAATAATCGCAACCGCCCCTGGATGTTTGATCAATTCACGCTTTGCCTTTTTTCCGTTTGGTAGTTCAACTTCATCTACCTGTAATGAAATCACTTTCCCATTAAAAATTTGCTGGGTGGATAATGTTTTTTCTTCAAGACTCTTCATATTATAACCCCTCTTAGTACTATCAATTATTTTTACTCATATATTTTATCATACAGGAACAGGAGGAATTGAGTATGAATATTTATGTGCATGAAAAAGGGATCATCTTAACAGGAAAAGCATGGGAAATTCGACAAAAATTAAAAGAGTATGCTAATCATTTCCATTTTGTTTCAGATTGGGTTGAATCCTTACCTGTACACACTTCTGAAGAATACCAAAAACAGTTATTAGTCTCCCCTAAAAAGACATATTTATAAGATATGTCTTTTTCTGGCACATAACACCAATAGATATGGTATAAATGGGATAGGAGGTGGATGTGTTTTGTTGCAAAAAAGACCATTAGGTTCTTCTGATTTACATGTTTCAGAACTCGGCTTAGGGTGTATGTCTTTAGGTACTGACCTTGCGAAAGCGGAGTTTATTATAAAAAGTGCTTATGAAGAAGGAATTAACTTTTTTGATACAGCAGATTTATACGATTTTGGTGAAAATGAAAAATTAATCGGACAAGCCTTGAAACCTGTTCGTGATAAAGTCATTCTTGCTACAAAGGTAGGTAACCGCCCCAATCAGCAAAAAGATGGTTGGAGCTGGGATCCTTCAAAGTCTTATATAAAAGAAGCTGTGAAAAACAGTTTAAAAAGGCTAAACACAGACTATATCGATTTATATCAACTTCACGGTGGAACAATTCTTGATCCTATCGATGAAACGATTGAGGCTTTTGAGGAATTAAAAGATGAAGGATATATCCGTTATTATGGTATTTCCTCCATTCGACCTAATGTCATTCGGGAGTATGCTCATAAATCAAATCTTGTTTCGGTCATGATGCAATACAGCCTTTTAGATCGAAGGCCAGAAGAAGAAGCCCTCCCTCTTTTACACCAACATGACATTCGTGTGATTACGAGAGGAGCATTAGCAAGAGGGCTTTTGAGTAATGAAATGATAAAAAAGATGTCACCATCCATTCGTGAAAAAGGTTATTTAGATTACACTTTTTCAGAATTAACCTATGTAGTGGAAAAACTACAAGCAGATTTTAATCGACCGTTAAACGAATTGGCTTTGCAATATAATTTGGCAAACCCTACCGTTGCCTCTGTTATTGTCGGTGCAAGTACTGTAGAGCAATTGAAAAAGAATGTACAAGCCGTTAAAGGTGAGAAACTCTCAAAGAACGAACTCAAACAACTTCAATCTTATACAAAGAAAAACGTTTATCAAGAGCATCGTTGAAAAGATTGTCGTTTTTGTTTTAGGCTCTTTTCTCAAACTTTGTTGCTTTTGGATAGATAAAAGCTGACTGTACTTGTACCCACCTTGACATTGGACTTTATTTTTAAGAAAAGAGCTGCAAATTTTATTCGAAGGTACAAAATAGCTTATTTCTAAGTTAAAATTGGCCTTTGAATTTTAACAACAAACTTTACGAATAGAGCCTTGTTTTAAAACAAAACAGGAGACCCTTACGATTAGGCCTCCTGTTTGACTTACCTTTATTTAAAATCCTTCCAATTAAACTCACTTTCATTAAGCAATTCTTCAAATGATTTATTCTTCTCTTTTAACCTGCGTTCTTCTCTCTTTTTCTCTTCTTGAGCTTGTATTTTTTGTGCTTCCTGATTCTCTAACTCTTTTTTCTTTTCCTTTAGTTCATTAACAAGATCCTTATTTAAGAGATCACCCAATGTAGCGGGTTTTTCAACAATTCTTTTTTCTTGTTTTTTCTTCATGGCAAAATCCCTCTTTATTTTAAATGTTGATTCTAGTATAGCATTTCTAGTTGCCGAAGAAACAATCTCCTGCATAATTTCTCTTCATTTTATCCATCTTAGAACTATAACTTAAATGCGGAGGCATACCATGATGAATAAGAAAAAAGTTGCTCAATTGTCTCTTTCCGCTGCACTATGTCTTTCTTCATTCGGCATTTATATGACAAATCGTCTCATGTATATGAAGATAAAAGATGATGATATGATCATTCAGCGTGAAAAGAGTGCCGGGAGAATGAATCCTGACGAATTTAACACTTTAAAGAAAAGAAAAATAACAATCCCTTCTCCATTTGGCTACCCATTAAAAATGTTGATTGTTGAACCTCGAGTCTCAAATCGTTATATTATTATTTCACATGGAGTCACAGAAAATAAAATAAGCTCAATCAAGTATGTTCAGTACTTTTTAGACAGAGGCTTTAATGTCCTATTATATGATCATCGTAGACACGGTGAATCAGGTGGCAAAACCACTAGCTATGGTTATTATGAAAAATATGATTTACAGGCAATTGTTCATTGGTTAAAGAAAGAAGTCGGTGCAAACCTCTTATTGGGAATTCACGGGGAATCCATGGGGGCCGCAACGTTACTTTTATATGCTGGAATGCTAGAAGACGGGGCTGATTTCTATATTGCCGATTGTCCTTTTTCTGATTTTAAAGAGTTAGTAAGCTATTTAATCAAAAAAGAAGTCAGAATTCCACCAAATCTTGTTTTACCGATATCCAATTTTTTCTTACGATTACGAGATAAATATACGGTCGGCGATATCTCTCCTATTTCTGTCATTGATAAAATTGAAAAACCGGTTTTATTCATTCACAGCAAGAAGGATGATTTTATTCTACCTTACATGACGGAAGCACTTTATCAGCGAAAAAAAGGCCCAAAACAATTATATCTTGCTGAAAATGGATTCCATGCCTGTTCTTACAATGAAAACAAAGAATCCTATGAAGCAACGGTCGATGAATTTTTATACAAATTTATTTTTAATCATTTGGCACAGCAAGCGAATTAGTTAAATAATATGAGCACTCGAACTTTTTCCCGAGTGCTTCTTCTTTTATGTAGGCTCTTTTCTCAAACATTGTTGCCTTTGAAGAGAAAAAAAGATGATTTTCCTTATTTTACATTGACATTGGGCTTTATTTTTGAGAAAAGAGCTGCAAACTCAATACGAATGCGCAAAATAGCTCTTTCTACGTTACAATCGGCCTTTGGATTTTAACATCAAACTTTACGAAAACAGCCTTTATGTATGCTACAATATAATTAAACAATAATGATTAGCATATTGGAGGCGTTTATATGAAACGGTTCATTAAGTTGATACGCTTTCTTTTCTCATTACTTTTGTTTCTATCCTCTTTTGGCATCTACTTCACTAATCGAATCATGTATATTAAGAAAAAAGATGAGCAAACCATTTTGAATCGGGAAAAAAGATTAGGAAGATTCCATCCTGATGATTTTCTTCAATTCCCTAAACAAGATATCACGATTCCTTCCCCGTTTGGATATGATTTAAAAGTAATCCTAGTACAACCCCATCAAAATAACCAATATATGATTATTTCCCATGGAGTAACAGAAAATAAAGTGAATTCGATTAAGTATATGAAGCTTTTTCTTGAGCGGGGTTTTAATGTTTTGATTTATGACCATAGACGCCACGGAGAATCTGGTGGCAACACAACTAGTTATGGATATTATGAAAAATTCGACTTAAAAACGATTGTCCATTGGTTGAAAAAAGAAAAAGGGTCTGATATTTTACTTGGCATTCATGGGGAGTCGATGGGAGCCGCAACGATGCTTTTATATGCTGGTGCGGTCGAGGATGGAGCTGACTTTTATATTTCTGACTGTTCTTTTTCAGATTTCAAAGAACAACTTTCCTATTTATTGAAAAAAGACATGCATTTGCCACCTAAACCTTTATTGCCAATTGCTGATTTCTTTTTACGAATCAGACAGAGGTATTCGCTCCGTGATATTTCACCAATCTCTGCCGTACACAGAATAGAACATCCCGTTTTGTTTATTCATAGTAAAAAAGATGATTATATTTTACCTTCCATGACAGAAGCTCTTTATCAAAAGAAAAAGGGTCCTAAAAAACTTTTCCTTGCTGAAAATGGCGCTCACGCCCAATCTTTAAATGAAAATAAAACGGATTATGAAGCTGCGATTGATGAGTTTCTACATGAATTTGTACTTTCCAAACAATAGAATGTAGCGACCCGAATATACAGAACAAAACCACGTTACTCACGTGGTTACTTTTTATTCTTTTTCTGTTTTATCAAGGCTTTTATCAAAAAAACTCATTCTCGGATTCAAGTATTGATTCGGGCTTTTTAATTGAAAACAATAGGCTTGTTCATTAAAATCTATTGTCAAAGTATCATCAAGAAATACTTCTTTTGACTTTTCAATATAGATACTTCCGTTATTTGTTTTAATTTCATAATCATCGCTTTCTAACTCACGAACTAGCCAGAGATTTGAGACCCCACACATCACACAACCACAATCTTCTGTATCATATTTAAGCTTTAGATAGCCTTTTTTATCTTTTTGTAACTCATCTATTTTTGCCTTTGCACGTTCTGTGATTGATATTTCCATTTAACTAATCCTTTCTACGTAAAAGTAATTACTTTATTGTAAACGAATATAGGTTCTATTCCCATAGAACGTTTTCTCCAAAAACTTTATCATTTTACCCTATATCCTGATTTCGCTTTAATTGATTACATACTTGCTGGTAGGCAGTCGCTTCTTCAACCATCCCTTTTTGCTGATACATTTTACTTAGTTGCCATACTGGAGAAATGTCATCAGGACGTAGTTCCATTTCCCAGGAGAAGCATTCGATAGCGTCATCATACCGTTTAAACTCAGCATAGTATTGACCTAATTCCATCATCTGGTCAGGGTCTTCCAATAAAGACATCATTCGTTTTAATTTGTTCATAACGAGAGAATGGGGCACTAATGCTTGTATAGGTTGAATTTTTTGATAGACCGTCTGGAGATCATGACTCTCAAGCAATTTCCCCACAAGTTGTGATAATTTTTGTTCAAATTGTGTAGTATCACCATTACGAATAAGTTGTTGAAACATAACAAGAAAGCCATCTAAATGCGAGACAATAAATTCGGTATCCAAATGAATGAATAAAGTATTTAACGATTCGTCAAATGAAGGTGGAAGATCATCGATAAATTGTAATAAATAGAAGGCAGCTGTTTCATAACGCTTTTCGGAAATCATTTGATGAATCGCCGCCTTTGAATTTGAAAGCTCTTTAAAGGGGTTTATATTTAAATAACATAAAGTAGCGATCCACTTTTCCATCGACATATAGGATAAAGCGATGCTTGTGTAGGTATCAATAGAATCTACTTGATGTAGTTTCTGCACCTTCTCCATCCAAAGTAATAATAACTCTTTGGAACGATTTTGTTCCGTTAATAGGTTCTTATACCTTTCATTTTCATCTGGATTAAAACGATTGTTGAAGCAGTGTAACTCAACATATAGAGGATCTTTTTGATAAATCTCAGAAAGAGGAGAGGAACGATAAAAATCCGCATAAGAATAATATTCTTTTGCATGAAAGCGATCTTTTGTTGAAGTATTTTGCGGAGAAAAGGTTAGTAATACATTAAGAATTTGAAAAGCTTTAAAAAATTTACCATTTCTTCGATAATGGAAATAAATTTTATCCATGATATTCATTAACTGATCTTTCGTAAAAAATGAGTCAAGAGTGGTAGTAAGATAGGTTACTTCTAAGAGGGTATATTGATTTTGAAGTATCGAAAAAAGTTTGTTTTTATTTGGAAGCAATACCATTTCTTCGGGGAGGATAACGGACAAAAATGGATGGTTGGATTCTAAAACAATCCCTTTATCAAATACATGATTGATAAATGAATCTAAGCCAATACTCTCTAATGCATCACCATAAACAAGAGAATCATGAAAGTAAACAAGGTAATAATCCTTATGACTATCCGTTTTGACATGGATCACTTTAAACGGAGCAAAAACCGCCATTTTAAAAATGAACCCCTTGATTAATTTCTTCTTGTCCTTCAACGTAATTTCAATCTTATCCATTCAGTTCAGCCCCTTTTTTAAATATCGAAAATAGATCAACTGACAAAGAGTTTCTATACCCACATTATAGCACAGAACAAAAAAAGAAGAGAATTCTCCCTTCCTTCTTCGTTTGATGCTTATTGGTATGGGATCTATAAAAATCAGTAATGAAAATAGAAATCGATTATGATATTTTCAATAAGTCTGTAGCCTGATCTTCAGTAAGATTGGTGATTAAAACAATTTCACTAATTAAATTTCTTCGCGCTTGATTTAACATTTGTCTTTCAGTTGTATTGAGTGTTTTTTCCTTACTACGCAATAAAAGATTATGGACAACATCAGCCGAATCATTCATTTCCCCAGTTTTCATTTTTTCCATATTTAGGAGATATCTTTCTTTCCATGGAAGCGTATCACCTGTCTCATCATGATGAAATTCATCCAATATTTCTTTCATCATGTCTTTTTCAGTAATGGAGCGGATACCAGATTTTTGAATTCTACTGATTGGAATCATGACATCCATCTTAGAAATAGGAATATGGATCACGTAATATTCTTGTGTTTTCCCTAAGACTTCCTTCTCTTCAATGGCATTAATGATTCCTGCACCATGCAAAGGATAGAAAACTTTGTCGCCAATTTGGAACAAATTATGCACCCCCATATATATTCATATATATATGGTATCACAATTAAAATATTTTAACAAATAACTATAACATGATTAATGAAAATCTGTCAATAAATTTACATGTAATTTATTAAAAATTTTCTATAACATGGATGGTTAAACAAAATAGGCTGTCACATAAGAGGTTAACCTTCTAATGTGACAGCCTATTTATAAAATGTGTGAGTCAGGGAATTAATATGCCAACGCAAATAATCCTTTAATATGTGATAAATAACGAAGATTGCTCGCTTCTTTTATTAATGATGCTGGTACGCCTTTAAGTGGTGTCGAGTTTCCGCCCACTTCAGCAACAGCGTCTTTACGTCCAAGACTTGCAAGTGTTCCAGAGTTAATCGGAGCAAATTTCTCCATTGTTTTATCATTCAAGTAGGCAAATAAGTTATAACCAACTAATTCACCCATTTGCCATGCATTTTGAGCAGTTGGCGCATATGGGCGTCCACCTTCTGGAGGGAATGCCACTGCACTATCACCCACAACAAATACATCCTGGTGAGATTTTGATTGAAGGAATTCATTCACTGTCGCTTTACCGCGATCGACTTCAAGTCCAGATTCCGCAACAACTGGAAGTGCTTGAACGCCACCCGTCCAAACAAAAGTATTAGCGACAATTTTGCTGCCATCTTTTAATGAAATTTCATTCCCTTCTACTCCTGTTACAGGAAGACCAATTAGGAATTCAACACCACGTGCTTCTAAACTAGACTGTGCACGTTCGATAAGATGATCAGGTAAAACAGGAAGTATTTTTGGACCTGCTTCAACCAATTTAATTTTTAATTCTTTCGGATCTACACCATATTGTTTAGCCACATTTGGCAGATGATCAATGAGTTCGCCAACTAGTTCAACACCAGTTAAACCGCCACCACCGATTAGAATCGTAGCATCCGCTTCATTTTTAGTTTGGGCATATTCACGAATACGTCCAACAATATGTTGATAAATATGGTTTGCATCCTCAACAGATTTTAAAACCAGACTGTTTTCTTCAAGTCCTGGAATACCAAAATAAGCGGTTTTACTTCCAAGCGCAACAACAAGTACATCATAGGTTAAAGTAGAACCATCAGAAAGAGATACTTCCTTTTTATCGACTGAGAAAGTATCAACCTTTGCAATTTTGAGATCAATATCTTTCCCTTTAAAAAGTTTGTCTAGTGGAAGTGCTATCGCTTTCTCTGTAGTAGATCCACCTGCAAGACGATGTAGTTCAGTAATAATCTGATGTGTAGGATATTGATTGACTACCGTGACATATGCTTCATTACGATTTAAATATTTACGAAGGGTTAAAGCAGAAAGTACTCCACCGTAACCTGCCCCTAAAACCACAATATGTTTTGACATAAAAAAACCCCCGTCCTTAAACTTAATAATTCTTTAGCTTAATACTTCTTTTCACTTTCACGTTCTGATAAAATTTCAAGGTATGATTGCATAAAACGAAACAACTTTTGTGCTTGTGGATCTTTGAGCATTTTCAACATGCCAAATAGACCAATCACTTCAGTACGACCCTCTGCACGGTCTTTCGCTTCAATAGCTGTAGCTGCAACATTTTTAACAGTACCAATAACCGGTTCTGCTACTTCCTTAATCGCACCAACCGTATCATTTTTAAGAACTTCATCTGTTGCAAGAGATTGCGCAACATCATAATATTCTGTTAAAACAGTCACCATTTCTGTAAGTTTAGGAAGTTGCTCTACTAAAGCATTCAAGGAATTTTGTACTTCAGGCTTTAATAGATGGTCGAGAATGTCAAGCTGTTCTTGTCTTTTAGACAAGTTTTGTAGTTCAGAATTTTTTTCTAGAGTACTAGTTTCTGACATATGATATTTCTCCTTTACAATAAAAGTTATTATAACGCTTACAATGAACTTTTTATGACACTTTATAAAAACTCAAATACTTCAATACTTAAGTGACTTTTATCACTTACAATTTATTTACAATTAATATTATACATCAAATTGTTAAAAATTGAACATAAAAATAAATTATTTTAATAAAATACCGAATTTTTTACAAGATAAAGCAATTAAGATTATAAAAAAGTTAAATGGCAAAAAGAGACATTTTCGAACATAAACAGAGCAAAAAAACCAATAAGGAAAAAGCCTTATTGGTTGTAAATACAATTATTTTTTTAGACTTCGATTTAAGAATGCCTTCGTACGATCAAACTTAGGCTGTAGGAATAAATCCTGCGGGTTTCCTGATTCAACTATTTCACCTTCATCCATAAATATCGCTTTGTTTGCTACTTCTCTTGCAAACTCCATTTCATGAGTCACAACGACCATGGTCATATGCTCCTGTGCTAGATCTTTCATGACCTGCAGGACTTCGCCTGTTAATTCAGGATCTAAGGCAGAGGTAGGCTCATCAAAAAGCAATATTTCGGGATCCATCATAAGTGCTCTAGCAATCGCAACCCTTTGCTTCTGACCTCCAGATAAATTGGCTGGATAAACATTTGCACGATTCGTCAAGCCAATTTTCTCCATAATCGCTTTACTTCTTTGCTGTACCATTGCATTCGATTCTTTTTTGACCATTTTAGGAGCAAGTTCAAGATTTTCCTTTACGGTTAAGTGTGGAAAAAGATTGAAATGCTGAAAGACCATTCCCATTCTTGCCGTAATTTTCTTAATCTCCTGTGGTGATGAATAAATGCCGTCCTTCACCAAATAATCACCAGAAACACGAATACTTCCTCCATCTATCTCTTCAAGATTGATTAAACCGCGAAGCATGGTACTTTTCCCAGAACCAGATGGACCGATTACAGCAATGACATCATTTTTCTCTACTTCAAAAGTAATTTGTTTTAACACGTCTAAGTTCCCATAAGATTTTTTTAGACCTGTTACCTCAATGATTGCCACAATAACTACTCCCTTTTATTCGAATTTAAATCGCTTTTCCAACCACTTAAAGAACATCGATAATATAATCGTCATGATTAAATAAATAACTCCTGCAACAAAGAAAGGAATGATCGTAAAATCACGATTAACAGCTGTTTGTGCAAAATGTAACAACTCTGGAACAGCCACTGCATAAAGTAACGCCGTATCCTTCACTAACGTAATCGATTCATTCGCAACAGATGGAAGGGCAATCCGGAACATTTGAGGTAGAATAATTTTTATAGTCGTCTGCCATTTATTAAAACCAAGTACCTTTGCCGCTTCGTACTGACCCTTATCGATTGCCAATAGACCACCACGAAAAATCTCAGCAAAATAAGCCGCATAATTGAGGATAAACCCAAGTGTGGCTGCAACAAATCGATCTAAAATTAAATATTCTCCAATCACCGGAATCATTGGTAAACCAAATGTGATAATTAATAACTGTAACAATAGCGGAGTACCACGCATGATATAAATATAAATTTGAGCAAGCCATGAGATTGGTTTAATACTGCTTCTTAATGCTAAAGTTAAAACAAAACCTAATGGAATAGACACAACAATCGCGATAATAAATAAAAGGATCGTTGTCTGTGCCCCTACTAACATAGGCTTTAGAATCGTAATCAGATAATCGAAAGACATGTGTGACTCCTCCAAAACAAAACAGGGTTTCCAAAGGAAATCCTGTTTGCCTTCTATTTGTTTCATCTACTTTGAAAAGACTATTTCAATACTTTGTCTTCTCCAAACCATTCTTCTGAAATTTGAGCTGCAGTTCCGTCTGCAATCAATGCATCAATAGCTGTTTGAAGTTCATTCAACAATTCCTCATTGCCTTTAGCTACACCAACCGCATATTCTTCAGGTGCTAACTTTTCATCCAAAACCTTAAATGTATCTGGTTTTTTCGTCATTTTATAATTCACAACCACTTCATCAATGACAACAGCATCAACACGTTTGTTTTCTAAATCCATTAAAGCAAGATCATTTGTTTTATATTCATGTAAACCTGCTACTTCTTTGCTAACAGGCGAATCATTCCAAGCATCAACTGCTGAGGATTGAGCTTGAATACCAATTTCTTTACCCTTTAAATCATCTAGTTTTTCAATATCAGAATCTTTTAACGTAACAATTACTTGGTTATTGGCCAAATAAGGCTTTGTAAGTAAGACTTTTTTTGCTCTTTCTTCTGTAATGGTATAACCATTCCAGATTAAATGAATTCGTCCACTGCTTAATTCAGATTCTTTTGAACTCCAATCAATTGGTTGGAATACTACTTCCTTGCCCATTTCTTCTCCCGTCGCCTTTGCTAGATCAATATCAAAGCCAACAATTTCATTATTTTCATCTCGGAATCCCATTGGAGCAAATGCATCATCAATACCGACGATTAATTTTTCTTTATCTGTTGCTGAATTTGCATCTTTACTATCTTCATTTGCATTAGAGCATCCGACTAATAGAGCTAATAAAGTTACAATCATGATGCCTGTCAGTTAATAAATATTTCTTCATAACTAAACCACCTTATAATAATAATGTATAAATTCCTTTAGTACGTTACTAGATTAGATTACCATAAAATAATCTCGTCATACCCCTTAGAAATTATTCTTATATTACAAAATCTTTCGATAACAAAATCTTTATCTATTTCTTTGTATATAGGATATTTTTGTAAAGTTTGTTGTTAAAATCCAAAGGCCGATTTTAACGTAGATATAAGCAATTTTGTACCTTCGTATAAAATTTGCAGCCTTTCTCAAAAATAAAGTCCAATATCAACGTGAGTACAAGGACAATCAGCTCTTTTCTATCCAAAAACAACAAAATTTGAGAAAAGAGCCTTAATAAAAATTGACTGTTAACCGTTGAAATCATTATAATAGTCGAGAAACGGAGTTGATAATTTTTGAATCAAACTAAAAAAGCATTACCGATATTATTTGCCGTCATGTTTCTTGTTATGGCAGGCTTTGGCATTATTATCCCGGTTCTCCCTTTCTATGCTGAAGAGATAGGGGCTTCACCAACACAATTAGGCTTACTGATGGCTGTATATTCTCTAACACAATTAATATTTGCACCTATGTGGGGACGCGTTTCAGACCGAATCGGTCGTAAGCCGGTTATTATGATTGGAATATTAGGATTAGCGATTTCCTTTTTCTTAACTGGAATTTCAACCGAACTTTGGATGCTATTTGTTGCAAGAATCCTTGGGGGAATCTTATCAAGCGCAAATATGCCTACTGCAATGGCCTATGTAGCCGATATCACTACCCCTGAAAATCGTAGCAAGGGAATGGGAATCATTGGAGCAGCAACCGGATTGGGTTTCGTCTTTGGTCCCGCAATCGGAGGGATTTTTTCAAAGGTCAGTTTAAGTACCCCTTTTTACGTTGCTGGAACACTTGCTTTAGTAACCTTTTTTGTCGTTTGGTTTATACTAAAGGAATCTTTAACAGTGGAAAATCGAAATCAAGACCATGCGAAGAAAACATCAATATGGAGCGAATTTAACAGTACACAGTCCATGTTATTTTTTCTCCAACTTTTTATCTCACTATCCCTTGCTGGCCTAGAAGCCACGTTTGCTTACTTTGCTGCCGTTAAGGCAAATCTCGGTACAGTGGAACTCGGTTATATATTCATGATCATGGGATTAGCAAGTGCATTTGTTCAAGGGGGATTAATCGGAAGGTTCACCAAAAAGTATGGTGAGGGTGTAGTCATTACATCAGGAATTATCATATCAGCAATTGGATTTTTCCTTATTTTATTCACACAAAACTTCCTAACTGCAGCGATTTACTTAACCATTTTCGGAGTTGGTAATGGCGTCATTCGACCAACTGTTTCAGCCTTATTAACCAAAAGTTCTGGAACAGGGCATGGAGGGAAAACCGGGTTATTATCTTCTTTTGATTCTTTAGGTCGAATCATTGGACCGATTATAGGCGGATTGCTTTACGAAATCTCAATCGGCTTACCTTATATTTCAGGTGTACTTTTATCAATGATTGCTTTAGTACTATATTTCTTCTACAAGGTACAGGTTCAGAAAAGAGAATACTCTAAGCATAGGAAACTAATAAAAGACAGTTCCATTTGGTCAAAACCACAATGGAACTGTCTTTTTTCACTTCTTACTTAAAAATGGCTTTCCCAATTTTTTCAAATAAACGAGGAAATAGCGTGTACAAAACATTCCCAGCACTCATCCAACGAGGTAGATTCATTTCTCTTGTTCTTGTTAACATTGCATTCACTATTTTACTAGCAACATACTCTGGTGTAATGATAAATCTTTTTACGCTTTTGACATATGAACCCGTTTCATCTGCAATCGAAAAAAAGTTCGTTTCGATCGGTCCTGGGTTGACAGCTGTCACATTTATATTCTGATCGCTCACTTCCATCCTTAAGCTATTGGTAAAGCCTAATACTGCATGTTTTGTCGCAGCATATGCACTTGATTTTGGAGTGGCGATTTTCCCAGCCTGTGAAGCGATATTGATAATATGCCCTTGTTTTTGTTTCAACATGAAAGGAAGTACCATGTTGGTGCAAGCTATTAAACCAAGAACATTCACTTGGAACATCCTTTTGATCTCTTCAATCGATAATTCATGTGCGGATCGAAATATCCCATAACCTGCATTGTTTACAAGAATATCAATATGGTTCATTTCGTCGATGATCTGCCCAAAGACCATTTTGATTTCATCTGTATCCGAAACATCCAATTTATACACCTTCACATTTGCAGAATAACGTGTTTGTAAGTCATCTTGAACCTTTTCCAATACATCCAACCTTCTTGCAAGTAGAACTAAGTTTGCGCCATTTTGCGCACATTTTTCTGCAAGTGCAAGTCCAACTCCACTTGAAGCGCCTGTAATGATTACATTTTTATGTTGTAATCTTTTATGTTTTACCATTTTTCCCACCTTCTATTTTTACATGGTTCATTAAATTTGTATGTTAAAATACAACAATCCTAATAAACTTATCGTGTAATTTTTATCGATTTAAAATCATGAGCCATATCCGTTTCAGGAAAAACATTTTTTGCTTGTTTTAAAAGTTCTTGAGCTGCTTCCCGATCATAACGAGAACTAATATGTGTAAGACAAAGACTTTTTACATCTGCTTCTTTTGCTATTTGTGCAGCTTGACTGGTTGTACAATGAAAATAATTTGAAGCCATACTTTCTTCACCTTGTGCAAATGTCGCTTCATGGATAAGTAAATCGGCATGTAATGACAACCGTTTAGCACTCTCGCAAGCTCTCGTATCACCTAATATCGTTACAATTCTGCCTTTTTGCTTATGCCCCACAAAACGGGTTGGATCAATAACCGTACCATCATCAAGTGTAACGATTTCTCCATTTTTAATTTGTTTATAAATGGGACCAGGCTTGATCCCAATTTCCTGTAATTTATCTACTAATAACGTCCCTGGAAGATCTTTCTCGACAATCCGAAATCCATAAGATGGAATTCCATGATCTAACAACCCCGCTTCTACAATAAATTGCTCGTCTTCAAAAATAATTCCTTCGCTTATTTCGATAATTTCTAAAGAATACGTTAAATAAGTTCCACTCACCTTTAAACTTGTCTCAATATATTCCTTAATCCCCTTAGGACCATATACCGTAACATCGGTTTCACCACCCTGGAAGGAACGACTTGAAAGTAAGCCTGGTAATCCATAAATATGATCACCATGCATATGAGTAATAAAAATTTTTTCAAGGCGTGAAGGTTTAATCGATGTATGTAATATTTGATGTTGTGTGGCTTCCCCACAATCAAATAACCAGATTGTTCCACGTTCATCTAAAAGTTTTAGTACAATTGATGTTACATTCCTTAATTTTGCAGGAATTCCTGCACCCGTTCCTAGGAAAAATATTTCCATCATACATCTACTCCTAACCACAAATGCTATTTCTACGTTAAAATCGGCCTTTGATTTTAACAACACACTTTACAAACCTTTATTAATAATCTTTTAAACAAAGGATTTGCATATTTCGAAGGATATCGTTAAAATTCAACGGTATCAAGTCTGTTTATTTTACAAATAACTTTTTAATATAAATGAATGAAAAGAGGTTTAACACCATGAATCAAAACGAAAACCCTGCAGCACTTCTTGTCATTTTTGGCGCTACAGGAGATTTAGCTAATCGAAAATTATTTCCATCCCTTTATAATTTATTTACGAAGGGAAAACTTTCAAAGAATACTGCAATAGTTGGTGTGGCAAGAAGGTCCCTTTCTAATGATGAATTTAAAAATAATGTGATCAAATCTATTCAATCTGTAACCGATGATCAAGAAAAGATGAATGAATTTGCTTCTCATTTTTATTATCATTCACATGATGTAACAGACTCAGCTTCTTATACTGCGTTAAATGAGATTATCTCAGATTTAGATGAACATTATGAAACAGGTGGAAATCGAATTTTTTATTTGGCCATGGCACCAGAATTCTTTGGAACCATCGCCACTCATTTAAAAGAAGATGGTCTGACAAATGTACAAGGATTCAAACGTCTTGTCATCGAGAAGCCTTTTGGTCATGACTTAGAATCTGCAAGAGAATTAAATAACCAAATTAGAACCGCATTTGATGAAGAAGAAATCTACCGGATTGACCATTATCTTGGAAAAGAAATGGTGCAAAACATTGAAGTGATTCGATTTGCCAATGCGATTTTTGAACCATTGTGGAATAATCGTTATATTTCTAATATCCAAATTACTTCAAGTGAAACGCTCGGAGTAGAAGAACGCGGACGTTATTATGAAAAAAGCGGAGCCCTTCGTGATATGGTACAAAACCATATGTTACAAATGGTGGCACTACTTGCCATGGAACCACCTATCCGATTAAACACAGATGAAATCCGTTCTGAAAAAGTAAAAGTCTTCCGTGCCATGCGTCCTATAAAAGGTGATGAAGTGAAGCAAACCTTTGTACGTGGTCAGTATGGTCCAGGCTACCTTGGCGGCAATCTAGTCCCTGGCTATCGAAGTGAGCAAATGGTGGACCCCGAATCAAACACGGAAACGTTTGTTGCTGGTAAACTATTGATTGATAATTTCCGCTGGGCAGGGGTTCCTTTCTATATCCGGACAGGAAAAAGATTAAAAGCAAAGTCAACGAAAATAGTCGTTCAATTTAAAGATATCCCAATGAATCTTTATTATAAAACAGAACAAACGTTGAATCCAAATTTGCTTGTTATTCATATTCAACCAGAAGAAGGAATTACCCTTCATTTAAACGCCAAAAAGGCTGGACATGGTATGGATGCAACAGCCGTAAAATTAAGCTTATGCCAATAAAGGAATTAACGGCATCAATACGCCTGAGGCCTATGAACGTTTATTGTACGATTGCATGCAAGGAGATGCGACAAACTTTACTCATTGGGATGAAGTATCATTCTCATGGAATTTTGTTGATAACATCTCAGATGTATGGCAAAGCACATATGCAAACTTCCCTAACTATGAAGCAGGTTCTTCAGGACCAAAGGAAAGTGACATTTTATTAGCAAGAGATGGATTCTTCTGGTGGCCGATTACAAACCTTGATGTTGAATCTTGTATAATGAGCCTTCATACAAAAACTCTTTGCAATGCTGCAAAGAGTTTTTTCGTTGTTACTATTCTTGAATCCATTGTGTATGAAAAATTCCTTCACGGTCAATACGTTGGTAGGTGTGTGCACCAAAATAATCGCGTTGTGCTTGTAATAAATTAGCTGGTAATGTGTCTGTTCGGTAACTATCGTAATAAGCAAGAGCTGATGAAAAACATGGAACAGGAATTCCAGATTGAACAGCTTGTGCAACAATATCACGTAATGCATACTGATAACTTTCAACAATCTCTTTAAAGTATGAATCAAGCAGAAGATTTTTCAAACCTGGATCACGATCATAGGCTTCTTTTATTTTTTGCAAAAATTGAGCTCTAATGATACATCCGCCACGGAAAATCATCGCAATATCACCATATTGTAGATCCCATTGATATTCTTCAGATGCTGCTCTCATTTGCGCAAAACCTTGTGCATACGAACAAATTTTGCTCATATACAATGCTTTTCTTACTGACTCGATGAAAGCTTGCTTATCACCTGTGAATGGTTTTGAATCAGGACCAGTTAGGACCTTGCTTGCTGCAACGCGCTCTTCTTTCATGGCAGAAATGAAACGAGCATAAACAGATTCCGTAATGATTGGAAGTGGAACACCTAAATCAAGTGAGTTTTGACTTGTCCATTTTCCGGTACCTTTTTGACCAGCTGTATCTAGAATCATATCTACAAGTGGTTTTCCAGTTTCCTCATCTACTTCTGTAAAAATATCTGCAGTAATTTCAATTAAATAACTATCTAACTCGCCTTTATTCCACTCTGTAAATACTTCATGAAGCTCCGTTGCATTTAAACCAAGTACATGTTTCAAAAGAAAATAGGCTTCACAAATAAGTTGCATATCACCATATTCGATCCCATTGTGAACCATTTTTACATAGTGGCCTGCGCCATCTGGACCGATATAGGTCGTACAAGGATCACCATTTACTTTGGCAGAAATATCTTTAAAAATCGGTGCCACTAGTTCGTATGCTTCTTTTTGTCCACCAGGCATGATAGAAGGTCCTTTTAATGCGCCTTCTTCCCCACCTGATACACCTGTACCGATGAAGTGAATGCCAAGTTCACTTAATCTCTGATTACGCCGTTGTGTATCCTTAAAGAATGTATTTCCACCGTCTATTAATATATCTCCCCTATCTAAATACGGGATTAATTGTTCAATTGTCGCATCAGTTGGTGAACCTGCTTTAACCATTAACATGATTTTTCGAGGGGTTTCTAATGCTTGGACAAATTCCTCAATCGAGTATGTACCTTGAAAGTTTTTTCCTTTTGTTTCAGCTAAGACTTCATCTGTTTTTTCTCTAGAACGGTTATAGATCGCAACAGAGTATCCTCTTGACTCTATATTCATCGCCAAGTTTTTACCCATAACAGCCATTCCAACTACACCAAACTGTTGTTTTGTCATCTTTTTACATCCCTTCTTACTTACCTATGTATGTATCGTGTCCCCTTAAGAATCCATTTTACTTTAGCAATTTTTGTCGAAATACGCAAATAATCGAATCCTAAAATTTAGGATTCGATTTTCTTCATTAAAGGATAATTATTCCTTATTAAAAAAATCTAAAAAGTCTTTGCTAAAGCTAGTTTCAGAGATATTTTTTGCACCTTTATTCTTTTCGACTCTTTTATCTAAAGCCTTTTCAATGATCTTGTCACCAAATTTGGATCGCAGTTGATTGACAGTATTGATTAAAGGCTCTTTTTTTGCATCTTTCTCATAAGAAAAAAGGTCCAGTTGTTTAACTGCATTGTGCTTTATCAACAAGCTCTGACGCTGTTACCCCTAGCAGACGAACAGGTTCCCCATTCCAATTTTTCAAGAATAATTCTTTACATACAGGAAACAACTCATCAAACACACCAATTGGATTCAAAATCTTTTTACTCCTAGTGATTGTTTTACGGTTTTTATAGCGGATCGTAATCCCTACCCCTGTTGCCATTACTTTCTTACGTTTCAATCGTGCGATAACCTTTTCCGTTAATTGTTCTAGTACTTTCAGAAGTTCTTGTTGATTGGTTATGTCACTAGGTAACGTCGTTGAATTTCCAACACTTTTAAACTCATTTGCTGCCTGCGGATCAACTGGTCGATTATCCTCGCCATTGGCTCTCTCTTTTAAGCGAATTCCGTTGATGCCAAGGATTGCTTTTAATTGAATTTCATTTGCCTCTGCCAAATCTTTAATCGTAAAAATATCGATTGTTTTCAGTTTCTCAGCTGATTTTTTCCCTATCCCATGCATTTCAACGACAGGTAGTGGCCAGAGGATTTTTTTGACATCACGTTTCCGTAAAACGGTAATGCCTAGAGGTTTTTTCATATCTGAAGCCATCTTGGCTAAAAATCGATTTGGAGCCACTCCAATACTACAAGGCAAATCTAATTCATTTAATACTTGTTTTTGGATATGCTCTGCAATTGCGAGTGGTGTGCCCAGTTCGAAACTGTCGGTTATATCAACATAGCCTTCATCAATCGATACTGGTTCAACGAGGTCAGAATATTGCAGGAGAATATCAAACATCCCTCTAGATGCTGCTCGATATCGTTCAAAGTTAGGCGTCATCACGATAAGACTAGGGCAAAGTTTTTTTGCTTCCCAAAGGGGCATGGTTGTTTTGACACCAAATTTTCTTGCCTCATAACTACATGTGACTATTATTCCTCTGCGTTCCTCGGGATTCCCTGCAATCGCAAGCGGTTTTCCCTTAAGGGTACGGATTATAGGCCATCTCAACAGAAGCATAAAAACTATTCATATCCACATGTAAAATCACTCGTCCATTTTTTGGATACATTTCCTTCATAAAAACCACCTTTAGAATCATACATCCCATTTCATTATCTTCATTTTATCATGAAAACAAAAAAGACTCACAAAATCGTGAGCCCTACTCTTTTCTACCCCTTTGCTACTCTCCTGCTACTTCTTGGATAATGGCAACTGTCATTTCTGCCAGCTTATATAATTCTTCAAGAGGCATTCTTTCATTTGTTGTATGAATTTCTTCATATCCAACCGCTAAGTTTACTGTTGGAATATCAAATCCTGCAATGACGTTTGCATCACTTCCGCCACCACTTTTGTAATAATTCACTGCTACGACCAATTTTTGCTGCAGCTTTTTTGGCCACTTGAACAACATGATCGCCCTCACCAAATTTAAAACCAGGATACATGACTTTTACTTCAACCTCAGCCTTACCGCCCATATCCTTAGCAACGGTTTCAAAGGCCTCTTTCATTTTTTTGACTTGTGCTTCCATTTTTTCAGGAATAAGCGAACGAGCTTCCGCTAATATTTCAACATGATCACAAACAATATTTGTAGCCTGTCCACCTGCAAAGCGACCAATATTTGCTGTTGTTTCTTCATCAATTCTGCCAAGAGGCATTTTGGAAATTGCTCTTGCTGCCATTGTAATAGCTGATACACCTTTTTCAGGGGCTACACCAGCGTGAGCTGTTTTCCCAAGTATCGTTGCCTTCATTTGTGCTTGAGTTGGTGCTGCAACAATGATATTCCCTACTTTCCCATCACTATCAAGAGCATACCCATATTTTGCTTTAATTAAGGAACGATCGAGAGCTTTTGCCCCGACTAACCCAGATTCTTCACCAACGGTTATAATAAATTGAATATCTCCATGTGGAATATTTTTGTTCTTTCAAGATTCTTATGGTCTCCAACATGACTGACAAACCAGTTTTATCGTCAGCACCAAGTATCGTACTTCCATCTGTTACAACATATCCGTCTTTAATCGTTGGCTTAACACCTTTTGCCGGAACTACTGTATCCATATGTGAAGTGAAGTAAATCGGATCTACACCCTCTTTTGTCCCTTTTAAAGTACAAATTAAATTTCCTGCACCGTGTCCTGTGATGGAAGTTGTATCATCCTCAAACACTTCTACACCTAAATCGGTAAACTTTTGTTTTAATACTTTTGCAATTTCTGTTTCAAATTTAGTCTCAGAATCAATTTGAACTAATTCCAAAAATTCATTTAATAAACGTTCTTGATTTACCATGTTATCAACGACTCCTTAACTTACATTTTCTTTCCTAGTATACTCCTTTTATTCAGTGACCTTCAAATGAGGACAAATTGAATAGAACAGGAAATGAAGGAAATCTGTAGATTGAATTTCACTGATTTCCTTTCATCTCCGTTAAAGAGGAATGTTTCCGTGTTTTTTTGACGGCCTTGATTCCTGTTTATTTTTTAAGATTTCTAAACCCTGAATAATTTTTATTCTTGTATCTCTTGGATCAATAACATCGTCAACCATTCCTTTACTTGCAGCTACATATGGATTAGCAAACTTTTCTCTGTATTCCTTTATCTTTTTTGCCCTTGTTTCTTCAGGATTCGCCGATTGATTAATCTCTTTTGCAAAAATAATATTAGCCGCTCCCTGTGGGCCCATCACCGCAATTTCTGCATTTGGCCACGCAAACACAAGGTCCGCCCCAATTGATTTACTATTTAAAGCTACATAAGCACCGCCATATGCTTTTCGTAAAATAACGGTAAGCTTTGGCACCGTTGCTTCTGAATACGCATACAAAATTTTAGCTCCATGTCTGATGATTCCTCCATGTTCTTGCTTAATACCAGGTAAAAAACCGGTTACATCTTCAAAAGTAATGATAGGTATTTGAAAAGAATCACAGAAACGGATAAATCTTGCCGCTTTATCAGACGAGTTGATATCAAGGCCTCCTGCCATCTGTTTAGGTTGATTACAAACTAAGCCCACAACGTCCCCTTTTATTCGGCTTAAGCCTATAACCATATTTTTGGCAAAATCCTGTTGAATTTCTAAAAAGGAATCGTGATCGACTACTTGATGGATGACCTTTCTGACATCATATGGACGATTGCTATCAAATGGGATGACATTGATTAGCTCTGGGCGATAGTCATCAACAGAATGATCAGGACTTGATGGAGGTTTTTCTTGATTATTTTGTGGAAGATAGCTTAATAGTTTTCGAACTTGTTTCAATACTTCCTCTTCTGTTTCTCCGCGAAAATGGGCATTCCCACTAATCGCGTTATGCACTTTTGCACCACCGAGATCTTCAGACGAAATTTTTTCACCTGTCACGGCTTCAATTACTTTTGGACCTGTAATAAACATTTGGCTTGTTTTTTCTACCATAAAGACAAAATCAGTGATTGCTGGTGAATAAACGGCACCGCCAGCACAAGGTCCCATAATCACCGAGATTTGTGGGATAACCCCCGAATAAATCGAATTTCTATAAAAAATCTGTCCGTACCCATCCAATGAAACAACACCTTCTTGGATTCTAGCTCCTCCCGAGTCATTTAACCCAATAAATGGAGCGCCATTTTTTGCTGCTAAATCCATAACCGTTGTAATTTTTTTCGCATGCATTTCACCCACTGCCCCTCCAAAGACAGTAAAATCCTGGGCAAATAAATAAATGGGACGGCCATTTACTTTTCCATATCCTGTTACGACTCCATCACCAGGAATCTTTTCCCCGCTTAAGCCAAAATCATGGCAATTATGTTCAATAAACGAGTTGAACTCAACGAACGATCCAGGATCTAACAATAAATCAACACGTTCCCTTGCTGTTAATTTCCCCTTTTCGTGCTGTTTATCCACTCTCCCATCGCCACCACCAAGCCGAGCATCTAATTTCCGCTCATATAATTCATGGATTTCATCGTAAATATCCATTTTTGCCATGCCCTATTTCTTTCTTTTCGCATAATTCAATCAAAACACTGCCTGATGAGGTTGGGTGGATAAAGGCAATTTCCGCATCACCCCCACCTTTTCTTGGATGTTGATCAACCATGACAATCCCGTTCTCTTGCAACTGAACAATACGATCAGAAATAGATTCAACAGCTAGTGCAATATGATGAATTCCTTGTCCATTTTTTTTGATAAATTTAGCGATGACACTTTCAGGACTTGTTGGTTCTAATAGTTCAAGCTTTGTTTCTCCTGCATCTAAAAAGGCCACTTTTACGAATTGCGTTTTAACCTCTTCAATCCGTAATAATTTAAGTTTTAATATTTCTGTATAAAAGGGTAGCATTGCATCAATTGAATGGACGGCAATTCCAATATGATCTACTCTTTTGATCATCCCAATCATCCTTATGATTAATAGTAGAAATTCTGTATTATAATCATAATATTCAGTATAAAAGTAAAATAATCCATCTTTCTTCTAATAGTTGTCCAAAAACTTTATTCCTTGTAAAATAAAACGTATGAACATATCCATTTAATTAATCTTACTGAAGAAATCATGGACAAGTATAGGAATTTTGGAGGGAAGCCATTTGTCTAAGAAAAAAAGAAAAGCAGGTAAAATCATTATTTACCTAATGATTTTTGCCATGTTAGCTTCTACCGTACTAACGGGAATTTTAATGTTTATTTAATACTTGGGAACCCAAAAATAGGGAACTGTTATTAAACAGCTCCCTATTTTTTTGGACCATATTAGATTGTAAGTTCTGTAAATCATAGATTTTTTTACTCAATCTTCACTTACGAGCTTTTCATTCTTATTATTTTGTTTGTATATGCCCTTGAACGATTGTTTAACCAATAAATACTGTTCCATTTCATTAATAAAATGAAATAATGCTGCACGAATTTCAAAGTTTTCCCTTGTTTTTGGTAAATCCATATTTTTAAAAGTAGTATACATCGTGTTCAGTTTTTCTAAATAAATATCCACTGTATTCCCAGCATTTATATGTTCGGAAAGTTCTTCAATAAAATCGGCAATGATTTTTCCTTGTGGGACGGTATGGGGAATTGAAGAAATATTCGGCAGTACTCTCTCAATAATTTCAAATTGCTTTTCTCTAATTTCAAAGTATTTATAGTATAAATTTACTTCCTCATTATGTACAAATTGATTTTCCATTTCTCTTGTTGTTATCGCCTTTGCTTCATTAATTAACTGAAATGTTTCAGTAATTTCTTTCCCATCCCAATTATGATCACCAAAACGTAAAAAATGAACAATCTCTAAAAATATAATTTTAAAATTATTCTTCGACTTTTTGCTGATATTCTTTAATTTTATTATCTACACTTGGCATATATAGGTTAGCGATTAAAGCGACACCAATTCCAATCATAATGATTAATAATTCATTTACGATAAAACTAAATGTCACTCCACCAGCTGAATAAAAATGTAGGATGATAACGCTACTTGAGGCGACGCCATCATTAGCCTTAAACAATACAACCGTAGGAATAAAAAATAAAAGTAATAATCCAATGACAAGAGGATGATAACTAAATAATTCAAAGAAGACAAAGGAAAAGACCATTCCAATTAGACAAGCAAGAATTCGATCCCACGAAGCTCTTAATGATTTTTTCTTCGTTACTTTAATACATAAAATGGTTAAGATACCAGCTGAAGCGTAATTTTCCAAGCCTAAACTTTGAGCAATTAAAATAGCTAGTGCTGCACCAACTGCCGTTTTAATTGTTCGATAACCAATACGAAATTTCATTTTTCTTCTCCTTGTTATTTATCTTTTCCTTCAGTTTAACATTTATTCCAAAACAAAAAATGGAAAAGACTATTTTTACTCTTTTCCATTTTTTGTAAATTTTTTATAGTATTTTTTTAAGAAAGTCTTTTGCACGTTGACTTTTGGGATTCGTAAAAAACTCATCTGGTGGTGAATCTTCGCCCAACCGGCCACCATCTAAAAAGAGTACTCGATCAGCTACTTCACGGGCAAATCCCATTTCATGCGTGACAATCGCCATCGTCATCCCAGAGTTTGCGAGTGCTTTCATAACGTCGAGTACCTCTTTAACCATTTCAGGGTCTAGTGCAGATGTTGGTTCATCGAATAACATGATTTTAGGTTCCATCGCAAGGGCACGGGCAATCGCTACACGTTGCTTTTGACCACCTGATAAGCTATTTGGGTATACGGATGCCTTATCTGCCAAGCCAACTTGTGTCAATAATTCCATTCCCTTTTTTTCAGCTTCCGCTTTGGATGCTTTTTTTACTTTCATTGGTGCATATGTGATATTTTCCATAACTGTTTTATGAGGAAATAGATGGAAATGTTGAAATACCATCCCCACATTTTGTCTTACTTTCATAATATCGGTTTTCTTATCCATTAAATCCTGATGATTAATATAAATATGTCCACCAGTCGGTTTTTCTAACAAGTTTAAGCAACGAAGGAAAGTCGATTTACCAGAACCAGATGGACCAATAATAGCTACGACTTCCCCTTCATGAATTGTGGTAGAAATCCCTTTTAAAACCTCAAGCTTGCCGAAATGTTTGACTAAACCCTCTACCTTAATCACTTTTTCTCATTCTCCTTTCGACAGCTTTTCCAAGTAATGTTAACAACATGACTAAAACATAATAAATGATCCCTGCTAATATTAGCGGCTCAATAAAACGGAATTGATCCGATCCGACTTGATAGGCCCTACGCATAATGTCCATAACACCAATCGTTGTCACAATCGCTGATTCCTTTGTTAAGGTGATAAACTCATTCATTAATGAAGGCAAAATATTCTTTAGAGCTTGAGGGAACACAATATTTAACATCATTGGACGATACGGAACTCCCAGTGCCATTGCTGCTTCACTTTGCCCTTTATCTACTCCTTGGATTCCTCCACGAATGATTTCTGAAATATAGGCAGTCGAGTTTAATCCAAATGAAAGTACCGCCGCATTAATCGGCTCAATCTGATATCCAAGCACCTGTGGGGAGCCAAAGTAAATAATCATTAGCTGCAACACAAGTGGCGTTCCCCGAAAAATCGACGTATACAGGTCAGCAATCCAATTTAAGATTTTAATATTACTAATTTTAAATAGTGATAAAATAATTCCAAATACAAACCCAAATATGCCAGCAAAAAAGGCGATTTGCAGTGTTACCCAAACTCCCTTTAAAATATAAGGAAATGAGGGGAGAACCGCAGAAAAATCAAGATTCATTTTGAATACCCATCCTCTCATGAAAAGTTTTTTGAAAGAATACTATTCAGAAAAGTAACACTTTCTGAATGTAAACGTACAAAAACGTTCAGAGACAATTCCTTCTGAACGTTTTTGATCTCAAAAATTATTACTTAAAATATTTTTTAACAATAGTATCAATTTCACCATTGTCAATCATTTCTTTTAATGCATTATTAAATTCCTCTGTTAATTCACTTTCTTTCGGAAAGGCAATGGCATAGCCACCTTCTGCATCTTCAACTGTGAAGCCTTCAACTTCTTTATTTTTCTCGAGATACCCTTGTGCAACCGTATCTTCGATAATTGCTGCATCTAAATTACCAGCCATGATTTCTTGAATAAGCAATGGAACACGATCTCGACTTTCATAAGTAAATCCAGTCGCTTCGGAAAGTTCTTTCGTCTTCTCCTCTTGAATAGATCCCAATTGAGCTCCAACTTTTAAACCTGCTAAGTCTTCTACCTGTTGGATTCCACTGTCTTTTTTCGATACAACAACATGTTTAGAAGTATAATAAACATCACTGAAATCTGCACTTGCTTTACGATCTTCTGTTGCAGACATGGCAGCCATAACAAAATCAGCTTGTCCACTTTGAAGGGCCGAGATTAAACCACTAAAATCCATATCTTGAATTTCTAGTTCATAGCCTAATTTTTCTGTAATTGCATTGGCAATCTCAATATCGATCCCCATAAAATCGCCAGAACCTTTAGTATCAATATATTCAAATGGCGCATAATCGGCAGAAGTCGCCATTTTCAATACCTTTTTATTACTATCTCCAGCATTTTCTGCTTCTTCCCCGCCTGTACCACATGCTGCTAATATTCCTACCATTAAAATACCCATTAATAACAATGAGATTAATTTCTTCATGATCATTCCTCCTCAAAATCAATAATGCTTTTATTATTATGGTCAGATTTCGCATATATTACAATTAAATTATACACGAATAATTATTCATCTAAATGGATTTTAACACATAATGTTGAATATGCAACAACAAAATTGATGTTTGAAATAAAGTTCTAAGGTTCAGAAAAAAGCGAAAAGAATCCTGTTTAGGACACTTTTCGCTTTTAGAAAGAATCAAATTCGCTCGCCAAATTTCTGCTGAATGAAGTTATACTTCCTCACAATATTCATCAAAGTATTGTTGTAATTTTTGCATAACCGCTGTAGGTTCATGCCCTTCAATTTCATGGCGCTCAACCATCTTCAGTATTTTTCCATCTTTTAGTAGCGCAAATGATGGTGAGGATGGCGGATAACCTGTGAAGTATGAACGGGCTTTTTCTGTTGCTTCCTTGTCTTGACCTGCAAATACAGTTACTAACTGATCTGGTCGTTTATCATAATGGACAGCATGACTTGCCACTGGTCGAGCAATTCCACCAGCACAACCACAAACAGAATTAATCATCACAAGTGTAGTCCCTTTGTTGGAAAATGCCTTCTCCACGTCTTCAGGTGTTTTTAATTCTGTATATCCTGCATCAACGATCTCTTGTCGCGCTCCGCGAACATGATCATTCATAAATAGATTAAAATCAATATTCATCTTAACACTCCTTATTATTTAATTACTTCTATTATCATCATAACAATATAACTAATTTAATGTGCAATGAAATGACCTGCTAGGATGATTGAATATAATTTTTAAATAACGCTTCAACAGCCTTTGTAACCGTGGTCTGCCCAATAAGTACCTCATTTTCAAGTTTTGGAAGAAGTTCTTTCACTTCCTGATGATGAAAAAAATGAAATTGAAGTTGGTCGAGAATCATGCTTTTCATCCATTCTTTTGTCTGCAATCTTCTCCGCTCTTCAAAGACAGATGTTTCCTTTATAACCTGTTCAAAGTCTTTAATGATTTGCCAAACTTCCTGAATCCCTTCTTCATAAAGGGCTGAAGCAGTATAAGCCCTCGTCCTCCAGCCTCTCGTTGCTGGGGGAAGGATATGAAGGAATCGATTATATTCATTTTTCGTCGTAATCGCATTTTGTTTATTAGGACCATCTGCTTTGTTTACAATAATTGCGTCAGCCTGTTCGATAATACCCTTTTTCATTCCTTGCAGCTCGTCACCAGCACCTGTTAAGACAAGAAGCATGAAAAAATCAACCATATCTCGAACGGTTACTTCACTTTGTCCAACTCCCACAGTTTCAACTAAAATGATATCAAATCCATACGCTTCGCATAACAAAATAGTCTCTCTTGTTTTTCGATGAACCCCTCCTAATCTTCCAGACGATGGGCTCGGGCGAATGAAGGCTCGTGGATGGTTGGATAATTTGTCCATACGAGTTTTATCACCTAAAATACTTCCACCACTCACAGTGGAACTTGGGTCAATCGCTAGTACAGCTACTTTTAAACCGAGTTCACATAAATAAGTTCCAAAGCAGTCGATAAATGTACTTTTTCCAGCACCAGGTACTCCTGTTATGCCAATTCTCAAAGAGTTTCCTGTGTACGGAAGAAGTTGCTGTAATAGAGATTGAGCTTGTTCAAAGTGGTGCTCTGCATTGCTTTCTATTAAGGTGATTCCACGCGATAATAGACTACAATCACCCGCCAATATTCCTTCTATTAATTTTTCATTGGTTATACGAACCTGTGGCTTCCTTTTTTGAAAGATACGTTTTGTATTTGTAGATTCGTTGGGCATATGATTTTCTGATGAGTTCCTTTTCGAATCATAGTCATTCTCTTTCATATGCTACACTTCCTCATAGCCTAGTTTTTCATATATCGCCCTGATCACTTTCTTGGCTGCTTCTGGAATGACTGTACCTGGTCCAAATATTGCAGAAGCCCCTTGTTCATAAAGATAGGGATAATCTTGATTAGGGATTACGCCCCCGACTACAATGACGATATCTTCTCTGCCCCATTTTCGCAATTCTGCCTTGACTTGCGGCAATAAGGTCTTGTGTCCTCCTGCAAGTGAACTCATTCCAATCGCATGGACATCATTTTCAATGGCTTGTTTCACTGTTTCCGCTGCTGTTTGAAAAAGTGGACCAATATCTACATCAAACCCTAAGTCAGCAAAGGCTGTAGCAATCACCTTAGCACCTCGATCATGTCCGTCTTGACCAATCTTAGCGATTAAAATGCGTGGTCGTCGGCCTTCATTTTCAAGAAATTCATCCGTCAACTCTTTTATTTCATCCATCAATGGTTCATTTGCAAAAGCTGATCGATAGACACCACGAATCGTATGGACAACCGCTTTATGTCTGCCTGCTACCTTTTCAATTGCCATCGAAATTTCCCCAAGCGTGGCTCTCACTCGTGCCGCTTCAACAGCAAGTTCTAATAGATTTCCTTTATTATTTTTACAGGAGTCTGTGATAGTAGTCAGTGCTCTTTGAACTTCTATCTCATTACGCTTGGACTTTAACTCTTTCAATCTCTCCATTTGTTTCATCGTAACAGCATCATGATCAACATTTAATATTTCAAGGTTTTCTTCATGTTCTGAAACATACTGATTTACACCAACAATCTTTTCCTGACCAGAATCAATCATTGCTTGCCTTTTTGCAGCTGCTTCTTCAATTCGCCTTTTAGGAAGTCCCGTCTCAATTGCCTTTGCCATTCCCCCTAATTTTTCTATTTCATCGATATGCTTCCATGCTCTCTGAATCAAACGATCCGTTAATGCTTCCACATAATAAGAACCACCCCATGGATCAATCACTTTTGTCATTCCCGTTTCTTCCTGTAAATATAACTGAGTATTTCGAGCAATCCTTGCTGAGAAATCTGTCGGTAAGGCAATCGCCTCATCAAGTGCATTGGTATGTAAGGATTGTGTATGTCCCATTACAGCTGCATGTGCTTCAAGTAAGGTTCTCATGACATTATTAAATGGATCCTGTTGTGTTAAACTCCAGCCTGACGTTTGACTATGTGTTCTCAATGTAAGCGATTTGTGATTTTTCGGTGCAAACGTCTTCATCATATTTGCCCACAAAAATCTCGCTGCCCGTAAGTTTCGCTACTTCCATAAAATAATTCATCCCAATTCCCCAAAAAAATGATAATCTTGGTGCGAAAGAGTCGATTTCAATTCCAGCATTCAAACCAGTTCGTACATATTCCAAACCATCTGCTAATGTATAGGCAAGTTCTAAGTCTGCTGGTGCTCCCGCTTCTTGAAGATGATATCCTGAGATACTAATACTGTTAAATTTCGGCATATATTTTGCCGTATATTGAAAGATATCGGCAATAATTTTCATAGACATTTTCGGAGGATATATATACGTATTACGCACCATGAATTCTTTTAAAATATCATTTTGAATCGTTCCCGTTAACTTTTCTTGTGACACCCCTTGTTCTTCTGCTGCCACTATAAAAAAAGCCATAATCGGTAAAACAGCACCATTCATTGTCATTGATACAGACATTGAATCAAGTGGGATCCCTTCAAACAGAATCTTCATATCAACAATGCAATCAATAGCAACTCCAGCTTTTCCCACATCTCCAATCACACGTGGATGATCTGAATCATAGCCTCGATGTGTCGGAAGGTCAAAGGCTACAGATAATCCCTTCTGTCCCATCGCTAAATTACGGCGATAAAACGCATTACTCTCTTCGGCAGTTGAAAAACCAGCATATTGACGAATCGTCCATGGTTTATTAACATACATCGTTGGATATGGACCTCTTGTGTAAGGTGGTAGCCCTGGAAACTCATGTAAATGGCGAATATTTTTAATATCCTGTTCTGTATAAAGGATTTTTGTAGAAATTCCTTCGTTCGTCTCATATACAAAGATTGGTTATCGATTGGTTCATCTTTTCCTCTACCGTCTTCTTCCAACTATCTTCATTGGGCTGGTTATTTGAAAAAATCGAGATTTTCTTGAAATCCGGCTTTTCATTCATGACCAATCACCTTCTGTTTCCGCAATTCTTCATATTTTTCAGATAGGCGCTTTTCAATCAGATGTTCAATACTTGATGTTTGCCCAACTTCAGTTTTTTTCTTGATTTGAAGGGGGATATCGTCTTTAAATTCATACTTATTCGTACCCACGATGATTCTATTTCGAGTTAATACATCTTGTTCTCGCCTTGCCATCACTTTATTGATTTGTTCTTGCAGCCAATTGGTTTGAATGGTTTTAACAATTCCACCCTTATCATCGATTTCAAGAAAAAGTTTCCAAGCGTTTTCGATTAATGCATTTGTTAAGGATTCTATATACCAGGAGCCACCAGCTGGATCAATAATCGAGCCCAACCTTGCTTCATCCCTCAAAATAAAATGCATATTCCTTGCGATACGATCTGAAAGGTCTGTTATTTTTCCCTCAAGCTCGTTATATGGACTGATATGCAAAAATTGAACGCCACCCAATACCGCTGCGAAAGCTTCATTTCCTGCTCTTAATAGATTTACATATGGATCATAAATCGTTTTAGTAAATGAGGATGTTTCTGCAGAAACGGTGATGAAGTCTTCATTGACTTCTATTTTGTATGCTTCTAAAATTTTGCTCCAAAGTACTTTGATTGCCCGTAGTTTGGCTATTTCCATAAAAAATTGACTGTTAATGGAAAAATGAAACACCATTTTTTCGATATTGTTCTTTAATTCTAGCCCGCGTTTTCTCATTTCTTCTATATGTTGGACAGCCGTTGAAAGAGCGATTGCTAGTTCTTGTACAGCGGTTGCTCCACTATTATGATAAGGTGTCGTATCGATTAGAATCGTTTTTAATTGAGGGCAACTAGAAGATGCACTTTCAATGGTTTTCATTAATCCTTCATAACTTTCATCCAAGTTCATCTTAGGGTCTTGTACATATAGAGCAATCGGGTCCTTCCCAATAAAACCAGATATTTTCTCTGAATGCTTCATTTTTATAAGAGCCTCTACGATCTCTTGTTGAAAATGAGCTCCATTTACAGAAAATGGATGTTGTTGGTAGATATTCAAAAAAAGTTGTGGTAAGTGTTTCATGATTGATAATGAGGGTGTAAAAGATATAGAAGTTTGTCCTTTTTGAAAAGATGAATGAAGTTGTGTTTTAAAATCTTTAATATTCTTAAAATGAATTTTTTGTGCTACTTTCCATGGTTTTGAAATATACCCTAATGGATTTGCTCCCCGCCGATAATCACCACTCCCTGGAAAAGAGGATTGGGGTTGATGCTGTAAATCTTCTTTCGTATATAGCGGTTTTAGAATGACATCCTCATACGTTCTACTTGTTAATGATTCAATATCTGCAACTTTTTGTTTCCAATCCTGGAGTGTTTGTTGCGGAAAAGAATCATGACGCATCTCTTTCATGATAGGCTACCAATTGGCAGCTTCCCCCCTTACATAATCAACATTAGAAAGTTTTAGACCATTTTAGAAATTATCTTGTCTTATTATATTTACGACCCAAAAGCGAATATATGATATAAAAAACCGCCGCATTTAATAAAATGCAGCGGTTCTTTTAGTAAATAGGGGTATTCTCTTTTGATGTATTTTCTAGAATCTCTTTTACTCTACGCATAAACTTCCCACAGATGAATCCATCAAGTACTCGATGATCAAGAGATAAACAAAGATTTACCATATCACGGATCGCAATCATATTATTGATCACAACAGGTCGTTTAATAATAGACTCGCATTGTAAAATAGCCGCCTGAGGCTGGTTGATAATGCCCATTGATTGGACAGAACCAATCGTCCCTGTATTATTAACCGTAAATGTTCCACCTTTTAAATCATCTACTTGTAATTTCCCTGAACGAACTTTGACTCCATATTCACTAATTTCACGAGCTATGCCTTTGATTGATTTTTCATCGGCATTTCTGATCACTGGCGTAAAAAGTTCATGATCTGTTGCTACGGCAATATTTAAATTGATATCTTTTTTGTGAATGATTTTATCTCCAGCCCATATCGCATTAATCCCTGGATACTCTTTTAATGCTTGTGCGACAGCTTTTACAAAGAAGGCAAAATAGGTGAGATTAAAGCCTTCTTTTTTCTTAAATTCTTCCTTCATCCCATCCCGATATTGGACAAGATTGGTTACATCGACTTCAACCATCATATAGGCATGAGGAATTTCATATTTGCTTTTCACCATCTGCTCTGCAATTGCTTTTCTAACTCCATTAACAGGTATTTCAATATCCCCTTCAGCTATTTCTATTTGTTTTTCAACAAAAATAGCTTGCATATGACTAGAAGTCGCATCAGTTTCAATTGCTTTTGGCTGAGTATTGATACTAGAAATCACATCAGCTTCAATCCCTGTTGGCTGGGTATTAATGGTTGAAACCTCACCTTTTTCAATGATTTTTAATACATCCTTGCGGGTAATTCGACCATCTAACCCTGTTCCTGATACTTGATTTAAATCAATTCCATGCTCCTGTGACAATTTTAATACAGCTGGGGAATAACGCATTTTTTTAGTCCTTTCAGGTGGCATTTCTTGCTTAACCATCTCTTTTTCCTCAAGCTTGTTTTCTTCCACAATATTCTCCTCAGGTTTCTTTTCAGTTGCTGCATCCGTTTCGATCGAACAAATGACTTCGTTCACTAATAATGTTTGATCAGTATCAGCTATAATTTCTTTTATTACCCCTGTAAACGAAGAAGGAACTTCAGCTGTTACTTTATCTGATATGACTTCAACTAATGGATCATATTTATTTACATGATCGCCCACAGATACAAGCCATCTAGAAATCGTCCCTTCTGTAACACTTTCACCTAGCTGTGGCATCGTGATTTTTTCGATTGCCATGACATCCCCTTCTTTCACATATGAAGTTAAAATTCTGCAAGTTCTCGCATGGCTTTTTCTACCTTTTCCGGTGTCACCATAAATTCTTTTTCCATCTGTGGTGCATAAGGCATAGCCGGAACATCCGGTCCTGCTAAACGCTTAATCGGTGCATCTAATTCAAACAAACAATTTTCAGCTATAATCGCGGAAACCTCGCTAATAATACTTCCTTCTTTATTATCTTCCGTCACTAATAACACTTTACCCGTTTTGGATGCAGCCTCAATAATGGCTTCTTTATCAAGTGGATAAACCGTTCGTAAGTCTAAAATATGAGTAGATATTCCTTCCTCAGCTAATTTTTCTGCCGCTTGAAGCGCAAAATGGACACAAAGGCCATAAGTAATAACCGTTAAATCTTCACCTTCTCGTTTGACATCTGCTTTCCCAATAGGTAGAACATAATCACTTTCAGGTACTTCCCCTTTAATTAATCGGTAGGCACGTTTATGTTCGAAAAATAAAATCGGATCTTCAGAACGAATCGCTGCTTTCAACAAACCTTTGACGTCATATGGAGTTGATGGCATAACAATTTTTAAACCCGGTGTGTTGGCAAAAACCGCTTCTACGGATTGAGAATGATACAAGGCACCATGCACTCCACCACCATAAGGAGCACGAATCACAATCGGGCAGGTCCAATCATTGTTTGAACGGTAGCGAATTTTAGCTGCTTCTGAAATAATTTGATTGACTGCAGGCATAATAAAATCGGCAAATTGCATTTCGGCAATCGGTCGCATCCCATACATGGCAGCACCGATCCCGACACCTGCAATCGCTGATTCAGCAAGAGGTGTATCAATCACCCGATGTTCACCAAATTGTTCATAAAGACCAACTGTCGCTTTAAAAACACCGCCTTTTTTCCCAACATCTTCTCCCAGCAGAAATACTTTACTATCTCTTTCCATCTCTTCACGAATGGCCTGTGTAACGGCTTCTATATAGGAAATGATCGCCATTTTTATCTCACCTCATCTTCTTCATATACGTATTTATAGACGTGCTCAGGTTCAGCAAATGGTGCCTTTTCAGCATAATCTGTGGCTTCATCAACGATTACTCTCACACGTTCATTGATTACCTTTTCTGTCCCTTCATCCAATGTTCCGACTTCTTTTAAATAAGCCAAAAAGGAAATTAAAGGATCATTCTTTTTCCCTTCTACTATTTCTTCTTCTGTTTTATAGGTACGATCATCATCATCTGAAGAATGTGGAGTCATCCGATTACATATTGTTTCAATTAATGTAGGTCCTTCTCCACGTCTTCCCCTCTCTGCCGCTTCTTTTACTACTTCATAAACGGCTAATGGATCATTTCCATCAACTGTAACTCCTGGCATTCCATAGCCAATAGCTCGATCAGAGATTTTTTCACATGCCACTTGTTTACTGATTGGAACAGAAATAGCATATTTATTATTTTCACACATAAAAATAACGGGAAGTTTATGTACACTCGCAAAGTTGGCACCTTCATGGAAATCCCCTTGGTTTGATGAACCTTCTCCAAACGTAACAAATGATACGATATTTTCTCCAGCCATTCTTGCACCAAGGGCGATTCCAACCGCATGGGGAACTTGAGTCGTCACAGGGGAAGAACCTGTAACAATTCGATTTTTCTTTTGTCCAAAGTGACCTGGCATTTGTCTACCACCTGAGTTTGGATCTTCTGCTTTCGCAAAATTGGATAGCATAAGATCCCTTGCTGTCATGCCAAATGCAAGGACAACCCCTAAATCACGATAATAAGGAAGAACATAATCTTCTTTGCGATTCAAAGCAAAAGCAGCCCCTACTTGTGCAGCTTCTTGTCCTTGACAAGAAACGACAAACGGAATCTTTCCTGCGCGATTTAATAGCCATAATCGTTCATCTAGTTTCCTCGATAATAGCATCGTTTCATACATTTCCAATACCTGTTCATCACTTAAACCTAATGCATGATGACGATTTTCCATCATATTCGTTCCTCCTAAAATCTCAATTTTTATATATGCTCATTTTTCACCCATGGATTGCTTTGCCATCAACAGCTAAAGCGGCTTCCCCGATCGCCTCAGAAAGACTTGGATGGGGATGAATCGTTTGCGCTACCTCCCATGGTGTAGCATCTAGCACTTTGGCAAGACCTGTTTCTGAGATTAATTCTGTTACATGTGGGCCAATCATATGAACACCTAATAAATCATTTGTTGCTTCATCTACCACGATTTTGACAAATCCATCACTTTCGCCATAGACAAGCGCTTTTCCGATTGCACGGAAAGAAAACTTTCCTACTTTCACTTTGTAGCCTTTTCGGGCTGCTTCTGCTTCTGTTAATCCTACTTTTGCTGCTTCTGGATTACTATAAATACAAGTAGAAATGGAAGTATAATCGATTGGTAATGGATTCAATCCAGCTATGTGCTCAACCGCTACAATTCCTTCATGCGAGGCAACATGGGCAAGTTGAAGGTTGCCAATACAATCACCGATTGCATAAATATGTGATTCTTTCGTTTGGTAGTATTCATTTGTCAAAATATAATCCCGTTCAACCTCTATTCCTGTATTATCTAATCCAAATCCTTCTATATTTGCCTGTCTTCCTACGGTAACTAGAAGTTTTTCAGCATGAAACGTTTTAACTTCACCATTTATTTCAGCGTCGATCGAAACGTTTTTGTCCTTTTGAAGCGACTCTGGCAGTACTTTGGCACCCCTATAAATCTTCAGACCCTTTTTCTCCAGAAGTCTTTGCATTTCTTTCGATATTTCCTTATCTTCCATAGGAAGAATGGTATCTGCATACTCCAAAATGGTTACTTCTACATCAAAATCCGCTAACATCGATGCCCACTCAACCCCAATTACGCCTCCACCAATAATGATCATCGACTTTGGTAATTCTTCCATTGTTAATGCCTCATCTGAAGTCAGAACATATTGACCATCAATATCAAGATTAAATGTTTTCGGTCTTGATCCGGTTGCAATAATCAAATTCTTTGGAATCAGCATTTCATTTTCTGTTCCGTCATTCATTTCAACTGAAATCGTACCTGGAAGCGGAGAAAAAATCGAAGGACCTAAAATACGTCCGATTCCCCCGAAAACATCAATTTTTCCTTTTTTCATTAAATATTGAACACCTTTATGAAGTTGTTCAACAATTGCACTCTTTCGCTCTTGTACCTTTGTAAAATTTAGTGAAACCTCTTTTGAAAGTACACCAAATTCTTCACTTCGCTTCATGGTCGAGTATACTTCAGCACTGCGAAGTAATGCCTTTGAAGGGATGCAGCCTTTATGAAGACATGTTCCACCTAGTTTTTCCTTTTCTACAATCGCTGTCTTTAATCCAAGCTGTGCTGCACGGATTGCTGCTACATACCCACCCGTACCACCACCTAGTATGACCAGGTCATATTCTTTAGCCAAAAAAATCCCTCCTACCTTATATAAGGTTTAATCGTCTTTGTCGTTATTTGGGTAGATGTCCTTTATGAGATCGTTGTCTTTCCAATTTCCTTTTGGATACTCTTTCACTTTTTCTTCACCACGTAATACTCGTAAGGCACCTTCTGCTAATGCCAATAAATCATTTTCCCCGGGGTGGATATAAACATCAGCGATCCAATCCACTTTATTCGTTATTTCATTTGTTAATTTTTTTTGATAAGCAAGTTCACCAGTTAAAATAATCGCCTCAACTTCTCCAGCTAGCACCGTACTTGCCGCTCCAATTTCCTTTGCGATTTGATAAGCCATCGCAAAGTAAACGAGTTTTGCTTTTTCATCACCACTGTCGATCATTTTCTCAATTTCATTTGGTTGGTTTGTATCCAAGTAACCAATCAAACCACCTTTACCGACAAGTAATTTCATGATGTCCTCTTTTGAATATTCTCCAGAGAAACAGAGGTCAACTAAATCTCCTACAGGTACGGTACCTGCACGTTCAGGGCAAAGTGGACCATCCCCATCTAAGCCATTATTCACATCAACTACTTTACCTAATTGATGGGCTCCGATGGTAATTCCCCCACCTAAGTGGGCGACAATGACATTGATCTCTTCATATCGTTTACCCAACTCTTTTGCTACGCGGTAAGCAACAGCTTTATGATTTAATGCATGAAAAATACTTTTTCTTTCAATAATCGGAAGCCCTGATATTCTTGCAATATCCGCTAATTCATCTACGACTACAGGGTCAACAATATAGCTTGGAATATTAAGACCTGTGGCAATTTCATGGGCAAGGATTCCTCCTAGATTCGAAGCATGCTCCCCAGCATAACCTGCACGTAAATCAGCTAGCATCACGTCATTCACTAAATAGGTTCCACCTTGTATCGGTCTAAGTAATCCACCTCTAGCAGAGACAGCATCAAATCTTGAAAGATTGATCCCTTCATTATGTAAAGACTTGAGAATTTCCTTTTTTCTAAGCTCTAATTGCTCGATAATATGTGTATAAGAATCCGTAATTTCAATATCATGCTTGATATTTTTTTCCCAAATTGATATTTCATTTTCAAACATCGCCAATTTCGTAAAAGTAGACCCAGGATTAATCGTTAGAATTCGATACTTGTTTTGGTGCATTTTTACACCTCCTACAATGGATACTTATTTTAGTATGCAAATATCGTGCCAATAGAAAACAGCCCTCTTTTCATGCTTTAGCATGAAGTTTTTTGCATAATCATGAAAATTATTTCATGCTACTATTTGCAAGATTATATTTTTCAAGTTTATAATACAAATTCCTTATCGACAAACCCAATTCCTTGGCACTCTTTGTTTTGTTTCCATTATTTTTTGCTAATGTTTTCTCGATGATTAATTTTTCATATTCCTCGATTCGTTCTGTTAACGTTCCTTCTGAAGGAATGATGGCGGTACTTTCAACTTCTGAACTTGAATCGACTAGGTGCTCTGCATCAATAAACGTTTCATTATAGTTCATAAAAATAATCGCTCTTCGAATCATGTTATCCAACTCTCGAATATTTCCCGGCCAATCATACTTTTCAAGGCGAGATAGTGCTTTTTTTGTAACTCCTTCTACATTTCGTCCATATTCTTGATTGATCTTCTCAATCAAGCGGATGCACAGCGGTTTCAAATCCCCTTTTCTTTTTCGTAATGGTGGAATAAAGATTGGCATTTGATTTAGACGATAATACAGATCCTCACGGAATTTGCCATCAACCATTGCCTTTTCTAAATGAACATTGGTAGCTGCAATGATTCGAACATTTAATGGGATAGACTGAGTTCCACCAACCCTAGTGATTTCACTTTCTTGAAGCACCCTTAACAGTTTCACTTGTGTACTTAAAGACAATTCTCCGATTTCATCCAAAAAAATACTGCCATTATCAGCTTCTTCGAAGAGACCCTTTTTCCCACCCCGTTTAGCTCCTGTAAAGGCTCCATCTTCATAACCAAAAAGTTCGCTTTCTAATAAAGTCTCACTTAATGACGCACAGTTAACACGGATGAATTTATTAAATTTGCGATCACTGCCATTATGAATCGCATGGGCAAAAAGCTCTTTACCTGTTCCAGACTCGCCACGCAAAAGAATCGTCGCAGGGGTTTTTGCAGCCAACTTTGCTTGTTCAATCGCAATCTTCATCACTTCAGAGCTTCCAATAATGTCTTCAAAGGAGTATTTAGCTTCTAATGTTCGAATCATTTGTTTTGCCCGGTGTAATTCTCTATTTAAGTTTTTCAACTCAGAGACATCTCGAATAATCCCTACACTTCCCTTTAATTTGCCATCAACAATCACAGGTGCCCCATTAACAACGACTTCCTTTTTATTAGGTCCTACGAGCATTGCCACTCCTCGAACAGCCCTTCGTGTTTTTAACACTTTCATATGTACGCTTTCACCGACTGCGATATCTGTTGTTGCAGGCTTTCCAATCACCTGATTTTCCGTTAGCCCAGTAATCCTTGTATAAGCAGGATTAATCATAATTCCAATGCCTTCTTCATCTACAACAGAAATGGCCTCATCACTGGAGTAAAAGATTGCCTTTAGCTTCGTTTCAATTTCTTTTAAATCCGTTATTTGTTCAGCCATATGAACAGCCTCTGATATATCCTTGAAAACGGAAAAAGCTCCTATTAATAGCCCGTTATTTTCAATAATCGGGATTCTTGTACTAATTACTTTTAGATCATTTTCTAAGATAACCTCTTGATTGCTTTCAATCGTTCTTGTTCTTAAAACCCTTGGCAACATCCCGTTTGGAATGATGGTCGAAATCCTTTTTCCAAGGGCATCTTCCATCTTAATGCCAATCATTCTTTCAGCACTTTTATTTAAAAGAATGACATTTTCATCATTGTTAATGACCACCATTCCATCGTCAATAGAATTAAAGATAAGATTATATTTATAAGTTTCTTTTTGAATTTTGCTGATGAGTTTTTCCTTATCATTAAATAGTTTAATGAGCATGTAAGCAACACTTGTTGGAATTAAGACGCTTTCTTTTCCACTTGCTTGTCTAATTTCACGGTATACCTCTTGGTTTCCGGTTACTTCAATGATTATATCTACTTTTTCCTTAATAAATGGGCGCCAATCAGATGCCGTCTCAATCCCTCGCTCTTTCGCCCACAATATCCCTGGAGCCTCTTCTTTTAAATCAATTACTGCTTTTACATCCAACATGATGGAATCCTGAATGATTTGAATCATGGCCATTCCACGTTTTCCTGCACCAACAATCATAACCGTTTGCATAAAAATCTCCCTTTCTATGCAATTACTTTCATGCTATTTTAACACAAATGAAAAATAATTCATGAACCTATTGTAATGTTTATTTTATTTCTTGACAAATATCCTTTATGATTTATGATTTTTATTAACGGAAGATTTTTAATATTAAGTTTGTCTTATCTTTTATTGAAATTAAATATTCACGAAGGGAACCTTTTTATGATTAGAATTATTGCACTCATGATCATGGTCATACCTGGTGTTTTCGCTGCATATGGAGTTAAGTTAATGAGGGATATGGTTTTTGGAATTTTACATGCACCCCTTCCTTATCTATGGTTACAGTTCATAATTGGTTTATTGATGGTCATTTTCGGAGTCGGATTTATTGCAGGTTTCATTCTTCATCGCGATCGAAAAAGAAATAAAGTTCAATCCCGATTTCAAAAAGCAGAAAAGTAGAGTATGAAAAAAACAAGCATAGGATGATTTCTATTTCCTATGCTTGTTTTTTTAGCTTTAATGCAAGTACAGGATTGTCTGTAACCAGGGCGGTACATCCAATTCTAATGAGTCTTTCTATATCTTTATCGTTATTGACAGTATAAGGTCTAACGGCAATCCCATTATCTAATGTTTTTTTCAAAATATCATCCCTATAGGCTGAATATTTCGGATGAATTCCCTTTGCTTTAATTGCTTCCGCGTATACCCATGGCATATATACAGCATTCCCTAAAAGTGGCGCCGTTTCAATTTCTGGGGCTATTCGGTAAGAATGCACAATACTATAATGATTGAAGGAAGAAATAATAATTCGATTTTGTAGACCATATTTTCTAACTAATTCAATAACCTTTTCTTCCATTCCTTCATACGGAAATACATTGTTTTTCAGTTCAATATTACAAATGATTTCATTGGTTGTCATCCATTCCAGCACTTCTTTTAAAGAGGGAATAGGTTGTTTTTTTATAATTGTTTTGATTTGGTAACCTGCATCTAATCTCTTTAGTTCATTGTAGGATAAATCTTTAACATAGCCTTTTCCATTTGTTGTTCGATTTACTTTTTCATCATGGATGACGACTACCTCACCGTCTTTTGTTAGTTGAACATCAAGTTCAATTCCATCTGCTCCCGCTTCTTCCGCCTTTTGAAAGGCCAACATCGTGTTTTCGGGGTATTTGGCAGAGTAGCCACGGTGGGCATAGATTAAAGTCACTGCGGTCCACCTCCATTAATAACATGAAGAGCGACCCAGTCAAGGTCGCTCTTCATGATGTTATTTATTTACTATTCTTTTCAAGAAGCACGGTGCTCCAAGCGAAGCTTATCAGCTACCATGGCGATAAACTCTGAATTTGTAGGTTTTGCTTTTGTCATGGAAACGGTATAACCGAATAAAGAAGAAATCGATTCGATGTTACCTCTGCTCCATGCCACTTCAATCGCGTGACGAATCGCGCGCTCGACACGACTTGCGGTTGTGTTAAATTTCTTTGCAATATCTGGATACAGAACTTTTGTAATTGAGCCCAGTAATTCGATATCATTATAAACCATTGAAATGGCTTCACGTAAATACATATACCCCTTAATATGTGCAGGAACCCCAATTTCATGAATGATGCTTGTAATACTTGCATCTAAATTCTTCGGTTTCGCAGGCTCTGTTTGAGTACGGTACCCACCACCTGTAGAATTTCTGATAATAGGCGTTGATTGTCCACTAACCTGACGAATATTAGTTGCCAAATGTTCCATATCAAATGGTTTTAAAATAAAGTAAGATGCCCCTAATTCAACTGCTTTCTTTGTTACATCTTCTTGACCGAAAGCAGTTAACATGATAACGTTCGGCGACGGATTTTTCCCCATCTCTCTTAACTTTCCAAGCACTGCAAGTCCATCTAAATGTGGCATAATAATATCTAATACTAATACGTCAGGATTAACATCTTCAAGCATTACGAGGCAATCCTGACCATTATGAGCAGTCCCACATACTTCCATATCCTCTTGGGAATTGATAAATTCTTCGAGTAAATTAACAAGTTCCCTGTTATCATCGACAACACATACCTTTATTTTGTTCACCATTCTTTTCCTCCCCGTTCTCTATTTCGCGTATGACGTAAATGCAGAAAAATGCATTTTCTCCAAGTTCCCAAAGTTATACTTATTATAGTATTATCTTTATGAGAAATTCGACAATGGCTTTAAAAATCCTTTTCTTTTTTTACTTTTTCTATATAAAACTGTATAATCTTAAGGTTTCTCTCATTTTCATTGTTTTTCGACAGATTTTAAATGTAACATAATTTTATAAACTATGTATAGTGTAATGATAACATCAAAAGGCGTATTTAACAAAGACAAAAAAGGCGGAATATTTACCGCCTTTTATCTTATGACATTCTGCTTAAGAAGCTTTCTCTTGAGGCTTTTCATAAATATCAATTCCAGCCTCATTTAACATCCATTCAATATGGACACCATAACCACTTGTCGGATCATTTACGAAAACATGCGTAACCGCACCAATGACCTTTTCATCCTGAATAATCGGACTACCACTCATTCCTTGTACAATTCCACCTGTTTTACCTAGTAACTCTTGGTCTGTTATCTTAATGACCATTCCCTTCGTTGCTGGGAATTTTTGTGGAATCGTGCTGACGATTTCAATATCAAATAACTTCACTTCGTCATCTTCAACGACTGTTAATATTTTTGCCGGTCCTTCTTTTACTTGATGGGACAAGGCGATTGACATTGGCTCGTCGACTACACCATTTTTCATATCACGATTTAATTCTCCAAAGATTCCATACGGGCTATTACGTTTGATGTTTCCAATAACCTCTTTATCCGATGAAAATCGAGCTAATTTTTCTCCTGGATTTCCGTTACTGCCTTTTTCTATCGATGTAACGGTTGATTTTACAATTTGGCCATCATCTACAATAATTGGTTTTTTCGTATCCATATCTGAAATCACATGTCCTAAGGCACCATATTTTTTCGATTCTGGATGATAGAAAGTCATGGTACCAATTCCTGCAGCTGAATCCCTTATATATAAACCAAGCTTAAAGTTTTCTTCGCCTTTTTCCTTTTGTGGCATTAATTCTGTTTCAATTTTTCCATTCTCTCTTGTTACGATAATCTTTAACGGTTTATTGCTTTGACCCGCTTCTTGAACAAATGGAGCAACATCTGACATTTTTTCAATTTTTTGACCATTAATTTCAGTAATAATATCTCCTACTTGAATTCCTGCTAACTCTCCTGGAGATACTTTTCCTTCAGTAGTCGTAACCAGGTGATGACCAACGACAAGTACACCTAGCGTATTAAGTTTGACTCCTATTGACTGACCACCTGGAACCACTTTAAAATCCTTTAATACATTGACATCTACTTTTTTCACAGGTAACCCTGCAAGTTCTAAAAACATTTCGTTTTTCCCTTGTTCTTTTGCATGCAGTGAGACTTTCTGTCCATCTTGACTAAGGGCTACAATTGACTGATTTGAATCGATTGATGCTGAAACTGGAACAGCTTTCCCTATATCTACTTGCTGTCCTTCAAAAAGAGTTATATGGGTAGGAATATGCAAATACTCCTGTATCGGTTTAACAAAACATATAGCAATTAATGAAACAAGGAGAATTCCACCAATTAGTTTTCTAAAGAAATCCTTTTTCAAAACATTCACTCTCCTCGCTTCTAGTCCAAACCGTCTTAATGGCTACATCTTTAATTTTGCCTGCATGGTGAACATTTATAACCTAACCTCAAATAAAAAAACTGCACACTTAGGAAATAAAACGTAAAAAGATAAAGATAATTCCAAGTAGAAAACAGGAGTATGTAGCAAAATAACCTTATGCACCACTAACCAAAGATGAAAAGAAGATGTCACTCCTTTGCAAAAAATCCCTGAAACCAAAATGGCTCAGAGATTTTTTTATAATGTTTTTTTAATGTACTTTCATAACGTTTGCTGTTTCCAATAATTCTTGGGCGTGTTTTTTTGTAATATCTGTTATCTCTACACCTGAAATCATCCGACCGATTTCTTTAATTTTCCCCTCATGATCAAGATCTTTCACTTTCGTTTTCGTCCGACCATCTTGAGTTTCTTTTTCGATATACAAATGAGTATCTGCCATCGCTGCAACTTGTGGTAAATGCGAAATGCACAGAACTTGTGAATCCGTTGAAACTTTATGGATTTTTTCAGCTATGGCTTGTGCGACTCTTCCACTTACCCCTGTATCTACTTCATCAAAAATAATCGAAGTAATTTCTTGATGCTTCGAGAAGATACTTTTTAACGCAAGCATGATTCGGGATAATTCCCCACCAGAAGCAATCTTTGACAGAGGTTTTAACGGTTCACCTGGATTGGTCGATAGGTAAAATTCAATCTCGTCCATTCCCGATTTTGAAATAAATGTTTCACCACTGTTTATTTTCACTTCAAAAACCGTTTTTTGCATATAAAGTTGCTTTAATTCATTGTGGATCGCATCAGTTAAATCACCCGCTAACTTTTTCCGTAACGAAGTTAACTCATTTCCCTCAATGATTAAATCCTTTTTCAAGGATGAAATTTCTTTTTTTAACTGATCGATATGGGTCTCTTTATTAAGTAGTGTTTCCAATTCTTCTTCAATTTTTGCTCCATATTCTAAAATTCCTGAAATCGTTTGTCCATATTTTCGTTTTAGCCCATTGATTTCATTTAATCGAGCTTCAATTTCATTTATTCGCTGCGGGTCATATTCAAGGTTATCTAATTGGCTTCTAAGCGAACCAGCTACTTCTTCAAGCATATAGTAACTATTTGAAACCGCTTCTGCCATATCTTTATACTCAGGATTTAACTCTGCAGCGGTTTCCATTTCACCCATAACAAGACTAATCCAGTCAAGCCCTTTTTGTTCATCCTTTAGAGCGTTATAACTTGTTTGAACGGATTCAAAAATTCTTTCAAAGTTAGATAATTGTTTTTTCTCATCCATTAGTTTTTCATCTTCATCAAGTTGTAACTGTGCTTGCACAATTTCATTTAGCTGAAATTGATATAAATCCACTCTTTGCGCCATTTGTTGTTCATTATCATTTAAGCTTTTTAATTTCCTAATCGCTTGTTCATACTTGGCATAGATTTGCTCGTATTCTGATAAGCTTTTCGTTATTTGTTTACTTCCAAACTGATCCAAGAGAGAAAGATGTTTCGTTTCGTCCATTAATTCTTGATGTTCATGTTGACCATGAATATCAACTAGACTTCCTCCCATTTCACGAAGAATTGCAATGGTGACAAGTTTACCATTGATTCTACACACACTTTTCCCACTTTTTGTTATTTCGCGTCGCAAAACAACCATATCATCTTCGATTTTGATCCCCAATTCCTGGGCTTTATCATATACAGTGCTAGCATTTTCTAGCAAAAAGAGGCCTTCAATCTCTGCCCTTTCTTCTCCATGTCGGACAAAATCTGAAGAACCTCTTCCCCCTACTAGTAAATGAATCGCATCAATAATGATGGACTTTCCTGCACCGGTTTCACCGGTTAAGACAGTCAAGCCTTTTTCAAATGAGATTGAGAGACTTTCGATAATAGCAAAGTTTGTAATTGATAATTCACTTAGCATGGATTCCACCTCACCCTATTCTGCTATAAATTTAAAGCAGGTCAAGAAAACGATTTGAAACAATCTCAGTATCTTTTTCTGTACGACAAATGACTAAGATCGTATCATCTCCACTAACAGTCCCTACAACATCATCCCAATCTAAATTATCAATTAAGGCTGCAATGGCCATTGCATTTCCCGGTAGGGTTTTTAATATGAGGAGATGTCCAGCTGAATCGATGCGAACAAAAGCATCCATCATGTTTCTTTTCAATTTCTGAAGTGGATTAAATCGCTGATCAGCTGGGAGACTATATTTGTACCTTCCATCTGATAATGGTACTTTTATTAAATGTAATTCTTTAATATCACGAGAAACTGTTGCTTGTGTGACATTGTAACCAGCACTTTTCAATGCAAAAACTAGATCATCCTGTGTTTCAATATCATTATTTGCGATAATTTCCCTGATTTTTATATGTCGCTGTCCTTTCGACATTTTATCACCCCATACACGGCAAAAGACTAACTAATTTTATGTTAACCAATTTATTAAGCTTTCTCAAATAGAAAATTGAAACTATTCTTCTTCTTTTTTACTAAATTCCATATGGGCACTTTTTACAATTTCGTTTGGAGAAATTGTTAATTCGTTTATGCCCGTTGAATGATCTTCCTTTTCTCCCAACCAACGCAAATGCAACAGAAACTCGATATTTCCTTCTCCACCTGTGATTGGTGAGAATGAAAGGTTTTTCACATTAAAGCCTGTTATCAACGAAAATTCAATGATTTGCTGTAAAACTTGTTCATGGACTTTGGGATCACGAATAATCCCTTTTTTACCAACTTGTTCTCTCCCTGCTTCAAATTGTGGCTTTACTAAGGCAACTACATCACTTTCAGGTACCAGTAACGTTTTCAATACAGGGAGAATGAGTTTTAATGAGATAAATGAAACATCAATAGAAGAGAAGTTTGGCATAGGCCCATTTAAATCACTTGGAGTAACATAACGAAAATTAGTCCGTTCCATCACGACTACTCGATCATCACTCCTCAGCTTCCAAGCTAATTGATTGTATCCAACATCCACTGCATATGACATGATCGCCCCATTTTGTAGGGCACAATCTGTAAATCCACCCGTTGATGATCCAATATCCAGCAATATTTTATCTTTTATATCGATATCAAACACTTTTAATGCTTTTTCTAACTTTAATCCTCCCCTACTCACATAGGGGAGTGTTTTTCCTTTGACAGTAAGAACAGAATCTACGGTGATTTTTTCTCCTGGCTTATCTAAGCGCATTTCATTACAATAAACAATTCCAGCCATAATCGCCCGCTTCGCTTTTTCTCGTGTTTCAAAAAGCCCTTGTTCAACTGATAAAACATCCACCCGTTCTTTCTTCATATACGTCATGCCCTTTTTTGTTTTTTAATTACCATTGAGTTAATTTTTTGAACGATGTTTTCTGATGTTAACCCTATTTCACTCCAAAGTTCCTTCACACTTCCATGCTCGATAAAGTGGTCAGGTATACCCATACGTGCTATTTCAGCATGACGGAATCCTTCATCACTAGCAAATTCAAGGACAGCACTGCCAAATCCACCTTGAAGAACAGCTTCTTCAATTGTTAATACCGGTACATCCATAAGAAGTAAGTCGGTTAATAACTTTGAATCCAAAGGTTTAATAAATCTTGCATTTATCACTTTAACCGAACAACCTTGTTTTTCTAGCAAATTCGCAGCTTTCATCGCCATCGGGATGGTTGTCCCAAACGTTAAGATAACGGCATCTCTACCTTCTTTCAGCACTTCCCAAGTTCCAATTGGAATTTCCTCGAACGTCTCATCTAAAGGAACCCCTAAGCCATTTCCACGTGGAAATCGCATAGCAATCGGTCCATCATCATATTGAAGAGCAGTATAAACCATATGTTGACCTTCATTTTCATCTTTCGGCATCATCAAAACCATATTTGGAAGATGACGCAAGAAAGCAATATCAAATATTCCATGATGCGTTTCTCCATCAGCACCAACTAACCCAGCTCGATCGATCCCCATAAATACATTTAAATTTTGGCGACATATATCATGAACCACTTGATCGTAAGAACGCTGTAAAAAGGTTGAATAAATGGCCAAAAATGGTTTCATCTTTTGAGTGGCTAAGCCGGCAGCAACAGTCGTTGCATGTTGCTCTGCAATTCCAACATCAAACATACGATCAGGAAACTCAGTCGCAAAACCTTCAAGTTTTGAACCTACTGGCATCGCTGGTGTAATTGCCACTATCCGTTTATCTTCCCTTGCTAGTTTGCGAACCGTTTCACTAACAAGCTTACTCCACGCAGGAGGTGGTGAAGCGACAGGCTTTAAAAAGTCACCCGTTTCAATTTTATAGGGTCCTGTTCCATGCCAATTTCCAATTCGGTCATTTTCTGCTGGCTTGTATCCTTTTCCTTTTTTGGTCACCACATGAAGTAGTATCGGACCTTCTGTTTTCTTAGCAAAACTTAACTGTTCAAATAGGTCTTCAAAGTTATGTCCATCAACAGGACCTAAATATGTAAAGCCCATTTCTTCGAAAAAGACACCTGAAACGAGCAAATATTTCAAACTGTCCTTGATTTTTTCTGCAGTATCAGCCATTTTCCCACCAACGGCTGGAATTTTTCTCATGAGCATTTCAAGTTCATCTTTAGCCCACTGATATTTCCCCGCTGTCCTTAAACGACCAAGCACACTATGCAATGCGCCTACATTGGGAGCGATCGACATTTCATTATCATTTAAGACGACAATCATATTTTTCTTCTCGTCACCAATATGGTTTAAAGCTTCTAAAGCCATCCCCCCTGTAAGAGCACCATCACCTATTACAGGAATGATAAATGACTTTTCATGCTTTAGATCCCTTGCAATTGCCATTCCCATTGCAGCAGAGAGTGAAGTAGAACTATGACCGGTTTCCCATACATCATGTTCACTTTCAGCCATTTTAGGAAAGCCGCTTAATCCTTTATATTGTCGCAATGAATCAAATTGGTCAGCCCGACCCGTTAGGATTTTATGAACATATGATTGATGTCCAACATCCCAAATCATTTTATCGTGTGGGCTATTAAAACACTTATGTAAAGCAATCGTCAATTCTACAATACCTAAGTTGGGTCCGATATGACCACCTGTTACAGACAGCTTTTGAATAAGGAATTGACGGATATCGTTACTTAAACTTTCCAACTCATTTATCGAAAGTTCCTTAAGAAACGAGGGGTCTTTAATTTTCAAAAGATCCATTCTGTGGATCACTCACTTTCATTTCTAATTATTTCTAGATTTAATGAGGCTTTTTCGTAAAGTTAACAACCTTTAATGATTCCTTTTTACGATAATATCTGTTAACGCTTCAAGAATCTCGATACGACCGCCAACCTGTTGAAGAGCCTCACTAGCTAATTGGTAATGTTTTTCTAAAGCCTCTTCGGCACCCGCTACTCCTAAAAGAGATGGATAGGTTGTTTTATGGTTACCTTCATCACTACCAACAGGTTTTCCAAGAAGACTTTCATCACCACTTATATCGAGCAGGTCATCACGAATTTGAAAAGCTAAACCTAAATGATAAGCAAATTTTTCCAAATGCTTCATTTGCTCTTCATTCGCTTTTCCGAGTATTGCCCCTGATAGTACACTACATGTTAATAATTTTCCAGTTTTGTGTAAGTGGATGTATTGCAATTCATCTAAACTCAAAGGTTTGTCTTCCCCGATCATATCTGCAACTTGTCCGCCTACCATCCCCTCTGCACCAGCAGATTTGGCTAGTAATTGAATTAAATCCAGTTTACTTTTTAAGGGAATCGATGTTTCAGGTGCTATTGCGATTAATTCAAAGCTATAGGTTAAAAGTGCATCACCAGCTAAAACGGCATTTGCTTCTCCAAATACAATATGATTGGTTGGCTTTCCTCTTCTTAGATCATCATCATCCATGCTTGGTAAATCATCATGAATTAACGAATAAGTGTGGATCATTTCAATCGCGTCCGCAGCATTTAAACCAATTTCAGGATCCTCTCCGAGGGCATCTATCGTGGCAAATAACAGCAGCGGTCGAATTCGTTTTCCTCCAGCTTCAAGTGAATATAACATCGACTCTTTTAATACGTTTGGAGCGTGAAGTCCTTCAATACTTTCTCGAAAATGTTCTACTAGCAACTCTTTATATTTCTTTGTAAAGTAATCCAATTGTGTATTTTGCACGTTCACTCCTCCTCTGAGATCGCAAACGTTTCTTTATGACCATCTGCTGTTAATATTTCAGTTAATTGTTCTTCAACATTTGTTAATTTATCGTGGCAAAGCTTAGAGAGTTCCATTCCCTTCTTATAGATGGTGAGGGCTTCCTCTAGAGGTACGTCTCCTTCTTCCAGTCTTTCCACAATTGTTTCTAACTGGTCCATTGCTTCTTCAAATGTGACAGTAGTTGTTTCCTCAGACACCTTTATCACTCCTCTTTCTCTACTACTTGGCAATTGAGCGTACCATCTGCCAATGTTATTTTAACATGATCTTTTACCTCAACATGTTGGATACTTTTTACTAAGTTACCCTTATCATTATAAGTTAGGCTATAGCCCCTTTCCATTATTTTTAATGGACTTAGAGCTTGTAAAGTTGAAAGGGTACTCTTAAATTCTGCCTGTTTATTGGATAAAACGATTGACATAGCTCGATATAATGCCTTCGTTTGTTTATTTTGTTCTTCTTTTGCTTTTTGGATTTTTTCATCTGGATGATTTCGCGAAATCCGCTTATCGAGTTGTTCCAACTGTGTCATTTTGACAGCTAATAGTTTTTGTGAATTGGTAACAAGTAATTCTGTTGCTCGATCTAGTTGTTCTAGCTTCTGTTCATATAGGCGGCGAGGGTAGCGAAAGGCATAAGACTTTTCAATCCGCTGTAGTTTATTACTTTGAAAATTGACTTTTTCCTTCATCGCCCTCATGATTCGAGTTTGTTTTGTTAATACACGCTCAATCCATTCATCAATATGAGGTACAGCTAACTCAGCAGCACCTGTGGGTGTAGGAGCACGTAAATCTGCCACAAAATCTGCAATCGTAAAATCCGTTTCATGTCCCACTGCTGAAATAATTGGAATCGTGGACTCATATATTGCCCTAGCCACGATTTCTTCATTAAAAGCCCATAATTCCTCAATTGATCCTCCACCACGACCAACAATTAACACATCGATTCCATGTTTTTTTTCATTAGCCTGATTGATTGCATCTGTAATAGAAGGAGCTGCTTGATCTCCCTGTACGAGAGCTGGAAGAATTAAGATTTTAGCGATTGGATAACGTCTTTTAATTGTTGTGATAATATCACGAAGAGCCGCACCAGTTGGTGAAGTCACAACTCCTACGGTAGCAGGAAACTTAGGTATTGGTTTCTTATGTTCTACCGCAAAAAGACCTTCCTTCGTTAACTTTTCTTTCAATTGTTCAAAAGCTAAATATAGATCCCCGACTCCATCTGGTTGCATATCATGTACGTAGATTTGATATTGTCCACTACCTTCATAGATAGTTACATCACCACGGACTAATACCTTCATTCCATTTTCAGGGGTAAATTTCATTCGTCGATTTGCGCTTGAAAACATTACAGCTAATATTCTCGCTTTATCATCCTTCAAGGTAAAATACATATGTCCACTAGAATGTTGCTTGAAATTAGAGATTTCCCCTTTTACCAAACAATCGTGTAAGTGTGGGTCGGCATCAAACTTTCGCTTGATATATTTAGTTAAAGCCCCAACGGTTAAAAAACGCTTCTCCATTCTGAAAAACTCCTTACCATTTGTAGATCTCTGGAATGACCCTTAGCCTCGAGATGATGAGGACTCTTCAAGTGTTTGTTTTACTTTTGAAAGTACACTATTTATAAATTTACTAGAGCTTTCATCTCCATAAATCTTTGCAATCTCAAGTGCTTCGTTTATCGCTACATTAACAGGAACATCTTCTTTACAATGTATCATTTCATAAACAGCTACTCTCAAAATATTCCGATCCACAGTAGCTAAGCGATCAATGGTCCATTTTTCCAAGTGTTTTGTTAGGATTGAATCCATTTCTTCTATATGTTCTGTTACACCCTCAACTAGTTTTTCTAAATAATCATCAGAGGCCTCACCATCAAGTACATAATCGATCGCATCTTTTGGGGAAGTTTCGTTCATATCAATTTGGAAGATGGATTGTAAGGCTTTTTCTCTAGCAATTCTTCTCTTCATCTATTTATAACTCCTTTATTTATACAAGATCTTGTATCAGACAATAAAAAATGTGCTTAGCTTTTTGCAAACACATTCGTTTATACATTATCTTATCCATTTTTATCTAACAAAATAATAGCATAAATACAGGAGATTATCACATTTCTTTCAGTTTTTATTATCAAGATGGTATATATTTGTTTATTTTACAAAAAGAAATGCCAAGGACTAAAGCCCTTGGCATTTCTTTTCTTTACATTTCGTCTTGAATTTCAGGTTCGGGATTTGCGTTTTCAAATTGAATTCCGACTACATGTATATTGATTTCAACAGCATCCAAAGCCGTCATATCTAATAATGCTTGACGAATATTGTTCTGGATTCCCTGAGCGACATTTGGGATTGAAACCCCAAATGTCATGACACAATAAACATCGACTTTTATTCCTTCTTCAAGTAGTTCGACTTTAACTCCCTTACCATGATTCTTTTTGCCCAAACGTTCAACAACACCAGAAGCAAAATTCCCTCTCATTTGTGCTACGCCATCAACTTCTGATGCAGCGATTCCAGCAATTACTTCAATAACCTCAGGAGCAATTTCAATTTTACCAAGATTGTTACTACCAGAACTCATTTCTAGAATATTATTAACAGTCATTATGGTACCTCCCTTTATTCTTTCGATTTCATAACATCGTGTAACTCTAAAAATTTTGTATTAAATTCGCCTAATAACGAATTGTTCATGATTCAATAAATTCATGTGAAATGGAATCGTTGTATAAACCCCTTCAATCACAAATTCACTTAAAGCTCTTTTCATTTTCGCGATCGCTTCATCACGAGTTTTCCCATGCGTAATAACCTTTGCAATCATTGAATCATAGTATGGAGGAATTGTATACCCCGGATATACTGCCGAATCAATTCGAACCCCTAAGCCACCTGGTGGTAAATACATATCAATTTTACCTGGTGAAGGCATGAAGTTTTTCGCTGGATTTTCAGCGTTAATTCGACATTCAATGGACCATCCATTAAACGTTACATCCTCTTGGGTTAAAGTTAACTTTTCGCCCGAAGCAACCATGATTTGTTCTTTTACTAAATCAGTACCCGTTACCATTTCGGTCACAGGGTGCTCAACTTGAATACGGGTATTCATCTCCATAAAATAGAATTTACGATTGAGGTAATCATAGATAAATTCTACGGTTCCTGCGCCAGTATATTCAACAGCCTTGGCCGCTTTTACAGCGGCTTCACCCATAGCACTTCGCATTTCCCCATCTAAAGCCGGTGATGGGGATTCCTCTAATAATTTTTGCAGTCTTCTCTGAATGGAGCAATCTCTTTCACCTAAGTGAATCACATTCCCATAATTGTCTGCCATTACTTGTATTTCAACATGGCGAAAATCTTCAATGTATTTTTCAATATACACACCTGGATTTCCAAATGCAGTCATCGCTTCTTGTTGAGTGATATTAATTCCCTTTACTAACTCCGACTCATTACGTGCCACACGAATTCCTTTTCCGCCACCTCCAGCAGTTGCTTTAATGATGACTGGATACTGAATTTCATTGGCGAGTTCAATCGCTTGTTCTACTGTATCAATAATCCCTTTAGATCCCGGAACAATCGGAACACCCGCTTCTCTCATCGTTTCACGTGCTACATCTTTCGTCCCCATTTTGGAAATCGCTTCAGGTGTTGGTCCTACAAATATAATATTACAATCGCGACAAAGCTCCGCAAAATCAGCATTTTCCGCTAAAAATCCATATCCTGGATGAATCGCATTACATCCAGTCAAAATGGCTACACTAATGATATTCGTAAAATTTAAGTAGCTATCCTTTGAAGCAATTGGACCAATACAATAGGCTTCATCAGCTAGCTGTACATGAAGTGCTTCTTTATCCGCTTCTGAATAAACAGCTACTGATTCAATGCCTAGCTCTTTGCACGCGCGAATGATTCTTACCGCTATTTCCCCTCTGTTTGCAATTAATAATTTTTTTATCATATAAATCTCCTTATTCCGGTTTTACTAAAAATAATGGTTGTCCAAATTCGACCAATTGTCCATTTTTCACTAGAATTTCTACGATCTCACCGTTCACTTCTGCTTCAATTTCATTGAAAAGCTTCATGGCCTCTACAATACATACAATGGAATCATTTGATACTTTAGATCCTACTTTTACGTATGGATCCATATCAGGAGATGGTGAATGATAGAAAGTTCCAACCATAGGGGAAGTAATTTTATGTAAGTTGGTTTCCACTTCAGATATTGTTTCGGCAATAACTGGTTCACTTACAGGAACATTCATTTCTACTCTGTCTGTAGGTTGCTTTGTTACAACCTGATTAGCTACAAGGGCTGCAGTTGGTTGTTGTACATTATGTAAAGCATTTGTACCTTCAACACCAGAATTCTTTTTTATTTTTATTTTCGAACCTTCATGTTCGAATGTAAATTCCTCTATGGATGAATGATCGATGGCTTTGATTAATTCTCTAATTTCCTGCACTTTTAACATGGATATAAATCCTCCTGTACTTAAATTTATTACCAGATGCTAATATCATACGATAAGATCTAATATAATTACAACAAAGAAAAGTTGATGAGCCACCCTTAAAACAACGCGTTTTCTATATTTTAACTTATTCTTTATTATACCTAAAATGGCACAATAAAAAAATAGGAGAGAAAAAGTATATCAACTTCTTTCTCTCCTATTTTACATTAATTATTCAGCATTTTGAAATTCAACCACCGCATGTAACGGTCCTAATTCACTCCTTACTGTTTGCATGATTTTATTTGCTTCTGCTTTTGATTGCTTTTCAGCTTTAACGGTAATATTTACTTGCGTATCATCAGCTTGAACTAGAACATCGTTATAATTCTTCGCCTTTAGTAAAGTTTCAAGCAATAGCTCTTTTTGCGCAATTTCATTTAGTTCATCCATTTGTTCTTTTGCCTGACTGCGTTCTTCAGCTGAAAGTTCGGTAGAGCCAATCTTCTTTTCTAATTCTTCTTTCATCTGGCTGCGCTCATCTAGTAGCTGCATCCGCATCGTTTCAAATACCTCATCACCAGCTGCATTCGTAATAATTTCCGCATCCTTATCTACAGCATCTTTCACCTCGATATCATTTGCCTGCTTTTCATTTGTTTCAGTTTCAATTTTTTCAGTTTCATTAGCATCAGGTTGAGCTTCCTTTTCAGTATCAGTATTACTTTCTTCATTATCTTTTAAAGGCTCTTCCGCTGTTTCCTCCGTTTGTTCTTTTTCCTCCTCTTGATCTACTGCAGCTAATTCATTTTGTTGTTGTTCCGGTGAAGTAATATAATAGACAGACAACACAACAACCAAACTTAACATCGTCAATAACCATACCGTTTGTTTTTTCAATAACATTTTATGATTCCTCCTTCGTTTTTTTCGGCATTACCGCTACCCGATGACTTGGAACATCTAGTGATCTTGTGACTGCCTCGATAATCCATTTTTTTACTTGAATATTATCAGCTCCCTTTGCAACGACAAGGACACCTCGGATTGCTGGTTTCTTTGTTTCTGTTACAACTGGAATCTCTTTTTCACCTTCTTGAATAATAACAAGTTGTTCCTCTCTAGATTGGTCCTCCACTTTTCTTTTGCCGCCTTCACGGTCTGTTTCATCCGTTTGTTGAGATTGGGTATTCGTATTTTTTTCAAACACTTTTAACTCTGTTGCATCCACATTCACAACAACCGTTACATCTTCTACGCCGACAATCTTATCTAGTGCTTCTTTTAATTGCGCTTCATAGGTTCTTTCATAATCAATGATGACACTATTACCTTCTGAATTCTTTTGACCAAACGTTTCAACTTCCGTTCCCTTTGCCTCATCACTATTACTAAATGCCGGTAGAAGTTCGTTTGAGGATGGATCATTTGAAAAAAGATTACTAACCAGCATAAAACCTGCTCCAAATAAAAGAACCAATATTAAATAAGGATACTTTCCCTTTTTCTTATCAGGATCTTCTTCCTTTGAAAATTGTTTTTTTAACCATGTTAAAGGCCCCTTTTCTTGTTTCATGATTGCTCCTTGTCCCTCCCTTCTATCTGAAGTTCGATGGTACGTTCATCAATACTCCATTTATCAGATAAGAGTTGAATAATCTTGTCATTTTGTATGGGATTTGGTTCATTTTCTTCAAATGGATCATTTGTATTAATTTCCACCGACTTTATTACTTCAATCGCTTCTGTCTCTGTAATTTCTTCATTTAAAGTGAGAACAACCTTTTGTAAATTTTCTGGGAAGGGACGTTGATCTTCTGCATCTACTACTACTTCAAGATCTGAAATCACTAAATCGAATTGACTCATCAACTCCTCCTCTGCGTCCCCTTTCAGTTGGACAGCCATTTGTTCTAAAATATATGCATCATGTGTTGCTTGTATTTCATTTTTCTGTAAATCGGTTAAATTTTTTATTTGTACATCCTTTTGTTCCTCCCAAATGGGAATCGCAGCCGCAAATGTTTCTTCAAAATCTGTTGATAATAATTTAAAAATGGGTGTTAAAATAATTGAGATCAATAATAGTCCTACGACCATTTTTGTATATTTTTGAAATTTGGAGGTAGGCAGAAGCATATCGATCAAAGTAGCAAAAAGAACAAATAATATAATGTTTGTTACCCATTCTTTAATGAATTCCATGAGCGTCACCTACCTAACCATTACTGTCAAGTTGCCAGCAGCGACAATCACCGTAATACTTAAAAAGAACATGAGTGATACAATCGCAAGAGCAGCAAAAACATATATGATACTTTTTCCAATAATATCAAGACAGGAAATGATTGGTCCTCCCCCTAAAGGCTGTAAAATCGCAGCTGAAAACTTATAGATAAAGGCAATCATTAATATTTTTACCGCTGGAAACGCAACAATCATCAATAGGATCGCTACTCCCACAATCCCTACTGTATTCTTCAGTAAAACGGAGGCACTTATGACTGTGTCCGTTGCATCGGAAAACATTCTGCCGATAACCGGAATAAAGTTCCCAGTAATAAATTTTGCTGTCTTGAGCGTGATTCCATCTGTCACAGCGGCAGACGCTCCCTGTACAGAGATGACTCCAAGAAAGATCGTAAAAAACAATCCTAATAAAGAGATACTTCCATTTCTTAATAACTTAGCAAGTTGTGTGACTTTATATTGTTCGCTTAGTACACTGACCACACTAAGTAAAGTAGCAAGAAATAAAAGCGGCAGAACAATCGTTTTTATAAATAGTCCACTTATATTCATAAGAAATAGGATGACTGGATGGAAAAAGGCAGCGGATACCAGTCCACCTGATGCAGCAATCAAAGCCAATATTAGTGGGATTAAAGCCATAATAAAGCTTGTCATTGTTGTAATCGCATCTACGGCATAGGTTGTTGCTACATAAAAACTATTCAAAGCAATAATTGAAAGCACCATAAAAACGACCGCATAGGCAGCTTTGCTTATCGCACCATTTTCAAAGGCATTCTGCAGAGATTGTAAAAACATACTGAAAATCGTTAAGATGACGAGAGATCCTAGAAGTTTCCCATTGGCAACAAATTCATGAAAGGCATATTTTAAAATCCCTGTGAACCACTCTTTAAGCGAGAACTTTTTTTCACCTTTAATGAAGTCATATAAACTTCCCTTTTGACTTTCTGGTAAAAATCCACCATACTCACCCATTACATCCTCCCAAAACCCTTTCAATTCATCCAAATTAAGTGAATCCAATTGAGAATCAACTGCATCTTGAAGTCCATTTTCCACATAATCTTTTTCAGATTGTTTTTCCACATGATCATTCTGAAGTGGCGTTTGCGGTGAAGCCTGTACACTTGGAATGAGGAGAAAAGATATAACAACAAATAATAGTAGACTAAGAGATAACCGTTGCTTCATTTCTTTCACCTCTAATTTGAATTACATCTGTTTTACGTTTATAGAATGGCCCTGACCTGTAGTGTTTAACTTGGAATTAACTCAATGATGGTTTCTATTAAAACAGTAATAATCGGTATAGCCATTGCCAATATTAATATTTTTCCACCTAACTCAATTTTTGCGGCCATTGATCCTTGCCCCGCATCTTTTGTAATTTGTGCGGCAAATTCAGCTATATAAGCGATCCCAATGATTTTCAAGATGGTCTCTAAATAAACTAAATTGACATTTGCGCTCAGGGCCATCTTTTCAATCATCGAGATGATCGCGGAAATTTGATCTATTAAAAAGAGAAAAATCGCACATCCAGTAAAAACAATGATTAAGAAAGCAAAGTTTGGTTTTTGTTCTTTTACAACTAAAGCTAAAAAGGTGGCAATAAAGGCGATTCCAATTATTTGAAGAATTTCAATCGCAGGCCCCTCCCTTAACCCTGAAATAAAAAGACGGATTTAATTTTTTGAAATAAATCATCTACAATCGATGCCACCATAAATAAAATGTAGATAAACCCAAAAAGTGTCACCCATTGGGCATATTCTTTTTTCCCTACTTGATCTAGGATTGTATGTAAAAAAGCCACAACAATCCCAACCCCAGCTATTTTAAAAATAATATCAACCTCTAACCCCATCTTTGTTCCTCCCTACTACTATAAAAGTAAAATGATTAGTAACAGACCTGTTAAAAAACCAATGTTTTTGACCATTTTTTCATATCTGAATTGCCTGTCCCTTGCTTCGTTTTCCTCTCTCTCCAGATGGGTAAGGGTGAGCATAATTTGCTTCTGCTGGGAGACTCGATCGTGTCGTCCTAGTGTTTCACCAAATTGTTTCATAATCTCAAACTCACCTTTTTTTAATGCAGTCTTTCCCCATATTTCTTTTAAACTCTCTTCCCAAGCATCCCTTACTGTCGTTTCAGACGAGTTGAGTTTATTTCCGAATTTATAAAAAAAACCGTTGATGGGTGATGGTAATTGTTGTGACAGCCTTCTTGCCGCTTCATGCAAAGGAGTGTGACCATACATGATTTCTGCCTCTAGCGATTGAAGGGCTGTTTTAAGAGCTCGAAGTTGCCGTGGTCGTTCTGTCAGTTGCTTGGCTACTTCGAATCCTGTCCATGTTGTGGCAAATAAAATTAAGATGGCACCAACTATTTTGATCATTTATAACACTCTCACTTCATTGTTTAACTTATTCCCTTCTCCATCGAGAATACTTGTAATCGTTCCAGGTCCAGAGGTTCTGCTTAAGATGACAAATCGTTCAATGACTTTTTCATTAAGCAGTCCTTTTAAAGTTGGTCGTTTTTTTATTTCATCATAGGATTTTCCATGTGTCGTCATGATTAATTTAATCCCTGCGTTTACGGCTTCCATAATGGCTTCCGCATCTTGGGATCGACCAATCTCATCAACGACTAATACATCAGGACTCATCGAACGGATCATCATCATCATTCCCTCTGCTTTAGGGCATGCATCCAATACGTCTATCCTAGGTCCAAAGGTCATCTGAGGAATTCCTGATACACATCCCGCAATTTCAGAACGTTCATCAATAATTCCCACTTTACGCGCTTTAATAGGTGCTTCAGAGTGACCACCTGAAATGATACGTGCCAAATCTCGAAGCAAAGTTGTTTTACCTGTTTGTGGTGGCCCAACAATCATCGTATGAAGCCAATTTTGTTTATAAAGATCCTTTATGATTCCATTCGCTATGCCAATCTTTTCTTTGGCAATCCGAATATTAAAGGATGAGACATCTCGAATAGCTTTTACTCGTCCTTCTTCCAAAATCACTTTTCCTGCCAATCCAACCCGATGTCCGCCTTCAATCGTAATATAGCCACGCTTTAACTCCTCTTCTAGTGCATAAATCGAATAGTGGCTAATTTTATTCAATAAATGTAGAGCATCTTCTGGTTGCACGGTATAGGGAAAAAATTGCACAAGTCCTTTTGTTGAAATTTCAAGTGATCGATTCACTCGAACTCGAATTTCTTCAATTTCATTCAGTAAAGCTGGAGGGATTTTATTGATTTGATCTGAAATGGTTCTAGGTAAAAAAGTAAGTATACTTTTCATGATTTCGATTTCCTCCTCCATTCAAATAACAAGGCTGTTTCGTAAAGAATGTTCGCTCATTAAAATGTATGCCTGCTTGGCCACATTATGACCTCGATTTATGGAAGTTCTTTTCGTTAGGATCTTTTCTCAAACTTTGTTGCTTTTAGAAAGTTAAAAGGAGAATTGACCTTGTTATCACGTTGAAACTGGCAATTATTTTTGAGAAAAGAGTTACAAACTAATTAGAATGCACAAAATAGCTATTTCTACGTTAAAATCGGCCTTTGGATTTTAACAACAAACTTTACGTAAACAGCTTTTCGTGAGGCTCTTTTTGAAATTGAAATGTAGTAGATGTTTGAGGACGCAAAAAAAGCAATAGCTAGTTTAGCCATTGCTTTTTAATGAAGAAAATATAGATTGCCGCTGTTGCCGCCTTTTCGTATGAAGTTTCAAAACCTGCTCCAACAGGTGGGTGTCCTCAGAAAAATGTTCAACGTCCTCGTGAAGGAGGCATGTTGTTCATCTTTACCATTTGAACTCCCGTATTTTAAGTAAAGGTTGAAACTTCATACTATGCGAACAACGCAGCGATTTGATAGTTTTATTGTAGCTTATTTGATTTATTATAACAAGATGAAAAATTTTCTAGAAATCTACGCTCTTGATACATAGCTTCCATCAGTTGTATTAATAATTAAACGATCGCCTTCATTAACAAAAAACGGCACATGTACGATTAATCCAGTTTCAACTGTTGCAGGTTTAGAACCACCTGATGCTGTATCCCCTTTAATTCCAGGTTCTGTTGCTGTTACTTCTAATTCAACGGTATTTGGAAGTTCAATCCCAATGGTTTCGCCTCCATACATCATAATATGTACTTCCATATTTTCTTTTAAGAATTTTAATTCGTATTCGATCGCTGTTGCGCTTAATTCGATTTGATCATATGAATCATTATCCATGAAAACATGTTGATCACCATTTGCATATAAATACTGCATTCTACGATTATCAATTTGTGCTTTTCCTACTTTTTCACCTGCTCGGAACGTTTTTTCTTGGATCGCACCTGTCCGTAAATTACGAAGTTTTGAACGAACAAACGCTGCGCCTTTTCCTGGTTTAACATGTTGGAAATCGATAACGCGCCAAATGCCACCATCCACTTCAACTGTTAAACCTGTTTTAAATTCATTAACTGAGATCATAAATAAAATCCTCCTAAAGTGTCTAAAGTGATTAAAGTATAATAAGTTCTTTTGTAGAATGCGTTAATAATTCATTTCCATTTTCAGTGATTAATGTATCGTCTTCGATTCTAACTCCACCAAGTCCTGCTATATAAATTCCTGGTTCAACAGTGACAACCATTCCTGGTTCAAGAACATATTCAGATTTAAGTGATAGGTTTGGTCCTTCGTGGATTTCCAAGCCAATTCCATGACCCGTTGAATGTCCAAAGTACTCACCAAAGCCTTTTTCCGTAATATAGTCTCTTGTTAAAGCGTCTGCTTCTTTACCACCCATTCCAGGTTTTAGACCGTTTACACCACGCTTTTGTGCTTCATATACAATGTGATAAATTTCTTTAAGTTTATCACTAGGTTCCCCAACAGCAATTGTACGAGTAATATCAGAGGCATAACCTTGATAATAAGCACCATAGTCAAGTGTAACAAAATCCCCTTTTTCAATCCGTTTTTCTGTTGCAACTCCATGTGGGAGAGCAGAACGGACTCCAGAGGCCACGATTGTATCAAATGAAGATGAAGTTGCTCCCGCTTTTCTCATAAAGAACTCTAATTCATTCGAAACTTCTAATTCAGTTATACCAGGCTGAATGAATGTAATGATATGTTCAAAGGCAGCATCAGCAATCCTTGCTGCTTCCTTTAATATCTTAATCTCTGACTCACTCTTAATCAAGCGTAATTTTTCAATTATTCCTGATACAGGGATTAATTCAGTCTCAAATGCTGACTCAAATTCTTTATATTGGGCAAATGTCACGTAGTCTTGTTCAAAACCTAATTTTTTTATGCCAAGCTTTTCTACTTGGTTTGCAATTTCTTCCTTCATGCTTTTCTTTTGCTGTACAATCTCATAACCTTTGCATTGTTTTTCAGCCTGTTCTACATAACGGAAATCTGTAATAAATACGGATTTTCCTTGACTAATAAGAACGCTTCCAGCACTACCAGTAAAATTTGATGCATAGCGCCGATTATACGGACTGGTAATTAATATTCCATCAAGACCTCGTTCATTTAAAGATGAAATAATCTTTTCCATTCTTTCCAAGCAAATCCTCTCCTTTATAGTAAGAAGGCATAAGCACAGTCTAGTGCGAAACTATTTCTTATGAGCTAACCCTTTCTTACCTTAAGACGCCATATCGCTTTCACTCTTTTCTACGTCTTAATTTCCTTTTTATCCATTTTAACATATGGAATTCTTTAGCAGAATGATTTTAGGTGATTACATGATCTTTCTTATCCTTGGACATTTGTCTTTAACATTACTCCAGTTACGATTAACAAATTGCTATGTAGTGGGTGCTTCCTCTTCCTTTGCCTTTTTGTGCTTAATCTCCATTTCTTCATAGGAAATTGTATATCCAATAAATAAGCCAAAAAGAGCATACAAACAGATGGATGTAATAAGCGTATTTAACTTCAATTCATTAAATGAAGGAATTCCAGGGAATATCGGATTAAAGATAAAAAACACAAGTAAAAATAGAAGCAATCCATAAGCAATTCCCACCCACATACTTTTAAACTTTCTTAAGGTTGCATAATAAATAAGGGCCGCAATGATTGAAATAGCACCAATGAAAATAATGGAAATGACAATTCCAAGCCAACCTTTTTTCCAATCACCCAACGCCCATGGATCTAAAATCACTCGGGGGGAAATGTAAGTAAAGTCAAAAATGTACGCTAAATAAGCAAAACTGCTAAATACGATTCCTCCAATAAATCCAGTCAAAATGACAAGTGTCATTAATGACATTGGTTGTTCTTTTAATTTCTCACCTTTTCGGTTATCTTCACTCACGTATAACACCTCCAAAACTAGTTTGTCCCACATATCTTTCCAACATTTGAACAAAATCATACAAGCATTGCTTTCTATAGGCTATTTAATTATTTTTTAGTCTTTGCTTTTAAGTTGTTGATTTATTCTGAATATTGTTACATAATTATTAGAATACTATAATTAGAAATTTTGCGATAAATCATAGCAGAGATCTGTTTTTTAGAGTAAAATATAGATAGGGAAAGGTTTCACTTGACATTTACCTCGAATTTTTGTAATGATTAATAAATACTTTTTAACCCCAATTTTCCTAAGAAGAAGGATTTCCACATCTTTTTCCGAATATTCTATATAGGTAAGAATTAATCTCTACTTTTTTGCAATAAGTAGAATAATTTTCTATTTCCTTGGTTAAACAAGTTTAAAAATAGAAGAAATTGCTCATTATGCTCAATAGGGAGGTGGCTTTCTTGAAAAATCGAATCGTAAACTACATTGTCTATGGGGTCATTGGTTTAGCTGTGATTGGATTAGTGTCTAATATCATTTTTAATCCAGCTAGTTTTTTCAAAGGGATCGCTATAATCGTTGGGATTGGGGCAGTTGTTTTTTTACTAGTTAAGCTCTTATATAAACCTAGTCCAGCAAAACGTGAGCAACGGGCATTTGTAAAAGCAGCAAAGAGATCAGCCAAAAGAAAACAACAAAAGGACTTCAGCCCACAAGGCAGGATGAAAATACAGGCTTCAAAATCGACTAAGCCGAAAAAGAATAGCAATTTAACATCGCTTAAAAAAGCTCGTGCACTTAAAAAGAAGACAGCGCATCCACAATTAACGGTTATTGAAGGAAAAAAAGGGAAAAAGAAAAACCGAGCCTCATTTTTATGAGACTCGGTTTTTTCTTTAAATTATTTTTCTATTATACCTCCACAATTCAAAGAATGCCTTAGCACTGTCTCTGCCTTGTTGCATCAGTAATTTTTTTTTGGATTCTGTTAGTTCAAACTCTGTCGCTGCTACCCCTGCTGTCGGAATAAAAATAATATCTTTTTCATGTGTCCTAGAAATATATCGTGCATCATGGGCATCTTTCATTGTTTCGAATAATGCCGTAAATAATTGTATGGCATTATTTATTTTATTTTTGGGAAGCTCCTCCATCTTATGACTGAGTTTAATCCCAATTACAGGCCTCTCTCTTTCTTTATCAAATAACCACATTGGAAAATTACTTAAAACTCCCCCATCGACAATAATACTCTTTTCATTACTGTTTTTTAAGATCACGGGTTCAAAAAAATAGGGAATGCTACAGCTCATTCGAACGGCTTTTGCTATCGGAAAGGTATGTGGGTCAATCCCATATTTTATTAAATCATCTGGAAGAACAATCATTCTTCCATTTGTAAGATCTGAGGCAATGAATCGTAATTGATGACGTGGTAAATCGGAAAATGTGTGAAGGCCTTTTCTGGCTAATACTTCTGAAATCCATTTTTCCAAAGCATTTCCTTTGTATAAACCTAAGCGAAAATAGACGAGCATCCATTTAGCAACAGAGTAAGGAAGAATGGTTTTCCGTTCATCTAAAAGCAACTTCAAATTGAGTTCGTCTAGTAATTGATCTATTTCTTTACTTGTATATTTAGCAGCTAAGAAAGAAGCAATGATGGCACCTGCACTTGCACCGGCCACCCGTTTAAATTGATAGCCTCTATTTTCAATTTCTTCAATGGCGCCAATTAAAGCAATGCCTTTAATCCCTCCACCTGAAAAAACACCATCAATATACATAGCAGCCACTCCTATGGATGTATTTATATATCTTTAATCTAGGAGGTGGCAAAATAGTACAGTGGACAATTATAAACACAAAAAAGGACAGAAACGAATTGTTTCCATCCTTTTTTCTTATTCATTTTATAGTCCACATTTTAATTGAGCATTACAGTTTGTACATGTATTACATCCGCCAATTTCTTCGACTGTCCCTTTGCGACAAACTGGACATGTGTCACCAACTTCTGAACCGATTGTAACTGATGTTGAACGTAAATCATTGATTGTATCAAGTAATACGACATGTGGTTTTTCTGTTGTATGTGTATGTGGATGTTTTTGATCATAGGTATCATCAACCTGATTGTCTTCTGCTTTCAGTGTAAGAACTTGGGTATCACGTGATCCATCTACATAGACCGTACCACCTTTAGCTCCACCCTTATAAAGTCGTTCGTATACTTTTTCTACTTGTTCGACACTGTAGCCTTTTGGTGCATTTACTGTTTTACTGATAGAACTGTCAATCCAGCGTTGGATGACACATTGTGTATCAGCATGTGCTTCAGGCTTTAATTCCATTGCGGCTACAAACCAAGGTGGAAGATTATCTGGATCTGCTTCTGGATGTTTATCTAAATATTCTTGAACGATATCTGCTTTTACTTCAATAAATTTACCTAAACGTCCACTTCTGAAATAAGAGAAGGAGAAGTAAGGTTCTAAACCTGTTGAGACGCCTACCATGGTACCAGTAGATCCTGTGGGAGCAACAGTTAATAGGTGTGAGTTACGAATTCCGTTTTCAAGAATTGATTCTCTAATATCTTCAGGCATTTTTTTCATATAGCCAGTGTTAATAAAAGCTTCACGTAGTCTATTTGTTTCTTCTTTTGTTTTACCTGTTAAGAATGGGAAGCTTCCTTTTTCTTTTCCAAGTTCAACAGATGCACGGTAAGCAGTTGTTGCAATGACTTCGAATACTTCATCTACAAGCTTATTTCCTGCTTCAGAACCGTATTCTGTTTCACAATAAATAAGTAAGTCATGAAGTCCCATCACACCTAAGCCAACACGACGTTCGCCAAGTGCTTGTTTCTTATTTTCTTCTAAGAAGTATGGTGTCGCATTAATCACATTATCCTGCATACGAACGCCAACTTCGACTGTTTTCTTTAATTTTTCAAAGTTAACCGTTTTTGTTTCTTTATCAGCCATTTCAGCTAAGTTAACCGCAGCAAGGTTACATACTGAAAATGGTGCGAGAGGTTGCTCCCCACACGGATTTGTTGCCACTACTTTTTGACCATAAGCTTGAGCATTGGTCATGTCATTTGCATTATCAATAAAGAAAATTCCTGGTTCTGCTGAATATGTTGCACAAATATTAATCAAGTTCCAAAGTTCTTTTGCTTTAATTTTGTTGTATGTGCGTATTTTGTAACCAAGTTTTTCCCACTCACGAACATCGCCAACTTGATGCCATTCTTCGTTGTAGACTTTCATTTCCTCTGGAGTATATCCTTCTACATCTGGGAAACGAAGCTCATACTCAGCATCATTTTCAACAGCGTCCATGAAGTCTTTTGTTAAACAAACAGAAATATTAGCCCCTGTTAAGAATTCTGGATTATGAACTGAATATGTTCCACCAGCAGCTAACGTATTTTCAGCATTAGCGATGATCCCTTCGCTGAAACCACCTAATCCAGGAATGTGCTTATAATTAATAATTCCTTGATACATCGCTTTTTCTTGCTCTGTTAAAGGAGTAAATTTCAATTTATCTTTTGCTAGTTTCTTAATTTTTTCATCTTCTGTATTTTCAATTAAGAAACGTAAAATGCGTGGATTTTGCATTTTAGAAATAATAAATTCAATAATATCTGGATGCCAGTCCGACAGCATAATCATTTGAGCCAGTATGTTACGTTGATCGTTACTCCAACTCTCTATGTCCCATAAAGTTCAGACCATATCTTATATCTAAGGATATCCTCGCGCTTCGGAATCACTTGATTCCTACTCTACTCACTTCCACCTTAAGTGTGTTTCGATGGTCGTTGAACCTTTCCATTTTACAGGACTTGGCTGCTGATTTCCCATTATAATCTTATCATTTTCAACCTCACGTCTGCTGTTTCCAGCTACGTTGTGGTTGATAAGCTTTAGGGGTTCCAGCAATTCACGAGGTTTTTTTAGACGAGGCACTCTTATGCTATCTACCACGTCTTGATCCGCCCTGCTCAACTAAGTGTGTTAATTTCGCAATATCATCTAACCAGGAAACCGAACCAGATGATTTGCCGTTAACGCCTTTTGCAAGTGTGTTGCGTGGTCTGAGTGTTGAACCGTTCGTACCCACACCGCCGCCGCGGCTCATGATTTCCATGACTTGCTTGCGATGCTCAGAAATTCCTTCTCTTGAATCCTGTACATACGGCATGACGTAACAATTAAAATACGTTACGTCTGTATCAGCACCTGCGCCATATAGAACACGTCCGGCTGGGATAAAGTTTAAGCTTACTAACTCATGGTAAAACTTTTCAAACCATTCTTTTCTCTTTTCCTCTGTTTCTTCAACAGATGCAAGTCCTGTTGCATTCCGTTTAGCAACCTGCTCATAGTAAACCTCTAAAGGTTTCTCGATGACATCAAGCGGACGTTTAATGATTCCTGTCTTTGCCTCGGTAGGATCATCTAATACTCCTCTGAATTCTTCTTCAACCAAGACTCTGGCATTTTTCTTTTCCCAATCAATGTCAAGGATAAACCCGAGACCACGTGCTGGAAATTTAGGATCTTCCTTAATTGTTAGAACAACAAAATCTCCAGAAGCTAAAGTAATTTTCTCCGTATCCTTGAACGTGTAACGGTCAAGCATGACAAGTCGAGAAACCCCTTTATGGGTAATATTCATATCAGGAGTAATGGGGTGAACTTGAGGAAATAATCCAATATCCTTGTTTAATCGTTCCACATCCAAACTCATTTTCTGTCCAAGCACAACAGACATATATACAACTCCTTCAAATAGTTTCCATGTTCATCTATGTTGATTATCAAATCGTGAACACCCATGGCTGACTATGTTCTTTTAGTGTAAATCTAAAATATCATATCAACTCTATGAAATCAATATATTGTGTTATAAATATTTAATATACCACTACATATTGTTTTTGAACCAAAAAAGTATTGTTTTGTCAAACACATAAAAAACCAATAATAAGAGAATACTAGAGAAAAGCTTTGAAACTAAGCAAATAATAACAAATTTTACCCTTTTTCATGGCTTGCATAGAAAAATAAAGCAGAAAAAGTAAAACTCTGCTTTATTTTTTAATGTGTAAACGATTTTATTATGCCACTATCTCATAAAGTTCCATTCATCATTTTCATAACGACTTTTTGCAATTTCCATCACATGATCCATCTCATCTTTTGTTAATTGATATGGCTCTAGGTTAATATTTAACCCCTCTTCAAAACCCGCTTTAAAAGCATGTTTTGTTTCGTCTAATGTCACACGGTGTGAACTGATTTCATTTATGGCTACAGCCTTATTTTTGAAGGACTTTTGTACACGTGCCTTTACCCGTTCATTCGGATACTTAAACAAGCTAAAAAGCTTATCCTCGTCAACGTCAATTAATATGGAACCGTGTTGAAGGATAACGCCTTTTTGCCTCGTCTGAGCACTTCCAGCGACTTTTCTCCCTTCAACAACAAGCTCATACCAACTTGGTGTATCAAAACAAACAGGTGAGTGAGGACTTTTTAATGCTTCTCGATCCGCTTCTGTTTGTGGGACAGCAAAATAAGCATCCAAGCCTAGATTATGAAATCCCTTTAAAATCCCTTCAGATATTACACGGTAAGCTTCAGCTACCGTTTTAGGCATTGCTGGGTGTGATTCAGATACTATTACACTATAGGTTAGTTCATGTTCATGAAGAACGGCCCTACCCCCTGTGGGACGGCGTACAAAACCAATTCCTTGGTTACGAACCGCTTCTATATCAATTTCTTTTTCTGCCTTTTGGAAAAAACCGATAGAAAGAGTTGCTGGATTCCAGCCATAAAACCGAATTATTGGGGGAAATTTACCTTGGCTGTTCCACTCCATTAATGCCTCATCCAATGCCATATTAAATGACGGTGATCCATTACCAGAATCAATAAACCTCCATGTTTCTTTCTCCATTTCAAACGCCCCATTCTTTCTTAATTAGATCTTTTCTCAAGCTTCGTTGCTTTTTGAAGAGAGAAAAAAGCAGATTGTCCTTGTTTTCGAGTTGACATAGGACTTTATTTTTGAGAAAAGAGCTACAAATTTAATAAGAATGCACAGTATAGCTTTTTCTACGTTAAAATCGACATTTGGATTTTAACAACAATATTTACGAAAATAGCCTTCTTATTTCAACCATATAAGTCTAACAAAATTATACTAAAAAACAAAGTCTGTTCTCTTAAAAAAGTTTTTTGCTCATCTCACTTTACTCTTTACATAAATGAAATATATAATAATAGTTGGCTAATTGAAGCGCGAAAGGAGCAATTATTTTTGGAAACAGCAATATTCTTAATTATCATAGGTGTTGTGGTCATTTATATTTTATTTAATATGCTACACCAACGAAAAATTTTAAAAACATTAACAGAGGAACAATTTCGTGAAGGATACCGAAAAGCACAGTTAATCGATGTTCGTGAACCAAATGAATTTGAAAACGGACATATTTTGGGAGCAAGAAATATTCCAATGTCTCAAATGAAAATGCGTTTACAAGAAATCCGTCCAGACAAGCCTGTTTATTTGTATTGCCAAAGTGGCCAAAGAAGCGCTCGTGCCGCACAATTGTTATACAAAAAAGGCTATAAAGATCTATCTCATTTACAAGGTGGATTCAAAAAATGGACTGGGAAAATTAAGACAAAATAAAAAGGATATTAAAAAACCTGACTATAGCAAAGTCGGGTTTTTTAATGCCCTACGTTATTAGGCTCCATTTTCTTTCCCTCTTTTTACTCTCTCAGCTTATTCTTATCATAATATTATTCGTTTTGGTCATACTAAACCCTAAATCAAAATCGGAGTTATTCTGAAATTATATCAGTTCATATATTTTAAAGAGGTGAATGCGATGACGGTACAAATCGAATTTGATCAATCATGGCAAGATGAATTGATATCTCGAATGGATACTGATGGGCCTTGGGGAAACTGGGAAATATTTAATTTAGCTGTAGAAGTGGAGAAGCATACCGTCATTCCCGAATTTGAGGGACTCCTAGCACCTGAACATTTATCACACTTAACCCCACTTCCACACCAACTTGAAGTAGCCAAGCAAGTAGTCGAGAATATGAATGGAAAAGCGATTCTAGCTGATGAAGTAGGGCTAGGGAAAACGATTGAAGCTGGATTAATTCTGAAAGAGTATATGATTCGCGGCCTCGTCAAAAAGGTCTTAATTTTAGTCCCTGCCTCCCTTGTCACACAGTGGGCAAGTGAACTCAATTCCAAGTTCTTTATTCCTGCTATTACGCAAAGGAAAAGTTATGTTTGGGAGCAATGTGATGTTGTTATTTCTTCCATCGATACAGCTAAGCGGTCACCTCACCGGGAGATCATCTATAAACAGGACTATGATTTAGTGATTATCGATGAAGCGCATAAGCTCAAAAATAATAAAACAAAAAACTATGAGTTTGTCCAAAATTTAAAAAAGAAGTTTTGTCTCTTATTGACAGCTACACCGATTCAAAATCGAATTAGTGAAATTTTTAATCTTGTATCGTTATTAAAACCCGGTCACCTTGGTAGTGAAACAGACTTTTATAATAAGTATAAGAAAGATTCCCGTTCACTCGATGATGATCAATATTTAAAAGAACTTGTTAACAAAGTAATGATTCGAAATCGTCGAGCAGACACTGGCATCGAGTGGACAAAACGGATCGTTGAAACGATTAGTATTGAATTTTCCGAGAAAGAAAGAGAGCTTTATGATGCTGTATCGTCATTTGGTCAAGGAAATGCCATTATGAATAAAAGTCAATTCTCTTGTCTAACCTTACAAAGAGAAGCTTGCAGCAGTCGAGAATCCGTTTATTACACGTTAAAAAATATGCTTCAAAAGGAAGAAAACGATTCTCAAGCATTCCATCAACAAATCGGGCAGTTAATATCCCTTGTTGAAGCGGTTGATACCAATTCAAAAGCAGAAAAGGCTTTAGAACTTATAAAAGAGATCAATGATAAAGTCATTATTTTTACAGAATACAGAGCAACACAGGTTTTCCTACAATGGTTTTTAAAGCAACATGGAATAACATCTGTTCCATTCCGTGGTGGCTTTAAACGTGGTAAGAAAGATTGGATGAGAGAACTATTTAAAAACAATGCACAAGTTTTGATTGCTACTGAAGCCGGTGGTGAAGGAATCAACTTGCAGTTCTGCAGCCACATCATTAATTATGATTTACCCTGGAATCCAATGAGATTGGAACAACGGATCGGACGAATTCATCGTCTTGGACAAGAAAAAGATGTAAAAATCTATAATTTCGCGATAAAAGGCACAGTCGAAGAGCATGTGATGAAGTTATTATATGAGAAAATCCATTTATTTGAAAAAGTGATTGGTGAACTCGATGACATATTAACAAAATTAGAGTTTGGCAATATAGAAGAACATTTAGTGGATATATTTAATTATTCTTCCTCTGAAGGCGAAATGAAAATTAAAATGGACAATCTGACATCGATGATCCAGTTTGCCGAAGATTTGAAAGGGGAAAACCAACATGCAGCAGCAGGAAATTCATAACTTTTTAGAACGTTATTTTATAGCGAATGATTGTGATATTCTTGAAAGTCATCCCGGATATATGAATGTCCAATTAACGATTGATTTAGATAAGGAATTAATGAATCGTCCTTTTTATTGGCATTACCTTGAGAAAACAGGCGGAGAACCGAATCCAATGAAACTCTCTCTTATTACAGATCCAAATAAAGTTTCTGATGAAATAAAAGGGGAAACCATTCATTTTGGTTCGCCCCGATTACATCAGATCTTTCAATCAACTAAAACGTTAGCCAGTTATATTCGCTTGTATGAAAAGTCCCCCGTCATTCAAGGTAAACAAACACCATTAAAGCCTTGGATAGGTTTAAATCTAAAGGTTTCTTATCAATGCGATCGAAAAAAGGATGTTTTCCATTCTATAGGGCTCAACTTAATAAATGGACAAATCGTAGAAAATTTCCACGATCACCTTTTACAGCTTGAATTGACACCTAAAATTCCAGATTTCTCCTTTACGCTATCCCCTTTAATCATGCCTAAAAGTGGATTAAAACGAATGGAGAATTTCTTAAAGGTAAAAATTGAACAAGAAGACCAGACTTGGGCTGAAGAAGCGAAAAAACGTTGGAATCAAGACTTAGATTTACTCGAACACTTTTATAAAGATACCGAAGAAAAAAGTGAAAGCTATGAAATAGAAAAACAAGCCTTGAAGGACCAATACGAACCTAAAATCGTTATTTCAATCATCAATGGAGGAATATTCTACTTAATTAAATAGATAAAGAAAGGTTGCCCAAAAGTATTGGGAAACCTTCTTTATTTTTCCTCTTTTTTTTCTCTCATTTTTAACATCATTGCATATGGAACAATCCCAAACCATCTATATAGAAAATCAGCTTTACGGTCTCTTTTTTCTTGACGTAGTTTTTTTCGCTCATCTTTTGGTTGATCAATATACTGAACGACAGTCTGAGTAAGGTATTTAACATAATCATTTGTTTTCACCTAAGAACATACCTCCCCTGTTAAGGATATTTATACATTAAGAGTATGTCCTACATTCAAAGGCTTTTAAACATAACTTCTTAGTTCATTTCATTCCATTTTACTATTTTCCCTAAACTTTTATCATAAAATGCAGAGCCTTCAACCTCTCCATTTCCCCGTTTCATCGTAAGGATTAGCTTTATCTCTATCTCTCTTTCTGATAATTCAACAATGGTATAACTTACTTGACCATCGTTAAAATCTAAAAAACCTGTCGTTGGCATTGGATCACTTATGGCTATTTGCGACTGTAACAATTCAATAGTAGATAAAAAATAATAATCTTGTTTTAAAATGGTCTCAGTTTCATTTAACATCCTTTTTTCTGTTATATACTGTTCAATTTGAATAGTCAGTGTCGTGGATAGGAGAATGAGTAAACATAATGTTAATGGATAAGTAAACCCCTTTTGATTTCGGAGCATCTACATATACTCACTAATGAAGGTTCGGATAATACTTGTTTCGCTCTGTTGATAAAGATCTTGAACAGAGATTTTAACACCTTGAGTAACCTTCTCAAATTTAACATTCTCAATATTTTGCAGCATAATCTCATGTCCTTTCAAATCCACTCTCCTGCGAACATTTGAATTATATTGCTGATAAAGGATGGTTTGGCCTTTATTTTTCAAGTATAATTTATTTCCATCAACGCTCACACTATCACTCATTCTTACTTCCTTTTTAATTTGTGCAATAAACACTTCCCACTCCATCTTCTGTAATCTTTCATCCACTAATCCATTTTGGTAGAGCATACTTATCGAAATGGGAATAAAGGAAGCGATAATCAAAAATATAGAAAATGCAAAAATCATTTCAACAAGTGTAAAGCCCTTGTTATTGAACAGTTTCATGTATTTGAATGGTTTTTCCAAAGACATCTTCATAGCGTATGCATACCTCGCTTTTTCTTCCTTCCTTTTCGCCAACCCATATAATGTCATAGCTTTTATTATTTTTTATCACACTAAAATTCTCTCTTTCTGGATTTTCAATAATCACTTCTTGCACATATTCGTATAAAATGTGAAGCGCATCTGATTTTTCTTGAATTTGAACTGACTGCTTATTGAATACAACCAACATTGGAACCATTAGACTAGCAATCAATATCCATCCAGAAAGACTTAAGAGAAGTTCTACTAAGTAATAACCTTTATTCTTTGATAACATAAAATCTCCCCGCTCCAATTTGGAAAACGACCTTATATTGATTCTGCTCTACCTTAAAGTAAAAGGTACCAAATTTGGTTGTTCCTCCATCAGGTAAAATGAAAAAATCGATATCTCGCTTTCCCAATGTTCCTTGTACTACTTTTACAGAAGCAGGAATTTCTCTATCTATAATCCTTTTATTTGTTTCAGTATCTAAAACATAATAATCGTTTTCGATTGGATCAATATACACAAATAACTTTCTTTGTTGAGAAATAGCATACTGCTGTGAAAAGAGAATATCGGATGTAAATAATGAAATAAAGCGTTCTTTTTCAAATAAAAGATAATGGGGCTTTATGAGGAAAATAGAAAGTGAAGCGATTAGAAGAAAAACACTTAACACAATGAGACTTTCGATTAAAGTAAAACCTGATTGATTAAATTTCATATTCTTTCTTTACTGTTACTACGCCGTCTTCTATTGTAATTTCTTTACCTGACGGACATTTATCTTGTGTGATGTATCCTCCAGCTTTGAGTGCAGTTACTGAAACTGGATCTTTATTATCATCATCTAATTCATATGCCTGTACTTGACCTTGAACCATTTTTATAAAAGCGTCACACCCCTTTTCATTAATACTCGAATTATTTTTTGTTACATTTGGAACGGTAATAACGAGCAAAACCGATATCACTAACAAAACAATCATCATTTCAATCAGCGTAAAACCTTTTTGATTTTTTATCATATTCCTTCTCCTCCATCTAATTAATACCATCTAATAATTGATACATTGGTAGTAACACAGCCAAATACATGGATACGATTAACACACCAATGATTGAATATAAAACTGGCTGAATTTGTTTCATGAATTGATCAGTCTTATCCTCTAAAAGCTGTAAACAATGGGTTGCAAAAAACATAAGTTCTTGTGGTAACTTTCCATTTTCTTGACCATGCTTTGTAATAATTGCTAATTCTTTTTCGAAAAATATATAATTCTGAAACGTTTTTTCTAGTTTCTCTCCTTTTCTCAAATCTAACTTTATTTCTTTCCCTAATTGTTTATAAAAGGGTTGCTCCTCATGATGTTCAAACATCGATAGAGCTTCATAAACAGATAATCCTCCAGAAAGTAAAAAGCTTAATTGAGTAGAAAAATAATGAGTATAGAATAACCTCAAATAAGTAGAAACAAATGGGATTTTCATTAAAAGGATTTTTTGATTGATAGGAGCAATCTTTCTAAAAATAAATAAGTAGTAAAAGATCAAAATAATCCCCATAAAACTGGAAAAGAGCAGAAAAAGAGGAAAAAAACGATCCACATACGAGATTAACTTTGTGAAAACATTGGCTTCCACATTCATGGAAGAAAAAAGAGTAGAAAAACGAGGTACTAAATACTTTTGAACGAATACAAATAGAATCAGAGTTGTTCCAATCAGAAATAGTGGATATGCAAACAATTTTTTAATTTTTGAAAAGTCTTTTGCCCGCTTTTGTACCATGTTACTGCCTTCAATAAATGCGGTCGCCATACCACCATGCTGCTCAGCAAAAAATACATATCCTGTCAGATGTTCATCAAATTTTAACTTTTGTAAAATAAGATAAAATGGATACCCTTCTTTTAAAGTAACAAGGCATTCATTCACCTCTTGGCGTCTATACTTTGGTAAATGATATAGTACTGATTCAAGCGCTTCAGAGAGCGGATATCCCCTTATTAACAGTTCACCAAGCTTTTTTAAAAAGTTCGCCTGCTCATCCAAGGTCCATTTCCTTTTCATTCTGAATACACCCATCTGTCATACTCACTTTCTTTAATATAGCCTAAGGCAATTCCTTTACGAATGACTTGCCTTAATGTTTGATAATGGTCTATATTTTTATCTCCTCTTATCTCGCCTAATGCAGACGCTAAGGATTTCCCTGAAAGTAATTCAAATACACTTGCTCTTTTCGCTTTATCATAACTTAAACATAATGGTGAACAATCCCCTATACAATAAGGACAAGTCAGTTCAACTAATCGTTGTGCCGTAATGGCCACCAAAGTTTGTTCGATTTCCTGCCAATTCACCCCAAATTCTACAAGACGATAGATGGCTCCCTTCGCATCTCTTGTATGCATCGTCGTTAACACTAAATGCCCTGTTAACGCAGCCCTTATCGCAATTTTAGCTGTTTCACTATCACGTATTTCTCCAACCATAATAATATCAGGATCATGCCTAAGAATGGCCTTTAAACCTGAAGTATAGGTTAGTCCTGCTTTTTCATTCACTTGCACTTGTAAAACAAGGTCATTTTCTTTTTCAATTGGATCTTCTAGGGTAATCACATTCCGGTTATATAAATGAGAGGTCTCATTTAAGAGAGAATAAAGCGTCGACGTTTTTCCACTACCGGTTGGTCCTGTTAGGATAATAAGTCCGTGTGAATGCTTTAATAGAGCTAAAAGCTTTTTCGTCATAGAAGGGAAAAGAGAGATTTGATAAATCGGAATGTGTTCATGAAGAGGAAGAATTCGAATAACAAGACTTTCATTTTGTGTAGCTGGTAAGGTTGATAAACGAAGACCTACCATTTTGTCATCAATCACATAAGAACAGGAGCCACTTTGAGGACGTCTACGTTCACCAATATCCATGGATGCCGTAAATTTAAAATGGGAAACGAGACGATCACACTCATCTTTAGGTAAATGAAGCTTTGGAACTAACTTGTTGGAGATTCTTAGCTGGATTAGAGTATCATTTCTTCGGGGGACAATATGGACATCAGTAGCGTGACTTCTAACAGCCTCTGTAATGATTGTGTCAGCAAGTCTTTCAATTTTGCTCAAATTATCATACACCGCCTTTTATTATTATACTAAGATAGATTCTCTTATTTTTTCTCTTTTCCTGCTTATGTTAAAAAAGAAATAGCATATTTTTTATACTAGTTCACAAAATATTCATATGTTATTATTTAAAAAGGAAAATTACTGTTTTTAATTTTCAGAAATATAAGTGTTAATTGTGAACAATTTATAAACTTATCGTGAATATAGTGTTAACCTTCAAAACCTATATTATAATAGAATAAAGTACAGCAGTCTGAGGTGAGCTTCATGGAACAAACGCTAAAAATAACGAATGTTTTATCTGATCCAACTCGTTACTATATTTATCATTACATTTCAAAAAAGCATCAAGAAGTAACTGTTCAAGAAGTAGCAGATCAATTTAGTATTCATCCAAATGTGGCACGACTACATTTATCCAAACTTGAAGACGTTAATATGCTCGTTTCTGAAACAAAAAAAACAGGAAAAGGCGGAAGACCAAGTAGACAATATAAACTTTCAAATGAAGTCATTCAGCTTCATTTTCCATATCGTGATTATCAACTTCTATCAAAAATTGCGATTGAAACAATGGCTTCATTAGGAGAAGTTGGTCAAAAAGCACTTTATGAAACAGGTAGAAGATTTGGTCTTGATTTAATACAACAAGAATTAGCTAAAAATATGCAATCAGTTGATGGCCTAACATTTGATGATAAAATTAATATTATTAAAACAGCTTCTTCAATTGCAGGACTTTCACCTGATTTCCAAGTAAATGAAGAAAAAACAAAAGTGTATTTTCAAGTTTTTAATTGCCCGTTTAAAGAAGTGGCACAAGAACATATGGAAAACGTTTGTCAAATGCACATTCAATTCCTTAAAGGCATGTTTCAAGTACTCTTTACTGATATTGAATTAATAGAAGGAGATAACATCATTAAAGGTTGTGAATCTTGCTCTTACCAGGCAGTCTTTGGTAACTAATAACGGTTTTACAAAAAGAAGTTAAAATTAACTTCTTTTTTTATTTTCAATAGTTCCAATTATTTTAAATATAAAGATTTGTTTACTTTTTCAGAATACTTCATTATAATAGTGTTGATACTTCACTCTAAAAAGCCTTAATCACTGTTACAAAGGGGGTATACGCTTGGATCGAATGTTTAGAGTACTTGGATTTTGGACTGGTATATTTACTGTTATGTTTTATGTAGGAGATATGTATTCTACATCTCTCATCTTCTTAGGTCAAACTGGATTTTTTATTCTTCTTAGCTATTTAAAACTAACTGAGCGTATGTATATTTACATTTTCGGAGCCTATTTAACCGTCTTTTTCATTGGCTTTACCTACTGGACCACCTTTATGATGATTCCTGGAGCAGGTGGACACTAATTCAAAATAAAAAAGTGATGGGTACCATCACTTTTTTATTTTGAAAACAACTCATTTCATTATATTTATAATTTTTTTTGCTGCAACAATACTTGGAAGGCATCACTTATTCCTTGTGGCATAATCAGACTTCGAATGGCACGATTTAATTTATTGGTTTCGGAAAATGGGTCGAGATCTTGATGATTTTTCAACTCTTCCAATATTCCAATGTGAATAAAAAATTCATGTTGCCGCCACCTATTTATCTTTTTTAAATCATACTTTCCACCCATTTGTTCTAATACATCCCAATGAATATGACTTGTGATATCCATTTCTCCTGGATTTGATAAAAGATCGGTTTTTAACCTATGCTGGTAATATCCTCTCAAACTTCCATCTTTCCGTAGAGGTTCTTTCCATTCTTCTTGTGTATATCCATAATCAATGGTAACGACTAGTCCTTTTTGAAGGACTTGGCTTATTTGTGAAATCATTTCCTCCATCTTAAGGCAGATTTCTATTCTTTGTCCTTCAACTAGTGTAAGTTGATAATCATCTATAAAATTCAAAATATCCCTATTGTTTAACGGAACCAAGTTTTCGATTAGTTGCCCATTCTCCATACCAATCATCACTTCAAATAACTGATTTTCCCTTTTTTCGATCACATGAACAGGAAAGGCATCAAAAAGTTCATTACTAAAAACCATTCCACTAAATTCTTTTAGCTCTTCCAGACTTTTCACATATTTAATATTCCATCTTGGGTCAAATTGTTCTGATTGCTGTTTAATATGATAAGGGCTTTTTTCAATGATGATATAAGTTAAATCTGTTCGCTTCTCTTTATACCATTCTTCCATAAAAGCTCTAGCAAATCGCCCAGTCCCTGCACCTATTTCACAAAATACAGCAGGAAGTGAATATTTTTTTATCATTTTTTCAAACCATTTTGCAAAAAGACTTCCCATAATATCGGAATAATTGCTCGTAGTAATAAAATCTCCTTCCGTTCCTATTTTTTCCTTTTCTCTCATATAATAACCATATTGTGGATGGTACAAGACAATGTTCATATATTCTTCATAGGTAATCATTTTCAATGGCTTAGAGTGAATATAATCAATTAGAATTTTCAGCATATTATTCTCCAAATAAGTTTAACACTATTGACATAGTGTTATATTTATTATATTCTATAACTAGTAGCAGAACAGTAACCCTCCCATTACTAGAATTCGAATATCCCCAGAAAAACCCTTTCTTTATTGAAAGGGTTTTTCTATGTTTAATATTTATTATGACTTTATGTATTCCGCTTAAAAGCCATTAAGAAATGGATTAGATTCTAATTCATTGCCAATCGTTGTGACAGATCCATGACCGCAAAGTACAGTTGTGTTTTCTGGTAAAGGTAATAACTTGTCGTGAATACTTTTCATTAGATGTTCTGGATTACAATTTGGTAGGTCTGAACGCCCAATGCTACCCTTAAACAAAACATCACCCGAACAGACAATATCGTCATCCTTAAAATATAAAGAAATACTTCCTGGTGAATGTCCTGGAGTTTCATAGATTTGGAAAGTAAAGGAACCAATCGTTAATTCTTGTTCTCCAGTTATTAATTCATCAGCCTCTTTAACACTAACATTCCCTAAATTAAGGGCTGGTGATGAAAGCCAATCCTTTTCGTTTTCATGAAGATATACTGGAATATGATACTCTTCACGAATCGTATCAATTGCACCAATATGATCATAATGAGCATGTGTTAATACAACCGCTACTGGATTTAATTCTTCCTGTTTAAGGTATTGAATCAGTTTTTCTCCTTCGCTGCCAGGATCAATAATTAAACATGACAAATCTTCTTTCTTTAGGACATAGCAATTTGTTTGCATTGTTCCCAGTGGAACTTGTTTCCATTCCATTTTATTATTCCTCCTCTTTAAGTACTTCAAAACTATTGTACACTATCTAAAATTCAAAATGAATCAATTGATATTGAAACATAATTTTGAAAAATCTAACTATTTACCTCGACAAACTTTCAGAAAAATTATAAAATAGTAGAAGTAAGTTTTATTGACAAAGTTTATCTTAATGGCATGATTCGTTATGAATATGGAAAACATTTAAGGGGGCTTTTATATGGGTACTGTCATTATTTTTCTATTAGTCGCAATTCTTGCAGTGTTCGGTTTGATACGTTCTATAAAAAGTAAAAATGTTTTAGGTATCCTTTTTGCATTTGGTAGTGTAGTCGTTTTTGGCTCGTTTGCGATTTTGACATTTTTAAATAACGGTTTCCCTGCTACACATTAAAAAGCACCCTCTCCCTGAGGGTGTTTTTTAATGACAAACAACTGTCATTCTTACATATACAGACTCGCTAAGAAAATACCAAGTACGTCTTCATAGATTTCGTTAAACTGTGAAATAGGAAGTGGATTCACTCCAGAACCTAATTCAAGAGTAAAACCAGGCTTACGAAAATCCTGAATAAACCAATCCTTATACCCTGCATGACTATCAATAAATTGAACCCCTTCATATCCACTAACTCGTTCAAATTCGGTCGCTAAAACCTGTGATTCTGGAGGTTCTAATCCTTCATAACCCCAATAAAATTCTTTTCCTTGTGTATGAAAAGCCAGTAGACGATCAAAATCATTATTTCTAGCTAATGCAGCCATAGCCTGTGTCTCTGGTTCAGTTAATGGAGCATCACCTGGATAATCTCTAGGTGCAGGGGCTTTAGGCTCCTTTCTTTCCTTTTCAATTTCCCAATTAGCAGGGAATTGATTATTCAAATCAACTCCACGGATATTTGCCTTCCAACCACTAAAATCAGTACTACCATCATTTATTTCGATTAATTCCTCTCTCATAGAAGAAGGTGGACCATTTATGACTAAATCTACCCCGTCTGGATTCACCATTGGCACAATCGATAGATCAACAGATTCGTATAGTGGCATACTCACTATTCCTCTAATAGGTTGGCTATTGGTTAATGATAATAAAAAGGCATTTAAATAAGCCATCAAAATCGGAGTCGTAATCCACTCATTGGCATGGAAAGAGGCATCAAGATGAACCTTCTTAGTCCCTTTTCCAAGTCTAATTTCGTATAAGTTCTTACCTAGCACACTTTTTCCAATAGAACTAACTTTAATAAAAGGAAATTGACTTTTCAAGGTTCGAATATCTCTAACCATTTGGGCATAATCATACTCTATACTACGATTAATAATCGGACCGTCCACACGTCTTGGGAGTTGAATGGATTGGTTAATCATTAACCGATTAGGATTCATCGATTGATTTAGAAGTAATAACGCATCAACAGATAAATTTCTTGATCGGGCTATCTTCCAAAAGGAATCTCCACTTTGGACTGAATAGGATTGTGTGATAAACCCTGGAATTTGTATTTCCTGGCCTATTTGTAATTGCGTAGTATTTATACCAGGATTAGAATCAATGATCAAGTTGATAGGAATCATAAACAAACGGCTATAATACCATAACGTATCACCTTGACGGATTTTTACTTTCACTTTTTCTCCTCCTTCCCATCAACACATACTTATGACGAGAAGAAAAGAAACATGACATCGATAGGACACCTAACATCGATATTCATTCCACAAAGACGAGCTCATTTTCAAGTATGTTTTCTTTTAGCCTTTTCTAATTGAATTTCATGTCGTAATAATAAAATAGCGGATTGATAATCGCGAATATCGATTAAGTGGGAACGATAAAGTTCATGTATTTCTGATTCCATTAATTCAAGATCTGAAACACGATCCCCAATATAAATAATAATCCCAAACTTTTTTAAATATTGCTGTATATCATAAATCGTTTTCATGCTTATTCCTCATTCTCACTAAATTTTTTATAACCTTAGTATAGACAAAACAAACAAACCTCTCAAGAAATCTTTGTAAGAGGAGAAGTTTGACACTAAATGTATATTTCACAGGGCCAATGAATATATTTATTTTGGACAACCATAAGTTTTTTGATCGATATAAAGGAGAATGACGAATGAAAAAGTATCTTGGGTTCTTAACGATGTTTGTACTCTCACTTATGATCTTTTCCATTTTTAATCGAGCCAAACAAGTGAAAGAAAGCTTTACATACTTCCCGACAAACCATGATGTTCTTTTTCAAACGGCCGAAACAACCTTAACTTTTATGAATGATACAAATAAAGGGTATGAATTACTTTGGAGGACAGGCTCTATTTTAGATCGGAAAGCCTATTTACGACAAGATATTAGCCTATTATTTGGAAACGGTAAATTGATTGCACTCATGGGAAAGGACTGGAAACAAAATGAGGATAAAATAACGCTTGAAAGTACTGTTATCCAGAATGAAAGTGCCAATTATAAAGCAATTAGCTTTCACCACTCTGAAATACATGATCATGAACAAATTACCAGTTCTCAAAAACACTCACATGACGAGCTTTATGTCCTGAACTCTAAATATCATCCACTCCATTCCTTTCGCCTTCCTGTTCACCAGCAAGATGAGGAATGGAAGAAACTAATTGATGAATACATTCAAAATAAATTAGACGATTCACTAAAAGCCGCTCAAAAACAATTCCTATTTGATCAAAACCAATATACAATTTTTCCTTTAACCAAAATCTATCATTACGAAGAACAGCCCCTTCCAGGCTTTACTGAAAAGGAAACGAAAGAAATTGTAGGACGTTTATGGGAAGGTTTATATAAAAACTACTTCTTAGGAATTAAAAAGAAAGATGGTACCATCACAGATCCAATTGATAGCACCATCCCGATTATTTTATTAGCCAAAGATCAAACACATCTTTACGTGACCAGCAAGTTAAAGGATGGAGAAATTATGCTCCTAAAGCAGAGGATCGCCAGACTCCAGATTCGTAATCTCCTTTAATAAATTTTGATAATCTGGATTAGACGGTTGCTCTTCAAGCGCTTGATTAGCATACTTCTTTGCTTTGGCCAAATCTCCCTCACTTACATAAATTAAAGATAGATTATACAAGGCTTCATGGAATCCAGGATCCGCTTCAATGACTTCATGTAGATGTTCCTTTGCCTCTTGTATTCTACCTGTTTTTAACTCGGAAAATGAAAGTTGAAAAAGTGTATGAACAGTACTTCCATTTTGACTGTTGTATTCATTTAGGAGTTTATAGGCTTCATCGTATTCTTCACTTTGCAGATAGTTTTGTGATAGTACAAGAGCCGTTTGCTCATCTAATAATTTACCCCTATTTGCCAAACTAAATTGAAATGAACCAAATACAAGCACCACACTAACGATTAATGCAGACAACTGAAATAAGACTCTTTTTGACTTTGGTAAATGAACGATAGCTGCGGCAAGAAAACCACCAACTAACCCGCCAATATGTCCAGCATTATCAATCCCGGAAACAGAGAAACCAAATAATAGATTAATGACAATGACTAATAAAATGTTAGCCCCCATTGTTCTCTTAAATAGTTTTGGATAGGACGTACCAAAATATAATAACGCACCTAAACAACCAAAAATAGCCCCACTTGCACCTGCTGAAATATTGGTACTAAATAATAGGCTTGCTAAAGTTCCAAAAAAGCCTGCAATCAGATAAATAAAAAGAAATCGAAAATTGCCATATATTCGTTCAACAATCATTCCTAAATAATATAAGGACAGTGTATTCATGGCTAAGTGTAAAATTCCTATATGAATAAAAATAGGGGTAAAAAGTCTCCACCATTCACCTTGAAGAATCAACCAATTTACTTTTGCACCAAAATCAATGAGTGTAGCTGTATTTGTACTCCCTCCAGCTATTTCCATTAAGACAAAGACAATCAGCTGAATGGCGATAAAAATATAGGTGAAAATTGGCTTTCCATTGTTTAGTAAGGCTTTTTCAGATTTTACTTTTTCTTTTACAGCAAATAGTGTTGCTTGTTTTTCTCTTTCAATTTCTGCTTCTTCATATTCTTCTTTTAGATTCAAATGTAAACTAGTATCTAAAGCATTTTCTATTGTTTCTACACCATTATTTCGATCAACGATAACAGAAGTGACTTTCGTCTGATCTCCCTTTGAATGTATGGCTGGTTTTTCAATTCGAAATTCATATTCATCCACTGGAGGATATGGTGTTATATAGATAGTAAAAACATGTATCGTACGTTTTTTCAGTTGCCTACGAACACTTTCAGCATTTGCTAAGGTCAATTGGATATCTCTTTGCAGCCAATTACTCCAATCTAGAGGATGTAAAAGAATCCGGATGACTTGGTTATCCTTTGATTCCATATTTTCTAACCATATTTCTTTTTCGCTTTTTGAAATTTGTAATAAACGATATCCATGTTCACTTATTAATAAATGTGCTAGCTTCCAAAAAAGAAAATCTTCTCGAAAACTCAAATTTTCTCCCACTTTCTATATAGCTTTACTAATTTTACTATAGGCAATTTTCCCTCAAACGTAAAGAAATTACTATCTTAGAGATTAAAAAAGACCCGCTGTTGGGTCTTTTTTAAATGAAAATTATTATAGTACCTTGTTAAATGGGATTAGGACCTTGAGAAAAAATAGAACCCATCAGACGATTTCTGATTCCAGGGATACTCATAAATGATCTGACAGCAGCTCTTCGAATCATCGCATTTCCAAGTATGACATTTAAGAGGCGAAACCGTTTTTTAAATAGAAAATACCCTCCAACAGAAATTAACAGGATTGAAATAATTCTTGACATGTTCATCCCTCCTGTTAATAGTTTGAGAATAATTTACAGAAATTATCCACCGCAAATTTCTCTATTTATTGTTCGTGTTCGCTAATTGTCTATTTATATTTTCAAGATAAATATTCCAATTAATAACGAAATGAAACCAGACATGAAATTAACAACATCGTTATCAAAGAGTGAGCTTCCTTTTATAAGGGTTGTGTTTTTACCGCAATGAAGTCTTCTTTCTGTTTTTATCCCGCATGTCGGACATTGATACTGCGCTTGAATAAATGCACCTAAAAGGGTATCAATGACATTCCCGATATATCCCAGTATCGTGATTAACAATAATTCATAAACCTGTAACTGAAAAAGAAAGAATGCAGTATACGCTATTAGAAAAGATCCCACAATGGACGCAAATGTACCAAGTGGACTTACCGCACCAGAAGTGCCTCTTTCCGCTCGTTTTAATGTTCTTATGTAATAAGGTCTGCCTTTACTCATAGAGCCTACTTCAGAGGCCCATGTATCAGAATTTGCCGCTGCAATCGTAATACAAAATCCAAGCATCCATAAGGGGTCAGCACTTATATAATAAAGAGCACTTGACAAGGCCGCAAGTCCACCATTGGCGAGTACCTGCTGCCAATCACGTTGTGAGCCTTTTACAAGTATTTCTTCTGCTCGTTGTTTCTTCTTGCTTTTTACTTTAGACCACATACTTGAACTCACAAAAAACAAACCCAATACGATGAGTCCATTTAATCCAAGTCCTAAATAGACAAGAACACCTGTGAAAAAAGCCGCAATAGCACCTGAAATCGTTAACAGGCGTGAGCGAAATCCTGCTATTACGGCAATCAGTAGTAAAATAGTGAAAAGAATCATGAAACTGTATAGAACCCTTTATCCGTAATAATCTTCATGACTGGAAGATCATGTTTTTCCAAAGGAATTTCCGGTACTATTTGTTGGTGAAAAGCGAGTGAAAGAGTATTGACATGATTCTCCTCAAGGAAGCGATCATAATATCCTCCCCCAACTCCTAAACGAAATCCTGCTTTTGTAAAAGCCAATCCAGGAACTAAAAGCAGTTCAATTTCTTGAGGATCAATGAGTGTTGTTTGAGATTCAATTGGTTCAAGCAGGCTAAAATAAACCGTTTCTAATTGATCAAAGTTTTCTAGCACTCTGAAATCCATTCTTCTCTCTTTCGAAAAGCATTTTGGAACGACAACTCTTTTCCCTTCATCCCATGCTTGACGAATTATTTGATATGTATCAACTTCAGGTGGTTTTGATATCGTTATGCCAACAGTACTTGCTGACTTCCACGATTCATCTTTAAACAGTGACTGCGCAATTGCATTAGATTGTTCATTATACATTTCCGCCCCAAGGTTTCGAAGTATATCCCTAATTTCTTTACGAAGTTCATCTTTTCCTAACATCATTTTTCCTCCAATCTCTTATAAAAATATATATTGATAAAACAAAAAAGTAGCAGGAAAACCTGCTACTTATTTTGTTTCACGATGCGGAGTAGTACGCTTCTCTCTTGGGCAATATTTTTTAAGCTCAAGACGATCAGGATTATTTCGTTTATTCTTTTTTGAAATATAGTTACGGTCTCCACACTCAGTGCAAGCTAACGTAATATTTACACGCATGTTATTTCCCTCCAAACTATGTTAAAGCAAGTTCGTTCATACGACTTTTATATAATATCACTTTTTATTTAGAAATGCTAGTATGTTTTTAGTATGTGATGATTTAATTCATTTATTTCTTTTTTGTCATTTCCAATAATAGACCAAGAGCTACATTTTTGTGTTCCTCTTGCTTGTATACTAAGGTCGAAGGTGTGAATACTTGCAGCGGCCCCTTTCAACATCGGCATATATTTCAGGATACCTTTCTCTTGGGAATCCCATAAATAATTACTTTTAATATTCCACTGTGGTTGAATCGTATAATGAGTAAAACCTTTGCCATTATGTAATCCATTAACGAGGTGAATATTCCCACTCGAAATATGATAAATGACTTTATCAACAGGTGAAATATAAGAAAAATGTTCTTCCCTATGGTGATGGTTCATCATTAATAGCTTAACTTGCCTATCCTTTTTTCCATGATTTGTAACAAAAACATCGAAATATTTTATTTTTGAGTGAATTGTTTTCTGATTAATATTTACCGAGATTCCCTCTGAGATTAGAAAACGCTCATTTTTATTCTCCAACCAATACGTTCTTCCATTAATCCAGATTCCCAGTTGTAAATACTAAACGATCTATATCATTTCTTTTTTTATTAAATGGTACAATTTTTTCAACTATCCTTGTCATTTTAAACACCTTTTGTATTTTTTTATTTATCAAATTAATCTTTAGAAATTGTTTTCATTCCCCTAAAAATCCAATCCTATTTATTAAAGCTCTTTTCTCAAACTTTGTTGCTTTTGGATAGATAAAAGCTGATTGTACTTGTACCCACCTTGATATTGAACTTTATTTTTAAGAAAAGAGCTGCAAATTTTATTCGAAGGTACAAAATAACTTATTTCTACGTTAAAATTGGCCTTTGAATTTTAACAACAAACTTTACGAATAGAGCCTTTATTAGTAACAACTCTGTATATTAATCCTAGCATGTATTGTTCTATGCCACAACGAACAGATTTTGTCGTATTATGCTAAGTCACCTTGACTATATAGAATTACTCCTTTAATAAATTTTTTTCTTTTTCATCATATGACTTTTTCGACAAAATCTTCTATCGTTACTTCAAATGTATTCGACAAATTTATCGAACTTTGTATTAAACAATGATAAAATAATAAGAAATACAATATTTAATAATAACTCCTGAGGTGATTGAATTGGAGATTGTTTTAATCAGTTTGTTTCTATTTTCTCTTTTATTGTTTATCCTTTCATTTTTTTTAAAAGATCCTAATAAGGAACTTCGAAAAGAGTTTGATCAATTCTCCATGCAACAATTTCAAGAAGTGTACCAAATCAAGAAAAAACTAAAAATACTTGAAGAAGAATTACTCGTAAACGATATTGATCTTTCACCTACACATTCATCCTTCTCTAAAGTAGAAAAAAAGGAAGTACATGATATTATTAAAAACCAAGTATGGTCTTTGTGTAAACAAGGTATTCCAATTGAACAAATTGCCAAACAAGCTTCCTTGACGGTAGACGAGGTTCAAATGATTATCAAGGAATTTACCTTTAAAGGTTGAATTCACTTCCAAAATGAATAAAAGGAAAGGAGCAGCTAATTAAATAGCTGCTCCTTTCCTTTTATTCATTCAAATCATAATGTTTTCCTTTAACCATATAAAATATATATTCTGTGATATTTGTAATATGATCGGCATATCTTTCTAAATAACGACAAATAAATAACATTTGTACAAGTTGATCATAATTTTCTTTTTGATTATTTAAGTCAAATAATTCTTTAATGACTTCACCATAAAGGGAATCGACTTGATCGTCCATTTCTGATACCTGTTTAGCCAAATGTAGATCTTCCTGTTGATATGATTTAAGAGCCTCTTTTAACATCACCGAACTAATTTCATACATTTTTTTCAACTTACTTGTCTCTTTAATATGTGGTTCTTGTCCGATTCTAATCGTTGACTTTGCAATATTCGCAGCAAAATCAGCCATTCTCTCTAAATCTGTTGCAATTTTAATGGCAACCATAATTCTGCGAAGATCAATTGCTACTGGTTGCTGTTTTGCAATTAACAAAATCGCAAAATCATTTATCTCTTCGTAAAGAATATTAGCTGTTGTATCTTCTTCCATCACTTTTAAGGCCACATCAATATTATGTGTTTGAAAAGCCTCCATTGCTTTTGTTAATGCACGATCTGTAAATTGAACAAGCGACATCATTTTTTCTTGTAATTCTTGTAACTCATCATCAAATTTTTCACGTACTGACACTCTTGAATCCCCCTTCATCAAACCTTCACAACCTTCCTATATTTTATGTAATATCAGTTATAATTATATGAAATTTTAATTCCAAGTAAAAGTATTTCTCTTTAAAAAATACAGACGTTACATCTAGCAACGTCTGTATCAAAAAATCAAATTAACCGAATCGTCCAGTAATGTAATCTTCTGTACGTTTATCACTTGGTGTAGAAAAGATTTTGTTTGTTTCATCAAATTCAACGACTTCACCACTTAAGAAGAAAGCTGTCTTATCTGAAATACGCGCAGCTTGTTGCATATTATGCGTAACGATAATAATACTAAATTCCTTCTTTAACTCTTGTACAAGCTCTTCTACTTTTAAAGTAGAAATAGGATCAAGTGCAGAAGTTGGTTCATCCATTAAAATAACATCTGGTTCAATCGCAAGACAGCGTGCAATACAAATTCTTTGTTGTTGTCCACCAGAAAGACCATAAGCATTCTCTTTGAGACGATCTTTTACCTCATCCCAAATCGCTGCACCTCTTAAGCTTTTTTCAACAATTTCATCTAAAACTTTTTTGTTTCGAATACCATGAATTCTTGGACCATAAACAATATTTTCATAAATTGATTTTGGAAAAGGATTTGGTTTTTGAAACACCATTCCTACATTTGTTCTTAAATCTTCAACTTTATAAGATTTATCTAATATGTTCTTTCCTCTGTAATTAATCGTTCCAGATGTTTTTACCGATGGAATTAATTCAATCATTCGATTTAATGTTTTAATATAAGTTGATTTTCCACAACCTGAAGGACCGATAATCGCCGTTACTTCATTTTCAGGAATCTCTAAATTAATATTCTTTAATGCTTGGTCTTCACCATACCAAAGATCTAATCCTTTTGTATCAAAAACAATATTTTTATTTGACAAAGCACTTCCCTCTTTATCATTACTAGTTTTAGTCTTATTCATCTTATCGATATTTGTAATTGAAGCCATTACTACCCCTCCATCAAATTTGCCACAGTAAATTCGTTCTCCATCTCCACTTATTAAAGTGTGGCAAAATAAAGTTAGAATCTTTTTTGAAACTTATTTCTAATTAAGATTGCAATTGAGTTCATTAAGAATAATAACACTAAAAGAACAACAATGGTTGCAGAAGCTAAGCTCGCATATTCAGCAACTAATGCAGAATCGATTGTCCAATAATAAATCTGTAATGGTAGCACTGTAAATTTATCAAAAACACCGTCTGGAATTGGCATTAATAAGGCTGGAATTCCAAGTACGGTTAGTGGAGCCGTTTCCCCAATCGCACGTGAAAGAGCCAAAATAACACCTGTTAATATTCCTGGTAAGGATGTTGGTAACACAACTCTGCGAATCGTTTGCCATTTTGTTGCTCCCATCCCAAATGAAGCTTCCCTTAAAAACCCAGGAACTGCACGAATGGCTTCCTGTGCAGAAACAACGACAACCGGCAGAATAAGTAATGACATGGTTAGCCCACCTGTGAGAACGATATTTCCAAGATTCATGCCTCTTAAAAAGACCGTCATTCCCAATAAACCGAAAACAATCGATGGAACACTAGCTAAATTTGAAATATTCATTTGAATAAATGCTTGTAATTTACCTTTTTTTGCATATTCCTCAAGGTAAATAGCCGTACCAACACCTAAAATTAACGTAACTGGAGCAACAACAATCATTAACCAAAATGAGCCCATTACAGCGCCAAGAATACCAGCTTTTTCAGGGTCTGTCGATAACTTACTTGTTAAAAAATTAAAATCAATCCAACCGATACTTCCAGATATCACTCGATAAAATAATACTACTAAAACGACTAGTCCAACAAGGGTAGATAAAAAGTAAATGGTTTTAGCAAAATTATTTTTAGCTAAACGAGTACCCATTTTCTTTTCTACTTGAGATGAATCGATATATTTCATAATTAATATTCCTCCCTGAATTTACGAGAGATATATTGTGCAAGTAAATTCATGATCAGCGTAAATACAAATAATGTCATAGCTACCGCATATAAACTAAAGTATAATGTAGAGCCTGCAGGGGCATCCCCACCTGTAACTTCAACAATATATGCAGTCATTGTTTGCATAGATTGGGTAACATCAAAAGTGAAATTTTTGGAACTTCCACTTGCAATCGTAACAATCATCGTTTCACCGATTGCACGGGAAATACCAAGTACGAACGAAGCAATAATCCCTGACATAGCAGCAGGAATAACGACCTTCCATGTAACCTCTAATTTTGTAGAACCTAATCCAAGGGCACCTTCTCGCATCGCATTCGGTACGGCACTCATCGCATCTTCAGAAAGAGAAGCTACCATTGGGATAATCATAACTCCCATGACGAGACCAGGAGCGAGGATATTAGTTGGTTGTAAACTAGGTATGATCGCATGTAATAACGGAGTAACAAATGTAAGGGCAAAGAATCCATAAACAATTGTTGGAATACCAGCAAGTAACTCTAAGATCGGTTTTAAAATTTTTCTAACACGATCTGATGCGTACTCACTTAAAAAAATCGCAGTCATTAAACCAATAGGAATGGCTACAAGCATCGCAATAAACGTTGAAATTAATGTACCAGTTACAAGTGGCAATATTCCAAATTGTGCATTATCCCCTAATGGTTTTAAAACAGTACCGGTAAAAAATTCAACAATTGGGACTCGTTTAAAAAACTCAATCGTTTCGGCCAATAAAGTGACCACGATCCCTACAGTTGTTAATATTGATATGAGGGCAATGATTAGAAGTAAAATAGGCATAATCTTTTCAATAATTGTAGTTGATGAAAAAGATTGCTTGTTTTTCTTAATTAATTCTCTAACGTTTGTTTCGTTAGCTGGTTTACCTGATGCATTTTCCAAAGTAAAAACCCCTTCCATCCTTATCATTATTATGTTATGTAAGGTGAAATAAATTCAATTTTCATTCATCCAAAAATATCCAATTGATTCATATACATGCAAGAAGATGAGAAGTATACTTCTCATCTTCTTAGCAATTATAACTAAATGCTAATTATTTCTCTAATGCTTTTAATGCATCAACTGAAGCTTGAATTTCTTCCTCTGGAAGTGGAGCAAATCCTGTTTCAGCTGCTACTTTATTTGCATTTTCCATTGTGTAGATTGCATAATCTAACACTTGTGGTTTTTCTTTTGCCATAGCTGTATTTAAGTAAGTGAATACTGGACGAGTGAATTCAGAATAACCAAATTCTTCAGTTTCACCAATTGTTTCTGTGCTTGGAGCAACTGGACCATTACCAAAGTCAACACTTACAGCTTGTAATTTATCTTTATTGCTTTCATAGTAACCATAACCGAAGAAAGCAATAGCATTTTTGTCTTTTGATACTAAGTCAACTAATGTTGAGTATTCTTGTTGAAGATTTGTTTCAGCTAAATCTTTTTCTTCTAGAATATTTTCCCAGAAGAATTCATATGTTCCGTGGTTTTCGTTAGGTCCCATACGTTTAATTGGCTCATTAGGGAACTTAGGATCAACATCAGACCAGTTAGTGATATTCCCTTCTTTTAAGAAGATTGATTTGATTTGATCAGCAGTAAGTTCTTTTGCCCAATCATTTTCTGAGTTAATAACAAATGTTAAACCATCAAGAGCAACTTTTAATTCTTGAACGTCAATTCCTAATTCTTCAGCTTGTGCTTTTTCTTCATCTTTAATCGTACGAGAAGCATCATTGAAGTCTGTTCCATTTTCAGCAACTAAAAATTTCTTGAAACCAGCAGATGTTCCAGAACGTCCAACTTCAACTGAAACATTTTCTTGTTCGTCAACCATGTAGTTTTCAGCCATTTGAGCCATGAATGGATATACAGTACCTGAACCATCAATCACTACAGATCCTTCTAATTCTGCTGTTTTATTATCATTACCACCAGCGTTACCAGCTGAATCTTTTTCTGTTTCGTTACCCCCGCCACATGCTGCAATGACCATCATTACTGCTGCAAGAAGTAATAGTAAGCTTAGTTTTTTAAGACTTTTCATGCTTCTAAATCCCCCAATTTCTTTTTTTATTTATTTGTCCCACAAGTACAAGAATAAGTCTTTACTATTAACAACGTTTAAAAGAATTGTAAAGGTTTTGTAAATTTCGTTGAATAATGTGTAAATTTGTCGAACTTTGCATATGTTATTATTTTGTGCATCTTTAAGTAGAACATCCAAGTTTATTTAGAATATCTACTTATGTTTATTATTTACAAAAAAACCTATTACATTCGTTTGTAATAGGTTTTTTTTGAGCTATTCATTTATCACTTCAACTTCACTTTCCTGATTTGATTCACTCTCTTCACCTTGTTCTGTTTGTTCAAGAGCTGGATTGGGATTGTTTTTCCTTTGTTGTTTTAATTCAAAGTACGCATCCAATACTCTTTCACTTATTTTCAAATTCGATCTAGGACTCCCCCCACCTTGATAGGCCCAAGGTACTAATACAGCCATCGCTATTTCAGGATTTTCTGCAGGAGCGTAACCAACGTAACTTAGAGTATTAACAGGAGCCATTCTATATTGCTTAAGAGGTCCATCATAAAACGCTTCTGCTGTTCCGGTCTTCCCAGCAGATGAATAGGGTTTCCCTCTAAAGTAACTAGCAGCTGTACCGCCACTTTCTTGATTAACCTTTTTCATTCCCAGTTGAATTCTTTCAATCCAGCCGTCTTTAAGATCTAATCGATTTAATACTTTAGGTTCATTCTCCTGTACAACAGGACCGAGACTGTTATCTAATTGAGGCTCACGGATTTCTTTTACCATATGTGGCTCCATTCGACTGCCACCATTTGCAATCGTCGAAATGTATTGAGCAAGTTGCATTGTCGTATAAGTATCAAACTGACCTATAGATTGAAAAAGGATTTGACCAGGCACTGTCCAGGTCCCTTTAAATCCTACTGATTCATTAGGCAAATCAATACCAGTTCTTACTCCCAAACCAAATTGGCCAAAAGTTTGGCGAAACGTATTAAATGCATTTTCGGTATCAATTTTAAGGGATCCGCCTGGTATATAACGACCATTACCTACTTTTATAGCTGTTTGGAACATATAAATATTTGATGAAAATTTTAAGGCAGTAACATCATTCATTGATCCAAGCGGTTTCCAGGATTTGAATGATTGACGACCAATTTTCATTGGTGAATCATAAAAAGTAGTTCCTGGACTAATAACTCCAGTTTGGAATCCAGTCATGATTGTAGCACCTTTTACTACCGATCCTGCCGTATACGAAGTTGAGAACGTTCCAAGTGCATCATCCTGCAGTTCCGTTTTTCCTGTTTTCTCATCTCTAACAAACCTTTTTCCAGCGAGTGATTTGATTTCACCTGTATTCGGATCCATCAACACAACATACGCACGATCTAATAGTCTTGTATTCCCCATTGATTTAGCTGAACGTAGTTCCTCTTCAATAATCTTCTCAACTGCTCGCTGTAAATCCATATCAATGGTTAGAACAAGATCTCTTCCCCTCTGACCCTCAGAGATGATTTCTGAGCTTACAACTTCTCCTGCTTGATTGGTGACATTTTTCTTTTTTGCCTTTTGTCCTTGTAATACATCCTCATATTGTTTTTCTAAATAACTAGTCCCAACTCGATCGTTACGACTGTACCCTCTTGATAAGTAATAATCAATTTCCGTCTGCTGGTAGACCTTTATCAGAAGTTGTGACGTCCCCTAGCACAGAGCGTAAAGTATCTTCATAATTATATTTTCTTTTCCAGTCAGTCGTCGTATCAACACCGGGTAATAATTGTAGATTTTCACTAACGACAGCAAACTCTTCCGCAGTCACATCTTTGTTTTTAACAATTTGCGGGGTAAATTTGTATCCACTTATAAACTCACGATAAATCGCTAATACTTCTAATTCTTCATCAGTCAATTCGTTCATATCTTTTTCTGTAATCCGCTCTAAAGTAAGTTTATAGACTTTATCATTAAACTCATCTTCATCTTCATACTTCGTCTCTAGTTCTTTTTGTTCTGATTCTGGAACCTTTTTTTCAGCCTTGTCTTTATTTTTTAATATCCAAAAATCCTTTTTATCTCTCTCTGTGACCTTATTAGGTTCCTTTTCGATTAATTTTGCAAGTCTCTCAGCGACTTCAATCATCTCTTCTTGACTTGCCCCGTTATTTGTATAAGTAATGGCATTCTCTGGTTCATTATCGACCACAATATTGCCATTTGTATCATACATCTTCCCCCTTGGCACTGGGTTATTAACAGTCACATCCTCTGTTCGTTCAATTTCACGTTTATAATCTTCGCCATAAACAATTTGTACAACACCTAGACGAAGAATTAAGACTGAAAATAACAAAAAGACAATGAAAAAGAGCATATTAAGTCGAAAAGGAATATGTGTCTTCTTCTTTTTCTTTTTCTTATTCAAAAAATATTCACTTCCTTTACTAACCATTCCTATTACAATATTAAAAGAAACGGCACTAGAATACCACTAAAAGATGAGGATTATTCGAATTTGTTTCATTACAATAGAAAAGAGAGGTTCTAGACCTCTCTTACTGGAGTATGAAAAGAAACACGTCTGATAAAAAAGTAGATAAACGTATGGCCTGCTCCTAATACAAGGAACAAAATTGGAAGACTTTGCTTTGTATCCATGGTGCTAACCATTATTAGAAATAATAGAATCGATAACACTCTGCCGGCATTTAAATAGACTTCTCTAACGACGATGTACTCTATTCTCATTTCTGCAGCCTTCCAGCCAGTTCCAATGACATCATATGTAATAGAGGAATAAGGAATAAGTAATAAGGGATAAGCGATGGCAATGGTAACAGCATAAATGATTAACTTCGTATATGTCACATCAAATGCAATTAAAAATAGTGCTGCATATAATAGAATTCCACCAATTAGTATCGATTTTAAACGATATTCCTTTTTCATTAGTCTCGATACAACAAAATAACTTGCAAACGCAACAGCTGAATTTATGAGGCCATATGTACCCAATGCCATTTCGGTTCCTGTTGAGAGAAAAACTAACACAGAAATCATGAATGCAAAAATACCCTCTCTAAGTCCTTGACATACATGTGCATTTGTTACCATTCTCCAATTATGATTATTTTTCCGCTCAGCTATAATCCTTTTAAAATCATACTTTCCATTTGCAGGCCTTCTCTTTAGAAAGAAACTAAGTGTAACCGCCAAAGCAAATAAAGTTAACGAAATTCCAAATACAATCGAATATCCTTTCGTATTGGCTAATTTTGAAATGATAAGACCTGCAGACATTGGACCAACCATGCCACCTGCAGACGTAAGGATTCCTAAGAAACCATTAAAAAAGTCTCTTGTCTCAGGTTCCGTTATTTCAAACGTAAGCACATTAAAGGCTAACCAATAAAAACCATATCCCATCCCTAAAACTCCACCAAGTAGCAATAAATATTTAGCTGCTGATGCTCCAATAGCTAGTACAATGCAATAAAATAACGCTAAAAGAATAACACCTATACGTAAAACAATCACTCGGTCTACTTTTTTTGCCATTCTTCCAGCTAAAATAAACGTTAATGGTTGTGCAATAGTAGATGCAAGATTATACAGTCCAAGATCAAGTAACTCCCCTGTTTGTTTCCATAAATAGATATTTACAAATGTATTCGATAGGGCAACACTTAAGGAATACAATCCACCGATTAATAATAGCAGTAATAAATCTTTCGTTAATTCTACTTCACCGAACAAATGCTTTTTGAATGTACTCATTTAAAAACTCCCTTTTGTCTATAAGGCCTAGTTTTTACAAATAATGAGACGTTATTCAAAAAGCATGAAAAGTATTTATTCATCTAATTGGTTCTTTTAAAAGTTCAATAAATTGTCAAGAATGGCCAAATTAGCAATATGTCAACGATAAAAGTCATATTTGAACGTTTCTTTTCACCATTAAGTGTAAAACATGATTGACATGAAATTTATTTTTGATTAAATCAAATTAGAGACAGTTTTTTTATTTTAAATAAGGGGGGTGCAGCACTATGTTTGAAACAAAGGAATTAAAGATTTCCCTCTACAGTTTATTAATTCAACATTTTATTGATAAAGAACCGATTCAAAAGCTACCTATTGGCTCATTCTTATTCCAAGAAAAAGAAGAAGTAGAAAATATCTATTTACTATTAAATGGTAGTGTTTCAATTGGAAGAGTTCATGTGAAAGGAAAAGAATTTATCCTGAAAATATTAAGTGGTGAAGAAGTCATTATGGAATATGAATTATTTAAACAACATCCCACTTATCATTTTTACGCAAAAACGTTATCAGATTGTGAATTGCTTGTCATCAAAAGATCTCAATTCGAGGAGTATGCATTAAGAGAACCTAGTATTCTTGCTGCTTTATCAAGTTTCTTAAGTACTCGTTACATTAAGTCACAAATAAAATGCCAAGATTTGATCATGAATGGAAAAAAAGGCGGTTTATATTCGATCCTGATTAGGCTTTGTAATAGCTATGGAGTTGTAACGGAAAATGGAATTTTAATTGACCTGCCCATCACACATCAAGAATTAGCCAATTTAACTTTTGGTACAAGAGAAGTGATTCAAAGAATGCTTAAAGAACTGAGAGAAAAAGGATATTTTGTCATATGAACATCAACGTTTTACAGTGAAAAACCTTGCTTATTTAAGAAAAGAAGTTGACTGCCAAAACTGCAGCAAACAAATTTGTGGTCTAAATTAAAGGAATTTAAAGTCGAGTACTTAAAATCCAAACAGTATAATAAGTACTCGACCCAAGATTTTCTATATTATATCACCCATACAAAGTAGAGAATCATTAATATTTGGATGATCCCTTTTGTAAAAATACTACTAATAAAACCAATTACAGATCCAAAACCTATTTTTAATGCTTCCTTTATACTTCTTCGATGAACGATGAGTTCTGCTAGAAAAGCGCCAATAAACGGACCAAGCAAAATCCCTAGAAATGGAATGATAAATGGACCTACTAGTAAACCAATCGTACTGCCCCAGACTCCTGCCTTTGAACCTCCGAATTTTTTTACACCTACTAAATTCGAAACATAATCAGCCACAGACAATAAAATGACAAACAACCCTTGGATAATCCAATAAATCCAACTAAATGGCTCAAATGAAAATAAAAAGCCATATAAAATAAACCCAGCGAATATAAAAAGGACACTTGGAATCACAGGATAAATAAGACCCACAAAGGCAATAATAAACAAAAGGATAATCAATCCCCAATAGACATAATCCATATCCACACTCCTTCTATAATATAGAATCTCAATTTTCCAACCACACTGTTATAATTGTACAATTTTATCATGGAGCGGTACAATATGAATGTTCTTCTTTGAACGTAGTTTATATAGTTTTTCAAAAGGGTGTGTGAAATTGAATATATTTAAACAGCTAATTGTAAGTTTATATTCCCCTAAAGATATTTCTTCCTTTGTAAAACAAGGGATTGGCAAAACGATATTGTATGTATTATTGTTAACGCTTATATCTTTATTACCAACTTTTTATTTATTCAATACTTCTGTCATAAATGGGATAGAAGATCTACAGGAAACGCTCAAGAATAATCTGCCGTCATTTGTCATTGAAAATGGTGAATTAGTTTCTGATGAAACGGCCCCGTTAACGATTAACAAAAATGATTTGACAGTTATTTTTGACAGTACAGGCACAATTACAAGTGATGATGCTAGAGCGTCATCAAATTCTATTCATATGTTAAAAGATGAATTGGTTTATACGATGGCTGGTCAATCACAAACGTTCCCATACTCATTACTAACGGATACGTTAACAAAGGAAGATCTAGTTGAATTAACTTCATCAATGGATTCATTATTACCAATCATCCTCCCATTAACAAGTGTCACGATCTATTTATTTTCTTCCATCAGTAAATGTATAGGCGTATCATTTTTAGCATTAATCGGCTTAGCCCTAAAAAACATGGTTAGTGCAGACCTAACGTATGGAAAACTATGGCGACTTTCAGCTTATAGTGTGACATTACCTACTATATTTTTTATGATTATGGAAGCATTAAAAACATTCGTTCCAAATGGATTCTTCATTTACTGGTTGGTTGCGATTATCATGTTAGTACTGGTCATAAAGGAATTTTCTTCATCACAACAGAAAAGCTCTTAACAATAAACAAAAACTCATTCCGTTCTCGAATCGGAATGAGTTTTTTTGTTTTACTGGTTATGAAGTTGACTTTTGTTCTTATTTGATTTGGACAGGCATATGAATAAGTGATACTCATTTCAGGGGGAAAAAGATGAAGCGCTTAGTCGGAGTTCTAGTCACTGTATTGATCCTATATTGTATTTATTATGACTTAAGTTATGGTACCCTTCCTGTTGTTAAGACAGAACAAAAACCTGAAATCGAAACAATGGTCACTGGGGAAATGGCTTATTTTGAAAGTACAGTTGAAAATGGCGACACCGTTCTCACCATTATCGAAACTCAACTTGGCCATTCATTACCCATTCCTATATCCGAGGTAGTTACTGATTTTCAAAAGCTAAATAATGATCTGCCACCTCAACAAATACAACCAGGCAAAAAATACAAATTTCCTGATTACAGCAAGCTAGAATAGCCACATAAGAAAACATTTGGAAATTTTCTTTTGTTCAACTTCCTTGTCAATTTCCTACATTCATTGCTACAATAAAAAAGGAGCATATCGAAATGATAATGATTAAAGGAGCGAACACGTTTTGAGTGATATTATACATCGTACAAAAACAAGGCCGGTTAAAGTAGGTAATTTAACGATTGGCGGCAGCAATGAACTTTTTATTCAAAGTATGACAACGACAAAAACACATGATGTGGATGCAACCGTTGATCAAATCAATAAGCTTGAAGAAGCTGGTTGTCAAATTGTTCGTGTAGCATGCCCTGATGAAAGAGCAGCTAATGCGATTTCTGAAATAAAAAAGAGAATCAATATTCCACTTGTCGTTGATATCCATTTCGATTATAAGCTAGCCTTAAAAGCCATTGAAGGCGGGGCTGATAAAATACGAATCAACCCTGGAAATATTGGTAAACGTGAAAAAGTTGAAGCAGTCGTTAAGGCGGCTAAAGAACGTGGAATTCCGATTAGAATTGGTGTGAATGCCGGTTCCCTTGAAAAACGCATTCTAGATAAATACGGCTACCCTACTGCAGATGGAATGGTTGAAAGTGCCCTTCATCATATTAAAATTCTAGAGGACTTAGATTTTCACGATATTATTGTATCAATGAAGGCTTCTGATGTGAATTTAGCGATTGAAGCGTATGAAAAAGCATCGAGAACATTTGATTATCCTCTCCATTTAGGGATAACTGAATCTGGTACTTTATTTTCTGGAACGGTAAAAAGTGCTGCTGGACTAGGAGCAATCTTGAGCAAAGGAATTGGTAATACACTTCGTATCTCATTAAGTGCAGATCCTGTTGAAGAAGTAAAAGTAGCGAGAGAGTTATTAAAATCATTTGGTCTTTCTTCCAATGCAGCCACACTTATTTCATGTCCAACATGCGGTCGTATCGAAATTGATTTAATTAGTATTGCGAATGAAGTTGAAGAATATATTTCAACCATAAAAGCACCTATTAAAGTTTCTGTGCTTGGATGTGCTGTAAATGGTCCTGGTGAAGCAAAAGAAGCAGATATCGGTATTGCTGGAGCTCGTGGAGAAGGATTATTATTCCGCAAAGGAGAAATTGTTCGTAAGGTACCAGAAGAAACAATGGTAGAAGAATTGAAAAAAGAAATCGATCAAATTGCAAAAGAATATTTTGCAAAACAAGAAGAAGAAAAAGCGAAGGCCTAAAAGGACCTTCGCTTTTTCACTTCATTCTCAATCATATGATTAAAAAAATGGGAGGACGAATATTCCTAGTAGAAGTGAAATGGCACCAATCGCAATTGCCCATGTCCCAGTTCGTGCTCCTCTACTACGAGCAATAAATCCTAGAACCATTCCTGTTATCCCAAGGAGTACTGGAAATACGAATAAGGATAATATGGAAAGAGCTATTGCCATAAGCCCCATTCCCGTACTACCTGCTTTCATTTCACTATCTTCCCGAGTTCCGGTACCTTGCTGATATCCTGATATCGGTGGTGCTATTTCAGCTGCAGTTTCTTCCTGATAGCCCTCAGTTCCGATATAGCCATTGTTTGAAAACTGACCTTCATTTTGTAGCTCTTGGAGCTTTTGACGTTCGTCTAGATCTGCCACCTACTGATCCCCCGCTCTCATTAGCTGATTCGTCCAACCTTAGAATCGAACGGCCCATCATGTTGAACGAATAAATGTTCAAAAGTAATAGGCCTTACTATTTTGTGCTGAGGGATTGAGATTTAATATAGCAATTGTTGTTGGACTAGGGATTTCTTTCTAAAGAAGGAAAAACTACATACATTCCGGACATTTCCCATATATTTCAAATTTATGACCTGAAATATCATATCCGTTTAAGCTTTCTGTAAGGTAATCCATTGGACAAGTTTCAATTTCTTTTGTTTTTCCGCAATCAAGACAAATAAAATGATGGTGATGCTGATGATGTGAACAGGTTAAACGAAAATGTTTTTCCCCTGACAACTCCGTCATTTCAACAATTCCTAAATCTACAAATAGTGATAGATTCCGGTAGATCGTATCAAAGCTTAATCCAGGATATTGGTCTTTTAAATAATCTAATACTTCTTTTGCTGTTAAGTATTTATTACAATCTGCAAAAAGTTGAAGCATTTCTTCACGTTTACCTGTATGCTTATACCCCTTTTCCTTTAACAGAATCATTGCTTCACTGACATTCATTTCACACACCTCTAACCTTTCTTTTTAACGTCCACTTTTTAACAAAAATGGTTACCATTAATATGATTATTGATATGATCACGATCGTTCCACCCGGAGCTAAGTCTAAATAGTAAGATATAATAAGTCCTCCAAGTACAGATGTTTCACCAAAAATGATGGAATAGATAATGGTTTGTTTAAAACCATTGGCAATTCTGATTGCTGCTGCAACGGGTAGGGTCATTAGTGAAGAAACCAATAATACACCGACAATTCTCATGGAAGAAGCAATAACCAGTGCTACCATGATCATAAATAGCAAGTGCAATCCTTTTACAGGAAGACCTGAAGCCTTTGCGTGCTCTTCATCAAATGAAATAATAAACAATTCTTTATAGAGCATAATAACAATTGCGATCACAAAGATACTAATGATTAAAATCGTCCATAAATCTAGTCTAGTTACAGCTGAAACACTACCAAATAAATAACTGAAAAGGTCGGTATTAAATCCATCTGCTAATGAAATAAATAAAACACTTAAACCAACACCACCCGACATAATGATTGGAATGGCTAATTCTTCATAGTGCTTATAAACAGATCTTAATTTTTCAATAAGCAAAGAGCCTGCTACAGAAAAAAACATTCCCATATAAATTGGATTAAGTGTGCCAACTGGCAGAAACCTTTTTTCTAACAGAAGACTTGCGGCAATCCCTGCAAGCGTAACATGACTTAACGCATCAGCAATGAGCGATAATCTTCTTACGACAACAAACACACCAATAAGCGGGGCAATAATTCCGATAATGATCCCTGTTAAAAAGGCATTTTGTAAAAATTCATATTGTAAGATGCCTGAAATCATAATTTATATCCTCCATGTTGATGATCACTTGGTTGAGATTGTTGGAGTAAAGATGGTTCAAAACTAATAAATGGTGACATACTATTTGCGCTTAGCTCAGCATATTCTTTTGCATTTCCCTGAAACCATATCTTTTTATTTAAATAAATGACGTCAGTCACTTTATCAGTAATCGTTCCAATATCATGTGTAACCAAAACTAAGGTGATGCCGAGATTTTTATTTAAATGTTCAAGAATTTGATAAAAGGATTGTACATTTGCTGCATCCACCCCAACAGTCGGTTCATCCAAAATGAGCAATTTAGGATCACTTACCAGTGCTCTAGCGATAAAAACCCTTTGTTGTTGTCCTCCAGACAATCCTCCAATATTTCGTTTGATAAATGGAGTAAGACCAACAGATTCAATTGCATCATAAACTTTTTTCTGTTGTTCATGATTCATCCGATGAAATAAACCAATTTTCTTTGTTAACCCACTTTTGACCACTTCATAAACAGTTGCTGGAAATCCAGTATTAAAAGAATTCGCTTTTTGTGATACAAAACCGATCATTTGCCTATCTTTAAAGCGCGTTATATCCTGACCAAAAAGTTTAATTTCTCCTTTTTGCATCTTTAATAAACCAAGAACTAACTTCAACAATGTTGATTTACCAGATCCATTCGGTCCGACTATACCGATAAAAGAACCTTTTTGAATGGTAAGATTAATATCCTCCAGTACATTTTCCTTTTCATAACTATATGTTAATCCATTGATACTAATAATGGACTCCTCTTGATTCATACCTTCACCTTATTTCCGTAATCATTCCGATTTAGTATTTTACATCATTCTAAAAGAAAAGTAAAGAAGAGTAAACTCTTTTCAAATAAAATATAGATTTATCTCTTTCATCACTTTTTAGTGTAGATTCTCATACGATATTCTGTAGGAGTGATGACATGAGTATATTCCAAAATATTATCAATCATAAACTTAATACGATGACAGCCGATGAATTATTGCAATATGCAGATCAATATCAAATTTCCCTATCTAGAAAAGAAGCCTCACAAATTGCTAATTATGTAAAAGGAAAAAAAGTAAATATTTTTAACGATGGGGAACGTTCACAATTAATTAGAGAATTAGCGAAGATCACAAACATCCATACAGCAAAAGAAGTCAACAGATTATTATCATCTTTTACAAAATAATAGAAAGATGTCAGGAATCTATTTGGACACCTGACATCTTTTTTTAAGGCTCTTTTCCCAAACTTTGTTGCTTTTGGATCGGGAAAAAGCTGATTGTCCTTGTACTCACGTTACATTTGACTTTATTTTTGAGAAAAGAGCTGCAAATTTAATACGAAGCTAAAAATCGCCAATTTCTACGTTAAAATCGGCCTTTGAATTTTAACAACAAACTTTACGAAAATAGCCTTTTTTAAAAAGTTTATTCTGCGCTTAAGATATCATCAAGAAGATTTTCGTTAAATTGCTGATTTCGGAACATCTCAATTTCATGTTTGTAAGGCGGTTTTTTATTATTTTTATCTTCACCAACATATGGGGTTTCAAGGATTTTTGGAATTTCCATTAATTGCGGATGATGAACCACATAATTCAAAGCGTTAAATCCAATATGCCCGAACCCTATATTTTCATGGCGGTCCTTATGTGCTCCACGTGCATTTTTGCTATCATTAATATGAAGAACTTTGATACGATCGATACCCACAGTACGATCAAACTCTGCTAATACTCCATCAAAATCCTCTACGATGTTATAACCAGCATCGTGCGTATGACAAGTATCAAAACAAACAGAAAGCTTATCATTATGTTTTACTCCATCCATGATCATCGCAATTTCTTCGAAGCTTCTTCCACATTCAGAACCTTTTCCAGCCATTGTTTCAAGGGCAATTTGAACCTTTTCATCTCCAGTTAGGACTTCATTTAAACCCTCAATAATCTTTTTAATTCCTACTTCTGCTCCTTCTTTCACATGGGAACCTGGATGAAGAACAATTTGACTTGCACCAATCGCTTCAGTACGGTCAATTTCCGTTCTTAAGAAGTTGACGCCTAATTCAAAAGTTGCTGGGTTTGCTGCATTTCCAATATTAATGATATATGGAGCATGTACGATAATCTCATTAATACCGTTTTCCTCCATATGCTTTCTACCTACTTCGATATTTAAATCTTCTATTTTCTTTCGTCTCGTATTTTGAGGTGCTCCTGTATAGATCATAAATGTGTTTGAGCCATATGAAACAGCTTCCTCACTTGCGGCAAGAAGCATTTTTTTTCCACTCATTGAAACATGTGAACCAATTTTTAACATTCATACTCTCCCCTTGTCTACTACTTTTTCCTTTGCATCCTTTTTGCCCGGTTTTTAAAGGATTCTGTCTCCTGCTGAAGTTTCTTTTTATAGCCTGGTTTCACTTTTTTCGGCTTTTTAATGATTGACTTAGCCTTTAAATCAATCTCATTCACTTGTCTTTTGCGTTTATTACGTTTATTCCGATCTCCTAAATCAACCCATTCATGATCATGTAAATCACAATGCTTGAACTCAATCCCCTTATTTTCAAGCTTATTTAGAGCATCTTCATCCCTATCCTCGTAAATAGTTAGCGCAATACCTGAATAACCCGCTCGCGCCGTCCGACCCACTCGATGAATGTAAAAATCAAGATCTGATGGTAGCTCATAGTTGATAACATGACTAATCCCTTGAATATCAATACCACGAGCAGCAAGATCGGTAGCGACGATGTATTGATAGTCTAAATCTAGAATTTGCTTCATCATTTGTTTTCTTTCCCTTGGCGATAAATCTCCATGAATTCTGCCAACCTTTAATCCCTTCCCGATCAGCCCATCTGCTACTTCATCGGCCTTTTTCTTCGTATTTGTAAAGACAATGGCTAGATATGGATTAAATGTTTCTAAAGCTTGAAAAACAAGTTCAAGCTTATTTCGATGCCTTGCAGGAAGTAAATAATGATCAATTTTTGCCGCAGTTACTTGTTTAGGTTCAACTTGAATGTATTTCGGATTTTCCATATATTTTTTCAAAAATGGTTTTAGTTTTTCAGGAATCGTTGCTGAGAAAACCAATATTTGCAAAGTTTCTGCCATTCTTGAAGCAATCTGGTCCACATCCTCAAGAAAACCCATTTCAAGCATTAAATCAGCTTCATCTATGATCAGAATCGGAGCACTGTGTACAAACAATGCTTGTTCTTTTACTAAATCATTAATTCTTCCTGGTGTTCCAACGACAATATGTGGTTGATGTTTTAACTTTTCGATTGTTCGCTGCTTGTCCGTTCCTCCAATATATAAACGTACAGCTATCTCTTCTTCAGAGTTCTTCGTTATTTTTAATACCTCTTGATAAATCTGTGTTGCTAATTCCCTCGTTGGCGCTGTAATGATCGCTTGTACCGCTTCTTTAGAGGGATTCACTTTTTGTATCATTGGTAACAGGTAGGCATGTGTTTTTCCAGTCCCGGTTTGAGACTGTCCAATTACACTATCACCCTTTAAAACAGTAGGAATCAATCTTTCTTGTATTTCTGTAGGTTCAAAAAATCCTAATTCCTTTACTGATTCTATAATAAATGGTTTTAGGTTAAAACGTTCAAATTTCGATTCATTCATGTGTTAAACTCCTTTAATTCACACTTTATCCTATTATTAGTATAGCCAAAGTATGATTGGTACAGCCTTATCGACCATTATAATATTATAAAGAATTTTTCATGGAATAACCACCTTTTTACGCTCAAACTTTCGAATGCACAAATTAGCTCTTTCTACGTTAAATCAGCCTTTGGATTTAACAACAAACTTTACCAAATTAGCCTTAGTGAATAGCCGGTATATAATTCCGCACACATCCCAAACCAATTAGTGTTTTATGCATATGATAAAGTGAATTCATATGCTAATCACATATAAAGAGGGAGGAAAAACAGTGTTTCCTAGATATCAAGGCCCTATGCAACGCCCTATGCACCCCCCTATGCAATCCAGAATGACACCTAGACCCTTTAATCCATACAATAATAGAATGGCACCTATGAACCCGACGATGATGAGGGGTCCTAGACCATCTACCGGTAGAGGTGGCGGATTACTATCTAGACTATTAGGCCAAGTGAACCAAACAGGAGCAAGACAAGGTTTTAATCCACTTTCATTCGGAACACAACAAGCGGCTCAAGGAGGTGGGCTATTAAAATCCTTGACAAACCCTGGAACTATTAATTCTTTTCTTTCAAACACGCAAAAAGTATTAAATACAGCAAAGCAAGTCGGACCATTAGTACAGCAATATGGACCCATGGTTAAAAATATTCCTATGATGTGGAAACTATACCGTGGTTTAAAAGATGCACCAGAATTTAACAAAAATAAAGACAAATCTAAGGCATCCTTCGACAGAAGAGAAGAAGGAAAGCACTTCTTCCCATTCAAATCATCTAGATTCCAAAAAAACTGATTCTGATCCTGAAACTAAAAATAAACCATCACAATCAATACCTAAGTTATACATTTAAAAGAATGTTAAATAGCATTCTTTTTTATTTTTGACATTATTTGCATTTTAACAACCAGCTTCCCGAGAACAACTTTGATAAAAGTTGGATTGTTTACTATAATGATAAGGTAGGAAAAGTAGAAATGGGGGAGGCTTCTCAAGATGAATGTCATTAAAATTTCTCCGCGTGGGTATTGCTATGGTGTTGTTGATGCGATGGTGATTGCCCGAAATGCGGCTTTAGATCAAACATTACCACGACCAATCTATATTTTAGGAATGATCGTTCACAATAAACATATTACAGATGCATTTGAAGAGGAAGGCATTATTACATTAGATGGTGAAAATCGGAAAGAGATCATCGAAAAGGTTAAAAAAGGTACCGTTATTTTTACGGCACATGGTGTTTCGCCTGAAGTTCGAGAAATAGCGAAGCAAAGAGGCCTTGTTTCCATTGATGCTACTTGTCCAGATGTGACGAGAACACATGACTTAATTAGGGAAAAAGTAAAAGAAGGCTATACCATTATTTATATTGGTAAAAAAAATCACCCTGAGCCTGAAGGAGCAATTGGTGTTGCTCCACATGCCGTTCACCTTGTATCAAATGAACAAGATGTTGAAAACTTAACCATTAATGCCGAAAAAATTCTTATAACCAATCAAACAACCATGAGTCAGTGGGATGTCGCTGATATTATGGAGAAAATTAAAGAGAAATATCCTCATGCTGACTTTGAAAGGGAAATTTGTATGGCTACGCAGGTCAGACAAGAAGCAGTTGCCCAACAAGCAGGTCAAGCTGATGTCTTAATTGTCGTTGGTGATCCAAGAAGTAATAATTCCAATAGACTTGCACAGGTATCCGAAGAAATTGCCCATACAACGGCCTATCGTGTTGCAGATGTTACTGAAATCGATATTGATTGGATTAAAGATGCCAAGACTGTAGCAGTTACAGCAGGTGCTTCAACACCAACTCCAATCACCAAAGAGGTCATCTCTTTTCTGGAACAATTTGACCCAACTGATTCATCAACATGGACGAAAGAAAACAAAGTTCCTTTAACGAAAATACTTCCTAAGGTTAAAAAAGTAGCAAAATAAAGCACCCATTCGGTGCTTTATTTTTTTGTTTACCTTATAAAAATTGAAAAGGTTCCGTTTTTTGTTCTGAAGGAAAAATGGTTACATCAAACCCTTTTTCAGAACAAACTTTAGAAAGTGAATTGGCGATCCCTGTTTTCATTACCTTTTCAACATTATGTCCCGGGTCGATTACATTTAACCCCATCATCATCGCATCATGTGCAACATGATAATATATATCACCCGTTACATAAACATCTGCCCCTTTGAATTTTGCGGATGAAATATATTTATTTCCATCCCCACCTAAAACGGCCACTTTCTTCACCTTTGATTCTAGATCACCTACAACTCGAACCGTTGGAACATCAAGCGCTTCTTTTATCTTATTAGCAAATTCACCTAAAGTGGTTTCTTCTACTCTACCGATTCGTCCAAGGCCTAGTGTCTCTCCTTTATTCTCAAGAGGATAAATATCATATGCTACTTCTTCATAGGGATGTGCCTTCAACATAGCCTGCAAAACGCTTTTCTCAAGGTAATCAGGAAAAATCGTTTCGATTCGATCTTCCTCTACTTCCTGAAGCTCTCCACCACTTTGACCTATATATGGATCTGTCTCTTCGCCTGGTAAAAATTGTCCTGTTCCAGTTGTAGAGTATAAACAATGACTATAGTTACCAATTGCACCTGCTCCAGCATTTCCCAGTGCTTCTTTTACGTTAAGACTATCCTCAACAGGTACATAAACAACCAGTTTTTTTAACTTTACTTCATGAGTAGGTACGAGAACTTCAGTGTTGGATAATCCCAATGCACTTGCCAATAAATCATTCACACCGCCTTTTGCTACATCAAGATTTGTATGTGCAGCATAGACAGCAATATTATGTTTTAATAATTTTTCAATCATTCTACCTGGGAGTCCATCAGTTGTAATATTTTTTAATGGTCGATAGATTAATGGATGATGGGCAATAATCAGGTCTACTTCCTTTTCAATCGCCTCATCCACTACTTCCTCAAGTACGTCCAGTGCAATCATCACTTTATGAACAGGTTTATTTAAACGACCAATCTGTAAGCCAATTTTGTCGCCTTCCATTGCCAAATATTTAGGTGCAAATTTCTCAAATATCCCAATAATTTCATGTCCATTTACTTTTTTCATTTCTCTAGTACCTCCTCCACAAGCTCGATCTTTTTTTGAAGTTCTTGCTTTTTCTCATTATTTTCTACTGTATTGGATGCCTTTTCTAGTTGATTCAATATTTTAAGCCAATTCTCTTTTTCCATTGACCATTTCTTTTGAAAAATATAATCTTTATCTTTAATCAGATAAGGTCCAAGTAATAAACCTTTTTCAAGGTTATTTTGATAGGCCGCTTTTTCATCCCCTTGTTCGGCCACAAGGATTTCATAAATCTTTCCATCTTCTTCTAAAATTTCCTCAGCGGTTAATCCCCATCCATTCTCTAATAGCCACTCTCGGACCGAAATAGCACTGATATTGGGTTGAAGAACAAGCCTTTTCACTTGCCCTAATTTTGCTTTTCCTTGTTCTAATATACTTGCTATGAGAGACCCTCCCATACCAGCAATCGTAATGCAATCAACCTCTCCTTGTTCAATAACTGCCAACCCATCCCCTAATCTTACGGAAATCTTTTCGTCCAATCCTAATTGTACGACTTGACCTTTTGCAGATTGAAAGGGGCCCTCTACTACTTCACCTGCTATCGCAAATGGGATGAGCCCATTCTGTACCATATGACAAGGTAAATAAGCATGATCTGAGCCGATATCAGCAAGCCGACTATCTATTGGTATGTATTTAGCCACTGTTTCTAAACGTTTAGATAATTTTTCACTATTCATCCGTTCACCACATAATCTCTTAATTTTAAAAGTTGTTTATTTTTCCATCTATTTTAGTATATGAAAAGTCCTTTGCATATGCAAAGGACTTTTCATTATAATTATAAGCAATTATAAACCTGACAACCATTCTGCCATATCTCCAGCTTGTTCTGGTGAAACGAGACCTGATGGCATTGCATTTCTACCATTTACAACTACATCCTCTAGTTCTTCATTCGATAATCTTTCTCCCACACCTGTTAATGCAGGAGCACTTCCACTACCTTGATATTGATCCCCATGGCAGCCAATACATGAACTCTGATAGATTTCTTCAGGGTTTGCTGCTACTTGGTCAGTTTGTTCGTCACCACCCTCTAATTCAGCCGCTAAATCCCTAGAGTCACCAATTCCTTTAAATGAGAGCAGCAACATCACTAAAACGCCTACAATCATAATAATTCCAAATGGTAATAACGGACTTCTTTTCAAAGTATATCCCCTCCCATTGTTTTGTAGAAAAATTTTAATTAGTTAGTATATTTAAACAATTACTATTTTACTTCAAAAACAAGAGAAGATAAAGTCTTTAGGCATAACTTTGTCACTTTAAGTTATCAGTAAACAAAATAGAAAAAAATCTCCATAAAGTAAGGAGATTTTTTATCCTAGGCTGTTTCGTAAAGTTTGTTGTTAAAATCCAAAAGCCGATTTTAACGTAGTAATAGCTATTTTATGCATTCGTATTAAGTTTGCAGCTCTTTTCTCAAAAATATTAAGCTATTTCAACATAATAACAATGACAATTAGCTTTTTCTCCCTATAAAAGCTACAAAGTTTGAGAAAAGAGCCTTATCCTATGATTAGAATGGGAAGGCAATGCTTTTAATGAGTGAAAAAATCAATAATATGAGTCCAGCGGTACCAGAAATAGTAAAATAGATTTGTTTTAATTTTAAACCTGTAAAAATCCATATAAAACAATTGATTGCTAAAACAATATATAGCATAAATGAATCGTCAGAAGTATGTATGACCGTTATTTGAACAGAGACAAATAATAATAGGAATGCTGTCATAATAAGAGGTATTTGAAAGAGCATTCCTCTTTTCGCACTATAAAAGGTCAATAAGATTCCCATTATTATTAAAATGAATCCAAAGACTATTTGCAAAGTGAGAGATAATTCAGTAAAATAAAATAAAAATATACCAATAGGAATAAGTATGAATAATAATAAGATATTTTTTCTTAAACGCGATTTTTGTGATTGATCTTGCAGTCCATTGCCTTTAGTATATAGAGCAAGTAAAAAGTCACAGTAATGTTCGGGAAGCATTCGATTTTTTTTCCAATAGATTATTTCATTAATAATAATTTGTTTTCTACTCTCATTCATAAAATCACGATCCTATTTGAAATCTTAATGGCTTCTTACTTAAGATTAACATAGCTAAATAAAAATGGACAAAGAAAAATAGTTCGCTTCTAAATATAAGAAGCAAACTATTCATATTTATCTTATTCTAAAAAGTCTTTTAACCTTTTACTTCTACTTGGATGTCTTAATTTTCTTAGAGCTTTCGCTTCAATTTGACGTATACGTTCACGTGTTACTCCAAATACTTTTCCAACTTCTTCAAGTGTACGTGTTCTACCATCGTCAAGTCCAAAACGTAGTCGTAATACATTTTCTTCCCGATCTGTAAGAGTGTCTAGAACATCTTCTAATTGTTCTTTTAATAATTCATATGCAGCATGCTCTGAAGGTGAAGTTGCCTCGTGATCTTCAATAAAATCACCAAGATGCGAATCATCCTCTTCACCAATTGGAGTTTCTAATGATACAGGCTCTTGAGCGATTTTTAATATTTCACGTACCTTTTCAGGAGTTAGATCCATATCTTCACCAATTTCTTCTGGTGTTGGTTCGCGCCCTAAATCCTGTAGTAGCTGTCTTTGTACACGAACGAGTTTATTGATTGTCTCAACCATATGAACCGGTATTCTTATCGTTCTAGCTTGATCGGCAATGGCTCTCGTGATTGCTTGACGAATCCACCATGTGGCATACGTACTAAACTTAAAGCCTTTTCGATGATCAAATTTTTCTACAGCCTTAATTAATCCCATATTTCCTTCTTGAATGAGATCCAAAAACAGCATGCCACGTCCGACATATCGTTTGGCAATACTTACGACTAATCGAAGGTTTGCTTCAGCTAAGCTTCTTTTTGCTTCTTCATCACCCTGTTCAATTCTTAGCGCAAGCTTCACTTCTTCTTCTGCTGAAAGAAGGTTGACACGTCCAATTTCCTTTAAATACATTCGCACAGGGTCATTTATCTTCACTCCAGGAGGAACACTTAAATCATTTAAATCAAATTCTTCTTCATCTTTTTTCAATTCTTTTGGATTTGGGTCACTCTCTTCAGATTCACCCACTAACTCAACACCTTGATCACCTAAATGTTCGTAGAATTCATCCATTTGATTTGAGTCTAATTCAAACGTTGCTAATTTTTCTGCAATATCATCATAGGCAAGGACGCCTGTCTTTTTTCCTAATAATGTTAACTGCTCTTTTACCTGTTCTAGGGTCAATTCTGATTCAACCTCTTTTGAACGAGCCGATTTTTCAGCCATTTGTCCCCCTCCTTCAAAAAAATCAAAGAAACTATTACATTGTTTTTCGTATTTGTTGTATCTCTTGCCAAAGAATTTTTGCTTTTTCAAAATCCTTTTGGCGACCTGCTTCCTTTAATTCATCTTCTTTTTCTTTTATTTTTAACCTTTTTTTATAATTCAACACCTGGTTTATATAATCCATTAATTCTTGTTCTGATATCTCATCATTTATTTGCATCATTTCAATTTCGACAATGATCCGCCTCAAATTCTCATCATCAACATAATGGATAAAACTATTCAAATCAGGTATATGATCACTTTCATAAAAGCCATATAAATAAGTGATAATAGCTTGATGCTCATCAATATTTAAGGTATTACCTTCAAGCATTTCTTGAACTTTAAATGTTACATCCATACTACGAAGCATATGAGCAATTAAAAATCTTTCTGCGTTCATGGTATGCTGGTTTAACACGTTCAACATACCTTGGTGCGAGAAATTTTTGAACAGGTTCTTTTCTTTCATTTCGCGCATTTGGATGTGTCTGTTTATAATTCTGCCTTTCCTGTTCCTTTAATGCCTCCAGTGAAAGATTAAATTCATCTGAGAGTTGCCTTAAATAGAGATCCTTCTCAACTGCACTTTCAAGAAGACTAATTTCTTTTAATACTTCTTCGAGATAAAGAAGTCGATCTCCTTCAACCTGCAAATTTTTCCCTTTTCGAAAGTAAAGCATTTTGAAACCCATAAATGTTAAACTTGATCCAATTACATCGTTTCGAAACTTCTCTTCTCCATAATTCTTTACATAATCGTCAGGGTCCATTCCTTTTGGCATTACCGCTACCTTTACTTGACAGTTTGCTTTCTGTAGCATTTCACCAGCTTTATAAGCAGCTTCTATACCTGCAGAATCAGAATCGTAGCAAATCGTAACGGACTGGACATTTTTTTTTAGAATTGAAATATGTTCTTTCGTCAATGAAGTTCCCATTGTAGCGACACCATTTTCAATACCCGAACGGTCAGCCGCAATCACATCGGCAAATCCTTCAAATAGTACTGCCTGTTGGTGTTTTCGAATCGTTGGTCTCGCTAAATAATAGTTATATAAAACATTACTTTTATTAAAAATAGCTGTTTCAGGACTATTTAAATATTTTGGTTGTTCAGACCCCAATATTCTTCCTGAAAAAGCAATGGTCTCATTATTTCGATTAACAATAGGGAACATAATTCGATCACGAAAGCGATCAAAATAACTTCCATCTTGTTCACGTTTAATGATTAAGCCAGCCTTTTCCAATAATTTTGGATGGAATTGTTTATTCATTAAAAATTTATAATCAAAGTCCCAAGAATTTAAGGCATAACCAATTTGAAATTTTTCAATGGACTGTTTTGAAAAACCTCTCGCAAGCAAATATTCTAATGCTTTCTGTCCTTCTTTTGTATTCACAAGCAAATGATGATAAAATTTACTTAATAATTGATGTGCTTCAATCATTTGTTTGATATCATCAGGAACAGATTTAGATTTACTTAAAGTTAAGCTGTCACCAAGCTCTATATTCGCTTTATCTGCAAGTTTAATGGTTGCTTCTTGGAAACTGAGTCCCTCTATTTCCATAAGAAATGAAAACACATTACCACCGGCACCACACCCAAAGCAGTGATATACTTGTTTATCTGTAGAAACTGAAAAAGATGGAGACTTTTCTTGATGAAAGGGACAAAGACCTAGATAATTACGTCCCTGCTTATTCAGCTGAACATATTCACTTATGATATCCACTATATCGGTTCTTTGCCGGATTTCATTTATTGTTTCTTCGGCAATTCGCTCTGACAAAGTGAACACCTCCATTTACTTTATGAGGTATTCGTCAAAAAAACCTAAAATCCTGCAAATGTAGACATTTTTTCCAAACACTACAATAAAATTTATCTCGTTTTTATTTGTGACGGTCTATCCTTTTTTCAGGTAATACCTCTTTCTTCATAGTTCTTATGCACTTCATCATCACTGTCTATCGACAAAATAAATCAGATCTGATTACTTACAGGGTTTCCTAATATACTAATAATTCTACATCACTCCACATATTCCCTCTTTTCAAAATGAAATTTCTTGAAATCATGTCGAAATTATTTACGTTGCTCTTGACATCTCACAATAAATAGTTTATTCCTTGTAGTGAAAGTCTAAACCTAATATGAGGAATTTTTATCACAATTTTTTATTATAGAACAAAAAAGGGCTTTTTGCACCCTTTTTGCATAAAGTTTCAACTTATCATTCTATACCAAGTTAAATACAAACATACATGCGCCATAAAAAATAGCACATTTATGATCATGTGCTATTTCATTTAATTATTTTTTTGGTACATGCTGTAAATAATATTGGCCGTTTCCTCAACTGCCTTGTTGGTGACATCAATGACAGGACAGCCTATTTTATCGATCAACTTGTCAAAATGAATCAATTCTTCTTTAATTCTTTCAAATTTCGCATAATTGGCAGAATCACTTAAGCCTAACGATCGCAAACGTTCCGTTCTGATTCCACTTAACATCTCAGGTTGGATTTTTAATCCAATACATTTTGCTGGATTAATGGAAAAAAGCTCTTCTGGTGGATCCACTTCTGGTACGATTGGAACATTTGCTACTTTAATCCTTTTATGTGACAAATATTGAGATAGTGGCGTTTTGGACGTCCTTGAAACACCAATTAACACGAGATCAGCCTTAAGTACACCTCTTGGGTCTCGACCATCATCATATTTCACGGCAAATTCAATCGCTTCTACCTTTTTAAAATAATCTTCGTCTAATGTATGAATTAGCCCCGGTTCATGTAAAGGGGTTTTTCCTGAAATAGATTGGATATTATCTATTAATGGTCCAATTACATCGTAAGCTACAATCTCCGCTTTCTCAGCCGCTTCTTTTAAGTACTGACGAATTTCAGGTCTAACAAGCGTATATACAATCATTGCATGATCACTTTTTGTTAAAAAAATAGCCTCATCTATATTTGACACATCCTCAACAAATGGAAATCGCTTTATAATAAAATGATCCGAATTATTGAATTGGCTTATGGCCGCTTTTGTGACGAGTTCTGCCGTTTCTCCTAACGAGTCAGAAACCACATAGATGATTGGCATCTTGCTCATCCATTTATCATCCCTTCTACAACAAGTATCAAAATCAGGTTATTGGTCCTCTGTTAAGGTGACTAATGCCCTTGTAATATTAGTCTTTGTAATTCGACCAATCACTTCATAATCATTGTCTACATCCTTAACAACAGGAACCGCATCAATTTGTTTATCAATTAATTTCTTTGCCACATCTATTAATAGATCATCACGATGACAAATGGTAAGATTCGGCATCCTTGTCATTATAATATTAACAGGTAATGTCGTTAACTCCTGATTACCAATACTTGCCCTTAATAAATCTTTCCGTGATAGAACTCCAACTAGCTTGGAATGACTATCAACAACAAATAATGTACCCACATCCTCTAAAAACATAGTAACAATTGCATCATATACAGATACATTTTCATTCACTACAACAGGTATCGATTGGTAATCCTTTACAATTAACTTTTGCAAATTATCCGTAAGAAGTTGCACACCTGTCTTACCTGTATAAAAATATCCGACTCTTGGTCTAGCATCCAAAAAGCCTGCCATTGTTAAAATAGCTAAATCTGGTCTAAGGGTTGCTCTTGTTAAATGTAGACGATCCGCAATATGTTCACCTGTAATTGGACCATTACCTTTTACAATTTCTAATATTTGCTCTTGCCGTTTACTTAGTTCTATTGTTAACACCACCTATCATGCCCAGTTGAAAATGAATAATGTTATACTATAACATAATTATTATATACTATTTTCGCGAAATGAAAAGAATAACTATAATAATCATTCTTTTACCAATCTTCTGGACACCTTTTTTCAAAAACGGCTGTTCTACTAAACGTAGAAGTCAGCCATTTCTGCCTTGATAGGGATTATTTCACAATGATCTCACTAACATTTGCAAACTTTTTAATCAAATTTGAAAGCTGAACCATTAAATGAAGACGATTTTGTTTGATGGCAGCATCATCAGCCATAATCATCGTGTGATCAAAGTATTGATTAATGTCATTTTTCAGCGATACAAGCAATTCAAAATAAGTTTCTTCTGTTACATGCTCACTTAATTGTTCTTGTAGTGATACATATCTTTCGTATAAACGTTGCTCATAATCATTTTCAAATAAAGAAGTGTTAATTTCCCCTTGACTCTCAGATTTAGTAGCAATATTTATCACACGACTTAATGCTTCAATGTTCTCTTTAAAATCCGCTTTATTTTTATTGGCTTCAAGTACTGCGCGCGCGGTTAAATAAAGAATGGATATCGCCAACCTCTGCACCTAATATCGCATCAATTAAATCATGTCGAACATTCTTTTCTTGTAATAAATACTTTAAGCGTAATTTAAAGAATGTAACTAAATCATCCGTTACTGCTTCCATCTTTTGTTTTATCTTACCATCCTCATTGAGTAGAGATAATGACTCTTGAATTAGTTCTTCAAGCCCGATAGTCCAATTTTGATGTAGTAGAATTTGCACAATTCCTGTTGCTTGGCGTCTAAGTGCATATGGATCTTGTGAACCACTTGGAATCATCCCAATCGCAAAGAAAGAGCAAATCGTATCCATCTTATCTGCAACCGATAGAACAGCTCCCACTTCAGTTGCAGGCGTATCATCTTCAGCATTGCGCGGCTTATAGTGTTCATTTATCGCAATAGCCACCGCTTCACTTTCTCCTTTTTGACGAGCATACCTCTCACCCATGACTCCTTGTAATTCTGGGAATTCATTAACCATGTTTGTAACTAAATCAAATTTACCTATTTCAGCAGCACGATCGGCATCCACTTTATCCTGAGATGAAAATGATAATTTTTCAGTGAGAATATTGGTTAAGCGGCGGACTCTCTTCACTTTTTCTGCTAAAGTACCAATTTCTTCATGATAAACGATTGATGTTAACTTATTTAAGCATGAATCAATATCGGTTTTTTGGTCTTCGCGATAGAAAAATGCCGCATCCGAAAGTCTTGCTCGCAACACCTTTTCATTTCCTCTTGCTACATTTTCTAAATGGTCTGATCCACCATTTCTTACTGTAACAAACTGAGGAAGTACCTTTCCATCCTTTGATTTTACAGGGAAATATCTTTGGTGCTCCTTCATCGATGTAATTAATACTTCCTGAGGTAATTCTAAAAACTCACTTTCAAATCCACCATAAAGAGCAGTTGGATATTCAACGAGATTATTAACCTCTTCTAATAAATCTTCATCTACTGGAATGACCCAATCCTTTGCTTCTTCTATGTTTTTTAATTGTTCGACAATCATATTTTTCCGTTTGACTGGGTCCACAATCACTTTTTGTTCTAACATGAATTCTTCATAATCTTTAGCGTTCGTCAAGTGCCATTTACCGCCAAGAAAACGATGTCCCATACTCCAGTCTGCTGTCGTTACATTTGTAATCGAGAAAGGAATCACTTCCTGACCAAAAAGGGCCATGATCCATTTTATCGGTCTAATATACTTTAAATCATTATCAGCCCAACGCATATTTTTCGGAAAATGAATACTTGTGATCAAATCTTTTAACTCTGGAAGCAGTTCAATGGTTTGTTTTCCTTTAATAAACTTCTTAACATGGGCATATTCTACACCATTGATTTCTTTATAATAAATATCATCTACAGACATACCTTGGCCACGTGAAAATCCAATCGCTGCTTTTGACCATTCACCATCATCATTTTGAGCAATTTTTCTAGCTGGACCTTTAGCCTCTTCTGAAACATCTTCTTGCGTCCCGGCAACATCTAATACAAGAACGGCTAAACGTCGTGGAGTTGAAAATGCCTTTAATTCGCGATAGTTTATTTTCATTGTTTCAAGCCAATTCCTTACTTTATCAGCAAGTTGATTCATTGAATCTGTTACATACCGAGCAGGTAGCTCTTCAAGACCAATTTCAAGTAAAATATCTTTATTTGCCATTTTGATTTTCCTCCTTTACTTTCAAAATAGGAAAGCCTAGTTTTTCACGTTCATCGTAAAATGTTTTGGCTATTTTACGAGCAAGGTTTCGACAACGAGCGAGGTAACCTGTTCTTTCTGTAACTGAAATAGCCCCTCTTGCATCAAGTAAATTAAACGTATGAGAACATTTTAAAACATAATCATATGCAGGATGTACTAATCCTTCTTCCATTTGTCTATGAGCTTCTTTTTCATAGATATTAAATAAATTAAACAACATCTCTACATCGGATGTTTCAAATGTATACTTCGAATGTTCATATTCGGGTTGTCCAAAAATATCACGAACGGTAAATCCATTTGTCCATTCGAGATCAAACACATTTTCCTTGTCTTGTATATAAGAAGCTAGTCTTTCGATTCCATATGTAATTTCAACTGAAACAGGCTTGCATTCAAGGCCACCAACTTGTTGGAAATAGGTAAATTGCGTAATTTCCATACCGTCAAGCCAAACCTCCCAACCAAGTCCAGCACAGCCTAATGATGGGTTTTCCCAGTTATCTTCAACAAAACGTATATCATGTTTTAATGGGTCAAGGCCTAATGCTTTAAGTGAATCTAAATACAGTTCTTGAATATTATCTGGAGATGGTTTCATGATGACCTGAAATTGATGATGTTGATAAAGTCGATTTGGATTTTCCCCATAACGACCATCTGCCGGACGACGAGATGGTTCTACATAAGCAACATTCCAAGGCTCAGGTCCAATTGCCCTCAGGAAAGTATAAGGACTCATTGTCCCCGCTCCCTTTTCTGTATCATATGCATTCATCAAAATACACCCTTGCTCAGACCAATGGTTTTGTAACGTTAAAATCATATTTTGAATATTCACCTTGGACACCTCCGAAAAATCTTTTTATTTTTTGTTCAAAACATAATGACTTTTTAGCTTTTTTTCAAAACAAAAAACTCTCGTCTCTATGCTTTGAACAGCATAGGGACGAGAGTTTACCCGCGGTTCCACCCTATTTGCTTGACCTTAAAAGGCAAGCCACTTTATGTGTTAGACAATAACACAATGTGCTCCAGAACGCCCTTCCTTAACGCTCTATATCCGGCTCCCACCAACCCGAATTCGCTTAAATAGAGAAAGCTAAGTACTCTTTTCCTTCGTAGCACTTAAATATTGAAGTTCACTTTATCTGAATAATAGCTAAAACTTTTTCCCTTGTCAACTACTTCACTTCATCATCGTTCCCAATTGATCTAGAAATTTCTTCGATTTTAAATACAAACCTGAATACTCGTCATAATAGCTATCAATCACTGTTTTTAATTCTAACTTTGTTTCTTTTTTCACCGAAATACTCCCCAAACGTTTCATATCTAGATAATAAAAGATACGCAGGAGTTTAACCGTTGCAGGAGATACCCTTAAATGATATGGATCGATATGTATACACCGATCACAAAGAAGACCACCTTCTCTTATTGAAAAAACAAAGGTCCCCTCCATACTTCCACACGAAGCACAATGATCTAGTATAGGATGCAATCCAAGCACATTTAACATTTTGATCTCGTAAATATTTTTTATAATTTCAGGGTCATATCCTTCATTCAGATAGGTTAGCGATTGCAGGAGTAGTTCAAATAAATACGGATTATTCTTCTTTTCATCTATGCTTCTATCAGTTAATTCAACTAAGAAACTCGCATAAGCGGTTAAAAAAATATCCTCTTTAAGGGAACGCAGGGATGAAATGATTTCACCCTGTTGAAGGCTCCCCATTCCACTGCCTCTTTGCACTAAAAAATAACCATAAGTAAAGGGTTGGGTGATGGCAGATAATCGACTCTTCGGCTTTTTAGCACCGTTTGCCATCACACCGTACTTACCCCATTCACGTGTCAATATCGTAACGATTTTATTCGTTTCTCCATAATCTGTTGTTCGAAGGATAATCCCTTCACACTTTTGTAGCATTCTAACACCATCCCTGAACAAGAGACAAACTACATAATGGGAAAATCTATCTCTTCTAGCTCATCGTCCTTACCATCGGGTATTTCTGGATTCTCCTTCTCTAACTCTTTAAAAAGGAGATATGTGTCAATATTACCTGTCTGAGAAAAAACCTTCCAAGTAAAATCTAACAATGAAATCCCACCTCTCATTTGTTGGACTAGCTATTTATTTTTCCTTACATTTATATTTGCCTACCATTCGAAAATCATGTTACATAATTTTTGACAATATTGGTTCATCATCATAAACAGTAATTAATATTGGCTCTTTTCTCAACCTTTACGAAAATAGCCTTAATATTCATCCTCACGGAATCCATAATCACGAAGTTGTGATGCTTTATTACGCCAATCCTTTTGAACTTTAACCCATAGCTCTAAATATACTTTTGACCCCAGTAAATTTTCAATATCTTTTCGTGCACGTTTACCAATTTCTTTAAGCATTTTACCTTGTTTACCAATGATAATTCCTTTTTGTGAGTCTCGTTCAACAATTATCGTTGCCATCACGTGAACAAGATCCTGATTGTCATCATCTCGCTTCATTTGTTCTGTAACAACAGCTAATGAATGGGGGACTTCTTCCCTTGTCAAATGCAATGCCTTTTCACGTACGAGTTCTGCAACAATAAATCTTTCAGGATGATCTGTGACTTGGTCTGCAGGATAGTACTGTGGTCCCTCAGGAAGATATAACTTAATTTGTTCTAATAATCTTTCAACATTATTTCCTTGTAAGGCGGAAATCGGAATAATTTCTTTAAAAGGGTATTTGTCCTTATAGGAATCAATAATGGTAAATAATTGATCCGGATGTATCTGATCAATTTTATTAATAATTAAAAAGATGGGAGTGTCAATATTTTGGAATTTTTCAATGATAAATTCTTCTCCACGACCATACCCTTCCTCTGCATTCACCATAAATAAAATAAGATCTACTTCTTTAAACGTATTTTGTGCGACATTCATCATAAAATCGCCTAATTTATTTTTTGGTTTATGGATTCCTGGTGTATCAATGAAAATAAATTGTGTATCATTTGTTGTTAAGACACCTTGAACCTTATTTCTTGTTGTTTGTGGTTTATCACTCATAATCGCAATTTTTTGACCAATAACATGATTGAGAAACGTAGATTTCCCGACATTTGGTCTTCCGATAATTGAAATAAATCCTGATTTAAATCCTGAAGTTTGTAGATGTTCGTTATTCATGTAAGTCCTCCACTTAAACTCTTGCTTCCTGTTATTTTACCCTATTTCATATAAAATTTCATTGTTTCGGAGCAAATTTATTGTTAAATTTATTGAATTTTCCAAAAATATAAGAATTCTTGTTAACATTACATACGAAAGAGTGGTACCGCGCTGTTAAAAGGTACCACTCCCTCTTAAAAAATTTTAGGTAAAAAAATGATACATCCAATGATGACGGACAAACAAGCATAAATGAATACAGCTCCTGCCGCAACATCTTTTGCTTGTTTTGCTAATAGATGGAATTGTGGCGAAATATAATCTACCGTACGTTCAATAGCTGTATTGATTAATTCTAATGAAAGCATACCACCAATCGCAAAAAGGACAAACATCCATTCAACCCGATCGATGTCAAAGATAAAACCAAAAATAATAACCAATAGGGCACATATGGTATGAATTTTCAAATTACGTTCATGTATAATTCCATGCCGAATCCCTGCAATGGCATATTTAAATGAAAATAGCAATCTCCAGCGTTTCTTATCTTTTGAGTCCGAATTCATCTAAAATTTCCTTTTGTCGTGAAAACATCTTTCTCTCATCTTCTTCAATTTCATGATCATACCCTAATAAATGTAAAAATCCATGTACAGCTAGAAAACCTAATTCACGAATAAAAGAATGACCATATTCTATTGCTTGTTCTCTGGCCTTTGCAACAGAAATAATAATATCTCCTAATACTCTTGGTATGTCCATTCCAGATAAAGGAATCTCACCTTCACCAAGTTCTTCCATAGCAAACGAAATAACATCTGTTGGCAGATCTTTATTTCGATACTCTTTATTTATTTCTTGGATACGCTCATTCGTAACAAATGTAACGGACAATTCACTATCGTCCTCCACATTCTCCGATTTAGCAGCAAATTGGAGAAGCTTTTCAACTGTTTGAATATCCTCTTCTGATAGCTCACTTGTTTCCTCAATAAAATCAATTACAATACTCATGCATGCCTTACCTCCTGTTTAGACATCTCTGGATACTCAATCCTTGAATGGAAAATTCCCTTAAGGGTTTCACATAAAGTCTCAGCAACTTTGTCCAATTCCTTTAAAGTGATATCACATTCATTAAATTGATCATCTTGAAGTCGATCTGAAATAATTTTACGCACTAGTGTCTCTATTTGCTCAGGTGTTGGCTGTGCCATCGATCTCACCGCAGCTTCCACACTGTCTGCAATCCCGACAACAGCTGATTCTTTACTTTGTGCCTTTGGCCCAGGATAACGGTATTCTTCCTCTGAGATTTCCTCACCATTTTGTTTTGCTTTATAATAGAAAAACTTCAATAATGTCGTTCCATGATGTTGTTCAGTAATACTGATAATTTCTTTTGGCATTTTATGTTCTTTTAATAAGTTTGATCCATCCGATGCATGAGCAATGATAATATCCTTGCTTGTTGATGGTGGTAGACTATCATGAGGGTTTTCTGAATTCATCTGATTTTCAATAAAAAAGTTAGGCCTTTTTGTTTTCCCAATATCATGATAATAACAGCCCACTCTTGCTAGTAGTCCATTTGCACCAATCGCTTCACATGCACTTTCTGCTAAATTAGCCACCATGACACTATGATGATACGTTCCAGGTGCTTCTAATAATAACTTCTTTAGTAATGGATGATTTGGATTTGATAATTCAATTAATCTCATCGTAGACAATATGCCAAATCCTGCCTCAAAAAATGGTAATAAACCAATTGTTAAAATCGATGATAATAGTCCTGAAATCAATGCAATCATCCCAATGGCACTGTATTCTTGAAGACTATATTGTCCATTTCTCAAGAGGATAATCGAAAAGACAACTATTATATTAATGACTGCTACATATAATCCAGCCTTTAAGATATTCGTACGGTGGTTATGATTACTCAAAAACATAATCCCTGCAATCCCACTACATAATATATAAATCCCGATGGTCATATGGAATGTACCCGTAACACCTTCATTAAACATAATACTTCCACAGATAGTCATAATAATCGCAACATATAAAGCAAGCTTTTCATTTATTAAAATTTTTATTAACATGGGTGCTAGTGCAGCTGGTAAAATAAACGCAATATTAGCATAGTCAAACACATAAAATTGACTGACAATCTTCATAAGTAAAATCGAAAGTGTAAAAATAAGACTAAACAAAATCAGATAATTATGCTTCGTTTCAACTTTCACATCTAGATTATAAAAATAGTAATAGATCGCGGCTAAAATGATTATAATTAGTAAGGCTAACCCAATAAACGGTTGAAAAGAACGTTCATTATCAAGCATTCCAACTAATTCTAACTGACGGTATATATCGCGGCTAATGAGGTGATTCTCCTCTACAATAATCTGTCCCTGTAGAATATAGATTGGCTCAACCGCTTCCACTGCTTGTTTACGCATTTCTTCCGTTGCATCTGGATCATAAAATTCATTTTGAACGACTGCAAATCTTCCTAACTGAATCGCAGCATTTTTTAATGAGGCGCCTAAGCTGGAATATTTCATCGCTTCTTCTAGTTGTTTTTTTGCATTTTCTACTTCAATGGCAGAAATTCGATTGCTCATCACACTATTTATAGCTGTTACGGAAAGATCTCGAGCAATTTGAAGTTGATCATTAGGTGCTGACAGTAAGCTTGTAAGTACAGAATCTGGAATATCCTTCGTTACATCTTCGGTTAATTCTTCTTTTAATCTTTTTAATTTCTCAGATTCAATATTCTTTGTTGTAGCTGCTTCTTTAGCGATGATTTGCGTTCACTTCAATCGCAGAATCGAATATCGATGTAATCAAATCAATTCGATTTTGAGTTAATACTTTATTAACGACATAAACATCATCAACTGAATTTTCAGCTTCTCTTTTCTTTGTTTCTGTGCTTATTTTATCCTCTAACGTAATCGGGGACCGAATCGTTTGTTCTGCCACAGAAAATAAACTAATATTTAACTTTTCTGGTTTTACATTGCTGTACAGCGATATGAAAAGCACTACACCTAGAAGGATAAACAAGAGGACACGAAAAAAAGTCATTTCTAAGAGACTTCTTACTTTGGATAAATTCAAACGCATCTTTACTTCAATCCTTTCTTATTACAAACACCAAAAACCATTCGGATTGTCCTATTCGCGTGTTTACAATAAAATAATAACAGTTTATCGCCTGACTTTCACCCATTTCATGAAAGTAAAGGAAAATTTTTACTATTATTAGTTTATCCAATTTAGCCCTTTCATAAGCTTATAAATGCACCTAATAATGGAAAATAGCCGTTCGTTTCTCGAACGGCATTCGTGTTAAAAGCTCACAATTGATTACCTTTAAAGTTATTCTTTTGCTTCATAGGCGGCAATGATTTTTGCCACCAATGGATGACGGACAACATCACTTTGTTCTAAATAGATAAAGTGAATACCAACTACGTCATGAAGAATTTCCTCTGCAATCTTTAAACCTGATGTTACCCCTTTGGGTAGATCAATCTGTGTTTTATCCCCTGTTATGACCATTTTCGAACCAAACCCAAGACGTGTTAAAAACATTTTCATTTGAGCCATTGTCGTGTTTTGTGCTTCATCCAGAATCACGTAGGCTTCGTCAAGTGTTCTTCCTCGCATGTATGCAAGAGGCGCAATTTCGATGACACCACGTTCAATGAGTCGTTGTGTCTGTTCAGTGCCTAAAACATCATGTAAGGCATCATATAGCGGTCTCAAATAGGGATCAACCTTTTCTTTTAAATCTCCTGGTAAAAACCCTAGACTTTCACCTGCTTCGACTGCTGGTCTTGTCAAAATAATTCTTTTCACCTGACCCGTTTTCAAAGCATTTACAGCCATAACAACGGCTAGATATGTTTTTCCAGTTCCAGCAGGACCGATCCCGAAAACAAGATCACTTTTCTTCATTGCTGAGATATAATGACGTTGACCAATCGTTTTGACACGAATGGACTTTCCTTTTGCATTCTTAGCAATTTCCTCTTCAAATAGATCTTTAAAATAGTCAAGAGTGCCTTTTTTAGCCATCTGTATCGCATAAATGACATCTCTCTGACTGATATTAATCCCTTTTCTAATCACATATAATAAAGCATCGACAATATTACCGACTAATTCTACCTGTTCAAGGTCTCCCGATACATAGACCGTTTCACCTCTAGTAATGATCGATACACCTAGCTCTTTTTCAATTGCTTTAAGATTCGCATCTGCATTACCGATTAAGGCAATTGCCTCATTTGAATTATTAAGCTGGACATTCATTGTTTTTAGCTCTTCTGTCATTCGGACTCTCCTTGGATAATTGCTTCACCAGTGGCGATATTTTCTATAACTTGGAAATGTATTGATATAGTTACTTTACCATTGTCTACTGATTGGTGCAAAACTTTTTCACCTATAATTTTAGCATCTTCAGATAATTGGTTTTTTATATCTAATCTCGCCATTTTTTTTGCGACATCAATCGCTTCCTCTTCGGAATAAATTCTTGTCTCCATTTCCTTTTCACGATGTGTATCATGAACCAATGCAACTGGAAGTTTCCAACTTAAAAAGTTGACCTCTTTCTCATTCGATTCAGTTTCATATTCTTTAAAGTCGATTTTGCCAAATCCCCAAATCGGAACTTTACTTCTTCCAAGTTTAAGATAATGTTTCCTTTCTTCATTTCCATTATAGACTTGAAAAGTACTTTTAATCGGGATTTCTACATTCGTTTTGTACCATGTTTCACCCATTATTTCACCTTTTGCTGGAACTTGTACCGTTTGACCTTCTTTACCGATTAAACCTGACACAAGCAATTGACCTTCCTCTACATGATCATATAAATCAACAACCGCTTGACCATCTTCCACAAACATGTCCACAATCACAGCCTTTTTCTTTGCGACTAAATGCTGTGGGCTTAAGTATTCCGGCTTTTCCGGTTCATTCTTCTCTACTACTTGCAAATGATAGGTTGTCCCTTGCAGCTCAACACCTACCCAAGTAATTTCTTCAATATTATTTGTTAATTGGCGTTGAATCGATTCAACATTATCGACAAAGAATTGTAAGTTCCCTACTTTTACACCCATTTTATCTAATTCTTTATTGATTTTATACTCTGTTGCTGGATCCGCTCCCTTTACTACAATGCCCCAAATCATATTTGAAAGAATTGTTATAATCAATATAAAAGAAATAGCCCCAACTAAAAAGCCACCATTTAGAAGTAACCTTTTTAAAAAAAAGGGCAACCCTTCTCGTTTTAAAAATTCAACACGTAGGCCAGTCCCTCTTCTTATATACCTTAATTTTGAAACATCATTTAATTTCATTTTAAACGATATGGACTCAATCCCATTTCTTCTAACCTGCCAAATCAATAGGTCATTTCTGATACATGTATTGATAAATCGTTCAAGCCCTTTTCCTGTCATTTTTACGGAAATAATTCCTATAAAAAAAGTAATCCAACGGTTTTTCATTCTAATTCGACCCTCCTATTTGAAAGCTTAAAGGAGACATTCACCTCCGCTTGTAATCTTGTCCGGAATTTCCATAAAAAATGAACTTCTTATTCTTGCAAATAAATCACTTGATCTATTTTTCCTTCCAAAATGATTTCTTCAGGTAAAATTGCTTTAATGACAAACGCCTTTCCTTTTATCAATAGTTGACCTTGTTTTAGAAGTAGTCTAATTTCTTGATCAGAAAAGGTAATTAATCCACGATGATTTTCAATATAAATATGTAAATAACCAATCATTGTAATTCGGGGTAAATCCATCATGACATCCTGAGGAAGTTCCATGTTTTTTGTTATCAAGTTACGGAGGTATTGTCCCCACTTTTTCGCCATAAAAAAAGAACCCCCTTTCATCTCATATGTATGAAATGAAACAGGATTCTAGCACTTTTATATTGATTATTTTCTTTGAGCTTTATTTCTAAAATATGGATTTTTCGCACGGGGAGGTCCTAATATTTCTGACCAAATGACAGCGTCAACCAGTTTTGATTCATCCACCTTAAGCTGATTTTTCGTTTGCAAAATAGGAGCCTTTTGAACAACCTCTATCTCATTTGCGATTGATGTTTTCTCTTGAACTGCCCTTTGAGTATATGAGGCAGGTTCAATTACTTCTTGTACACGCTCTTTTTTCAAGGTTTGAGAAGGTTGTGTTTCCTCTTGAAATGTACGATTCACTTCTCTAAAAATTTCTTTTAGCTCACCGAATGCTGAACCACTTTTTGGCGTTGGTCTATTCTCTACAGGATTTGACCGTGTTTTTTGCCCTTCTTCTTCTCTTTTTTTACCTCTAAAAAGCGAGGAGATTACACCAAGCAATACAAGCCATAATATTGGATTTTCAAAGAGAATTTCCAATGGAGAAACCTCCTTTCAACTAGCTAGAAAAACAATTTAATTTTTCTTATTATTTTTTCCATCCTTAGGTTCCGATATTTTACTGATTGAATCCCTCATATCTGTATCTGCCGTTATATTTTGGATATTCATATAATCCATCACACCTAAATTACCTTCTTTTAGCGCTTCTGCCATCGCAAGCGGTACTTCTGCTTCCGCTTCCACTACTTTTGCTCTCATTTCTTCTACTCTTGCTTTCATTTCCTGTTCTTTTGCTACTGCCATCGCACGACGCTCTTCTGCTTTTGCTTGTGCAATGTTTTTGTCAGCATCAGCTTGTTCCATTTGCAAGTGAGCACCAATGTTTTTACCGATATCAACGTCCGCAATATCAATGGACAAAATTTCAAACGCTGTTCCTGAATCAAGACCTTTTGCTAGAACCGTTTGCGAAATCATATCGGGATTTTCTAATACTTTCGTATGGTGTTCTGATGAACCAATCGTCGAAATAACCCCTTCACCTACACGGGCAATAATTGTTTCTTCACCTGCACCACCGACAAGACGGTCGATATTTGCTCGAACAGTTATTCTAGCCTTTGCTTTTACTTCAATCCCATTCATGGCCATACCAGCAATAAACGGAGTTTCAATTACTTTTGGATTAACACTCATTTGTACCGCTTCTAATACATCTCGACCTGCAAGATCAATCGCTGCACATCTTTCAAACATGAGTTCAATATTGGCACGGTGTGCTGCAATTAAAGCATTTACAACTCTGTCAACATTACCTCCAGCTAAGTAATGACTTTCAAGTTGATTCGTTGTTACATTAATTCCAGCCTTATGGGCTTTAATTAATGGATTTATCACGCGACTCGGTATAACTCTTCTTAGTCTCATTCCAATTAAAGTAAAAATACTTACCTTAACACCTGCAGCTAATGCTGAAATCCAGAGCATGACTGGAACAAATGTAAAAAGTATAGCTAATAAGATAACTGCAACGACAACTGCAATAATAATAAAAATCGAGCTTCCAGAAATAATCATAATTTTCCTCCTTTAATCGTTATCTGTCTCTTTCCATTCTCTAACAACAATTCTTGAACCCTCTACTTTAATAAACTTAACAGGAGTATCTTTTGTAATAAATCCCCCCTCTGATACAACATCGATTCTTTCGTCATCAACGATTACAGTTCCGGAAGGGCGTAAATCCGTTAGTGTGACCCCTTTAACACCGATTAATTCTGTTCTATTTTTGTTGGATACATAACCACTTTCAGTACTTGTTGAGTCTTTTAATATTAACCTTTTGAAAAATTTCATATTTTTATCAAACACCTTTATCATAACCACACAGGCTAGTATTGAAATAGAAAAAGCAATCAATAAAGAAATGCCAATATGAACAAAGTTTTCTCCGGATAGAAAGAAACTAGCCAATATGGCAGCAAATCCAAAAATACCGATGATTCCTCCTGGTAGAACCAATTCTAATAAAATAAGAACAATTCCGATAGCAAATAAAAAAAATGTTCCGATACCAGCTAATCCAGAAACGATATGAGCATAAAAGTATAACAGAAAAGCAGATACTCCTATGATTCCAGCAAAACCAATACGGGGTGTAAATAATTCTACAACGAGACCTAAAAAACCAATTGTTAATAGTATCGGTATCACAATAGGGTGAATAAGGAAATCAATAAATGATTGGAAAAAAGTTTGCCCAGGTTCATGATTATTACTTAAAGCGCTCACATGAAAGGGAAAAGATAAGACAAGTATAACAGATATACTAAAAATCGTCGCCTCCAATCGTCGATACATTACTCGTAGCCACCTTTCGTCTAGGTTATTAAAGATTACGTACAATGGGTGAATAAGTTTCATTTTTTTAAAATATAACAATATATTTTTCCTAAATAATTAAAAAGACCGCAGATGGTCTGCGATCTTTTAAATAAAGTTATTAATTAAGTTCATTTATGAAAGGTGTTGTTGTACAAGTTTATTTACAAGTGAACCATCTGCTTTTCCTTTTACTTTAGGCATAACCGCAGACATCACTTTACCCATATCAGCTTTCGCCTGAGCTCCTGTTTCAGTAATAGCTTGTTTTACTATTACTGATACTTCCTCTTCTGATAACTGCTTAGGCATATATAACTCTACGTACTTTAATTCAGTACGAATTTTTTCAACTAGATCTTCACGACCTGCTTTTTCAAATTCATGGAGGGAATCCTTACGTTGTTTTACTTCACGTGAAAGGACGGTTAATTCTTCTTCTTGCGATAAGTCATGGCCAGCCCTAATAGATTCATTCTGGATAGCAGCTTTGATCATTCGGATGACACCAAGCTTATCTTTTTCTTTGTTTTTCATCGCTAGTTTCATATCAGAATTTAATCGTTCGAGAAGATTCACTACTTACACCCTCTCTTAGAACTTGCGTTTTCTTGCAGCCTCAGACTTCTTCTTACGTTTTACGCTAGGCTTTTCATAAAATTCGCGCTTTCTAGCTTCTTGAATTGTACCTGCTTTAGAAACAGTACGTTTGAAACGTCGAAGAGCATCTTCAAGCGATTCGTTTTTACGAACGACAGTTTTATTAGACATTCTCTTTCCCTCCCTCCAAGCACAACACACTTACAATAGACACGAGAAAATCAAATCCCATGTACTTTGTAAATTATAATATAACAATTAAACAAGGTCAACTCTATTTCACATGTCAAAAAATTGTTTTCCACTTTAATTAGTTACTTTTTTACATTTTTTACTATTTCCCAATAATTATACCGCTTCTGCTTCATCGGTTACTTCTTTATCTTCTAACACCCGTACAAATGAACCTTCGTTATATGGATAACCAGCTTTTTCAATTTTAACTTTAACAATTTTTCCTACCATTTCTTCAGTAGCTGGAAAGACAACTTTTAAATAGTTGTCTGTATATCCAACATATAAGTCTTCCTCTTGACCTTCTGTATATTTTTCTTCTGGAATCACTTCTAAAACTTGACCTTCAAATCTTGAAGCATATTCTTTTGCAAGCTGATCAGATAAATGAATTAATCGATGAACACGTTCATTTTTCACTTCTTCATCAATTTGATCTTCCATTCTTGCTGCCGGTGTCCCCGTACGTTTTGAATACGGAAATACATGAAGCTCAGAGAATTGATGATCCTTAACAAAATCATATGTTTCCATGAACTCTTCTTCTGTTTCACCTGGAAAGCCTACAATAACATCTGAGGTTACAGCTAAGTCAGGCATAATTTCACGCAATTTGATGAGTCTTTCTGCAAATGATTCCATTGTATACTTTCTTCTCATTCTTTTTAGAACAGTATCAGATCCTGATTGCAATGGAATATGCAAATGTCTGACAATTACTTTTGATTTTTTAATGACTTCAATTACTTCATCCGTAATTTGGCTAGCCTCAATCGAAGAAATTCGAAGTCGTTTTAAACCTTTTACATTTGCTTCAAGATCATGAAGTAGCATTGCCAAGTTATAATCCTTCAAATCTGAACCATATCCACCCGTATGAATTCCTGTTAAAACAATCTCTTTGTAACCTGCATCTACCAGTTGTTGGGCTTGTTTGATAACCTCTTTGGGATCACGCGAACGCATTAGTCCCCTTGCCCATGGAATAATACAGAATGTACAGAAGTTATTACATCCTTCTTGGATTTTTAATGATGCTCTTGTACGATCCGTAAAACTAGGAACATCCATCTCTTCGTATACACGACTTTTCATAATATTACCAACAGCATTAATGGGCTGGCGTTCTTTTCTATATTGCTCAATATATTGCAGCATTTTTACTCGATCCTGTGTACCAACCACAATATCTACACCAGGAATATCCATAATTTCCGCTGGAGATGTTTGTGCATAACAACCAGTTACACAAATAACGGCATCTGGATTTTTTCTAATCGCTCGTCGAATCACTTGACGACTCTTTTTATCACCTGTATTCGTAACTGTACAAGTATTAATAATATAGACATCTGAAATAGCATCAAAATCAACTCTCTCATAGTCTTCTTGCTTGAATAATTGCCAAATGGCTTCTGTTTCATAATGGTTTACTTTACAACCTAATGTATGAAATGCAACTTTTTGCATCTAAAATTCACCTCAATAATTCTAATTGATAGGAAACTGCTGATAATAAATACAACGGTGCTGTTTCTGTTCGTAATATTCTCGGTCCAAGTCCACAACTAATAAATCCACAATCCAGAAGCTTTTCGACTTCCCCAGCAGTTAATCCACCTTCAGGTCCAAAGACCACCAGAACAGAGCCACCCCTTTTTAAGGATTGTAAGCTCTTAACTAAGTTCATTGTCTCTCCCTGCCTTGACTACTTCTTCATAAGCAACTAATTTAATATCATATGAATCACTTTTTTCAATAAGGGATTGTAAACCAACGGGACTAACAACTTCTGGAATTAAATTTCTGTGGGATTGTTCAGCGGCTTCTTTTGCAATTTTTTGCCATCTACTTATTTTTTTATCAGCCTTTTTCTCATCCCATTTTACGATAGAACGGGCTGCAATAAAAGGGATAAACTTATGTGCACCTAATTCCGTTCCCTTTTGAATGATCAGATCAAGCTTATCCCCTTTAGGCAAGCCGCTCACAATTGTTACTTCGACAGGAAGTTCTACCGACTCCTCCAACCATTGTACTACTTGTGCCGTTACTATTTCATCGGAAATATTTGTAATCTTACACAATGCTGCCTTATGATCCTCCGCTACACAAATGATTTGATCGTCTTCTTTCATTCGCATCACTTTGATGATATGATGATAATCTTCTCCTGTTATTTCAAAGGCCTCTTCAGTGACAGAGTATGGCGCAAAATAACGTTGCATGCTACTAACCTCCTCAAGGTGAGCAAATGAATAAAAAGGGCTGTGTCATGACACATAACCCTTACGTTTGTTTTATTTTCTTTTTGCAATAAAAGATACCCAATCTTCCATTTGCACGGTTTCTTCAATTTGAAAGCCTGCTGATTCGATGGATTCTTTCACTTCGTCTTTCTTTTGCTGGATAATCCCAGCAGTGATAAAATAACCACCTGGTTTTAAACATTGGGCAGCAGCGTCAGTAAAACGAACAATGACTTCCGCAAGAATATTAGCCACAATGACATCCGCTTTTTCTTGAATTCCTTCAAGTAAATTATTCTGAAATACATTAACAACAGGATGTACTTTGTTTAGCTTAATATTCATTTTTGCAGATTCTACAGCCACTTCATCTAAATCTAATGCTGTTACCTTTTTTGCTCCTAACATGGCAGCTGCAATGCTCAATACTCCAGAGCCAGTACCAACATCGATAACCACATCATCGCTTTTTACAAACCGTTCTAATCCTTGAATACTCATAACGGTAGTCGGGTGTGTACCCGTTCCAAAGGCCATCCCTGGATCTAATTCTATAATTAACTCATCACTGCTTACAGGAGTATATTCCTCCCAAGTCGGAACAATTGTAAACCGCTCGGAAATTTTTACTGGATGATAATATTTTTTCCATGCTGTTGCCCATTCTTCTTCATTTACCTCAGAAACCGATACACTATTTTTACCAATATCAATATTGAATAGAATTAAGTTATTAATGGCCTCTTTAATTTCATCGACTGTTTCACCTAAAAAACTATTAACCGGTAAATAAGCTTTAACAATGACGCCTTCTTCTGGATAATCTTCTGGATTAAGTTGGTAGATTTCGCCGAATTGATCTTCCCTCTCTTTCACAAGTTCTAATGGATCCTCAATCACGACCCCACTTGCTCCAGCTTCATGCAAAATATTTGAGATCGGTTCAACCGCCTCGTTTGTAGTATGAATACTAATTTCAGACCATTTCAACACTACCAACTCCTAAAGTTTTTTATTCACCTTTGAAGGCTCGTTTCATTTTATCAAAAAAACCGTCTTCTTCCTTTGGGGTAGGACCACTAATTTCCGCAAACTCTTGAAGTAATTGCTTTTGTCTTTCTGATAGCTTCGTTGGAGTAATGACTTTTACAATGATATGTTGATCACCAATTCCACGACCTCTAACATTTGGAATCCCTTTTCCTCTTAAACGGAATTTTGTGCTTGTTTGCGTTCCTGCTGGCACCTTTAATTTTACCTTTCCATGTAAGGTAGGTACTTCTATTTCATCGCCAAGTGCAGCCTGGACAAATGTGATTGGCATTTCACAGTATACGTCATCACCATCACGTTCAAAAAACTCATGGGGACGAATATGGAATACAACATATAAATCACCTGCTGGCCCACCATTTATACCTGGCTCACCTTGCCCTGCCACACGTAATTGTTGACCATCATCAATTCCAGCAGGAATTTTAACATGAGATTTTATGACGTTTTTTCACTTTACCTGTTCCACCACAGGTTGAACATTTATGCTTAATTTCTTTACCAGTACCATGACAATAGTTACAAACTCGTCGATTTACAATTTTTCCAAATGGTGTATTTTGTTCGATATTTAATTGACCAGAACCATGACAATGTGAACAAGTTTCTGCCTTTGTCCCTTTTTTAGCACCACTTCCACTACATGTATCACAATTTTCTTCACGAGGAATTTCAATTTCAGTTTCTTTACCATCAATAACATCTTCGAAATTCAAGGACATTGTGTATTGTAAATCTGCCCCTTGTCTAGGTGCATTTGGATCACGTCGTCTAGTTCCACCGCCTCCAAAGAACGTACTAAAAATATCTTCAAAACCACCAAATCCGCCGAAGTCACCGCCACCACCGAATCCTTGATTTGGATCGGTATGACCGAATTGATCATACTGTGCACGTTGTTGATCATCGCTTAATACTTCATAGGCTTCCTTTACTTCTTTAAATTTTTCATCCGCTCCAGCTTCTTTATTAATATCTGGATGGTATTTTTTTGATAATTTCCGATACGCTTTTTTTATTTCATCCTTTGATGCACTTTTACTTACGCCAAGTACCTCATAGTAATCCCTTTTATCCAATGATTACCACTCCCCGAATCTTTTCACATAAAGTGTATTGTAACATTTTCTCATATCTACTTGCAATTCTTTTCCCGCTTTAAAAAGAACTTAACAAAAAAAGAAAAGTCAAAGCCAAGGTTGACCTGACTTTGACTTGTAAATCATTAAAATAGTTTTTATTTATCGTCTTTTACTTCTTCAAATTCAGCATCTACTACATTGTCATCGTTGCCTTTGCTTTCTCCAGCTGCACCGTCAGCACCTTGTGCATCTTGAGCTTGTTTGGCAGCTTCTTCATAAAGCTTAACAGATAAGTTTTGTACGATTTCTTGAAGAGCATCCTTTTTCGTACGAATTTCTTCTAAATCGTTTTTCTCGATTGCTGCTTTTAAAGCATCTTTTGCTTCATTTGCTTTTGTAACTTCTGCCTCATCCACTTTACCTTCTAAATCTTTTAATGTTTTATCAGCAGTAAAGACTAATTGGTCTGCTTCATTGCGAAGTTCTACTTCTTCTTTACGTTTTTTATCATCTTCAGCATTTTCCTCAGCTTCTTTAACCATTTTATCAATTTCTTCATCAGATAAACCTGTAGAAGATTTGATTGTGATAGTTTGTTCTTTATTCGTACCAAGATCTTTTGCACGAACATTAACAATACCGTTTTTATCAATATCAAACGTTACTTCAATTTGTGGAATTCCTCTTGGTGCTGGTGGAATATCTGTTAATTGGAAACGTCCAAGTGTTTTGTTGTCTGCAGCCATTTGACGTTCACCTTGTAAGACGTGAATATCAACAGCTGTTTGATTATCTGCTGCAGTAGAGAATACTTGTGATTTTGAAGTTGGGATTGTTGTATTACGATCAATTAACTTAGTAAATACGCCACCCATTGTTTCAATTCCAAGTGATAGTGGTGTTACGTCTAGTAACACAACATCCTTAACATCACCAGTAAGTACTCCACCTTGAATAGCTGCACCCATTGCCACAACTTCATCAGGGTTTACCCCTTTATGTGGTTCTTTACCAGTTGCTTTTTTGATTGCTTCCTGAACAGCTGGAATACGAGTAGATCCACCAACAAGAATGACTCTATCAATTTCTGAAGTGGATAGTCCTGCATCACTTAATGCTTGGCGAGTTGGTCCCATTGTACGTTCAACAAGATCTGAAGAAAGCTCTTCAAATTTCGCACGAGTCAATGTTACTTCTAAGTGTAATGGACCTGCTTCACCAGCTGTAATGAATGGTAAAGAAATTTGTGTGCTTGTTACACCTGAAAGATCCTTTTTCGCTTTTTCAGCTGCATCTTTTAAACGTTGCACAGCCATTTTATCTTTTGAAAGATCAATCCCATTTTCTTTACGGAATTCACTTACTAAATAATCAATAATCACTTGGTCAAAGTCGTCACCACCAAGACGATTGTCACCTGCAGTCGATTTTACTTCAAACACACCGTCACCTAATTCAAGGATGGATACGTCAAATGTTCCGCCACCAAGGTCATAAACAAGTACTGTTTGATCTTCATCTGTTTTATCAAGACCGTAAGCTAATGCCGCTGCAGTTGGCTCATTGATAATACGTTCAACTTCAAGTCCTGCAATTTTACCTGCATCTTTTGTTGCTTGACGTTCAGCATCATTAAAGTAAGCAGGAACTGTAATAACAGCCTTTGTTACTTCTTCACCAAGATAGTCTTCAGCAGTTGCTTTTAAATTTTGTAGAATAATCGCCGAAATTTCTTGTGGGGTATATTCCTTTCCTTCAACTTCTACTTTATAGCTTGTTCCCATATGACGTTTAACAGACATGACTGTATTTGGGTTTGTAACAGCTTGACGCTTAGCCACTTCCCCTACTTGACGTTCCCCATTTTTGAATGAAACCACTGAAGGTGTTGTACGATTTCCTTCTGGATTTGGAACTATCTTTGGGTTCTCCACCTTCTAAAACAGCTACGCAGGAGTTTGTAGTTCCTAAGTCAATACCAATAATTTTACTCATTTTTCTTCCCTCCATAATTCATATGTAATTATTGATTCACCTTTACCATTGATGGGCGAATAACTCTATCCTTTAAAATATAGCCTTTTTGTAATTCTTCCACAACAATGTTTGAGTCAAAGTTTGCATCTTCTACTTGCATAATCGCTTGATGTAAATTTGGATCAAACTCTTTACCAACAGCCTCAATTTGCTCTGCTCCCTCTGCTTTTAGGGCGTCAAGCAAGCTTCGATAAACCATTTCTACACCTTGTAATACTGACTTCGTCTGTTCATTGTCCGCCTCTATTTGAAGGGCTCTTTCAAAGTTATCAATAGCTGGTAATAAACCAGTTATTAAACTTTGTGATTTATATTTTTCAGTCGCTGCTAGGTCTAGTTTTGCACGGCGACGAGAATTTTCATAATCAGCTTGCAAGCGAAGAATTCGATTTTCTGCTTCTTCAATCTTTGCCTTTAATTCTTCATTTTCTTTTACTAATAATTGTATTTCATTTTCTTGATTTAGTTCGTTATTTTCTTCATCATTTTTTACATCTTCAACAAAAACTTCTTCAGTAGCACCATTTTCTTCTACTGTTTCATTATTAAGATCTTTTTCAGTCATTATCGTCACCTCCTTAAAATTGTGTTAGCTATTTTAATAATAATAAAGTATAAATACACATGGAAAGGGGTGGAAAGGCATATCCCACCCTTAACAATATCTCCACGTCTACTTTATTTGATACAAATTTGTTAAGACCTTTGATAAATCACTTGCCATAAATTTCATTAAACTAATCACACGAGAATATTCCATTCTGGTTGGTCCAAGTACAGCAATCGATCCTAGTTGTTCTTCTCCAATCGAATAAGAAGCCGTAATAAAGCTACAATCTACCATGGCTGAAATATCATTTTCTCGACCAATTTTTATATGGATTCCACTTGGATTATTACGAATGATTTCATAAAAACCATCCTCTTGTTCAATTAAGTCAAGTAAACCACGAACTTTGTCTATATCATGAAATTCAGGTTGACTTAACATATTCGTCTTTCCGCCAAAAAATAATTTATCACTATGCGTTACTTTTAATGTATCTGCAATCGATGTTAATAGAATATCATAATTTTGAATATGTTTTCTCAGAAGAACAATCACTTCTTTAAATAATTTGTCATTTAACTGTTCTAATGGAACTCCTGACAATCGCTCATTCAAAATATTTACCAATTTTTCAATATCACTTATATTCACTGACTTAGGCAATTGAACCACTTTATTTTCTACATGACCCGTATCTGTAATGATTATCGCTACAGCTGCCTCCTTATTCAAGGGCACAATTTGAATCTTCCGTAGCTTATTTTCTTTTACATCAGGGCCAAGTACAATCGTTGTGTAATTGGTTAATTCTGATAAAATCCTTGCAGACTTCTGGACAATCTTTTCTAATTCATATATTCGTTCCGCAAAAATAGATTTAATCGTATGGATATCCTGTTTACCTAACTTCTGCGGGGATAATAAATGATCAACATAGTATCGATAACCTTTTTCAGACGGAATTCTACCTGATGATGTATGTGTTTTTTCAATAAACCCTAGTTCCTCTAAATCCGCCATTTCATTACGAATTGTGGCTGAACTTAGTGATATTTCAGGCTTTTTTGCCAAACTTCTAGAGCCTACCGGTTGGGCGAATTGAATAAAATCATCAACAATCACCTGTAAAATAAGCAATTGACGATCCGTTAACATTTTCATCACCTCTGTTAGCACTCCAGGTCAGCGAGTGCTAAATCTACTATTAAAATATCAAATATTATGGTCAGATGTCAATAATTAAAACTGTTAATCCAATAAAAATGCTTCAAATACTTCGTTTCCTAAAAATCGGCCTTGGCGTGTTAAAGAAATATGGTTATTTTCTATTTTGATGAGTTCCTGTTCTTTGAGCTGTTCAATTTTCCCATAAAAGATCTCCAGCGGATTACTCCCAAACTTATTGATAAAGTGTTGGATGGAAACACCTTTTACTTTCCGTAAACCAAGAAACATTTCTTCTTCCCATTTTTCTTTTTCAGTTAACTTATGCGTTTCCATGATTGGTAATTCTCCATTAAGTAAAGGGGTCATATACTTTTTGATGGGTCCATAATTAGAACTGCGAATTCCATTCACATACCCATGAGCACCAGCTCCAAATCCATAATAATATTCATTATTCCAATAGGTTAGATTATGATGACTTTCGTATCCCTCTTTAGCAAAATTACTTATTTCATACTGGTGATATCCATGTTTTTCCATTTCTTCCATCAACAAATCATACATATCAGCTTCTTCATCTTCATCAGGTATAGGTAACTTCCCTTTGTTCATTAACTGATAAAAAATCGTCTTTGGCTCGATAATAAGGGAATAGGCTGAAAAATGGGTTGTTCCCAAAGTGAATGACATGTCCAAGGTTTGTTTTAATTGTTGAATCGTTTGACCTGGTAAGCTATACATCAGGTCAATACTAATATTTTGAAAACCAATTTTCTGAGCACGTTTCAATGGAACGAAAAACATCTTTAGGTCTGTGTGTTCGACCAATTTTCTTTAATAGTTCCTCGTCAAATGATTGAACACCAAAGCTTAGTCGGTTTACACCTGAATCATACAGAACTTTCAACTTTTCCTCTGATAAATCACCTGGATTCGCTTCAAATGTATATTCTGTATTTGTTGTATAGGATAAGTTTTGCCCAATAATTGTACAAAGTTTTTCTAACTGCTTTTCATTCAAAGCTGTTGGAGTACCTCCGCCAACAAATATCGATTGTAGTGAATTTGTTGGAGTTTTCGCTAGTACTTGCTTCATTTCAATTTCAAGGGCATCTAGATACTCATCAACTGGTTGACCCTTTAAAAACACCTTATTAAAATCACAATAGTGACAGATGTGTTCACAAAAAGGAATATGAATATAGGCGGCATGAATCATCTTTTTTACTCCTCTTCCTGATAACTCTTTTCTCAAACTTTGTTGCTTTTGATGAGCAAGAAGCTGATTGTCCTTGTTCTCATGTTCACATAGGTTTTAATTTTTGAGAAAAGAGCTGCAAATTTAATATAAATGCACAAAATAGCTTTTTCTACGTTAAAATCGGCCTTTGGATTTTAACAACAAACTTTACAGTAACAGCTTCCTGATAAGAAAAAGAGGTTATTCCGCTTCAAATTGAAGTGCAACTAACCTCTTTCCCCTTTGATTATTATTTTTTAGTTTGGTTGTCATCCATTTTTAATACGGCCATAAATGCCTCTTGAGGAATCTCGACAGAACCAACTTGCTTCATCCGTTTTTTACCTTCTTTTTGTTTTTCTAATAGCTTTCTTTTACGCGAAATATCCCCACCATAACATTTGGCTAAAACATTTTTACGGATCGCTTTAATTGTAGAACGAGCCACAATTTTTTGACCAATTGCCGCTTGGATTGGGACTTCAAACTGTTGACGTGGAATGATTTCTTTAAGCTTTTCAACAATCACTTTTCCTCGTTCATAAGCAAAGTCTCTATGGACAATAAAACTTAACGCGTCGACCTTCTCGGCATTTAGAAGAATATCCATTTTCACAAGCTTAGACGGTTTGTAACCAATGAGTTCGTAATCAAATGAAGCATACCCTTTTGTATTTGACTTTAATTGATCAAAGAAATCATAAACAATTTCAGAAAGTGGCATTTCATAAACAATACTCACTCTTGTTTCATCTAAATATTGCATGTCAATAAAATTCCCACGCTTATGTTGGCAAAGCTCCATAATCGCTCCTACATAATCATTTGGTGACATCATCGTTGCTTTAACATAAGGCTCTTCGACATCCTCAATTTTTTGCGGATCAGGCATATCGGATGGATTATCAACTTTTAAAGATGAACCATCTGTCATGCTTCACCTCGTAAATAACACTAGGGGCAGTCGTGATTAAATCAATATTAAATTCACGTTCAATTCGTTCTTGAATAATCTCCATATGCAGGAGACCTAAAAATCCACAGCGAAAACCAAAGCCCAAGGCCTGTGATGTTTCTGGTTCAAACTGAAGGGATGAATCATTCAATTCAAGCTTTTCTAATGCTTCACGCAAATCATTATATTTCGTGTTATCGATTGGATATAACCCACAAAAGACCATAGGGTTTAATTTGCGATATCCAGGAAGTGGTTCGGTAGCCCCATTTTTGGCATTTGTAACCGTATCCCCGACTTGTGTATCGCCAACATGTTTAATCGCTGCAGATAAAAATCCAACATCACCTACTGTTAATTCATCAACAGCCGTATGTTTTGGAGTTGACACGCCAACCTCTGTCACTTCAAATTCTTTCCCTGTTGCCATCATTCTGATCTTATCGCCAGCTTTAACCGTACCGTCTATAACCCGAATTGAAACAACCACACCACGGTAAGCATCATAATAGGAATCAAAGATTAGTGCCTTTAATGGTGCCTCCGGATCCCCAGTAGGCGCAGGTACCTTTTCTACGATTTGTTCCAAAATATCTTCTATGCCAATGCCCGCTTTTGCAGATGCGAGTACGGCATCTGAAGCATCTAGACCAATAATATCTTCAACTTCCTGTCTTACCCGTTCTGGATCTGCGCTTGGTAAATCAATCTTATTAATAACGGGAACAATTTCTAAATCATTATCTAGCGCTAAATATACATTTGCTAGTGTTTGCGCTTCTATTCCTTGTGCAGCATCAACCACTAGAATCGCACCTTCACAAGCAGCAAGGCTACGAGAAACTTCATACGTAAAATCCACGTGTCCAGGTGTATCAATTAAATGAAACGTATAAATTTCTCCGTCCCTGGCTTTATACCTTAGTTGGATTGCATTTAATTTAATCGTTATGCCTCTTTCTCTTTCTAAATCCATCGAATCAAGAAGCTGATTTTTCATTTCACGTTTGGTTAACGTATTCGTTTGTTCTAAAATCCGGTCTGCCAAAGTAGATTTTCCATGATCAATATGTGCGATAATGGAAAAGTTGCGAATCTTTTCTTGTCTTTTCAGTCTATCTTCTTTATTCATTTTATTAGTCCACTCCTACTAGTATCCACAAATACACTATTTTTTGATTATATCAGTAGGATTAAGGAAAGCGCAAGAGCCTTGTACAGCATTGAAGACAAGCACAAGATATACAGTCAAAAAGTTCCTCTTAATCTTTTTGACTGCTTTAAAGTTATAGATCTATGAAGGATTCCCTAGATTCGTGATAAAACCAGCTATGAATTGGATGATTGTTTCTGTTAGATTTGTAATGAACCCCGCTAACGCTTTACCAATGGATGAGAAAAAATTATAAGCCTTCATTTCTTCTAGCTCCGCTTTTTTCTTCTCAAGATCATGGCTTGATACATCATTTCCAAGTATGGAAGCCTCTATTTCCCCTTCACTGGTTTCATTTATAGAAAGAGCTCCTTGAAATTGTTCATGACCATACCCCTTCATTTTTATGATCCCGTCATTCGCCTGCTGCATCCCAAACAAAACGGAAACAAACATGATACATGCAAGGAACATTGATTTTAACATAAACATCTTCATAGCTCGCACTCTCTTTCTAGGACTCATTTGCAGGTTGTTCTTCTGCCTGATCAACACGCTCTGCTTGCCAGTAATAGTCACTAATCACCTCAGCCAAAATTTCAGCAGAGTTGTATAATTCCTCGAACGTATTATCGACACCACCGAATTCGACAAGTATCGCCTTTTCGGATAGATCCTGATTAAATTTTCCATTTGTACCTGAGCCCTTTTTGGTAAAAACACCTCTACTTAACCCCTTATAAGACGAATCAAACCTTTTTTGTAATTCATTCGCAAAAGCTAGGTTTTTCTCATAGTTAGCATGTTCACCACCGATGACAAATGCTAACTTTGCGTACGTTTTTCCGTTAATCTCTATTGTTGTATCTTTCTTTCTCCGAGAATCACGATGGATATCAATTAAATAGGTTAAATCGCGATTTTGTGTCACAGCGGCTTCAACAACTGTTCTTGATTCTTGATAGGATCTTGCAAACGATAAACCCTTTTCTTTCAGTTTGGCTTCAATATCTGTTTTATCAACAACAGTACCAATACCACCTTTTTCCAATTCCTCTTTAAGCTTATCCCCAATATTGGTTACATTTACCTGCGAATGATAGGCATGATTTGGATTCGTTACCCCTTGTAAATAGGGTAAAAATGATTCGCGATTATGAGAAAAATACACATAAACAACATCCCTATCTCCTGTTGTATTAGAAGGGGTTTTCGCTTGGTCCACCATCGCCATTTCCTTCAATTTCATCTGTATTTTGTAAAGCAGCTTCCTTCTCTGCTTGCAATATTTCAAGTGGTGGAGCTGATTCTATTGGCATATTGGTATAATTGGTACCTTCACCTGCTACGGCGATTTCCGTATCAAATAATGAATAGGCTGGAAGTTCTCTACCAAGCAAACTTCGCGGATCATCCAAATTAATATTGGTTGATAGTTTAAATAAATACTGTGTAAGAACAGGTGCTTGTGAAGAATCTGGTAGTCCTTGTAAAAAGTAATGATTTTCTTGACCTATCAAATGATAGAGCATGTCTCCCGTTATGTTCGTTGTTGCTGATTTAACAGAGGAAGAGCTTGGCCGGTATTCTGGATTTAAAGTAGTCAAAACACCACTTATTGAAAAAATCAACATCAAAAAACAAACAAACGCAATGATTCCCTTTATTAAATGAGTTCCTTTAATCGTCACCATTAAGGATTTAGGTTTAACAGATTTCATATCTCCACCTCACAAGCTCTAGTCTACTAATTTATATGAACTTGCTAGAGAAGATAGAACCTGTCATTTTGGAGAACGCAAAGGTACTCTATTAAGTTTTTATTAATCTATATTCATAACTTGTTTCTTTTATCTTGTATAAAAGCCTGCATTATCTTGATTCACTTGGCGATGTAAGCTTGCATTTAATCCATTCGCTAATAAATTGGCCATATCTTCTATAAAGACATCAACTTCTTTTGGCGTAACCATCAAATTATGTCCAAGTGGTGATAGTACCTCATAAATTAACTTTCGTTTTTCATCTTCTTCTAACGTACCTACCATCCCTAAGAAGGTTTTACGGTGTTGTTCTTCCGGTAAATCGTCTTCGGTCAGTTTTTTCCGTTTACCAAATGTCATTCCAGCTGGAGCTAAGGCCCGGGACGGTCTATTCCCTTCGCGTAATTCTTTACCAAAATGCTTTAAAATAAAATCAATCGTATCACTTGTAATCGAGACGGCATCTACAACGGTCGGTACTCCAATGGCAAATACTGGAATTCCTAACGTTTCTTGACTTAACTCTTTTCGTTTGTTTCCAACACCTGAACCAGGATGGATGCCCGTATCAGATATTTGAATGGTGGCATTTACCCTTTCAATCGACCGGGAAGCCAAGGCATCAATGGCTATCACAAAATCGGGCTTTGTTTTTTCAACCACGCCAAAAATAATATCACTCGTTTCTATTCCCGTTAAACCCATTACTCCTGGTGACAACGCACTTACAGGACGAAACCCTTCCTCAACATTACCAGGCTGTAGTTCAAAAAGATGTCTAGTGACGATTAGGTTTTCGCAAACCTGTGGCCCTAAAGCATCAGGAGTCACATTCCAATTTCCTAATCCAACAACTAAACAGGAAGCATCTTCCTTGATTCCATGCTGTTTAATAAATTGCGCAAACTCACTAGCAAATACTTTCTCCACTTTGTGTTGTAACTCTGTATCACTTTGTCTGATTCCGATCACTTCAATGGTTAAATATTGCCCTTGTTTTTTTCCAATTGTCTTTTCCCCTTCCTTTGTCACTTCTACAAAGGAAATTTTGATATCATCAACTTCCCTTTCTTTGATGATGACACCTTCAATTTTGGAAAGGTCTTCTTCTTCACTTACATGCTGGTTATTTTGATCATGTATAACCATCTCTCTTGCTTCTATCGCTAAATCTGTACGAACTGAATAAAGACTTAAGTCAATTTCCTTTTTCAACATAATCCCCTCCAAATTTTAGTAAATTTAATATCGTTAATGTCTAGCTTTTCCGCAAAATATGGAAATCATTCAAAAGGATTAAATCATTGGGTTCGATTTAAATTCTTATCATAGTATTGCAATCTTCACGTCATTTTGATAAAATATCATTTGTTCTTACAATGAGTTATTGAATGTTTAATCGAGTTCATATAATCTCGATGCTTTTTACATTAGGAGGTGAACGCAATGCCAAATATTAAATCTGCCATTAAACGTGTTAAAATTAATGAAAAGAAAAATGTACAAAATACAATGATCAAATCTGATATGCGTACAGCTGTGAAAAAAGTTGAAGCAGCAGTTGTTCTTAACGACGCTACTGCAGCAACAAGCACTTATGCTGAAGCGGCTAGTAAATTAGACAAAGCTGCAGCAAAAGGTCTTATCCATAAAAATACAGCTTCTAGAAGAAAAGCTCGTTTAATGAAAAAATTGAACTCTTTAAATGCATAATAGATATAAAAAGACTGTCAAGCTTTGCTTGACAGTCTTTTTATATGGCTCTTTTCTCAAACTTTTTTACTTTTGGCGAAAGAGGCTGATTACCTTTTTTCATGTTGACATATGTCTTTATTTTTGAGAAAAGAGCTGCAAATGTAGTATGAATGCACAAAATAGCTATTTCCACGTTAAAATCGGCCTTTGGATTTTAACAACAAACTTTACGAAACAAACCTTTTATTTTTGATTTAGTTTTAATAGAATTAATTCAATTAACAACTCTTTATTCATAGCTCCCGTTTTCATTTTATAATCGGCATCTGCTAATTGTTTGATCAGACTGATTAACTCTTTTTCGGCAAACTTTTGTGCTTGTCCTGCTGCTAACTTTACGCGAAATGGATGCACCTTTAAGTGACCAGCAATTTGCTTTTGTCCATATCCTCTTCTAGCCAATTCCTTCACTTGATAGATTAGACGAATTTGCGTTGTGATCACAGCTAAAATTTTAATCGGCTCTTCGTTTAATGTTAGCAGATCATAATAGATGCGCAGTGCATCCTCAATTTTACGTTCTACAATTTTATCTACTAGTGTAAAGATATTCTGTTCGAGCGATCTCGCTACAAGACTTTCAACGGTTTTCACATCAATGACATGTGCTTGACCTATATATAAAGCCATTTTATCTATTTCACTCGTCAACATAAAAAGGTTCGTTCCAACTAGCGTTAAGATTAATTCCACCGCTTTTGGTTCAATCACAACTCCATTAAATTCAGCTCTTGTTACGATCCATTTTTTCAAATCTGCTTCCGTTAATTTCTTTGCTTCAAATAAAGCAGCATTTTTCTTTAATGCTTTTGTCACTTTTTTTCGCTCATCTAATTTTTCATATGGGGCCACTAAAACAACAATCGAATAAGGGGCCGGTTCTTTCAAATAGGCCTCTAACCTTGCTAGATTATGTTCCACTTTTTCTTTTGACTTTTCTGCTGTCAAAAAATAGGAATTATGTAAAAACAGTAACTTTTTTTCTCCCAAAAATGGGATTGTTTCTGCATCTTCAAGAGCGATTTCTATAGGTGTTTCTGTTAAATCAAAACTTGATAGATTAAATTCAATATCCTCTTCTGTTAAAACATGATCCGTTAATAATTGCATGGTTTCATTAATCAGAAAAGATTCAGTTCCGTATAATAAATAAATAGGAGAAAACTCTTTTCTTTTAATTTGTTTCCATAAATCAAAAATCATACTGCCTCGCTCCGTTCAGGTTCCCAACTGGTTTCTACTTCTATCGTAATGAAGCAAATGAAATTTTACAAGTAGAAAATCATGTGTGCCCCCCAGAAATATTCTCTTTACATAGCAAAAAGAATTGGTACTACGATCTTAGAGTACCAATTCTTAATTTATATGAACGCCACTCATTTTAGACCTAGGTAACAAAAATGGTGACGGAATCGCGGGATAATTATATTTTGACCGATATCGATTAGAGTATGAATGACAAGAGTTGACAGGTATGGAATGATTATTGAATGCTGGTTGGTTAAGGTTGTTGTTAAAATCCAAGGCTGGCTTTAACGTAGAATAAGCTTTTTAAAGTAGATTTTTTCCCTTTTATAATTTATACTATATTCAGAATACTTAGGGAGGGGACGTAATGAACGAATTTGAACAAGATGTACAATGTAAACGAAATGATGCCATTGATTCAGGAGTAGGGTTTATCGTTTCATTTGGATTTTTCGCAACATTATTTATTATCGGAACTGTAGTACAATTTATTAGTTCATAACTATAAATGTATGGGGCTTAAAGTTTAGCCTCTTTTTTTTGAATTTTGATATATCCTATGGACAGTGAACATAAAAGGTGCCTGTCTCTTTTACAAATTTATAGGTAATCGCTCCAGAAAGGTCAGTTCTTAATATTTTAATTTTTCTTTTTTCTAATGCATCAAGAACATCTTGATGTGGATGGTTAAAGCGATTATTCTTCCCCGCTGATATAATAGCTAGTTTTGGCGATAGTACATCTAAAAAAAGATCACTACTTGATGTTTGACTGCCATGATGTCCTACCTTTAGTACATCTATCTTTAGTTCGGGATACTCAGCAATCAGTCTTTTTTCTCCTTCCTCTTCCAAATCACCTGTGAAAAGCCAACGCAAACCTCCCATTTCCGTGTAAAGAACAATCGAACTATTATTTTTATTACTGCTAGTTCCCTCATTTGGCGATAGTATTGTAAAGCTTTGATTTTCTATTTTCCATTGATCGCCCTTTTGAACAAACCTTATTTTTATTCGCTTTTCAGTAGCCAGTTTGATAAGTTTCTCTTCAAGTTCACTACTTTCAAGTAAATCCGGTAAAACCAACTCTTTTACCTTCAGCTCATTTAGTACAGCCTCAGCACCCCCTGCATGATCACTGTCACCATGAGTAATGATCAACTTATCCAATGTAGTTATCCCCTTACTTTTTAAAAAAGGAACAACCGTGTCTCTTCCTACCTCAAAGGGGCGCTTCTTCATCTGCCAAGCTTCTCGCTCAAATAATAACTGCCCCCCAGTATCGATTAAATATGTTCCTTTTCCATAGGGAAGGTTAATAAAAATACTATCCCCCTGACCTACATCTAAGATTGTTACTTCCCCTTCCCTTGAATACGTAGTTAATAAAAATTGACATGAAAATAAGAAAAGAGGAATGAACAGTAGACAATATTTATGCCATGAATGCTTCCTCTGCTTTTCCCAGCAAATAAAAAAAAAAGTGAGCCCTACTATATACAAAATTAATATAAAAACACTTGGTTTACCTAGTACAACTTGGTTAAAAGGAAGTTGTGCAATGATTTCGGTCATGGTGTTCGTCCAAATAATGATCTTATTTAATAAATAAAGTAATGGATCAATCATCCCTTTAAACAGTAAGTGCAAAATAAAACAAACTAATACAAGTGGTAAAATGACAATATTAAACAAAGGAATATAGATAAGATTCACAACTAAGGATATAACTGAGAATTCATAAAAGAAGTAAAGAAGAATCGGTGCTGATGATAACATAGATAGAAATGAGGTACTTAAAAGAGCAGAAATGGGTTGTTCGATACTTTCTAATATATAAGGGATTGAAACAAGTAGGGTAAATGTGACTAAAAAAGAGAGTTGGAAACCAACATTATAAATCACATATGGAGAGATGAATACGTAAATCAAAAAAGTTACACATATCCCGTCAAGTGGGCTAACATGATAGGCACTTCCCCATCTTTTGCAAATGAGTAAAATCATCGTCATCATAATGGAGCGATTGACGGATGGAGATGCTCCAGTGAGAATTCCATATAGAGGTAAACAAAGTAATAAAAGAAGCACACAGTTTTCCCTTGTGATTCCTACTCGAAGAAGCAGTTGATAAAAAATCGCTACAACGATCGCAATATGAAGTCCAGAAATGGCTAACAAATGCACAATTCCTAAGTCTCGATAATCATCCATTGTTTCTGCAGAAATGAGATCACTGCTACCAAACAATAGTGCAGCAGCCAATGGTACCGTTTCTTTTGGAAAATAATCTTCTAAGTAACGAATGCCTTCAGCACGAAACCTTTTTATTGAAGTAAGGAGAGTGGGGGAATTCTGACATGAGTTGATATGGAAAGCTTCAGGCTCTAAAATCCAATGAATACCATTTTGTAACAAATAATTTTTATAATTAAAAGCATTCGGATTGGAGGATTCTGGGGGTTTTTCTAATAAGCCCTTAACACGACAAACCATTCCTGGAGATAACTCATTTTGAAGAAGCTTTTTTTCATTCTCCGTTTTTATTTTATATCTCAATAACAATGGCTCCTTACTTTTTTGATCGGTCACAGCTATTGTCAATAAATCTCCATTAATCTTACCAATTTCATTGAAAAGTAAAATAAAATTCCTTTCACTTCCTAAAAAATGGGTTTGATTAGAATCAATCTCCAGATATGCTCTTATGAAAAAAACTGAAAAGATAACTAGGAATAACATGATATATTTTATTTCAACTTTTATTCTTTGTAATAAAAAGATAAAAAAAATCATTGTAATGATTAGAAATAGGAAAAAATTCTCCATGGCAGCTAATGTTCCGAGTAGTGCTGACATGGTCAAAAATACTCCTTTTGTACTCATAATATTTCCCCTCAGAAGAATGCTTTTACAACATAAGGCTTCTCGGGTATGACGAGCCTTATGTTGTATAAAAAGATAACGACAATCATCACTTTCATTTAGGTAGATGAACAACTTCAATATCTCTTAAAAAGGTTTCATTCCATTTATTTGGATAGGGTTCACGAAAAACTATTTTTATGATTCCTGACTGTGCCAGGGTTTTAGCACAATTCTCACATGGTTCATGAGTAATAAATGCGGTTGCTCCTTTTAATAAACTTCGATCCGCATGCAGAACAGCATTTAATTCAGCATGTAATGTACGAATACACCTTCCCTGATCATTAATTAAACAACCTACATCCTCACAATGATCATGTCCATGAATGGAACCGTTATATCCGGTTGAAACAATATGTTTATCCTTCACAATCACACAGCCCACATGCAACCTTGGACAAGTTGAACGTGTACCAACTTCATTTGCTATATCTAAAAAATAATGGTCCCAACTTTTTCTTTTCATCATTCAAAAATTCCTTTCATTTTTATATCATTAGCTTATAAAAAATTATTTCAATGTACAATCCTTTCAATAAATTTTAACGGACAGTAATTTGATCTTTAAATTTCTCAAATGTCTTTTCCCCTATGCCACTTATTTCCATTATCTCTTCTACTTTTTTAAAACCTCCATTCTGATCGCGATATTCAATGATGGCAGTTGCTTTTGCAGGTCCTACTCCTGTAAGAGTCTGTAATTCCGCTTCTGATGCTTTATTAAGGTTGACTTTTCCATCACCTTGATTTTGCACACCCCCAACTGTAGGCTCAATGTTATTTCTTCACCAACGATGGGAATATAGAGAACCATTTCATCAACAAGTTTCATAGCAAAGTTAATGTTATTACTATCTGCATTTTCGTGTAAACCACCTGCCTGTTCAATAACATCGATGACTCTGTCTCCGAGCTTCATTTCATAAACACCCGGAGATTTTATTGCTCCTTTTACATCAACAACTAGATTCTCTTCCTCCTGAGGGTTTTCTTCCAATTCAAGGGATTGGGGTTCATTAGAATCCATCGGCAGCTCTTCTTCTATCCAATCATTCGATACTTGTGTACCTCCACCATCCCCTTCCAAATGGATAAAATAATAAACACCTATTGCGACTAACAGAATGAGGCCAATGAATAGAGCTGGTTTGTTATGTTTTAAAAAATTCTTCATACAAAAATTTTCCTTTCTGTGATAAGACTTATATAGATTTTTGTTTTTTTGCATAATTCACTTTCAATATTCATAGCATGATATGAGAGTCGGTCTGTAAGAGGAGGGATGGATGAATGAAAATAGGAATTATTGGTACAGGAAATATGGGGAGAATATTAACAGAAGCATTATTAGATGGAAAGGCTGTTTCCCCTTCCTCGATGATCATAACAAATAGAACTCTAATGAAAGCAATCACAATTCAAGAAATCTATCCAGAGATACATGTCACTAAACATATTGAGGAGATTGGAAAACAAGCAGATTTAATTTTTATTTGCGTGAAACCCCATGATGTGTATAAAGTTACAAAAGTATTAAAACCTTATTTAACAAAAGAAAAATGCGTCATTTCGATCACAAGTCCAATTAGTGTACATCAATTGGAATCTGTTCTCCCCTGTTCTGTAGCTCGAATAATACCAAGCATTACAAATCGAGCTCTAACTGGTGTTTCTTTGTTTACATTTGGACAAAATTGTGAAGAATCGTGGAAAGTTCTTCTGAAAGAGTTAATGAATCACATTTCGAGACCAATCGAAATAAGCGAAGAAATAACGAGAGTGGCATCTGATATCGTAAGCTGCGGCCCTGCCTTTTATAGTTACTTAACACAGCGATTTATCGAAGCAGCTGTACATGAAACGAAAATTGATCAAGAGACGGCCACGATCTTAGCAAGTGATATGTTAATTGGTCTTGGAGAATTGCTTCGTAAAGGATATTATACATTACCAACTTTACAGGATAAGGTTTGTGTTAAAGGTGGTATTACTGGAGAAGGAATTAAAGTATTGGAAAATGAAATTGGAGATATGTTTGAAAAGGTATTTCAGGCAACACATATGAAGTTTGAAGATGATTTAGCAAAATTAAGGGGGCAATACATTAATAAATAAATTCGAGAATTAGATGAAAAATCCTTCTTTTTTTGTCATATTTTATTATTCTAATAAAGAAATTAATTGATGATGACTCTTCCCCTGTGAAATAAGGTTTCATACCTGGTCCACAGGGGCTTTTTATTTGATTATATTACTTTTTCCTAGCAGTAAAGAAAATTCTTTCTGATTCCGTACTAGGTGGATCATCAGTAAAGTCAGCAGAGATAGAAAGAATTTCAAATCCATTATTGATTAACCATGCTTCATATTGCTGTATTGGAAACGTTCGCTGTATATGAAGTTCATCAAAACGATTGTATTGATTCGTTTGCCCATCCAATTTAAAAAAGGTTAGCTCATGTTCTACGCTTAAAGGATTCTCACCTTCAAAACATTGCCAAATATAACTGATCTCTTCCCCATTATAAGCATAGGTCTGATTCATAAATAACTCATTCATTTTATAGGTGGAATGAACATCAAAGAAGAATAGACCTCCTTGAACTAAATGCTCCCCAACCCTTGCAAATGTTTTTACTATGGATGATTCAGTTTGTAAATAATTAAGTGAATCGCAAAAAATCCCCACCATATCAAACTCGCCAAGTCCCTCAAGTTCGGTCATATCCTGCTGTACTAAAAAAAGGGACTGACCGCTTTTTTCAGCTTTTTCTCTCGCGATTGTTAACATTTCAGACGAAAGGTCAACGCCAGTAACACTATAACCTTCTTCGCTTAAAGGGATTGCAATTTCACCTGTACCACATGCTACATCGAGAAACTTATTTCCTTTTACTTCATAGGATTCTTTTTGCCTTTTTACAAATTCAACCCATTGTTCATAGGGAACATCACGCATTAACTCATCATAGAGAAGAGCAAAACTTCCATAGGTCATGGATTTAGCACACTTTGAATATTCTCAAATGGAGCGTCTCCCCATAATCTTTCTAAATTATAATAACCTCTCTCATCTTTATGAAACACATGAACAACGATATCACCAATGTCGACTAACGCCCATCTTGCCTCGTCAAATCCTTCCATGCGTTTTATTGAATATTCCTGTTCTTCCACTTTATCTTTAATCTCGCGAGCAATTGCTTGTACTTGTTTATCGGAATTACCATGACAAATCACAAAGTAGTCAGCCACTAGTGAAATTCCTTTCATATTTAACACAACAATATCTTCTGCTCTTTTCGCATCTGCTGCCTTTACGGCGATTTCTAAAATTTTACGTTCATCCATTCCCTCGAGCCTCCTTGTTAACTAGATCGTTGTAAGTATGAAATGTGAGAGGAAAAACAAGTTGATTTTTCTTCATAAGGAATCCTATCGAATTTTTAAGAGCTTGTATTAAGGCTTGATTTAAATCCTTTTTCGCCATTTCTCTTACCTCTTCAACACCTGGAAAGTGTCTACCTGGTTCAATGTAATCAGCTAAATAGATGATTTTTTCTAATAAGGCCATATTAGGTCTTCCAGTAGTATGATAGCGAATCGCATCTAATATCTCCGAATCAGAAACTTCTGCTTCCTGCTGTACTAAATAAGCACCCACAGGAGCATGCCAGAGTTCACTATTATAATTCAATAGTTCTGGATCCATTCCCTGACTCTGAATAATGAATTTCATTTCATTTTTATCTCGAAATTTAGCATAGTCATGAAAAATAGCAGCCAGTTCTGCCTTTTTCTCATCGGCACCATATCTCTTAGCCAAGCTCAATGGCTGTTTCCATCACACCTAATGTGTGTTGATAGCGGTGTTCTGTAATTTGTTTTTTTACGATTTCTAAAGCCTTATTTCGTTTCATAAACCGATTCTCCTCAAGTTCCCAAAAAATTCCATTCCTTAGTATAGCCAATAGTTGATCCTGAACTTGTTATGGCAATACAATTTGTTTATTTTCAATTGATTCTTTATAAAGAACGATTGTATTTCCAATAATTTGGACAAGTTCTGCACCTGCACCTTTTGATACCGCTTCTGCTACATCATCTCTATCCTCTTCACAATTCTGTAATACACTGATTTTGATCAATTCCCGCACTTCTAATGCTTCACTAATTTGTTTGATCATATTTTCATTGACTCCACCTTTACCAACTTGGAATATAGGGTTAAGATGGTGTGCTTTTGAGCGTAATAATCGTTTCTGTTTACCTGTTAACATGTTTCCTCCTAATCTTTAAGGCTCTTTTCTCAAACTATTTGCTCTTGGTAAAAAAGCTGATTGGCCTTGTTTTCACGTTGACATAGTCCTTTATTTTTGAGAAAAGAGCTGAAAATTTATAAAAATGCACAAATGCTATTTCTTCGTTAAAATCGGCTTTTGGATTTTAACAACAAACTTTACGAAAGCAGCAATTGTTTAAGACAAACTGATTTCATTCTTTCAATATCTGGACTTATTCCTGTCCACATTTTAAATTGTAGTGCTCCCTGGTAAGCAAACATCGGTATTCCATTTTGAATACGTGCACCTTTACGTTTTGCTTCTCGTAATAATTTCGTTTCTAATGGACTATAAATAATATCACTCACGATAGCGGTTGGTTTTAATTTTTCTACAGAAATAGGTGATGAATCAACATCAGGGTGCAATCCAATCGATGTTGTTTGAACGATCAAATCATACTTAGATAGTTGTTCTTCAGCTTCCTGTAAGCTTAGTACTTCAGATTGAACAGGAAACGGACAATTTTCAACTAATTCTTCTGCTTTTGAAATCGTTCTGTTCGCAATATCAATATTCTTTAACCCTGCTTGAGCCATTGTAAAATAAATTCCTTTAGCCGCTCCACCTGCACCTAATAAAAGCATCTTTAGATCTGTAAATGAAGATACTTCCTTTTTGAGTCCTTCCAAATAGCCGCTTCCGTCTGTATTATATCCAATAAAACGCCCTTGATCATTCACGATGGTATTAACAGCACCAATCGCTTCTGCCAATGGATCAATTTCATCTAACAACGGCATAACAGCTGTTTTATGAGGAACCGTTACACTCAAACCAGCCAAATTAATTGCCTTAAAGCCTTTTATGGCATCTTGTAAATTTTCTGGACTAACATGAAAGGCCATATATGTAGCATCAATTGAATAGAATTCAAATAAATCATTAAGCATATGCGGTGACATTGAATGTGCAACAGGATCTCCTATCACTCCGTATAACTTTTTCAACCTATTTCCCCTCCCCAAAGTTTCGCAAAGTTCCTTTTAAACAAGGCACTTGTTCAACTTTGTCGTTGTCTCTTTATATTAACGACTTTCGAATTAAACAATGCACGCCTTTAGGAACGTAGGCAGCTACAACTGCCCCTGGTTCATTAACCGTTATCCAACCAAGACCAGAAAAAACGATATCTGTTTTTTCTTCCTTTATCGTAAAGGTTTGTCTGACAAGCTTTGGAAAAGTTTCAAGTTCATCTTTTCTTGGCGGTGTTAACATTTCCCCCACATGATTTTGATATAATTCATCTGCTTTTTCTAATTTTGTTCGATGGATGTTGATTTCATTTGAAAAGTAACAGGAGAACGAACGTCGTCCACCTTTGATATAATCAAACCGTGCCAATCCACCAAAGAATAAGGTTTGTTCTTCATTCAATTGATAGACCATTTGTTTAATTTCCTTTTTAGGTAGTATCACTTTTAAATCTCGTTTTCCGACATAATGGGCCATTTGATGATGATTAATGATTCCCGGTGTATCAATAAGTGATTTACCATCTGAAAGTGGAATTTCAATGGTATCTAAAGTTGTACCTGGAAAATGAGAGGTTGTAATGACGTCCCCTTCACCTGTTACTTCTTTTAATATTTGATTAATAAATGTAGATTTCCCTACATTTGTACAACCAATAATATAGACATCCTTCCCCTCACGGTAGTGTTCAATTGCTTCTATTACTTCTTTCATAAATAACCCTTTTGCAGCACTAACTAAAAAAACATCAACTGGCTTTAATCCCAATTGTTTCGCTTCATGTTTCATCCAATTAATTACTCTATTTGACTTAACCGATTTTGGGAGAAGATCCACTTTATTTCCGATTAAAATCACATTATTCTTACCTATAAAGCGATGGATACCAGGTAACCAACTTCCATTAAAATCAAAAATATCAACAATCTTAACAATCAACGCATCACTTTTTCCGATTCCATTTAAAATCCGTAAAAAGTCATCATCGGTCAAACTCACATCTTGAACTTCATTATAATGCTTTAAGCGAAAACAACGCTGGCAGATAATTTCCTCTTTTTGTAGCGCTGATTCTGGTGCATAACCTAATTCTTCTGGATTTTCTGTTTGAATTTGGACTCCACATCCAAAACAAGAATACTGTTCACTCAAATGCTTTAATCCTCCCATTGTAACAAGCCTTTTTTTCTAAACCAATTCATGATTCGTCGTTCTACTAATCGATTAAATTTAGTTGCCAGTCCATCATTTTGTGCAACTGGTACAACTAAAATCGTATGAAAACCACTTCGATTCCCGCCTAATATATCCGTTAAAAGTTGATCACCAATGACAACAGTTTCTTCTTTTTTCAAATTCATTCTTTTCGCCGCTTGAAAAAAGGCATTTGACATTGGTTTCTTTGCTCTATATATAAAGGGTATTTTCAGTGGATCTGAGAATGCCTTCACTCTTACTTCATTATTATTTGATACAATCGTTACTTGTATTTGATTTTGCTGCATTTTTTCAAACCATTGGATAATTTGCGGTGTTGCTTCCGGTCGATCCCATTCGACTAGAGTATTATCAAGGTCGGTAATAATTCCCTTAACACCTTTTTCCTTTAATTCTGTTGGTTGTATATCTAAAATACTTTTCACATACTGATTCGGAAGAAAATTCTTTAACAAACTGTGCACCCCATTAATAAATAACTCATCATTTGCCAACTTTGGAACTTTTATTCTTTTACATCATACCCAATTTTAGATATGAGTTCAAAATATTTATTAAGCTCTTTTCTCAACTTTGTTGCTTTTGGATTTTAACAACAAACTTTAAGAAAATAATTTTATTACAAACAGAACCCTTGTAAGCTCTTTATGTTACTTCTAAGAACAAAAAGCGTTCGACATCTTTCTGCATTCTTTTTTCTGTGGATAACTTTATACACACAACGAACATGCTAATTCATTCGTATTATTCTATTTATGAACAAGTTAGTCACAAGTTATCCACTGGCTTTTGTGGATAACAGAACGATTGTTCTAAATCATAATTTCTGATAGAGTAATGTTACTAGCTGATAAAGACCTAAACGATAATGTATGAGGATAAATAAATAGAACTTGCAAGATAGTAGTAGATTTCAATTTAGTTTCATTTATGATGGAGGTGATTTCTGACGTGTACAAACTCTCTGATGAGCTACTAATTGAATCTTATCATAAAGCAATAAAATTAAATTTAAGTCCTGATTTTATTGCTTTAATAGAAGCAGAAATTCACCGAAGATCTCTTTCCACTAAAATCAAAGTTACCACTTAATTAATCCCATTAAAAAAGGGATTTTTTCTTTTTTAGGTCACTCTATTATTCATAGAGCAAGTATAACAACGAACGATTACTTCACGAGTTGATTGGATTTAATATTCAAATAACCAATACACTCCCCTACTTTTATTTGTCTTGGAGTTTTTAAAGTCTCTTCTTTCATAAACGTTCCCGCTTGAAATAGTAGTACAACAGAGGAACCGAATGAGAAATAAGCCATTTCTTCTCCTTTTCTTAGATGATTTTCGGTTGATAGCTTTACGATTGAATTAATATACATCGCTCCTACTTTTACTACAGCAACGGTTCCTTCATTGTATTCCAATTCTGTTATCATTCGATAATTTTTAGCAAGAGGTCTCTTTCCATATTTTAACCCAAAATGGTTGACAGGATATGATTTAGTCCCAATGCTCCATTGATTACTAATTCTGCCTGACACAGGACTATGAATACGATGATAATGACTTGGACTTAAATAAAAAATCATATAAGTACCATTTCTATATTTTTGAACTTTTTCAGTTCCACCAAGCATTTCCGTTATGAAATAATCCTTCCCCTTCACCTTTATACAATGATGATCGTCAATGATTCCATATTCTTGTAGGATTGCATCAACAGGACTTATAACTGAAAGTGGATTTTCATCAATCAATCTAGCTCCCTTTTGAAGCTTTCTTGTAAAAAGGTCATGAATCGTTTTATATTCTTTCAGAGGTTTTTCCATTTCTAGAAGATTTAGTTGATAGACTTTCGAATAAATAGGAATTAAAAACCTACTTATTTTTGATTTTGAAAAAATAGCAAGTAATTGCGAGATACTTTTCCTATTTAATAGATCAATCATTAACCTGTAAATGCCTTCAATCATGTACAAACCTCCAGAAAGTTCTGTATTTTTTCTTCTTTACTATTCAGCATAAAAAATATAAAATTATACTATATATATTATAGAATATATATGAGTGATTCCCTTCCATAAGGCTCTTTTCTCAAGCTTTGTTGCTTTTGGATAGAAAAAGCCGATTATCCTTGTACTCACATTGCCATTGAACTATTTTTTTGAGAAAAGAGCTACAAATTTTATACGAAGGTACAAAATAACTTATTTGTACGTTAAAATCGGCCTTTGGATTTTAACAACAAACTTTACGAACCTGCCTTCCATAAGGAGTGAGGAGATGTTTTTATCTGGTGTATTTGATCAAACGATCAAAAAAATTAAAGCACAAACAGCCAATGTCATAACTCTTGGCAATTTATCATTAGGCGGCTTTGCCATCATCAGTACGTTAAAAGGGGATTTAAATTTAAGCTTGCTTCTCATTTTTATCGCTGCACTTCTAGATCGTTTTGACGGAATGACAGCACGAAAATTGAACATTGAATCCGAACTTGGTGAACAACTAGATTCTATGAGTGATATTATATCATTCGGAGTCGCACCTGCGCTTCTATTATTTCAAGGGATTTTAAATGAATTTGGTGCACCTGGTTCATTCTTTACGATTTTTTATATTGCATGCGGAGCCTTTCGATTAGCACGTTTTAATACTTCCAATGTAAAAGGCTATTTTACAGGTTTACCGATTACAGCTGCAGGCTGTATTTTAACACTTAGCTTCTTAGCCATTCCATTTATGCCTCCACAATTTTTCCTTTTTCTCATTATTATTCTTTCCTTTCTCATGATCAGTACTTTTCGCATGAAAAAAGTGTAATAATTAGTTTTTTAAAAGAAGTACTTTTCCCACAAAAAACAAGCCTTTCAAGTGACTAGGCTTGTTTTTTTATTTTGCCAATTGTGTTTTGCTAACATAATTTTCATTGGGACAGACAAATTCTTCCTCTTTCACACATAGATATTAGATAATAGTGGATTAGGTAAAGTACTTTAACTAGCGGAGGTGGCGTCATGTCTGGAATTATTACGGCACTCAGCTTTTTGGTCAAAGAAATTGTTTTTCTCGTTTCCTATGTTAAAAATAACGCCTTTCCCCAACCACTTTCTGCAGCTGAGGAACGCAAATACTTGCAATTGATGGCAGAAGGGGATTCACATGCCCGAAATATGCTTATCGAACATAATTTAAGACTTGTTGCCCATATTGTCAAAAAGTTTGAAAATACAGGTGAAGACGTTGAAGATCTAATCTCTATTGGAACAATCGGTTTGATTAAAGCTATTGAAAGCTATTCTGATGGAAAAGGCACAAAACTAGCAACCTATGCGGCAAGATGTATCGAAAATGAAATTCTCATGCACTTAAGAGCTTTAAAGAAGACAAAAAAAGATGTTTCTCTTCATGACCCAATTGGACAGGATAAGGAAGGCAATGAAATCTCATTAATTGATGTTTTAAAGTCAGAATCAGAGGATGTTATTGATACGATTCAACTTAATATGGAGCTTGAAAAGGTTAAAGAATATATTGATATTTTGGATGAACGGGAAAAAGATGTGATTATCGGGCGATTTGGACTGGATTTAAAAAAGGAAAAGACACAACGTGAAATTGCAAAAGAGCTTGGAATTTCAAGAAGTTATGTATCAAGAATTGAAAAAAGAGCACTCATGAAGATGTTTCATGAATTTTATCGCGATGAGAAAGATAAACGTAAAAGATTAGATTCCTAAAATTCAAACCAACAACCTTCAGGTCGAATAACTGTTGGTTGTTTTTTTATTCTTTTTTTATTATGAATGCTTGTATTAAGTTTTGTATAGTTTAAAATAGACAACATCTAAAGAAAAGCATACAATACACATGGTTTAAATGAACGTCTAAGAACTTGTAACCTTAGAAAAAATGATTTATTAGGAGGAATATAATGGAAAATAAAAGTATTGTTAAAGACCTAGCACTAGCCCCTGATGGCCATTTAAAAATTGATTGGGTAAAAAATCATATGCCTGTTTTAAATAGTGTAGAAAAGAGTTTTAAAGAACAACAGCCATTTAAAGGCTTAAATGTTACAATCTCGCTTCATTTAGAAGCAAAGACAGCCTATTTAGCAAAGGTCGTACAGTCAGGTGGAGCGAATGTCACCATTTGTGGAAGTAACCCTCTCTCCACACAGGATGACGTTGCTGCCGCTTTAGTTGAGGATGGATTAACGGTATATGCTAAATATAATCCAAGTCCAGAGGAATATAATGAATATCTCATTAAATCTGTAGAATCAAAACCAGATTTAATTATTGATGATGGCGGAGATCTTGTCACACTTCTCCATTCAGAAAGGCCAGATCTAAGAGTGAACGTTCGAGGTGGCTGTGAAGAGACAACTACAGGTGTTATTCGAAATAAAGCTCTCGAAAAAACAGGTCAATTAGCATTTTCTATGGTAGCGGTTAATGATGCACAATGTAAATATTTATTTGATAATCGATATGGTACCGGTCAATCTGTTTTTGATGGAATTATGCGTACCACTAATTTAATCGTGGCTGGAAAAACAGTTGTTGTCGTTGGCTACGGCTGGTGTGGTAAAGGCGTTGCCATGAGAGCAAAAGGATTAGGTGCCAAAGTAGTCGTAACTGAAATAGATAGCATCAAAGCGATTGAAGCACATATGGATGGTTTCACTGTCCTGCCCATGATAGAAGCTGCGAAGGTTGGAGACTTTTTCATTACGGTTACAGGTAACTATGAGGTTATTCGCAAAGAGCATATGCTTCACATGAAAGATGGAGCGATTTTAGCCAATGCTGGTCATTTTGATGTTGAAGTGAGCAAGCCTGGTTTAGATGAAATATCTATTTCAAAAAGAACGGTTCGGACAAACATTGAAGAATATACAACAAATGATGGTAGAAAATTGTATTTATTAGGAGAAGGCCGATTAGTTAACTTAAGCGCTGGAGATGGGCACCCTGCTGAAATTATGGATACCACTTTTGCCTTACAAGCTCTTTCACTTCAATACATCAATGAACATTACAAAGAGCTTAGTCCACAAATCTTAAATGTTCCACAGAGCGTCGATGAAAAGGTTGCAACTCTTAAGCTTCAAAGCGAAGGAATTGTCATTGACGAACTAACAGAAGAACAAAGGAAATACTTAGACAGCTGGGAGATTTAAGCTTCCTAAAAAAACCGCTCCAACTTTGGGGCGGTTTTTTATATTATCGTTCATAATCCCAATTCTTTAACATCGCATCAACAATTTGAAATGAATGTAGAGATGCCTTTTCTGTAAACTCTAAGAAATTAACTTTTGCTGAACCATCTGCTTTATCTGACATCGAGCGGATAATCACATAGGGTATACGATGCATCTCACAAACCTGTGCAACAGCAGCCCCTTCCATTTCTGCACAAGCTCCGTTTAGTTCACGAGAAAGTTGCTGTACCTTTTCACGACTGGCAATAAATTGATCTCCTGAAAGGATTCTACCTGCCACGACCTTTTGTGCCCCTACAATCTCCCCACTTACCGTCAATGCTAGTTTTTGTAGGAATGGATCTGCTTCAAAAATGAATTGGTCAGAATAAGGAATTTCACCTAATTTACAGCCAAAGGCTGTCGCATCAAAATCATGATGCATCAATTCAGTAGAGACGACAACATCTCCAATATCAAGTGTTTCGTCTAAAGCTCCTGCAACACCAGTGAAAATGACATGTGATACTGAAAACTGACCAATCAGGATTTCAGTACAAACGCTCGCATTTACCTTTCCAACTCCACATTTACAAATAACAACCGAAAATCCATTTATCATTCCGCTATAAAAAGTAATACCTGCTTTCACTTCTTCAGAAAGAAGGTCCATCTCATTTCGATAATGAAAAATTTCTTCATCCAATGCACCGATAATCCCAATTTTCATGGTTTCCTCCAAAATTATTCTTTAATTTGATAATAACTTCATGACTCGATTTACCTCATAATAGATTCGTTCTTCATCTACCGTTAATAGTTGTCTATTTTTCATAAGTTGCTTACCTTGGACATATACATCCTTCACGTCCCTACCAGACCCTGAATAGACAATGTGCGAAATCGGGTTATTTTGGATAGGCTGATAAAATGGCGAATTCGTGTCAATCACAATAAAATCCGCCTCTTTTCCAACCTCTAACGTTCCGATTTGATCATCCAACCAAAGCGCCTGAGCCCCATATTTCGTTGCCATCGATAACGCGGTTTCTGCATTGATTAAAGTAGCATCTAACTCAATTCCTTTATGTAACATGGCCACCAGTTTTAATTCTTCGAACAAATCTAAGTTATTATTTGAAGATGAACTATCAGTTCCTAATGAGATTGTAATTCCCTTGTCTAACATTTTTTCGAATTGGTGCAATACCGCTACCCAATTTCAAATTACTAATAATATTATGGGAAACCTTGACATCATGCTTAGCAAGAATATCGATTTCCTCATCATTTACGTGAACAGCATGGGCAACCAATGTCGGTCGATCAAAAACACCGATTTCCTCTAAATGCTTGACAGGACGATTTCCATATTCTTGAACATTTTGTTCAACTTCCTGGAGCGTCTCTGACATATGAATATGTATGGGTACATCAAGTTCAGCAGAGCTCGCTACAATTCTACTGATAAATTCCGGATCACATGTATAGGGTGAGTGAGGAGACATCATTGTAGTAATTCTACCATTTGCCCGATTATTCCACTCTTTAGCAAATCTTGTTCCTTCTTCAAGTTTCATTTTTTTCTCTTCTTCAGAACCAAAAGCGATCATCCCTCTACATAACTTTGCACGTATTCCGGATATATCAACTGCGTTTGCAATTTCATCCATATTATCGTACATATCCACAAAGGTTGTACTTCCTGTTTTGATCATTTCAATGATCGATAGGTATGATCCCCATTTTGCAATTTCTGGTGTATATTGGCCTTCAATCGGCCACATTTTTTCTTCTAACCATGTTTTTAATGGTAAATCATCAGCAAACCCACGCAGTAACGACATCGGCGTATGACCGTGTGTATTAATAAAGCCAGGTAACAATAAATCTCCCTTTAGATCAACCGTTTCAGTAAAATCTTCTCGATCCTGAGGGGATTCCCCAACATAGGAAATGATTCCATTCTCAATGGCAATCGCTCCATTCTTAATTACCTCATTTTGATCATTACAAGTGATAATCGTGCCATTATAAAGCAATTTTAGTGTCATTTTCATAACTCCTTATTTTTCTTAAGAACAACTTAATTTACTATTTTATCTTTTTTTGTACCTTACATCAATTTTATCATTATACACCTAATTTCTTCCTATGTTGTCAAAAAAATAGGGATCCTGTATTAGATCCCTTTACTTCAACGAATGATCTAGATCTTCTATCAAATCATCAACATCTTCTAATCCAACCGAAATCCGAATTAGAGAATCGGAAATTCCTAATTCTTCACGTCTTTCTACAGGAATCGAAGCATGGGTCATTTTCGCAGGAACTGAAATTAAACTCTCTACAGCACCAAGACTTTCAGCTAAAGTAAAATATTTTAATTTTTTTAAGATATTCTCTACCTCTACCTCCCCAACCACTTCAAAAGAAATCATTGCTCCAAAACCACGCATTTGTACTTTAGCCGTTAAATGCTGAGGATGAGATCAGGAGACCTGGATAATACACCTTTTTTACTTTTGGATGTTTCTCAAGGAAGGATACAATCTTTTTTGCATTGTTTTCGTGCTCTTCCATTCTGATTCCAAGCGTCTTCATCCCTCTTATTAGTAACCAGGAATCATGTGGACCCAGTACGCCTCCTGTTGAGTTTTGAATAAAATGAAGGTCACTAGCGAGTGTATCATTCCCAGCAACGACGAGACCTGCAACAACATCACTATGTCCTCCCAAATATTTCGTGGCACTATGGAGAACAAGATCACACCCGAGCTCCAGTGGATTTTGCCAATACGGAGTCGCAAATGTGTTATCGACAATCGAAAGTAATTGGAATTGCTTTGCTAGATTCACTGTCGCTTCGATATCGGTTACCTTTAGTAATGGATTCGTAGGGGTTTCTAAAAATATAGCTTTTGTATGGGGATGAATTTCATTTTTGACCTTATCCAGGTTACTAGTATCGATAAAACTGGATTGAATTCCAAAAGTATTCAATACCCTTGACACCACTCGAAATGTTCCACCATAAACATCATCTGTAAAAATAATATGGTCTCCACTTTTAAACAACATCATGACAGCCGTAATCGCAGCCATCCCTGAGCTAAAAGCAAATCCTCGAACTCCTGACTCTAACTCTTTAATGAGTTCTTCAAGTGCATGACGGGTAGGATTACCTGTACGAGAATATTCATAGCCTTTGTGAACACCAACAGACTCTTGTTTAAAGGTACTAGCTTGATAGATTGGAATTGAAACAGCTCCGGTTAAAGGATCTGTTGAAACTCCACCATGAATAAGCCTCGTCTTTCGTTTCATCTTTATATCCCTCCTTCATAAATTTTCTTACTTAAATAACGCTCACTTCCATCTGGAAATATCACTACAAGATTTGTTCCTGCTTTGGACTTATTTGCTTCCGTTAAAGCCGCTGATAGTGCTGCCCCGGATGAACTTCCGACAAGAAGTCCCTCTTTCAAGGCTAACTCTTTCACATATTGAAAGGCTACATCATCAGAAATCGTATAAATTTCATCGAAATAAGCGGGGTCCATATAATGTGGTAGAAATTCCATACCGATTCCTTCCGTTTTATGTGGACCTGTTTCCCCACCATTTAAGATAGATCCCTCTGGTTCAACAATTACGGTTTTGATCAAAGGATTTTTCTCTTTTAAGAAGCGTGAAGTTCCCATAAATGTTCCACCTGTACCTGCTCCTGCAACAAACACATTCAGTTTCCCATGGAGTGCTTCCCAAATTTCAGGACCTAATGTTTTATAATAGGTTTCAGGGTTTGCAGGATTCGAAAATTGACTTGGAATAAATGAGCCGGGAATTTCCTTTTGTAGCTCATTTGCTTTTTGAATGGCTCCAATCATTCCTGCCTTTGTTGGGGTTAAAACAATTTTTGCGCCCAAAGCTTTCATGATTTCTTGTTTTTCTTGACTGAATTTTTCAGGTACACATAAAATGACGTTGATACGACGATTTAATGCGGCTAACGCTAAACCAATTCCTGTATTACCCGCAGTCGGTTCAATTATCGTACCTCCTTCCTGCAACAATCCCCTCCCGAAAGCATCCTCAATCAATTCTAAGCCTAGACGATCTTTTACACTTCCACCGGGATTCATAAACTCCAATTTGGCAAATAAACGAACTCCTTTTGGAAGCTGAAATTGATTTATTTCTATAAGTGGTGTATTTCCAATTAATTTATGAACATGATCAAAAATTTGCAAGATCTCCTCCCCCTTTACGTAAGGAACTCTCATTTCTTTCATTCTTATTTCTTTGTTGCTTCCATGATCCAAACAAATTCATTACACTTCTCAAATTTGAAATCGAAATGATTGTTTGTAAGAATTGAGGATAGTACTGGAATTGTAGTATAATATTCGGTCTGCAAGTCCTTTGCTAAATGTTCGTAACCTTTATTTATTGCATCTTTAATCACATTTTGATAGGTTGAAGTGGATTCAAATATCGTATCTGCAAAAATAATTTTCCCACTACTTGGAAGAATCCCGCTATATAAAGCAATGGCTTCAGCTTTCTCAGAGTCTGTTAGATGATGAAAAGCATACGTACTTACGATGGTTTGACACGGAAGATCTTGTGGAAAATTGAAAAAATCACCTTCAACAATTTGTGCTTTATTCTTCAGCTTTCTATTAGCCATTTTTCTCATTTCACTAGATGGTTCAACACCTACAACATGCAGGTTTCGCCCGATTAGTTTCAAAGTTAAATTTCCAGTACCAGGTCCAAATTCTAACACATTTCCATGTGATCGATCTGCTACATTTTGTAAAATACGATCATAGTGCAGAAAAACATTTTGATATTCTAGATCATGACCAGATACAGTTTGATCATAATCACTTGCCCATTTATCAAATAAATCAACAAACTCATTTCCCATATGACCCCATCCCCACATACTATTCTTATTCCTATAGTATGAATTAATGGATATTTGGTGCTTTCATTTGCCATCTATAGATTTAATAATCTGGTTTAATAAGGTAAAATAAATGATAGTAAGAAAGGATGGATTGTCATGAATCTTCGACTGGATATGATTGAGGATAAAATAGAGTTTTTCGAGGCAGTAGAAATTAAATCATTAGAAAAAAAGATTAATGAACAAATTGAGAATAACAAAGCATTACTTCTCCGCGTTCACTCTGTCTCGCACCAAATGCATGTAGATGAAAACGGAAGAACCTTTTACTCAGCTGTTGTCCATTTTAAAGCTAACAAAGCATCTATATAATTAATTTAGATAATGTTGGATAGGCTTGTTATATAGTAGACATAAAAATGACATAGTTTCATCTTTTATTGTTATATAACAATTTTCAAAAATATCTACTTATGCTATTATTGTTATATAATAGATTGTTGAAATGGCACACTTTGTAACATGAATTACATATATTGTAGAAATCAATACATTTCGCAACAAAGGGAGGAATCATTAGATGATTATTGGTGTACCTAAGGAAATTAAAAACAACGAAAACCGAGTAGCATTAACTCCAGCTGGTGTTGTCTCATACGTTCAAGCCGGTCATAAAGTTCTTATTGAAACAAATGCTGGAATCGGAAGCGGCTTTACGAATGAAGAATATGTAGCAGCAGGTGCAGTAATCATTGAGGATGCTGGTGATGTTTGGACTCAGGCTGATATGATTATGAAAGTGAAAGAGCCGCTTGAAAATGAATATAAATATTTCCGTGAAGGATTAATTTTGTTTACTTACTTACACTTAGCAGCTGATCCCGAATTAGCTAAAGAATTGCTTGAAAAAGGGATAATCGGTGTTGCTTATGAAACCGTTCAAGTTGGACGTGCACTTCCTTTACTTGCACCAATGAGTGAAGTTGCAGGACGTATGGCGACACAAATTGGTGCACACTACTTACAAACAACGTATGGTGGAAAAGGAATCCTTCTTTCGGGTGTTCCAGGGGTTGAACGTGGGAAAGTTACCATCGTTGGTGGTGGTAATGTGGGAACAAATGCGGCAAAAATGGCCATCGGTCTTGGCGCAGATGTAACCATCCTTGACATTAATGCAGATCGTCTTCGTCAATTAGACGATATCTTCGGTAATTCTATTCAGACATTAATGTCAAGTCCATATAATATTGCCAAATGTGTTGCAGAATCTGACTTAGTGATTGGAGCCGTTTTAATTCCTGGCGCAAAAGCACCTAAATTAGTTACGGAAGAAATGATTAAAACAATGAAACCAGGTTCAGTGGTTGTTGACCCTGCGATTGACCAAGGTGGATCTATAGAAACCTCTATTGCAACAACTCATGACAACCCAACATTTGTTAAACACGATGTTGTACACTACTGTGTTGCTAATATGCCTGGTGCGGTTGCAAGAACTTCAACGATGGCTCTTACAAATGCAACAGTTCCTTACGGTATTCAAATTGCGAACAAAGGGATTGCAAAAGCAATCATTGAAAACCCTGCATTAAAACTCGGTATAAACACTGCGCACGGTGAAGTAACTTATGAAACAGTTGCAAAAGACCTTGGCTATGAATATGTACCAGTTGAAAAAGCACTAGAAAAGGAAATAAATGCTCTTTAAAAAAGGCTCTTTACGAAATAATCCTAATATAAAATAAAAAATCCCTCAAAATTGGGGGATTTTTTATTTTATGATTTATTCACTTCTTCTACAAGCGCTGGTTTCCAGCCTTCACCATCAATCCACTCAATATTTACGCGGAATTTTTGGTTGGTTTCTTTTATTAATACCGTGGCAGTAGATTTTTTGGGACCATTATTTCCAATTCTAACTAATGTATCACCTTTACCTTGATCAAATCCTGTAGCAGATGAAATGGCTCGCATTTGTTCGTTCCAATCTACACTATCTTTTACATAATCCTGTGCTGGTTCAGTTTGTGAAGTTCCAACAGAGTCCCAATCAGGATTTTCAATACTTTCATTTTCATCCGTGTCACTTTCGTCTTCTGATTCTACTAGTTCCTCTTCATCTATCTTTTCGTCTTGTTCATTTTGATTTTCATCAGAACTATCGTCATTTACTGCTGATTCTTTCTGATCACGATTAGTCTTGTCTGTTTCTCCCTTGGTTTCAGAATCTTTCTCTACAGTACTAGATACGGTTTGTTCTCCATTACTTTCGGCTATCGATTTGTCATCCTTACCAAAAATATTAATCGAAACAATGACTATCAATAGTAATACGATGATAATCAAAGAATTTAAGATCACATTCGCTTTCTTTCTTTTTACTCTCTGATTTAAACGTGAGTTTTCTGATAACGGGTCTTTATCTTGTTTCAAGATTCATTCTCCTCTCTCAAAAGAAGTCTAAATATTATTTATTCAGTAGAACTTATAAAACGATTTAAACTATATCATAATATTAGACGTATTAAAAGGTACAAAGGATTCACTAGATTCTACTATTGATCATATTCATAAATAGACTGAACTAAATCCGCATAGATTGGACTAATCGCCCCTTCATTTTCCGTAACATCTAAATTGACAACAACTAATGCATATTTTGGATTCTGGTAAGGGAAAAAACCTGCAAACCATTTATTATACAACTGCTGATCATGATAAAATTTCCCTGTTTCACCTGTACCCGATTTTCCAGCGACTTCATAAGGAAGACCTTGATACCACTTACCAGTTCCTTCCTCATGGGTTACTACCTCACGCAAAAGCTTTTGAAGTTTAGTCGCCGTAGAAGCTGAGATCGTTCTCCCCTCGAGTTTTTTTTCTTTAAAAGTAAGTAAGGATGAACCATTTTTATATTCAATGGCTGATGCCAACCGCACCATTTCCTTCTTTCCTCCTCTTGCAATCGTCGCCATCATATTCGCAACTGAAAGCGGCGTAGCTCGTACTTCATGTTGACCAATACCGGTTAGACCAATAAAATTACGATCCTTTCTCGCCTCGTCCGATAAAAATATTCGTCCCTTATCTTCTTCAGGCACTTGTTTAAAATTATCGTAATGATAAATATCTCCATGCCATCCTGAAAGCCCCGTAAAAGACAGCTGATTTGCATAGTCTTCTAACATATTCGTATCAATTGCTTGTAATTCTTTAGCCAATGTCGCAAATGTATTATTACAACTTCTTGCAAAACTGTCAGAAAAATTTAAGCTTCCATAATCATGTGCTGCGTCCCGTTCTCCATTAATCTTCACGCTACAATCAAATAAACGCCCTTGATCATCTAATCCATTTTCAATCGCAGCAGCAGCCACTACCGTTTTAAAAACAGATCCAGTAATTTGTTCATTTAACATGACATTTTCAATATTACCTGAATGGTCATTAAATGGGTCTTTTTGATTGATCTTCGGACGAGATACCATCGACAAAACTGAATTTGTTTTGATATCAAGCAACACAAGTCCACCCTTTTTTACTGCATGTTTATCTAAAATCTCTTGGGCTATTTCCTGAAGATTCGAATCGATTGTTGTGCGAATATTAATAGGGTAAAAGGGATTTGCAGGCTCCACATATTTAACATTGATCCCAAATAAAGGTCCGCCACTTGCATCGACATGAAAGACCAGTTTTGCTTCACCCTCTGGTAATATAAATTCGTCAAAACTTCTCTCTAATCCTGTTAATCCAATTGAAGTTTTTGGAGATAATTTCTTTTCGGGGTAACGAGATTCCAGAACTCTTTCATTTTGTCCAGTAATCCCTACTAAGTGTTCTGCTGGATTATAATCCAGTGCAATCTTTTTCTCAACAGCAAAAACTCCAGGGATTTGCAAGGCATTAATCTCCTCCATTTGCCTTTTTGTAAGGGACATCGGCTTTGGAGTTCCATAAGCAAAAGGTTCTTTTGCTTTATCAATCGTGTTGATAAACGTCTGTGGTGAGACATTTATAATGTTTGCGATTTTTTCAGCATCCCAATCTGTATTTTTCAAAAAAGGAAAAAGAATCAAAACAGGTATTGTTTGATGGGTAAGTGAATTTCCTTCCTTGTCGAGAAATCCTCCTCTTCCACTATCAATGACAATTTCCTGCGATCTTTGTGCTACACTTTCCTCTAATAAATTAACTTCATGTTTAGAAAAGGATTGTGTTTCAAAAAGTTGGATCTGCATTAATCTTCCAATTAAAAGCATGAAAAGGCTAACAAATAGACAGACAATGATTAAGGCTCTTTTTCTCCACATAAAATGAACACCTCGTCAAAAGTGTTGACGAGGTGTGTTTAATATAAACGAAATATTGATTATTTTATTTCAATTATTTTTACTTTCATTTCTCCGCCTGGAGTTTGAACGGTCACTTGATCTCCAACTTTACGTCCTAATAAGCTTTTAGCTATAGGAGAATCATTGGAAATTTTACCTTCGAATGGATCGGCCTCTGCACTACCAACGATCGTATATGTTTCTTCATCGCCTTCAGGGAGCTCGACAAATGTAACGGAATTTCCTAATGATACCGCATCCTTGCTTAATTCATCTTCGCTGATAATTCTGGCATTACGGATCATATTTTCAATCGTTGTAATACGACCTTCAACAAATGCTTGTTCATCTTTTGCTGCATCATATTCAGAGTTCTCAGATAAATCACCAAAACTACGGGCGATTTTAATTCTTTCTACTACTTCTTTTCTTACAACCGTTTTCAAATGTTCTAATTCTTGTTCAAGCTTTTGTTTACCAGCTTGAGTCATTGGAAAAACTTTTTCTTGAGCCAAAACTGTTCACTCCTTCTAGTGTTCACAACCCCCACAAGATTGTGTCAGACAAATTAATAAGTATAAGTGTAATAAAATATATACATGCGCGTTCCGTCAAGAACGCGCATGGCTTATATAGTTAATAATATTTATGCTATTGTTGCATAAAAATGCTGATTATGCAATACAGAAAAAGACTGCTTAAATATCTATAATTCTTTTCTCATCATATTATTTGGATAGAGTGGTTGCTCTACCTTAAATTGAACAATTTGCATTGGATGGCGAGCTGCGTCCAGCTCATTACCATCTTCATCCCAAATTTGATCAATGACAACTCTAAAGTTTTCAATTTCAGGTCCAAAGAATTCTACTTCTTGTCCCGGTTTAAAATGGTTTCTTTGCTGTAATGTTACGATTTTTGTTTCAGGATTATAGTCTAGAACAAGTCCGGCAAAGTCAAAGCTTGTCTTTTTGCTATGATTTCCAAACATTTGCTCCTTATACCCTGGTACACCTTCAAAAAAGGCAGTTGCCGTTTCACGGTTTGCACATTTATCTAGTTCATCAAGCCATTCCTGTTGAATAACAAAATTTTCCGGATCTGCACAGTACGTATCAATTACTTTGCGATAGACACTTATGACCGTTGCAATATAGTGCATCGATTTCATTCGTCCCTCTACTTTAAGACTATCAATTCCTAATTCAATCATTGTTGGGATTGATTGAATTAAATTTAAATCTTTTGGACTCATCGCAAATGGAGCATCTTTTTCTTCAAATAGTGGTACTTCTTCCCCTTCATTTAATTGATAAAGATCATAGTCCCAGCGACAAGATTGACAGCAGCCTCCACGATTTGAGTCTCTAGCTGTCATATGGTTACTTAATGTACAACGACCTGAATAGGCGATACACATGGCACCATGAACAAATATCTCTATTTCGATATCTACCTTTTCTTTCATTTCCTTAATTTCTTCTGCACTTGTTTCACGGGCTAAAACGACACGTTCAGCACCTTCTTCTTTCCAAAATTGAATGGTTTTCCAATTCGAAATCGATTGTTGGGTACTGATATGAACCTCAATTTCAGGTGCAATTTTTTTACATGTTTCGATAATGAGTGGATCTGCAACAATAATCCCTTGTATACCTGCCTCTTTTAAGCCAAGCATATATTCTTCTAAACCATCTATATTTTCATTATGAGCAAAGATATTTGTTGTTACATAAATTTTCGCTCCATATTTTTTGGCAAACTCAACGCCTTCTTTCATTTCCTCGAAAGTAAAGTTATCTGCATTAGAGCGTAATCCATATTCTTGTCCACCTATAAAAACAGCATCAGCTCCGTATTGAACCGCTATTTTTAGCTTTTCAAGATTTCCAGCCGGAGCTAATAGCTCAGGCTTTTTTGTAATGACTCGTTTACCATTAACGATCTTCGAAATAGGTTCTCTTACGACAGCCATCATAATCTTTCACCATCCGTTCGTTTATTCATTTAAACTTATTAATAAACCGTTTCTTTAAAGAAGAAACCTGTGTCAAGTGGTCTATTATCGGGTTGAATTTCCTCGATGCGTTCTAATAATTCACCTTTAATGTCTTCATATTCATCAGGATCTTCTATGCATGTATCAATCGCTTTCCGATATAACTTTGTTAGAGCTAAAATATATTCGGAACGATGCAGGATCCCATCTATTTTGAAAGAGTCTACCCCTGCCTCGATCAAATCTTGTAATTCGTCTATGACACACATATCACTCGGACTCATAATATGGGTACCATTTTCATCTTCAAAAATCGGATATTTTGTTCCACGTTCTTTATCATGTAAAAACATAGCTTTTTCCCCATTACGGTTTTCAATCTCCATATTTTTACCTTGATACTGAAAGTAGTGTCCGAGTAAAGAACGTTTCGATTGAAACATATTCAGCATGCCATGTACTTGTACTTCAATTTCTACTTCTGCATGTTCTTTTATTTCCAAAATGGCATCTAGATTAATTTCACGTGAAAGTACCGCACGTTTTGTTCCTTTTCTACCCCAATAATTACATGTATACCAATTTGTACCTGTTGTTTCAGTACTCCAATGCAATTTCATCTCTGGTGCAGCTTCTCTCGCTGCAAGTAATACTGCCGGATCCCCAAACGTTACAGCATCTACATCGATAGATTGTAAATACTGGAGATACTGAGGAAGTTCAGGAACCTTTTCATTATGAAATAAAGCGTTCATAGCTACATAAACCTTTTTTCCATGCTCATGTGCGATTGCGACCGCGTCTTTAATCTCTTCGCGTGAAAATTCCCCTGCTAACCGCAAACCATATCTTTGTTCTCCCACAACAAAAGCATCCGCTCCAGCCTCAATTAATGGAAGGATGTCATGAACAGAAACTGGTGTTACCAGTAATTCTGGCTTATTCATCTTTCTTCACCCCTTTTTACTAATTGCAACCCCGTCACCAACGGGCAAAATAACTGTATGATAATCAGAATGACTCATGAGCCATTCATTATACTGTTTAATTTTTTTAACAAGTTGTGCTGTTCTCTTATGTTGTATGACTTCTTCGGCAACTAATCCTTTAAAAAGAACATTGTCCGTGATGATTAAACCATCCTCTAGTAAATAACGACTATATAATTCGAAAAACCTTCTGATACTGACCTTTTGCTGCATCAATAAATATCACATCAAATGGTCCATAACTCGAGACCTCATCCACAATTTCAAGAGCATCTCCTAGCACTAAGGTAACTTGTTCTTCCTTACCGAATTCCATAATATTGTTTCGTGCTAGAACTGCTCGCTCTTCGTCTCTTTCAATGGTGATAATTTTTGTCATTGGGAGAGCATGAGCCATTCTTAAGGACGAGTAGCCAATAGCCGCTCCTACTTCAAGAATCTTTTTCGGATTCTTAATACGAAGGATCTGAAGCATTGCTTCTATACCCGTTGACTCCATAATGGGAACATGATGCTCTGAAGCATAGTTTTCCATCCTCATAAAAAACTCCGGTCGCTCCGGAATTAAGTTTTCAATATATTGAATAACGCTATCTGTCAAAATTACTCCACTTCCTTCTATAGTAAAACAAGAAAAAATAGCGCCTCACAGAGGAACATGCATCTTTCCACTGTGTTTACGCTACTCGTAACAGGTAAGGTCATTAAATACTTTGTATATTCTAGCATAAAAAAAAGAAAAATGCCACTTGTGCATTCTTCTTAAATGTAATTGGAATTAACTACTAGTGATATGCTCCGCTTTTTTCTCTTCATGCTCATCTAGAGTAGTAGAAAAATATACTTGACCATCTGGGGCAGCTAGAAAATAAAGAAAGTCTGTTTGAGCTGGTGCCAACGCTGCTTCGATCGACGTGACCCCTGCATTTGCAATCGGTCCTGGAGTTAACCCTGGATACTTATACGTGTTATAAGGGTCATCAATTTCCAAATCCTTGTAATACACTTTTGCTTGATGTTCTTCTTTTGCATATAGTACAGTTGGATCGGTCTGCAAAGGCATGCCTATATTCATTCGATTATAAAAAACACTAGCAATCTGGTTTCTATCAACCTGCTCTGTCGCTTCTTCTTCAATCAATGATGCCAGCGTTAATAATTGATGAACCGTCATTTCCTTTTCTTCTATTTGTATCATATATTCATCCAAAACGGATTCTGTTTTATCCAGCATAGCAGTAACGATGTTTTCAACAGTTGGATTGATCTCCGAAAAAGAATAGGTTGCTGGAAATAAGTATCCCTCTAGTGGATATTTAACTTTTGCATCATAAATTTCCTTTGTTAATAGATTCGGATATTGACTCATAAGAGAATTAATATATTCATGATCATTTAACTTTTTCATGACTTCTTGTGTTGAGGAATCTGTATGGTTTGCGATAATTCCTGCTATTTGACTAAGTTGTATCCCTTCTGGAATCGCTATTTTTACAGCTGCTTCTTGTATGACCTTCCCTGTTTTTAAGCTATCAATAATTTGTTGTAAGGTCATGGAAGGAGTTAAAACATAATCCCCTGCCATAAAGCCTGATTCGTTTTTAAATTTAACATAATATTTAAAGACATGTGCATCCTTAATGACACCACGATCTTCGAGTATTTTCGAAATCGTTGTTGTTCCAGAACCAATCGGAACTTGAACGGGAATTTCTTCTTGACTCTTTGAATCAACGGGCTTTAAAGCTGAATTGATATATAAATATCCTCCACCCACTACAATGACTGCGATCATAAAAATGGAAAGTGCTATAATAGCAACGATTTTCCGCACAACCTTCGCCTCATTTTGACGCTCTATTAACTTCTCTTTAAAAATTATTTTTTTGTCATCTTTCTCTCCAGATTTCATTTTCCCCCTCCAATCTACAGGGTTTTATATATTTCCTAAATCATTATACTATATTTCTATAATAGGCGTAAAAAAATATCAAGCAGATTAAAGATAATATCTGCTTGATATTTGTAAGCTTATTCTTCTTCCTCTTCTTCAGCAAGGAATGTATTAAGCATTTCTTCTATTAAATCCCACTCTTTATCTGTTTCGATAGGCATGAGTTCTCCATCATCGCCATCTTCATTTGGAATAAAAGAGGATGCATGTATTTCAATTTCTTCATCGTCTTCTTCTTCCGAACTAATTGGATAATACAGGACATAGGATTTACCGAATTCTTCAGAATCAAACGTAAATAATACTTCACATAACTGTTCATTTCCTTCATCATCAATAACGGTTATATTTTTTTCATCATGATTCATATTTATCCACCTCATTAATTTTGACTATCTAAATATCCTTGAAGGATCATAGACGCTGCCATTTTATCAATCACTTTTTTTCTTTTCTTTCTACTTACATCTGCTTCAAGTAAGACTCTCTCGGCTGCAACTGTTGTAAGTCTTTCATCCCAAAGAACAACTGGGACTCCAAATCTTTTATTCAACTCATCAGCATAAAATTGACTAGCTTCACCACGCGGACCAATGGTACCATTCATGTTTTTAGGTAATCCTACCACAACTTTACTAACTTCGTTTTCTGCAATCAATGTTCCAATTTCCTCGAAGCCATATTCACCTTTATCTTCATTAATTTGAATCGTTTTTAAACCTTGAGCAGTCCAACCAAATGCATCACTTATAGAAACGCCCACTGTTTTTGAACCAACATCTAAGCCCATTATTCGCATATCAATCCCTCATTTATTACGGCAAAGCGTTAGGCAACAACACGTCCCGTACTTAGCGGAACTCCACTTAGGAAAGTTTCGCCTATATTACATTACATTATCACAGTCTACATTAAAGAGGGCACTTTTAGCAAACCAAAAGCGCCCTGCAATGACAATCATAGTATTTGGTTATCTTTAAGATAGGATTTCATTAATTCCTCAATAATTTCATCACGCTCTAATTTTCGAATTAAATTTCGTGCATCTTTATGTCTAGGAATATAAGCAGGGTCACCAGATAATAAATACCCGACAATTTGATTAATTGGATTGTACCCTTTTTCCTGTAGAGCCTCATAAACTTGGAGAAGTACCTCTTTTACATTATGTTCAATGGGGTCCTCTGGAAAATTGAATCTCATTGTTTGATCAAATGAGCTCACCTTCGTACACCTCGCTTTTTTGAGGAAATATAGTTCAAATTCGCCTGATTGAAAAGTGCTATAAGGCTATTTGTCAATCCATCATTTATAACCATTTTACACTAATTTTTGACAATATCAAACAGATTTCACCCATTCTTCTACAAATTCTAAAGCAGAATCTAATTTAGATGGGTCTTTACCTCCTGCTTGTGCCATATCAGGTCGTCCACCGCCTCCGCCACCGCAGCGAGTAGAGACTTCTTTAATGAGCTTTCCAGCATGAAATCCTTTTTCAATTAGATCTTTTGTGACTCCAGCAATTAAATTGACTTTTCCATCGACAGCACTTCCTAGTACAATAACACCAGATCCTAGTTTCTGCTTAAGATCATCTGCCATATTACGAAGATTATTCATATCTGTATTTTGAACGTTTGCCACCAAGACAGGAATTCCATTAACGTCTTTTACTTTTGAAGCAAGACTACCCGCTTCAATATTACCCAATTTTGCAGCTAATGATTCATTTTCTCGGTGTAGATGTTTCATTTCATTTTGTAATGTATCGATTCTAGCAGGAACATCATGAACATTTGTCTTTAATTTAGCAGCCGCACTTTTTAGAATTCCGATTTGATGATTCATCAAACTATAAGCTGCTTCCCCTGTTACAGCTTCGATTCGTCGTGTACCAGCTCCAATTCCGCTTTCAGAGACGATTTTGAATAATCCAATGACAGAACTGTTTGGAACGTGACAGCCCCCACACAATTCAAGGCTATAATCGCCCATTTTAACAACTCGAACGATGTCACCATATTTTTCACCGAATAGAGCCATGGCCCCCATAGACTTTGCCTCATTAATGCCTTTGTAATCAATTTCTACATCTAAACTTCTCCAAATTTGCTCATTTACGATTTCTTCTACTCTTTCCAATTCCTCAGGTTGCACTTGGCCAAAATGGGAAAAGTCAAAGCGTAAACGATCTGGTTCTACTAATGAACCTGCTTGATTGACATGTGGTCCCAGAACATCTTTTAATGCTTGGTGCATAAGATGTGTAGCCGAATGGTTTTTAATCACTTTAGCACGGGTTTCCTCGATAACGGTTGCTGTCACTGCAGCATTTACGTTTAATTCACCTTCCACAACCATTGCACGATGTAGACTTTGACCATTTGGTGCCTTTTTAACATCCAAGACGTCCACTTTCACTCCATGTGCAAGCAAGGTTCCTTTATCGGCAATCTGACCCCCGCTCTCTGCATAGAAAGGAGTTTGATCAAGAATAAATTGTATTTCTTCACCCGTAGTTGCTTTTTCAACCGTCACACCATCTTTTAAAAGAACGACTACAGTAGCCTGAACTTGTAGTTGATCGTAACCAACGAATTTACTTTCATGATGAATGTCTCTTAAAACACCGCTTTGTACTTGCATCGAATCGACATCTTGTCGAGCTGTTCGAGCACGATCCCGTTGTTTTTCCATTTCACTTTCAAAACCGTTATAATCAATCGTCATTTCTTCTTCTTCCGCATATTCTTCTGTTAGTTCAACAGGGAAACCATAAGTATCATATAATTTGAAAACATCTTCTCCAGGAATTTGTTCTGTTTCCTTTTTCCTTTTGCTTCTTAATCACATCAAATAATATCGTTAACCCTTCATGTAAGGTTTCATGAAAACGTTCTTCTTCGTTTTTAACAACCTTTTCAATAAAGTCTTGCTTCTCTTTCACGATTGGATAGAAGTCAACCATTATTTCCCCTACAACAGGAACAAGCTCGTACATAAAGGGACGATTGATATTGATTTGTTTTGCATAGCGAACCGCTCTTCTTAAGAGTCTTCTTAATACATATCCGCGTCCTTCATTAGATGGTAACGCTCCATCCCCAACGGCAAATGCAACCGTTCTAATATGATCCGCAATCACTTTAAAAGCCACATCTGTTTGATTTTCTTTCCCATACTCTGTGTTAGAAATCTCTTCTGTTGCGCGAATAATCGGCATAAACAAATCTGTATCAAAGTTCGTCTCAACATTTTGTACAACCGAAGTAATTCGTTCAAGTCCCATACCTGTATCAATGTTTTTATGAGGTAATGGTGTATAAGTTCCATCTGGATTATGATTGAATTCAGAGAAAACAAGGTTCCATATTTCTAAATAACGTTCATTTTCTCCACCAGGATACAATTCTGGATCAGTTAAATCATTTCCGAATTCTGGTCCACGATCATAGAAAATTTCTGAGTTAGGACCACTTGGACCTTCCCCAATATCCCAAAAGTTTCCTTCAAGACGTATAATTCGTTCTTCTGGAATTCCTACCTTTTTACTCCAAATCTCATATGCTTCCTCATCTTCTGGATGAATCGTTACAGATAACTTGTCTGGATCAAACCCAATCCATTTTTTATCTGTTAAAAATTCCCATGCCCACTCGATTGCTTCCACTTTAAAATACTCACCGATTGAAAAGTTTCCGAGCATTTCAAAAAAGGTATGGTGTCGTGCTGTCTTTCCAACATTTTCAATATCATTTGTACGAATTGACTTTTGAGCATTTGTAATTCTTGGATTTTCAGGAACAACCCGTCCATCGAAATATTTCTTTAATGTTGCTACACCACTATTAATCCATAGTAAGTGTGGGATCTTCATGTGGAACAAGTGGAGCACTTGGTTCCACAGCGTGTCCCTTTTCTTGGAAAAAGTCTAAAAACATTTGACGAATTTGTGAGCCAGTTAGATTTTTCAATTAAAATACCTCCATTAACACATTCATTTCTTTTTTTGCACAAAAAAAGCCCCTATTCCCTGGACAGGGACGAGGGACTTACTCGCGGTACCACCCTGATTATGAATACATAATCGTATTCATCTCTCATTCTAACCTTAACGCGGTATACGGCAGGGATTAGCTGCATTCAGGATTAGCTTTCTGTTATGCTTCATCTAGAACTTCTCTCAGCCGTGGAAGCTCCTCTCTAACGCGCAAAGTCGCCTTTAGATGGACTATAACATACTTTTTCCTTCAACATGTTACCATTATTTAACTAAACAATTTACTTGAATTATAGCGATTATCATGAAAGCTTGTCAATATTTATTAGGAACGCGCTGACTCCTACTAGAACCCCAGTCATAGCGTATGTTGTTATTTGTGGTGAATCACTATTCTTCATGAAGTGGTCTTAACCGTTCTTGCTCGTGTTTTTTTTCAAAATATTTTCTTGTATGGATTAAGCTAACTTTAATGACGGCAACCACTGGTACCGATAAGATCAAGCCGATAATTCCCCAAATTTCTCCTCCTGCGAATAAAGCAAACATAATCACTAGAGGATGGATATGGAGACTTTTACCGACAATCAATGGAGACAAAATATTTCCCTCTAAAAATTGTAACAACAAAATAACCACAATCACAATCACGATCATTTTTACACTCATCGTCGCCGCAATCAGCATCGCTGGTATGGCTCCAATGACCGGTCCAAAATAAGGAATTACATTTGTAATCCCAATGATCGACCCTAATAACAACGGATACTTCATATCAAATATCCAAAAAAGAATCGTAGATACCGCCCCAATGATAGCACATACAAGAATTTGTCCCCTTATATAACTGCCAAGTGACTTATCAATATCACGAAGTAATACCATCCCACTTTGACGCCATTTTCTAGGAGTCATATACCAGATTGCTTTTTTTATTTTCCCATAATCCTTTAACATATAAAACGAAATAAACGGAATAATCACGATCGTAAATACATGACTTATAATGTTTATGATAGAATTCACCACATTTACGGTTCGAGACGCCACCCCTTGCTCAATCGATGTAATCCCATTATATACTCTTTTTTGAATCCCATCAGGCCAAGCAGCCGTTTTCTCTTGGATATCATCAGTGAAATTCAAATACTGTTTTGCAATAGTTGGTACACTTTCAGATAAATCTTTTAATTGTCTAATGATTTCTGGAAGACCTTTATAAACGGCCAAACCAATTCCTCCGAAAAATAAAAAGTATATGATAAAAACAGCTAATCCTCTATGTAAGCCTGCGTCATGGATCTTTTCTACAATTGGGCGTAATAAATACGTAATGAATCCTGCTATGATAAAAGGCAGAAGAATCGTTACCAGCATGTCTATAAGTGGCTGCCAAATCGGCTGTAGCTTAATAAAAACAAAAAGGACAATCATTAAAAGGAGTAGAAATCCTATACGATAAAACCATTTAACTCGGATATCCATATACCTCTCCTCCTTTATTATGAAGTAAGTATCGCAGGCGGAATTGAACGATAAATGTGAAAATGGGATAACCTTTTTAAGGTTATCCCAAAGGTATTAAAGTATTCCTTTAATCCCTTTTTTGATTTTTCTCATTTGACGCTGATTTCTTTTTCCATAACTATATGCCGCAACACCAGCACCAACTGCTAGAACTGAAGTTATCACTTTGTTCATGTCCTTCACCCCAATTTATAAAGTAAATTGGCGATCATCTTCTCCAAATAAATCATCTAACGAACTTAATGTGCCATCTTCTTCGACTTGATGTGTATAGATCAGCCCATCGGAAACCGATAATTCAATGAAACAATTCCAACAATAATATTGATTGATACCAATTTTTCCAATATCTTTACTTTGACAATTTGGACAACTAAACATGGGGGAACACCTCACAGTTTATTTTACATCTACTATGATGGCATCCTTCCCAATCGCAGGCGGTTTATCGGTCTTAACAACACGTTTTCCTTCTATGATGTCTGAAAAGAAGCCATCTGAACATTCATACCCTACAATTGTCCCCACTTCTTCCAGAAAATATACATCTTCTAATAGACCAAGACGTTGCCCTTCTTTCGTCATCAATGCTTTACCTAATAATGGTTGACCGGTTTCAAATGTATAATTGTCAAATGTTTCATTTAACGGTTCCAACTGCTTACGGTCTTCAATCATCACACCATCAACACCAAACGAAGTCACATTTTCGACGTAAATGATCCATGTTTTTTTAAAGATAACGCCTTTTTTGATTAATAATCCTTTTACTCTGCCATCATCAGAAATGGCTAAATCACATACTTCACCGATTTTTGAACCCGATTTTATTTCAAATACAGACTTTCCTTTTAGTAATGAATATGTTCGCAAAGAGTCTCCCACCTTCCCGAACATTTTTATTATTCCCGTAAAATCGGGTAATAAAAAAGAAACATTTACATATTGAAAAAGCGGATCGTTTATCGATCCGCGGAATTTTTGATTTAAATTTATTTACATAAAAAGATAAGGCGTTACACCGTCCATTCCAATCATTGGATCCACATTCATTAAAAATTCTTCATAAGGAATTTCTTCTTGTTCTTCCTCAATACCCACACTTTCTGCACTCTCAATTGAAGTAAAACCGGAGAGCTTTTCCATTAAGGTCGTTTGACGCATTTGCTCATCTGCTTGTCTTACTCCTGTTCTCAGAGCATCCTCTTCACCACAAAGAATTAAAAATTGTTTACTTCTTGTAATGGCTGTATAGATTAGATTCCTTCGTAACATTCGATAATAGCTTTTAACAACAGGTAATATCACAATCGGAAATTCGCTTCCTTGTGACTTATGGATCGAACAACAATAGGCAAGAGTGATTTGACCTAAATCCTGTCTTGTATAAGTGACTTCAGTGCCCTCGAATGAAACAACGACCATATCCTGTTTTTCAGTATTTTCTTTTGCATAAAAAACAGAAACAACTTCACCCATATCTCCATTAAAAACATGCTTATCAGGCTGATTCACTAGCTGAAGAACCTTATCTCCAACCCGATACTTTGTCTCCCCATAAGCAATTTCTTTACGACTACCATCCGGATTACCATTTAAAGCTTCCTGCAAGACGGTATTTAAACGATCAATACCAGCAGGACCCTTGTACATCGGTGCTAGAACTTGAATATCTCTAGGTGAATAACCCTTTTGCACCGCATTTAATACAACTTTTTGAACAACATCTGCTATTTGACCTGTTTGACATTTGATAAAGGACCGATCTTTTGTAGGTGCTGAAACATTTTCAGGTAATTGACCATCTTTAATTTCATGTGCCAACTCAATAATGGATGAACCTTCTGCTTGACGATAAATATCTGTTAATCGAATCGTTGGAATTACTTTTGATCGTAATAAATCCTTTAATACTTGACCAGGACCAACAGATGGAAGCTGATCTTCATCACCCACCAAAATCACCTGTATATGCTCTGGTAGAGCTTTAAATAATTTATTCGCTAAGGATATATCGACCATGGAACTTTCGTCGACAATCAAAATCTTCCCTTCTAACGGATTGTCTTCATTGTGATCAAAGCCCTCACTACCATTCCAGCCTAATAATCGATGGATGGTGACAGCGGGCAGTCCTGTTGATTCAGACATTCGTTTTGCGGCTCTTCCAGTCGGAGCCGTTAGGAGAAATGGAAAAGGTTCTTCCTTTTTATAATCATGAGGATTTAATGAACAGCCATGAAGTTCGCCATATAGTTCAACAATCCCTTTTATTACAGTCGTTTTCCCTGTACCTGGACCACCGGTTAATATGAGTAATGGAGACATTAATGCTGTTTGAATCGCCTCTTTTTGAGAAGGAGCATAATGAACACTTAAACGCTCTTCAAGACTCCCTAAGGCAAGTAAAAACTCAGATTCTGGAAAGGTTTCAGCATACTCAGTCTGTTGTAGTAACCTCTGTATACTGGTGACAAGACCTTTTTCTGAATAATAAAGATAAGGCAAATAAAATCGCTGCTCTTCTACAATTATTTTCCCATCTGTCTCTAATTTCAATAATTCCTGCGTAATATCCTTATATTCAATTTGATCTTGTGTCCTTTTTTCTAATAAGTTTTGGACTTTTACCAACAAATCCTCTGCCAAAACAAAGACATGTCCATTTTGCATGCATTCTTGTTCCAAAATATACAGACATCCCGCTTTTATTCGATCAGGGTGATTTCCAGATATCCCAAGTTGAAAACCAAGATCATCTGCACGTGCAAAACCAATCCCCTCCACATCCTCGACTAATTGATAAGGATTACTCTGAATGACATCAAGGGTCGTTTCTTTGTAGGCCTGAAAAATTTTCATCGATAATTGCGGACCAAATCCATATTGATTTAAAGCAATCATCGCTTGTTCTAACCCCTGATGCTCCATCAATGTTTCATATAGATCTTTTGCTTTTTCAGATGGTAGTTTTGGGACAGAATCTAACAGGGATGGTTGATTTAATATCTTTGTAATTGCATTATTTCCCAGAGTTTCAACTATTTTTTCAGCCGTTTTCTTACCAATTCCTTTAAAAATTTCACTCGATAAATAGCTGATAACCCCCTGCTTTGTTTGTGGAATATCCTTTCGAAAATGGGTTGCATGAAATTGCATCCCAAATTTAGGATGGTCTTTCATTTCTCCATAAAAAATATAATGCTCTTGTTCGTGGATTATGGGAAAGTATCCAGTGATAACAGCTTCTTTATCTTCATATTCTTCGTTCGTTTCTTCTACTCTTATTCGTAAGACCGTATATAAGTTTTGTTCATTATGAAAAATGGTTACAATCGGCTTTCCTTTTATATATTTCCCCTGCTCCGCAAATAAATCAAGGGAATCCTGTTTCTCCATCTTGCCACCTCCTTTACAAAGGCCATTTTAAATATTCACATCTTAGGACTCTAATAACTTTTTTCCATGTCCGGCAAGAATATGGTTAGGATCAATTTCTAATGCTTTATCAAACATACCTATTGCTTTTTCGCCATCTTCTTTGAATCCATAGGCCACCCCTAAATTATAGAAGGCGTCAGCATGTGTTGGATCTATGTCAATGCATTTTTCAAATTGGATAATCGCTTCATCAATGTACTCCTCATTTGCTAAACAAAGTCCATATTGAAAAAAGCGCTTCTCCATCTTGATCATTCAATTCCGTACATCTTTGAAGATACGGAAGTGCCAATCTCGGTTGTTCTAAGGCAATCCAAGACATTCCAAGCATAAAAAAGTTATCACTAGACTCTATTCCTTTCGTCATAGCGGTTTCAAACATCTTTTTGGCTTGCTCATACTGTTCACCTTCATAAAACAGATTGCCCATGCTGTAATAAGCTGAAGCTGCATCTTCATCTAATGCAATTGCTTTTTGAAAAAATTGCAGAGCTCGCTCGTTATCATCTAATGTGGCTAATAAATTACCGAAGTTAATATAAGCAATGGGATCTTCCGGTGATTCTTCAATAATCTCGTTAAAGACTTTAACCGCTTCCTCCCACTTGCCTTCTTTCATATATTGAATTCCTTGTAAATTCTTGTCCATATTTTCCATCTGCCCACTCCGTATGAAAAGCGAAGTTATGTTATTAAGAAAGTATAGCATATTTTCCTTTTAAAAAATATGCTGCTATCATTTAAACTAACCTATGCGTAAAAAAACACCTTGATTCCAAGCGGAATCAAGGTGTTTTTAACCTACAAATGTTAGACGTACATCGTTTTTATATACTTCATCAATGGTACCGCCGCCAAGGCATTCATCTTCATGATAAAAGACAACAGCTTGTCCTGGAGTGACGGCACGAATCGGCTCGTGAAAAGTTACTTTTACTTTATGCCCCTCGACTAACTGTACAGTTACTTCATTATCGGGTTGACGATATCTAAACTTCGCTGTACATTCGAAACTCGATGGCTTTTCATTATTTGATACCCAACTAATATCACTAGCCATAATCGAGGTTGAATATAGTTTTTCATTATGAAAACTTTGGCCCACAATGAGAATATTTCGCTTTAAATCTTTTCCAATCACAAACCATGGCTCACCTGCTCCACCGATTCCAAGTCCATGTCTTTGACCAATGGTATAATACATGAGTCCATCATGTTTTCCGACTACTTCTCCATCAAAGGTTTCCATATTCCCTGGTTGTGCAGGTAAATATTGACTCAGGAAAGTTTTAAAATCCCTCTCACCAATAAAACAGATTCCCGTACTATCCTTTTTCTTTGCCGTAGCTAAGCCTGCTTCTAAAGCAATTTCTCGCACTTTTGATTTTTTGATATCACCGATTGGGAACATCACTTTAGAAATTTGCTCTTGCGACAGTTGATTTAAGAAATACGTTTGGTCTTTATTTTCATCAATTCCGCGAAGCATTTTGTACTCGCCATCACGGAATTCCACTCGTGCATAATGACCTGTAGCTAAATAATCGGCACCAAGGTTCATCGCATGTTCTAAAAATGCTTTAAATTTAATTTCTTTATTACACATGACATCAGGGTTTGGCGTTCTACCTGCTTTATATTCATCGAGAAAGTACGTAAATACTTTATTCCAATATTGTTTTTCAAAGTTTACTCCATAATAAGGAATGCCGATTTGATTACATACAGCAATCACATCATTATAATCCTCTGTTGCCGTACAAACTCCATTTTCATCCGTGTCATCCCAATTTTTCATAAAAATCCCAATGACATCATATCCTTGTTGTTTTAACAGATAGGCAGCCACAGAAGAATCCACTCCACCTGACATCCCAACAACGACACGAGTATCTTTTGGTTCCTTCAATGATCTTCACTCCCTTCTACGATTCACGATCTTAGCTATTTCTTCGCCGACTGTCCTCTATTTGTTGTTCCGAATTGGTGATTCCGAAACTAAAACGGATTGAATTAACGATTTGATCCGATTTTTCCCCAAACATTGCCAGAAGTACATGTGATGGATCGACTGTCCCTGCTGTACAAGCAGACCCACTTGATGCAGCAATTCCCACCAAATCTAAATTAACAAGCATGGCCTCCACGTTTGTACCCGGGAAGCTAATGTTTATAATATGTGGTAGTGATCCTTCTAGCGAACCGTTAAGTTGAAACTCAACATCGTTACGCTTTAAAGTGTTTACTAGTATTTCTTTATATTTTTTATATTGTTCACTTCTTGAGATTTGTTCGCTCTGAACAAGCTTTACAGCTTCCAAAAAACCTGCAATAGCAGGAACATTTTCAGTACCTGCACGCCTTTTTCTTTCTTGTTCTCCTCCAAAAAAATGAGGCGCTAGTTTGATACCACTTTTTGCATAAAGAAATCCAATTCCTTTTGGTCCATTGATTTTATGAGCTGATACACTTAATAAATCGAGTTTAAGCTCCTGCACATTCAATTTTTCAATTCCAAAGGCTTGAACTGCATCACTATGGAAAATCGCTTGATGTTCCTTTAGAATTTCGCCTATTTCTGCAATCGGTTGGATCGAGCCTACTTCATTATTTCCGTACATGATTGTAACAAGAATCGTATCATCTCGTAAAGCATTTTGAAAATCAATTAAGGAGATTTTTCCGTTTTTATCAACAGGTAAATAAGTAACGTCAAATCCTCGTTTTTCTAATTCCTGACAAGCGTGCAATACAGCATGATGTTCAATGACGGTTGTAATAATATGCTTTCCCTTGTTTTGATGGGCCTGTGCTACGCCAAAAATAGCATAATTATCTGCCTCGGTTCCTCCGCTTGTAAAGATTATTTCCGATTCCTTTGCTGCTATGCTTCGGGCGATTCCTGCTCGTGCTTCATCGATGATTTTCCTTGCTTCACGACCATAGAAATGGATACTTGAAGGATTGCCATAAGTATTCGCCATTGTTTGAGTCATTTTTTCAATTACGTCAGGATGCATAGGAGTTGTTGCTGCATGATCGACATAAATCCTATTCAAATCTTTCACCTTCTTTTAGAAAAGCGAATGAGCAAACACGTTGTTTGCCCAAGCCGCTTTCGCTTATTAAATATAGAACATATATGAATCAACATCACCATCATCTTTATGGTTTGCCATATCTTGAATCGTTGTACTATCTAGAACGTCTTTGACCGCATCTCTTATTCTTATCCATAATGCCCTTTTCACAGGCTCCTCATCCTCGATTCCTTCAACAGGAGTAATTGGGCCTTCAAGAACACGAATAATATCTCCTGCAGTAATTTCTGAAGGTTCTTTCGCTAAAATATAACCTCCATAAGCCCCACGGATACTTTTTACTAGTCCGACATTACGTAAAGGAGAAATCAGCTGCTCCAAATAGTGTTCTGATAAATCATTTGCCTGTGCAATGGATTTCAATGACACTGGACCTTCTCCATATTTTTTTGCTAATTCTATCATAATCGTTAAACCATAACGACCTTTTGTAGAGATTTTCATCTTATACACTCCTCGTATATTTTTCTTTATTATTTATTTGTTTAGATTGTTTATGCTTTTGCCAATGATTTAAAACGTAATCTGTTAACTTTTGACATTGAGGTAGCGAGAAACCAGCGATAACACCAATCAAAACACTATAAACGATGGTACCCCAAAATAGAGGACCTCCCAATTGCCACCCTACTATAGCGGCTACTATTTCTAACGTACTTCTGACAGGCCCTACTTTCCAGCCTGTTCTCGATGTGATGGCCAACATTAAACTATCACGTGGACCGGCACCCAACTGTGCAGAAATATAGATTCCCATTCCATAACAGTTAATCAAGATTCCAAGTGCAAACATGACGATTTTTCCAGCATTCGAATCAGGTGTTTCTAAAAATGGTAATAATAAAAACATGTCAATAAAGATACCGACAAGCAACATATTTAGAAATGTTCCAACAGGCGGAAACGATTTAAGTAATAGTGCTGATAGTAAGACAATGAACACACCAACAATGATGCTCCATGTCCCAATTGTTAGACCTAAACGGTAAAATAGACCTATATGCAAGACATCCCATGATGATGGGCCAAGATCTGCAACGATTATTAGGACAACACCAAATGTCATAATAAGTAATCCGATTAGAAAAATTAAAAACCTCGGAACTATTTGACCCTTATATGTTTTTTGCATAATGGATCCCCATTCCTTAAAGCATAGTAATAAGATAGACTTTTGCTATTATATCATATTTACTGGGTTCTTTGCAGCGTTTCACATGAACCAACATTTATCGGATTATTTATTCTTCTTAAATTGCTGCAGTTTTTTATAAATGGCAGCCATTCTTTTCTCTTCTCCGGCTTCTACGGGTTGGTAATATTCGGTTCCCTTTAAGTTTTCAGGTAAATATTCTTGATTGACCCAACCACCGAAAGTTCCGAGGAGATAATCATGTGGGTATTTATAGCCAACATGTCCTAACTTTTTCGCCCCTGCGTAATGGGCATCTCGAAGATGTTTTGGGATGTCGCCCACTTTTCCTTTTCTGATTCCATCAATCGCTTGATCCAATGCAGAATAAGCTGAATTGGACTTGGATGATAAACACATTTCAACAACAGCGACTGCTAATGGGATTCTCGCTTCTGGCAGCCCAAGGCGTTCACTCGCTGTAACCGCTGCTAATACATGACTGCCGACGTTCGGATTTGCTAATCCGATATCTTCATAGGCGATCACTAACAATCTCCGGTTAACAGAAATTAAGTCACCATTTTCCAGCAAATGTCCTAGATAATAGAGGGCGGCATTCACATCGCTACCACGAATACTTTTTTGTAAACTAGATAATAAATTATAGTAATGAGATCCTTTTTTATCTCCACCGACACCTACTCGAGAAATCATCATCTTGATTGTCTGATCTTCCACGATATACGTATCCTCTTCTAGATCTGAAGCATAGACAATTGATTCTAACATCGTTAACGCTTTTCTAGCGTCACCATTAACTCCGTCAGCAATGGCTTCAATCTGTTCTTCATTGATTTTGATTGATAGATTTCCTAGACCTTTTTCATTATCTGACAAGGCTCTTGTTATCAGCTCTTTAATATCTTCCTTTGATAATCTTGTTAACTGCAATATTTGTCCACAACGACTGCGGATGGCTGGATTGACGTCATGAAATGGATTTTCGGTTGTCGCTCCAATTAAAATAATCGTACCATTCTCCACATGTGGAAGCAGATAATCTTGTTGTGCTTTATTAAATCGATGGATTTCATCTAAAAAAAGAATCAGTTTTCCAGTCAGATTGTGATTCTTGAACAACCTCTTCCACGTCCTTTTTACCAGAAGTCGTGGCATTTAAGGCAATAAAAGGGAGCTTCGTCGTTCCTGCAATCGCGTATGCAAGTGATGTTTTTCCAATTCCAGGATCACCATATAATAACATGGATGGAACATACCCATTTTTGAGCATTTTAAATAAATTGGTATGACTGCCGATAATCTCCTTTTGGCCGACTACTTCCTCAATGATTGTCGGTCTCATTCGATAAGCAAGTGGCTCTCCGTTCAATAACATTACCTCCATTACAGAAAAAGCTTCTATCACTTTCTACCTACTATTCTCATTATAGCTACGAACATACCATCGCTAAAATTCAATTAATACTTTTACTTATATAGCTACGAACATACGATCGCAAATTCATTAAATTTTTAGATTTGAACAAGACTTATTAATTAAAAAACGCCTAAAAATTAGGCGTTAATGTCTTTTACGGTCGTAATTTTAACATCTTTAAGGAGTTGTCTCACCACGTAACTAGCCATGATTAGACCTGCTACTGATGGAACAAAGGCATTTGAAGATGGTGGCATCTTTGCCTTTCTAATTTCGGCATCATCCTTACCAACCACTTTACGGACATCTTCCCGAATGACAATCGGACTTTCATCTGAGAAAACAACCGGAATTCCTTTTCGAATGCCTTCTTTTCTTAATCTTGTTCGGATCACTTTGGCAATCGGATCTGTATGTGTTTTAAAAATATCCGCAATTTGGAAACGAGTGGGATCCATTTTATTGGCAGCACCCATACTTGATATGATTGGAATATTTCGATTCAAACATTCTTTAATCAGATGAATTTTATACGAAATCGTATCAGATGCATCAATGACAAAATCGAGATTATATCCGAATATTTCCTCATATGTTTCTTCTGTATAAAACATTTTTAATGCGACAACTTCACAATCCGGATTAATATCAGCAATTCTTTCCTTCATTAAATCCACTTTAGGTTGGCCAACCGTCGATAGTAAAGCAATGATTTGACGATTCACATTCGTAATATCAACGTCATCCTTATCGATTAATATAAGCTTTCCTACCCCAGAACGAGCAAGTGCTTCTGCAGAGAACGTACCAACACCGCCAACACCTAACACAGCAACCGTACTATTTTTTAATATATCTAATCCTTCTTTTCCAAACGCAAGTTCATTACGTGAAAATTGATGTAACATTTCTAACCAACTCCAATATTCCTTCTTAACCTTCATTTTTTCCTGTAAATGAATATATCATACTTTGACCTCGAAAAAGTATCATACGAGGGATAGTTATGAAAAAAGGCTACAATTAATCGTAGAAGATAGTTTTGTCGAATTAATGCGTTTGATCAAATGCCTAAATTTGATTATTTCTTATCTATATTTAAATTGTGACTTTCCCAATTAACACAATAAAAAGCCATGTCACGAGTGACATGGCTTCAATTTACATGTTATGTATAAGAGTCCCAATTATGCCGTCGCTTTGTACCTTGTTTGAACCCGCACTCAGCAGGTGGGTGTTCTACCTTAATTTTTGTAAGTCCTATTAGGATAGGCATGTACGCTGATTAAGAACGTTGAACTCCCGAAGGTAATATGTTCGGTCAAACTAATGGTTTCACTACGAACACATCAGGACTCTTTAAAGCTTATATTTATAATAGCACAACATGATTCAGTCATCAAGAAAGTTAATCCATCATTTTGATGGTTTTTTTCTCAATATTTACTAAAAATATTATTTAATAACCGTTGATGCAAGGTTTAGTTCAATTAATTGCTCGGCACTTACTTCACCTGGTGCATTTGTTAACAGATCACTCGCACTAGCTGTTTTCGGGAATGCAATCGTATCACGTAGATTTGTTCTACCCGATAATAGCATGATCAAGCGGTCTAATCCTAAAGCAATTCCACCATGCGGAGGTGTACCATAATCAAAAGCATCCAGTAAGAAGCCAAATTGTTCAATCGCTTTTTCCTCTGTAAATCCTAAAGCTTTAAACATTTTATTTTGGACATCTCTTTCATAAATACGAAGGGATCCGCCACCAAGTTCATATCCATTTAAGACAATATCATAGGCTTGAGCACGCACTTTTTCAGGCTCTGTATCAAGAAGCTCTACGTCTTCTCTTACAGGCATTGTAAATGGATGGTGAGCAGCTGAGAAACGACGAGAATCTTCATCATACTCTAACAGTGGCCAATCTGTTACCCATAGGAAATTAAATTTACTTTCATCAATTAAATTCATGTCTTTCGCAATTTTCAAGCGTAAATTACCAAGAACATCTGCTACTACTTTTTTCTTGTCTGCACCAAATAAAATTAAATCGTCTTTTTCAACACCTAATAATTCATTCAGTGCTGAAAGTTCTTCTTCACTGAAGAATTTAATAATCGGTCCTTTTAAGCCATCTTCTTCAGCTTTAAGCCATGCAAGACCTTTGGCACCATAACGTGCAGCATATTCTGTTAAACCATCAATGTCTTTACGAGAATACTGAACTGCTCCACCTTTGACATTTATTGCTTTAACTTGGCCGCCGTTCGTTACAGCTCCAGCAAATACTTTAAAACTTGAGTTTTTAAATACTTCCGTTAGATCAACTAACTTCATATCAAAACGAGTATCAGGCTTGTCTGAACCATAGCTTCCCATTGCATCATCATAAGGAATGCGCGGGAACGGAGCTACTATATCAATTCCTTTTACTTCTTTCATAATCTTGACAATCATACGCTCTGTAAGATCCTGAATCTCTTCAGCACTTAAAAAGCTTGTTTCAATATCCAGCTGCGTAAATTCTGGTTGACGATCTGCACGCAAATCTTCATCACGGAAACAGCGTGCAATTTGATAATAACGCTCAACTCCACTTACCATTAATAATTGTTTGAAAATCTGTGGTGATTGTGGCAGAGCATAGAATTCACCCGGGTGAACACGGCTTGGTACTAGATAATCACGAGCACCCTCTGGCGTGCTTTTCGTCAAGATTGGTGTTTCGATATCAAGAAAATCCTCTCCATCAAGAAAATCTCTCATCACTTTTGTGACTTGATGGCGCATTTTTAATGTATTGAACATAACCGGTCTTCTTAAATCTAGATAACGGTATTTCAAACGAATATCTTCAGAAACTTCAACATCATCTTCAATCATAAATGGCGGTGTTTTGGATTCATTGATGATCGTCATGCTCTCAACTTGCACTTCTATTTTTCCCGTACTTAGATTTGGATTAAATGTTGATTCATCTCTTGCAATAACCGTTCCTTCAACTTGAACGACATATTCACTACGTACTTTTTCAGCCATCTCTAGAGCTTCCTTGGAACCCTCTGGATTAAACACAATTTGCATAATTCCTGTACGGTCACGTAAATGAATAAAGATTAATCCGCCTAGGTCACGACGTCTTTGAACCCAGCCTTTTAAACTTACCTTTTCACCAATCGCAGTTTCTGGTACTTCTCCGCAAAAATAACTTCTTCCACTCATGAAATTTCCTCCTATTGATTTAATGCTTTAAATTCTGTTATAAAGTTTTCCAAATTTAACTCTCGTTGTTCGCCTGATTCCATAATTTTCACATTAATCTTATTGGCTTTTAATTCATCTTCACCTAAGATAGCCACAAATTTAGCGTTTAATCGATCGGCCGCTTTCATTTGTGCCTTTAATTTTCGGTTTAAATAATCTCGTTCAGCGGAAAACCCTGCTAAACGAAGGCTTTGTAGTAATTTAACGGTATAATCTTGAGCTTGTTCCCCTAAAGAGACAAGATAACAATCAAGCTCATTTTTGATAGGTAAATCCACCTTTTCAGCCTGTAAAGCTGCGATAAATCGTTCAATACTAAAAGCAAAGCCAATTCCAGGTGTTTCAGGTCCACCAATTTCCTGTGTTAACCCATTGTATCGTCCCCCACCACAAAGGGTTGTAATCGCTCCAAATCCTTCTGCATCACTCATAATTTCAAATGCTGTATGGTTATAATAATCAAGACCTCTTACTAGATTAGGATCTACAACAAATTGAATATCCAAATCTGTTAAATATTGTTGAACCTTTTCAAAATAGGCCTTTGATTCGTCATTTAAGTAGTCAATAATTGATGGTGCTGATGCCATTAACTCATGATCACGATCTTTTTTACAATCGAGAATTCGCATTGGATTTTTTTCTAATCGATTTTGACAATCATGGCAAAACTCACCGATTCTTGGTTGAAAGTGCTGTATTAAAGCACTTCGATGTGCTAGTCGACTTTCTTGATCACCAAGGCTATTAATGATTAATTTCAGCTTATTTAAGCCTAAACTTTGATAGATGGACATCGCTAATGCAATAACCTCTGCATCAATAGCAGGATCTTTACTTCCTAATGCCTCTACACCAAACTGAACAAATTGACGAAAACGTCCAGCCTGCGGTCTTTCATAACGAAACATCGGTCCCATATAGTAAAGCTTTACAGGTTGATTGGGATCTCCATACATTTTATGTTGCACAAATGATCGTACCGTCGAGGCTGTTCCTTCTGGACGTAAAGTTACACTACGGCCGCCACGATCTTCAAATGTATACATTTCTTTTTGAACGACATCTGTTGTTTCACCAACACTACGTGTAAAGAGTTCTGTATGTTCAAAAATCGGCGTTCGAATCTCCTTGTACTGAAACTTTTCACAAAGCTCACGTGCCTTACTCTCAATTAATTGCCATTTTTCAACTTCACCCGGTAATATGTCCTGTGTTCCTCTTGGTATTTGGATGGACATTCGTAAACCTCCTAATACAATAAAATTCTATCTATGTAAAAATTATTTTTTTACATTAAAAAAGCCCTCGTCCCTTGTATGATCCATGATCTTATACAAGGGACGAGAGCTGTTATTCCCGTGGTGCCACCCTAATTGAAGTAAATCAACATTTACTTCCTCTTTCCAGTTAACGCCTGTAACGTTCATCACCTAATAAAGAAAAAATCTCTCGTTCAGCAAGAAGCCTCCAAAGTGTTCTTCATTTAGTCATTATGTGGAAACATTTACAGCCTATGATGTTTCCTCTCTTTTCATATGGGTCTAAATTACTTTTCTTTTTCAACGGCCATATTCACTTTATTATATCATAATACGAATGAACTCGAAATTTGTCAATAACTGTTTCGTAAAGTTTGAGAAAAGAGCCTTAAGAAAAGCCATTGTCAATAGAATGTCACTAATTTCGTTCTAAGCGTTTTTTTAGCTTTTTGATATCTTGACTAGCAAAACCAAATTCTGACGCTGCTTCTATCGTTGTAGAAGCTTGTTCATTTTGAATAATGCTATGAAAATCTACTCCATGTAATTGATTTTCTCCTGACAAAGCAGACATCCCTTTATCTCCATGGCGCATAAATCATCCCCCCTATTCCTTGAACAATGATCTTTATCATTCCATTACTAGTTTGCCCGAATTCTCTCTATACATTTCACGAGAATTATTTTTTATCGAAAAAAGAAGGAAAACTGGCCTTAAAAAGAGAAGTATTTTAATTGGTTTTTATAACATGTCCAGCGCAGCCGATATCTGGAAAATTCGATGTTTGGTTTTCCGATCAGAAAAAGGAGGGAGAGACCACTGGAAAGAATATGCAACAAAAAAATGATCTTTGTCATGCTTTTCATACTTTGTTTGCCATTCATCTATTCTAGCTCTAGTGCAGAAGCAGCTAATACCACCATTACCGTCAATACAGATCGTTTAAATGTACGAAGTGAACCGATCTTAAATGGTGAATTTTTGACTTCTATTCATATGGGTGAAAAATATCCATACATAAAAAAAGAAGGTGAATGGATTCAAATTAGCTTGCCAAATGGTAAAAAAGGTTGGGTTGCTGACTATTTGGTCTTGGTTAATGAAAGTGAAGAAGTAAACAAAACAACAGATTCTGTACAACCGGGTAATGAAAGTACCTTTTCAAGTAAGCAAATTTATATTACCCATAATGGAACAAATATCCGAAAAAACCCAAATACATTATCAACCATCCTCACAAGAGCCAATCAAGGCGATGCCTTCGAAGCAATTAGCTTTGAAAATGATTGGTATGAAATTAAACTTCAAAATGGACAAACGGGATATGTAGCAGGATGGGTTGTCACTGAAAATCGTTCACAAGCTGAAAACAAAAAAACATCAACATCTAGTGATGAAAACTTAAATCAACAAGGTCTAGAACAATACTTACGAGGGAAAAAGATTGTCATCGACCCAGGTCATGGGGGGAAAGACAATGGCACAACTGGAGTGCATGGTACATTGGAGAAAAATATTACAATGGAAACAGCCACTCGTTTGTTTAACAAGCTGAAAGCTGCTGGAGCTGATGTTGTATTAACACGTGTTCAAGATGAATATATTTCACTACCTGCACGTGTTTCTACGTCTAGTTATTTTGATGCAGATGCCTTTATCTCGATCCATTATGATAGTTTTAGTGAAGGAACAGAAGGAGCTACCACTTTTTTCTATCACCCATGGCAAAAAGAATTAGCCATTAGTATTCATTCTTCTTTAATGAATCAAACCCATATCACGGATCGCGGTGTTCGTAAAGGAGATTATTATGTTATTCGTGAAAACCGTCAAAATGCAGTTCTAGTCGAGCTTGGTTTCTTAAGTAATCCGATTGAAGAAATCCTTGTTACATCCCAACAATACCAAGTATTAGCTACAACAGGCATCTATGAAGGACTGGCACGTTATTTTAAAAATTCATGATTATTTTACGATTTAAGATTGCGCAAAAAAACGAGCATGACCATTAGGTCTGCTCGCCTTTATTTACTATCTAAAATCAATGTAACGGGTCCGTCATTAATAAGGGCAACATCCATCTCCGCACCGAATTCTCCCGTTTCGACTACTACATTTTTTTCACTTAATACTTGTATTAAAATACTGATAGAGATTTAATGCTTGTTCAGGTTTGGCAGCTGCCATAAAATTCGGCCTTCTCCCTTTGCGACAATCCCCATACAAGGTAAATTGTGAAATCGAAAGAATGCTACCCCCAACATCAAGTAGAGATAAATTCATTTTTCCATTTTCATCTTCAAAAATGCGCAAATTCACTATTTTATCAGCTAAATAATTGGCATCATCAATCGTATCATCATGAGTAACGCCAACTAATAGAACTAAGCCTTTCTCAATCTCACCGATAACCTTTTCGTTTACAGTAACACTTGCCTTTTTACTCCTTTGAACTACGATACGCATGTTTCATCACCTTAATCCATCATTCTACGAACGGCATACACATCAGGGATTTGTTTAATTCGATCCACGATCTTTTGTAAATGACTAACATTTAAAATCGAAATCGTCATCGTAATGGTTACCATTTTATTTCGGTCCGTTTTCCCTGAAACAGCAGATATATCCGTTTTCGATTCATTGACCGCTTGCAGAACTTCATTTAATAATCCACGTCTGTCAAAGCCACTAATTTCAATTTCAACATTATATTCTTTACGATCATTTAATCCTGTTTCCCATTCAACCGGAATCAGTCTTTCCTTCGCATCCTCATTCATGATGTTTGGACAATCTTTTCGGTGAACGGACACTCCTCTACCTTTTGTAATAAAGCCAACAATATCATCGCCTGGAACTGGATTACAGCAGCGAGATAGACGAATAAGAAGATTATCGATTCCTTCAACACGTACTCCAGACTCTCGCTTTTTCTTGGTTGGCATCGTTTTTAATTCTGCAACCGCATTTGAAATATTAGCCACTTGTTCTTTGTCACGTTTTTTGCGCCATTTTTCAGTTAAGCGATTTGCTACCTGTAACGCCGTAACTCCACCATAGCCAACAGCTGCATACATATCGTCTTCATTGGCAAAATTAAATTTTTCAAATACTCTTTTCACATTGTCTGAAGTTAAGATTTCTTTTAAATCAAACTCCATCCCTCTAATTTCTTTTTCTACTTGTTCACGGCCTTTTTCAACATTTTCCTCTCGCATTTGCTTCTTAAAAAAGGCTCTGATTTTATTTTTTGCTTGTGATGTTTGAGCTAGTTTCAACCAATCCTGACTTGGACCATAGGAATGTTTGGAAGTAAGAATTTCTAATATATCTCCCGTTTTTAATTTATAATCGAGAGTCACCATTTTTCCATTCACTTTTGCCCCGATCGTCTTGTTCCCGACTTCCGAGTGTATCCGGTAAGCAAAATCAATCGGTACAGACCCTGCAGGAAGTTCAATCACATCTCCCTTTGGCGTAAAAACAAAGACCATATCAGAAAATAGATCTACTTTTAATGATTCCATAAACTCTTCTGCATTTACAATATCTTCTTCAAATTCAAGAATCTCACGGAACCATGAAAGCTTTTCTTCAAATGACCCTTCATTTACTGGTTTTCCCTCTTTATAAGCCCAATGTGCTGCAACCCCATACTCAGCAATTCGATGCATTTCTTTTGTACGAATTTGCACTTCAAGTGGATCCCCTTTAGGTCCAATAACAGTCGTATGAAGCGATTGATACATATTCGGCTTCGGCATCGCAATATAATCTTTAAATCTACCTGGCATTGGCTTCCAACAGGTATGGATAATCCCTAGCACGGCATAGCAGTCTTTAATTGAATTCACAATAATTCTAACCGCAAGTAAATCATAGATTTCATTAAATTGCTTGTTTTGGTGAACCATTTTTCGATAAATACTAAAAATATGTTTAGGTCGACCTGATAAATCCGCTTGAATCCCAACATCTTTCAATTGGATTTTGAGTTCTTCTGTCACTCCATCTAAATACTCTTCACGCTCTGCGCGTTTTCTTTTCATTAAATTCACAATACGATAATATTGCTGTGGATTTAAATAGCGTAACGCTGTATCCTCAAGCTCCCATTTAATAGCTGAAATCCCTAAACGATTAGCAAGTGGTGCAAATATTTCAAGTGTTTCATTTGCAATACGTCGTTGTTTCTCCGCTGGCAGATGCTTTAATGTCCTCATATTATGGAGTCTGTCAGCCAATTTAATCATGATGACACGAATATCCTGTGCCATTGCTACAAACATTTTTCGATGATTTTCTGCCTGCTGTTCTTCGTGTGATTTATATTTAATTTTACCGAGCTTTGTAACACCATCGACGAGCATGGCCACTTCATCGTTAAAGACTTCCTTTAAATCCTGTAAGGTTGCTTCTGTATCTTCAACAACGTCATGTAAAAAACCTGCTGCAACAGTATAAGGATCCATTTCTAGATTAGCAAGAATACCTGCTACTTGGATCGGATGGATAATATACGGTTCACCAGATTTTCTAAATTGTAAACGATGAGCATGTTTGGCAAATTCATAAGCTCTTTCAATGAACTTCACTTCTTCATCATTTAAATAGCCACTTGTTCGTTCGATGACTTGTTCGGCGGTTAACACTTGATCATTCGCCATAGAACCACCTTTTTTAATAGATTTTATTAGAATACGCAAAATAGCTTTTTCTACGTTAAAATAGCCCTTGGATTTTAACAACAAACTTTAATAAAAAACCTTTTATAAAAAAGTTATAATTGTTCTTATTATCGAAAAAAAAAGCCGAGATGTAAAGAAAATAAACCCTATTTTTCGACATTATTTATTAATCGTATGAAAATATGAATGCGATAACTTAAGTTTTACAAAATAATATACGAAAAGAGCGCTCTAGTGTAAGCGCCCCCACATCCTAATAAGTCATTAATGTCAACATATCGCGACCTATTAGCTTATTACGTCCTTCTAATTCGCTCAATTCTATAATAAAGGCAATTCCAGCAACAACACCACCAAGCTCTTCCACTAATTGGATCGTCGCATCAATGGTTCCTCCCGTAGCCAATAGATCATCCGTGATCAAAATTCTTTGACCGGGATGAATCGCATCTTTATGAATGGTCAAAACATCTTTCCCATATTCTAGACCATAGCTCACTTTCACTGTTTCACGAGGAAGCTTTCCTTCTTTACGAACCGGTGCAAAGCCCACTCCTAATGAATAAGCAACAGGACAACCAATAATAAAGCCTCTTGCTTCAGGTCCAACAACTAAATCAATTTGTTTTTCACGAGCATATTCAACAATCTGATCCGTTGCATATTTAAATGCCTCACCATCATTCATTAATGGAGTAATATCCTTAAAACTGATCCCTGGTTTTGGATAATCTTCTACAATCTTAATATATCTCGTTAAATCCATTCCCTTACTTCCTCCTCATGCTGCTCAGATTGCATCACTGTATCAAACCAATTTTTTAATTGCTGATATGAAGAATAGATTAATTCTTTTTCAAGTGTTAGTACTTCTTGTTTTTGTTTATAGGTAATAGAATCGGATAAATCATGTTTATTTGCATTTTTATTTAAAGAAATAAGTCCATTTTCCATTGTAACAAAATCCAAGTCAAAAAACACCTTTGACATAAAATCAATCGTTTCCTCTGTCCAACCACGGTATTTTGCTAGGGCACTACTATGTTTTTTAAGATCAAAAGGACCCTTTTTAGCAAGAAACGCATAGTACCATTTAAAATGGTCTCTTGTTGGAATGGTAGAAAGATAATCACTTTGTGGTTTATAAAAATGAGCATAGATTCTAGCAATTTTTTGATTTGATAACAAGTTAACGAGCAGATTCTTGGAAGTAGGAAAATCAACTAGTATCACATGAGATTGATCAAGATCGATTTGTGCTGCCACCTCTTCAGAAGATATAAATAATACATCGATCCCAGAAAATGATCTTTCTAATTTTGATTTCACTTCAGGATGGAAAACAACCCATTTCGTCTTTTCAGGCGGTAAAGTAGATACCAATGACGTGATTTTTTTACCTCCGCGATAATCAAATAATTGCCAAGACCCTACAGAAAGATCTTGAAGAAAAATTTGCGGCTTTCGACGATTATTCCATTCATTAATCGATAACTCACCGATTACAGAGACTTTAGAAATAGCCGAGACATGATCGGCTGCCAGCCCTAATCCAAAGCCGACACCGTCTAAAGTGATTTCACCCTGCTTCAGTGCTAATTTCAAATGATCTTGTTCAGAACCGATTTTTCTAATATTTGCAATTGGAGCATCCTTAATCAGTACTTTTGGCTTTGGATTATCTACTCCATATGGTGATAAACGATTCATTTCCTCAATGACATCAAGGTCAATTTCATCAATCCTTACTTCCGTATCGATATATGTGATAGGAGTAAGATCCTCTTCTTTAAGTTGCTCACTAGCAAGTCTGTTCATCCGATTCCGTAATTCATCCACATCATTTATATTTAATGTCATCCCAGCAGCCATCGTATGACCACCAAAATGAGGTAAAATATCACGACAGGTTGACAAGTTAATAAATAAATCAAAACCCTCAATACTCCGTGCAGAACCTTTCGCTAAGCCCTTTTCATGATCATAACTTAAAACAATAGTTGGACGGTAATATTTTTCAACTAGTCTTGATGCGACAATACCGATTACACCTGCATTCCAATTTTCTTTACCAATGACGATACATTGATTTTCACTTACTGGAAATTGCTCTTCAACCATTTTCATAGCTTCTTCAGTTATAGAATTAACTAATTTCTTCCGATCACTATTTAATTGTTCAATTTCCTCTGCTAACATCTCAGCTTGTCCGGCATCTTCTTCTAATAATAAGTCAACAGCAGGCTCAGCAGATTCTAATCTACCTACTGCATTGATACGTGGTGCGATTGAAAAGCCAATACTTTCCTCATTCATTTGGGCCTGTTCGATATTAGCACTCTTAAATAATGACTTTAACCCCACATTTTGCGTGCTTCTTAGAGATCCTAAGCCTTTTTGAACGATTAATCGATTTTCACCCTTTAATGGTACGAGATCGGCTACTGTACCGATTGCCACAAACTGAAGTAAATGTTCTGGGACTCTGCCAAGTAAGGCATGAGCAAATTTAAAGGCTACCCCCACTCCAGCAAGTTCTGAAAAAGGATAGACACTACCTGCTAATTTAGGATGGATGATTGCAAATGCATCTGGTAGTTCTGGTCCTGGTTCATGGTGGTCTGTAATGATTAAATCGATTCCCAACTCTTTTGCCACAAGAGCTGAGCTTAGTGCGGCGATTCCTGTATCTACGGTTATGATTAGTTTGATTCCGATATCATGTGCATGCCTAAACGCTCCCTCATTTGGACCATAGCCTTCTGTGAAACGGTTAGGGATGTAAAATTGTACATTGGCACCTAGTTCTTGTAATGTTTTCATCATGACGGTTGTACTTGTCACACCATCACAATCATAATCTCCAAAAATTAAAATAGGTTCTTCATTAGTAATCGCTTGTTGTACTCTTTGTACAGCTAAATTCATATCCTTTAATAGAAATGGATCATGAAATTCTTGATTTTCACTAAATAAAAAAGCCCTTGCCTCATCCGGATTTTCCAATCCCCTGTTAACAAGAAGCGAAGCAACTAACGGCGAAACACCTATCTTCTCTACTAATTCATTCATCTTTTCTATATTGGATGGTCGTACGACCCAACGACTTTTAGACTTTAACATACGTTCACCTCAGTCATTTCATTATACAAAAGAGATGAATTCGTTTCAATGTAAGATATTTGGAAACTGAAAAAGCTGCAGAAAATTCTGCAGCCTAATTTCTTACACAACGGGTTCATCTGTACGAACCTTTTTCTCTTTAAAGGTGACAATAACACCTTTCTGTTTTAATTCTTTTTGCTTCAGCACAACCCAAAGTGGGGTTGCAATGTAGACAGAAGTTATTGTACCAACAATCAAGCCGACTGTTAAAGCGACGGCGAACGAACGGATTGATTCACTACCAAAAATCATGATCGAAACAACGGTTAACGTAACCATTAACACCGTATTAAGTGATCGACCTAAAGTTTGGCGAACACTTGTATTCGCAACCTCAATAATTTCTTCTGGCTTTTTAATCCGCTTCCGTTTCGTCATGTTTTCTCGAATACGGTCGAATGTTACGATTGTATCATTGATTGAATACCCAACAACGGTTAACAGGGCAGCAATAAAGTTTAAATCGACCTCTAATCTCGTTAAACTAAAGAACGGAATAATGAAGAACGCTGCATACAATAAAGCAATAACCGCAGGAACAGCCATCCTCCATTCAAACCGGAAGGATACAAAGACAATTAAACCTAGACAGGTAATCAGTAATCCTTTTAAGGCATTCTTGGCAATTTCTTTTCCTACTGTTGGCGTAACGGAGCTAACATTAGGCTCTGAACCATATACATCTTTAAGTTCCGCTTTGATCTCAGAAATTTCCTCTTGTGAGAGGACATCTGTTAGACGTGCGACCCCGATATTATTGTTATCTCCAGAAATAACAATGTCATCTGTAGAGATATCGAAGCTTATCCAATTCGGTTGACACCATTTCAGCGGTTAAAGGTTGATCTGCTAAAATTTCGATCCGTGTACCTTTTGTAAAATCGATCGAGAGATTTAATTCAAATACGAATAAAATAATAATCCCAAGCACCAGCAAGGTACCTGCAATTCCAAAATATCTTTTACGTTTTGTGACAAAATCAAAACGATCAAACTTCGTTGTTAAATCAAGAGTATCTACATTTTCTTTTAAATCATGAATCGCACTTTTCTTAACACCAAACCAACCAGGTCTTTTATCAAAATATCCACTATTGACAAAGAGACCTAATAGCCATCTAGATAAGTACACATTCGTAATAAAACTTCCCAATGTTCCAATGATTAAACTAGTGGCAAAACCTTTTACTGAGCTTGTTCCATAAATAGAATAGAACAACAGCTGCTAATAGAAGCGTAAGGTTTGCATCTGTAACCGTTGAAATTGAATTCGTATTTCCTGCCTTAAAGGCTGATTTAATTGATTTTCCTACTCTAATTTCTTCTCTTATTCTCTCTGCCGTAATAATATTTGCATCAACAGCGGTACCGACCCCGAGAATAAAGGCTGCAATACCTGGCAACGTTAAAACAACGTTCATCCAATCAAAAACGACCAATACTAAAAACAAATAAATCGTTAATGTAATCGTTGCAATTAATCCTGGTAAACGATAGTAGAAAATCATAAAAAGGAATACAGCTGCAATCCCAATTAACCCAGCAAAAACGGTTTCCTGCAATGCACTTTCACCAAACTGAGCACCTACTGATGTTGAGAATATTTCATCTAGTTGCACAGGCAGGGCACCGGCATTTAATAAATCTGCCAAGCTTTTTGCCTCATCAACTGTGAAACTTCCCACAATCGTTACGGTATCTTGGTTAAATATTTCATTAACGGTTGGTGCTGAAACAAATTTAGGATCTGGTTTTGTAATTTCCGTTTGGAAAGAATCTTTTCCTTCCTCAAAATCCATCCAAATGACAAGATAATTATTAGGTGCCATCCCGACGATTTTTTGTGTGACCTCTTTAAACTTTTCAGCACTCTTTAATTTTAAAGAAACAATTGGTTGACCATTTTCATCGAAGGTTTGTTCAGCGCCACCTTCAGCAAGATCAGCACCATCCATCATTAGGTTGTCATCAGCATCCCGGAAGGTTAAATTTGCTTCGGTTGAAAGGATTTCCCTTGCCTCATTTTGATCCTCAACCCCAGCAAGCTGCACACGAATACGATCATCGCCTTCAATTTGAATAATCGGCTCACTTACTCCCAATACATTGACGCGACGATCCAATGCTTCTGCTGTGGCGATTAAGGCCTTTTGGTCGATAACCTGATCTTCCTTAGCTGGTTTTACTTCGTATAGGACCTCAAATCCACCTTGTAGATCCAAACCCAGCTTAATATTATTGAGTACTCCACTTGTCGTTGTTACCATCACGGTACCCATGACGACAATAAAAATCAGAAAAGCAATGATCCTGCTCCGTTTATACATTATGTACATTTCCTCCTTAATACTAAAAAACACAAAAACAAATATATGTATCTCTTTACTTTAGTAATTCTAGCCTATCTTTTTCATTTTCTAAAGAAAAACTTGTATCTTTTAATGCTTCTACTGCCTTATAATTCATAAACTCTCCTACTTTTAAAGAAAGAATACTTTGAACAATCCTTGAAACTTTAGGATCTTCCTTCTCTTTTTTCCACTTTTTCTTAACTAAATAGTCCCAAATATCCATTTCTGATACAGAATCATAGCCTAGCAACTTAAATTCTTCTTGCTTACTTTGCAATGCCGGTCGTACATTTTCAAAATAACTTTCATAATTTTGGCTCATTTCTATATCAGTTCCCTCCCTGAAAAATTTTGTAGGCATGCTTTGTCCACCTACAAGCATATAAATTATTGTATATTATTTTACCTTTTTTGAGAAGGCAGGGAATGCAGGTGTCTAAGTTTTTAAAAGGGACGATGATTTTATTAGCAGCAGGACTCATCACAAGAGTACTTGGTTTTATCAATCGCATTGTCATTGCCCGTTTTATTGGAGAAGAAGGCGTTGGACTTTATATGATGGCTGTTCCAACTTTTATCCTAGCAATAACGGTCACGCAGCTGGGACTTCCCGTTGCGATTTCGAAGCATGTAGCAGAAGCTGAGGCCGCTGGGGATAAAGCAAAGATTAAAAAAATTCTAGTCGTTTCATTAGCGACAACGATTTCTCTTTCTGCTATTTTCACTCCTATTTTACTCATCATGGCTCCGATTTTAGCAGATACGATTTTTACTGATTCAAGAACACTATATCCGCTTTTAGCAATTGCTCCTGTCGTACCTATTATTGCGATTTCTTCCGTTATTAGAGGGTACTTTCAAGGAAAACAAAACATGAAGCCGGCAGCACTATCCCAATTAATCGAACAAGTTGTCCGAATCGCTTTAATCGCTTTTTTAACCAAAACCTTTTTACCGTACGGAATCGAATATGCAGCAGCAGCAGCTATGTTTTCCGCTGTTATTGGTGAACTCGCTTCCCTGTTCTATTTAGTTTTGACCTTTAAAATAAAAAAGAAATTTCCAATCAGAAAACAATTCTTCTCATATGTGAAGTCTGGAAGGAGTACTTTTCAAGATTTAATGGGAATTGCCTTGCCAACAACCGGTAGTAGAATGATTGGTTCCATCTCTTGGTTTTTTGAGCCGATTGTTGTCGCACATGCCCTTGCCCTAGCAGGTGTTGCAACCGTTATGGCAACAAAACAATATGGGTCTTTAACAGGACTAGCTCTGCCGCTATTAATGTTACCTTCTTTTGTTACGAATTCTCTCTCAACATCCCTTGTTCCAGCAATAAGTGAAGCAAGCTCACAAAATAATATGAAACTGGTGGAATACCGACTTCAACAAGCACTTCGTTATGTTTTTATCACAGGTGGACTAGCTGTTGTTGTTTTATATATCCTTGCTGAACCTTTAATGGAGGTCATGTACGGATCCACAAGTGGTGCTCATTTTATAAAGTTAATGGCTCCATTCTTTCTTTTACATTATTGCCAAGGACCTCTACAAGCAACCTTACAAGCACTTGATTTAGCTAGGGCAGCGATGATTAATAGCTTAATTGGAGCGATTGTTAAAACGACTGTGATCTTTTTCTTAGCAAGCCAGCCAGCTTTCGGGATTAACGGTGTCGCCATGGGATTATTAGTAGGTTTTGTACTCGTAACGTTTCTCCACTTTGCGACTATCTTGAAATCAATTTCATTTTCCTTCTATGTACGTGATTATGTAAAAACGATACTAGTCATGGTAGTTGCTGCTTGGTTAGGAAATGAGGTCTTTAACTACTTACCTAACACACAACCTTTGACGATAAAAGTATTACTAGTAACAGCCTCAGTTAGTATCGTTTATATTCTCCTTGTCTTATTGTTAGGGCTGATGCAAAAGGATGAATTAAATCGAATTCCATGGATTGGTCCCTTTTTAGCAAAGTTGGCTATTTTTGGTCAACCTCATTCATCCTCAAAACGATGACTCGCTGTCATCGTTTTGACTTTTATCGATTAGATCAATAAAAAACTTTCCATCCTGGTAACTACAAAATGATATTTCTTTTAATTCTTTATAGCCTTTTTCCGTAAGTTTATCACTAAGCCATTCTTCCGTTTTATGAATTCTGTTTAAATGATCTTTTTGAATTTCACCATCAATAATAAGTGGGAGCGTTAAATCTTTATTATTCGCTTCCTTTCTCATAACAGATAATTTTCCGGAGGGCTCCAAAATCGCAAATTCTACATCAGCGATATTACGAATATCTTTTTCGCGTAAGTTGTTGAAGTAAATCATCAAAGTTATACCGTTGCTTACTCATCGCATTTTCATCAATTTGTCCATGATTGATAATAACTGTTGGTGAACCATCTACTAAATCTCTAAATTTTTTACTTTTTAATGATATATGAGCCATGGTCATTTGGATAAGCAGTAAGATGCCAATTGGGACAATTGATATTAAAAGATCCTTGTTTTGCCGATCAATGGCCATCGCTGCCATTTCAGCAATCATTATATTAACAACTAAGTCAAAAACACTCAATTCTCCAATTTCCCGTTTACCCATAAATCGAAAAACGACAAGGATTAATAAATATATTAAAAAAGTACGAAAAATCATCAAGTAAACTTCATTCATTTTTCCCAATCCCCCTTCAAGAGAATTAAGATTAGTGTGTACGAGATCAACAATTTTATGACTAAGAGAAAGAATTGATTCTATATATATGGGGTTATGAATAAGCATGTACAAAGGAACAAGACATGTAATCGATTTAACTGTTATGGAAGGGAGATGTTTGAAATCGAAGAATCAAAAAAAATCGGTAATGCTATTCTTTATGGGACCATTTCCATCTTTATTTTCGCGATTATCAGCAGTTTCATTTTTGCCTTTATTTTAAGATTTACCGCTTTACAAGAAACATCTATACAATATGTTATTACCGCTATGTCGTTTATCGCTTTATTTACTGGGGGCTTCATTGCAGGGGGAAAAGGAAAACAAAAAGGCTGGTTTTTAGGTGGATTAACAGGATTCATTTACTCCTTGCTTATTTTCCTCTATCAATTTCTAGGCCTTGATAGCCTTTTCAATGTTGAACAAATCATTTATTACGTTTGTTATATATTAATCAGTATGATGGGTGGTATTTTAGGCGTCAACTTAAGTGGGAAATCAAGGACTACTTAAACCATATAAAAAAACAGGAAGCGGATTTTCCGCCTCCTGTTTTTATGGAATTAACCTTGAGCTTGCGAAGATTCTACTACTTCACGCACTGCATTTCGATCGTATGTAAGACGACTTCCATCTCCACATTTAATCACAATTTTACCTTCGTCAACGGCATCCACAATTCCATGAAGACCTCCAATTGTGACAACCTTATCCCCTTTTGATAATTCATTTTGCATTTTTTGTACATTTTTTTGTCTTTTCTGTTGTGGACGAATTAAAAGGAAATAAAATAAAACAAACATTAATAAAATGGGACCTATAGTACCAACTAAACCTTCCATCGTACTCCTCCTTTATAAATATAATTGTATTAGAAATTTTTAGCATTAGGCTTGTTAAAGCCATATTGCTCAAAAAACTCTTCTTTAAAGTCTCCCAATCGATCTTCTCGGATTGCTTGTCTGACTTGTTCCATTAATTTTATCAGAAAGTATAGATTATGATAAGATGTTAAACGAATTCCGAATGTTTCATCACATCGGATTAAGTGACGGATATAGGCACGGCTATAATTCCGACATGTATAACAATCACAATTCTCATCAATTGGACCAAAATCTCTTGCGTATTTCGCATTTTTGACAACAAGTCTTCCTGATGAAGTCATTAAAGTACCATTTCTTGCAATTCGCGTCGGTAAGACACAATCAAACATATCAATCCCACGAATCGCTCCATCCACTAATGAATCAGGTGATCCAACTCCCATTAAATAGCGAGGCTTATCTGCTGGTAGTAACGGTGTCGTATATTCAAGCATACGATTCATGATATCTTTTGGCTCACCAACTGATAATCCACCAATCGCATAACCTGGAAAATCTAATGAAACTAAATCCTGGGCACTTTGTTTCCGTAGTTCTTCATATTCTCCGCCTTGAACAATTCCAAATAAGCCTTGATCTTCTGGACGTTTATGTGCTTTTAAGCACCGTTCTGCCCAACGAGAAGTTCTTTCTACAGATTTTTTCATATAATCAAATTCTGCAGGAAATGGAGGACATTCATCGAATGCCATCATAATATCAGAACCAAGATCATTCTGAATCTCCATGGCTTTTTCAGGTGAGAGAAAAAGTTTGTCTCCATTCAAATGATTTCGGAAATGAACGCCTTCTTCTTCTATCTTCCGAAACTCACTTAAACTAAACACTTGAAAACCACCAGAGTCCGTAAGAATCGCACGGTCCCAGTTCATAAACTTATGTAAACCGCCAGCCTCTTTAACAATATCATGACCTGGCCGTAGCCACAAATGATAAGTATTGCTCAAGATGATTTTTGATCCCATTTCTTTTAAATCTTCAGGTGACATCGTTTTAACGGTTGCCAATGTTCCTACAGGCATAAATGTAGGTGTATCAAAAGAACCATGCGGTGTATGAACTCGTCCCAACCGTGCACCTGTTTGTTTGCATGTTTTAATTAATTCATATTTAATTGCAGTCAATGGTGGTGCTCCTTTCAAATAATAAGCATAGCGTCTCCAAAGCTAAAAAAGCGATATCGTTCTTTTACAGCTATGTTATAAGCATTTATTACATTTTCTCGTCCAGCCAATGAACTAACAAGCATGATTAGAGTTGATTTTGGTAAATGAAAATTAGTAATCAAACCATCTATCGCTTTGAATTCATATCCTGGATAAATAAAAATATTTGTCCAACCACTAGTTTGCTGAAATTTTCCATCACCGGCCGAAGCAATCGTTTCAAGTGTCCTAGTAGAAGTTGTTCCTACAGAAATAATTCGTCCACCTGACTGTTTAACCTCATTTAAAAGTTGTGCGGTTTCTTCTGACATTTGGTAGAATTCCGAGTGCATTTCATGCTCATGAATATCCTCTGCACTAACAGGTCTAAATGTACCTAAACCAACATGTAGCGTGATAAACGCAATGTGAATCCCAGCTTGTTTAAGTTCATTCAGTAGGTCTTCCGTAAAATGTAACCCTGCTGTCGGAGCTGCCGCTGAACCTCGTTCACGTGCATATACAGTTTGATATCTGTCTTGATCTTCTAATTGTTCTTTTATATAAGGTGGTAAAGGCATCTCACCTAAGGTATCAAGAATTTCATAAAAAATCCCATCATATTGAAAATCAATGATTCTACCACCATGGTCAAGCTCTTCCACACAAACCGCTGTTAATAATCCATCGCCAAAGGATATTTTCGTTCCTTTTTTGATTCGTTTGGCCGGTTTGACCAAGGTCTCCCACCGGTCCCCTTCTTGTTGGGTTAATAAAAGCACTTCCACCTTTGCACCCGTTTCTTCTTTCACTCCAAAAAGCCGTGCAGGCAAAACCTTTGTATCATTGAGAACAAGACAGTCCCCTTTTTTAAAATAGTGCTTTACATGTTTAAAAATCTCATGTTCGAGATTTCCCGTTTCTTTATTTAAAACCATTAATCGGCTGCTTGACCGATCCTCTAATGGAGTTTGTGCAATTAATTCTTCCGGTAAATCAAAATCAAATAAATCAACTTTCACCTATGTCACCCAATTCTGTATGGTTTAACGAAACTTCCCAATAAAATAAAAAATTAAAGAAAGCACAAGGCTTAAAATGATAGAGGTCATGATTGGAAAATAAAAGGTGGTATTTCCTTTTTTGAATACAATATCACCTGGTAACTTTCCAATTTGAATAAATTGCATGAGAAAACCGATGATAAATAGAACAACACCAATGGTCATTAATAATTTACCGATTCCCATCATTCACCTGGTACCTCCATGCCTAAATGTTGATAAGCTAGATGAGTAACCACTCTTCCTCTTGGAGTCCGTTGAAGAAATCCCATCTGTAATAAATAGGGTTCATATACATCTTCAATTGTCAGTGACTCTTCACCAATTGTCGCCGCAATCGTTTCTAGTCCAACTGGACCGCCACGGAATTTTTCAATAATCCCTCTTAATAATTTATGGTCAATATGATCTAAACCTAAACGGTCAACTTGAAGTTGCTCTAATGATTTAGCTGCCATCTTCTCTTCAATTTCTCCGTTTCCAAGAACTTGAGCAAAATCCCGTACTCGTTTAAGCAATCGATTGGCAATCCGTGGGGTTCCTCTTGAACGACTAGCAATCTCAACAGCCGCTTGTGGATTGATCTCTGTCTGCAAAACTTCAGCCGTCCGAATCACAATTTCTTGTAATTGCCCTGTTGTATAATACTCAAGCCGACTTTGTACACCAAAGCGATCCCTTAATGGAGCTGAAATCGATCCTGCTCTTGTAGTAGCTCCCACCAATGTAAACGGTGGTAAATCAAGCCGTACAGACCTTGCACTTGGTCCTTTTCCGATGATGATATCAAGGCAGAAATCTTCCATAGCTGGATACAATACTTCTTCAATTGATCTTGGAAGTCGATGAATTTCATCAATAAACAAAACATCTCCAGGTTCAAGACCTGTTAATATCGCTGCTAAATCTCCTGGTCGTTCAATCGCAGGACCTGAAGTTGTTCGGATATTCACACCCATTTCATTGGCAATAATAATCGCAAGTGTCGTTTTTCCAAGCCCAGGGGGTCCGTATAGAAGAACATGATCTAAAGCTTCTTCACGTCGTTTTGCCGCTTCAATAAACACAGATAAGTTTTTTTTCACTTTATCTTGACCAATATATTGTTTTAAAGTAGTTGGCCGGAGGCTCGTTTCAAAAGAAACGTCCTCATCACCTGCTTCACCTGAAATAATTCTCTCTTCCATTTGACGTCACCTCCTCGAGCATCATTAATGAAATCTTCAAATCCCATTAGCTTTTAAGAAGCAACTGTAATCCTTTTCTTATATACTGATCTGTTGTGAGATTTTCCGTTTTTAGCTGTGGAGAAATCTTTTTGACTTCTCTTTCTGAATAACCAAGGGCAAGTAAAGCGAGAATGGCCTCCTCAAATTCTTCCTGTTTTGGAACACCCTCTTCTTGCTCGTCTGGGTTAAATAAATCCGGAAAATAATCTGGTAGGATATCAGGCAGCTTTCCTTTTAAATCGAGGATCATTTGTCTGGCTGTTTTTTTCCCAACTCCTGGGAACTTTATCAAAAAGGCTTCATCTTCATTTTCAATCGCTTGAACCACTTGAGCTGGTTCGCCAGATGCTAGAATGGCTAATGCACCTTTAGGTCCAATCCCGGTTACATTTAATAACTTAGTAAATAATAATTTTTCTTCACGTGTATTAAATCCATATAGCGCTAAAATATCTTCACGTACATAAGTATACGTATAAATAATAACATCTTGACCCAAATCCTTTGAATAGAAAAATGGATTAGGTACCGTAACTTGGTATCCAATTCCATTATTTTCAATCACAACGTATTCTGGACTTACATATTGAACAGTTCCTTTAATAAATTCATACAATTTTTCTTCTCTCCTCTAAACCACTGTACATCATTTTATCATACATCAGTTCGTGATTTATGAAAACTATTAATGAATTTTTCTACCCCAAAACAAAAAGAACCGATATCCGGTTCTTTTTGTTTTTAGGTTAATTCGCTTCTTTTTCTTTAGAATAGGTTTTAAAGGTCTCTAGTACTTCTACATAACGATCTTTTGTTTTAATGGGAATTCCTTTAATTAATTCTTCTCTTTTTCTACTTTCTAGTTTTCCTACGTCTATTTGAAAGAAAGATTGAATGATATGAGATTTATATGGTTTTCCATTAAAAATCGTTAAAATTCCATCGTCTGTAACCCCAAAATATCCATTTGCCTTTAATAAAGGAGAAATATCATCTGTTTTTTTATGAAAGACTAGTTTGTCGTTTTCCATCCCAATAAACTGCCAGTCTTCATATTTTGCCCAAAAATTTTCCATAGAATAGATTGTTTCTGTGACCGTCTCTTCGCTTATTTCTCCATCCAGATACATGCATTTAAGATGAAGTTCTACTGTGACGGGAGTATTACGCATCATCATTTGATTGAGTTGCCGCAAACGCTTGGGTCTGTACTCCACCAATCAGATATACTACTAAGACTAGTACCCAGACTAGTAAATATTGAAAAATAGTGTATAAGAATCCTTTCGTTTGCATAGACAATCACCTCTTTTTGAAATCAAAAGAAAGACTTTTGTTATTTTTTGCAGAAAATAAGCAAATGGAAAAACCCCGCACTTGTGGAGGCTTATGGATTTCAACTTATTACACTATTATTTTGACCATTTATTAGTTCATTATCCTTATTTAAATAAAAAACTCTATCTTTAAAAATTTGAATACACAAAAAAACAGAGCTTGAATCTCCGTTTTTTTGTTTACTCATTGGTTATCCATATCAACGATGTTTCTTAGTTCATTTTCAATATCAACAGCTGGTCCGCCATTTTTTAAATCGTTGTTCATCACTTTAATTGAATTGTATTGACTTTGATTTGTAAAAACTTTGACTTGTCTTCCTCTTGCCTGAGACCCAATCACCTCTTGGATATTCCTCTTCGTTTCCGCAACATTATCATTTCTTTCGAGAAGAACACCTATAATGATATTTTGATCTTGGATAATTGTTTCTGCGGCTTTTACATTATCGACTTTTTCAACATTTTGATTAATCCTCGAACTCAAATTCCCTTCATTTTCCCTATTATAGGTTGTCTTGCCACTCGGGATACGATTATTTGCTAAATGGCCGTGATAATTTCGATCACTTGCGCCGATTAAAGGGGTATCAAAATCAGATTGGATATTAGCTCCTTGACGATTATTTTCCTGAGCTCGTTGATTATTTCCTCGAACAGTATTCTGATTCATGTTATTTTGTTGTCCTTTTGTACCAAATGAATGATCCATTAGTTCAACTAAAGGACCATCATTATCATGACTGTTTATCAGCAACCTGAGGACCATCATTATCATTTCCATTTAACATGATCGGATAACCGACATCATTATTTCTATTTACATTATTATCTCTATTTATAATCGTTACCGTTTCCCCATTTTTATCATGATTTTCATTTGAATAATAACCAATTGGAGTACTTTGAATCTCTGTGTTTTTATATGCTGAATCGTCTTTTGTCCCACAACCAGCAAGTCCGATACATAATAAAGCAGGTAGCACCCACGTTTTTCGATGTTGTTGCACGAAAGATCCACCTCTCCTCCTAAAAATGAGCATATAAAGAGGTTATGCTCACTTTTAGGATATGAAAGACAAACCCTTTTCATCCTGTCAGTTGCCTCCAATTTTGGTTATACCGCTTGAAATAAATCATGGACAAACTCGCGCCTTTTTTCAAATTGATTAATGGTTAAATATAGAACAGAGCGAACTTTAGTGGAATCGCTATATTGTCCTTCCTTTATCAGATCGATTCCATTCACGAAAAATATCGGTAGGAAAGGCAAGCGCATACAAAAACAGCTTTTGTTGAAAATAGGATTGAAATGGTTTATACGTAGCCAAATCATGAAGCGACCAGTCCAAAAAAGGAAGGATTCGATTTGCATATTGTAAATAATCTGCTATTTCTGGGCCGATACTAATCAAATCAAAATCAATTAGAAATAATGTCCCATCCTTTCTTCTAATAAAATTATGATGGGCTACATCCCCATGTAAGATGACATAGGGAGACAAGTTAGTTTCCATTTCGATTCCTGTTAACGACCATTCTGCCCATGATACAAGATCGGAATAAATCTCACTCGGGATAAAAAGAGAAAGAATCTCTTTATTTTTTACAAAAAAAAGAAATCTTTCCTGCCATTTATTTTGCAGGTTGTAAGCCGGTAATAAATTTTTATAGCTGCCGACTAACTGTTTTGATGTATGATGGTATTTTTGTAATAAGGCAAGTCCTTCTGAACAGTTATCCCTGCTATTATAGAAAAATGTTTGGTGACTCGGTTCAATATATTCAAGATAGCCATAAAATTTTGAATCAAAATAAACACTTGGTAATCCTAAATAAAAAGAATACGTAAACGGAAAATGATGAATTTTTAGCGAGGAAGTAAAAGCACCTTGTAACAGCAGGCTTCTTCTTGCGGAAAATCCTTTCATGATAAACTGACATCCATCCTTCAGTTGGGCTAAATATACATGTTTCCTGATATGTTTTATTTTCTGAACATCTAAGGAAACATTTTGTTTTAAATAAGAAAGGAGACGATGATTAGAACGTTCGTCTCCTCCAAAATTATTAGTATGATTCATCAATTTCATCTCGTTGGTCTTCGTCAATTCCCTCATAATTATCATAAGGGCTGCCATAGTCCGGTGTTTCTTGTGCTCCAAATGGATGAAACTGAGACTGCGGACCATAACCAAACTGTGCGGGATATGGCGGTACTGACTCATATCCGAATGGACCTGGATATGGCGGGATATGACCAAAACTCCCACCCTGCGGATAGCTTGGTAGTGTCGATGGATGGCGGTAATCAGGCTGTATACCATAACTACCATAAGGTGAAGCTTTTGGCCCTCCACAACCACAGTCGTTTTTGTTCTGGGCTGGATATGGTGGATACCCCATTGGCACTTGACCCATCATTGGCATTTGATTCATCATTGGCATTTGATCCATCATTGGCATTTGATCCATCATTGGCATTTGATCCATCATTGGCATTTGTGCTGGCATAACTGGTCCTGGCATCATCGGTTGCGGAACACCCATACTTTTACCTTGAACCTGCGGGTTTACATATTGTTCATACTGTGGATATGACGGATTTACGGGTGCGCCGTAAAAAGGTTCAGGCATTGTCTCTGCCCCCGCTACTGTAGGCCCAAAGCCCATAAATGGTGATGATTCTTCCAACATTTCATCGTTCGGAACACCTGGCATCATATTTGACGGCAGATTGTATCCTTCAGTTGGAGAAAACCCACTTGGCTCCGGTGACATATAACTTCCTTGTACTTCTGGAAAGCCCTGCGGCTGCGCTGGTATATGAGCGTTTGGCATTTCTGGAAAACCAAGTGGTTGTGCTGGCATATAACTTCCTTGCACCTCTGGAAAGCCCTGCGGTTGTACTGGCATATTGGCACTTGGCATTTCCGGATACCGAAGTGGTGTGCTGGCATATAACTTCCCTGCACCTCTGGATATGGAAGTGGTTGTGCCATTGGCATATATGCTCCTTGGACTGGTGGATATGGTCCTTGCGCAAACATATTTGGATATGGCATGGCTTGTGGACCAGGATAACATGGGTCTTGACAAGGATTATACACAGGCGCACATGGGTTATAGATTGGACTCATTTGTTGCGGATATGGAAACATTGGCTGATATTGACCTCCTATTCCAGTTGGTGCTTTTTGAATTGGCAGTTCTTGCTTTGGTAATGGCTTCGCTGGTGCTTTTTTTTGGCATTCTTGCTTTGGTAATGGCTTCGCTGGTGCTTTTTATTGGCAATTCTTGCTTTGGTAATGGCTTCGCTGGTGCTAACTTTTTTGGTAATTCTTGCTTTGGTAAAGACTTCACTGGTGTTTCTTTTTTTGGTAATTCCTTTATAGGTAATTCTTTTTTTGGTAATTCTTTTGGAATCGGTGGTGGGATGGTTGGTAGAATGTTTACAGGTTTTGGTGGTAATGGTGGTGGAACATTTGCTTGTTCGTGAACATTAATATTTGACATATTTGTCATATAATAATTATTAATATCAATATCTGGAATAATTGGTTGTGGTATTTTTGGGATGAATGGTTTTTTCGGTTTTTCCTTTGGTTTTTCTTTTGGTTTTTCCTTAACTGGTATTTCTACTGGTACCTCTTTTACCGGTACTTCCTTAACTGGCACTTCTTTAATTGGTTTTTCCTTTGGTGTTTGAACAGGCATTTCCTTAATTGGTTTTTCCTTTACAATTGGTTGCTCTTTGATCGGCTGTTCCTTTTTAGAACCCAAATTGATTTTTGCTCCGCCGGTCCCAGTCTGTGTTTCTTTTTTTATATTTCCACCAGATGTTGGGACTTTAATTTTCATTCCGGGCATAATCATATCAGGGTTACTGAGCTGTGAATTTAATTTCTTCAGCTCCTCAAAGTTCACGCCGTATTTCTTGGCGATCTTCCAAAGAGTATCCCCTTTTTGTACGATATGGATTTTCACTCTGATTTCCCCTCCTGTGCATAAGTCCATACATTCTATGTTGTAGTAGGCAAATTGCTATTTATTTATTTATTTTTACATAACAACATATGCGCTGAATTCATCGATTATGTAGAACAACCCTCAAAAAAAAATACCAGCCACAGAAAATGCAGCTGATACTTTCCCCTATTATTACCTTTGCAACATACGATCTAGAGCCAGTTTTGCTTTTGCTGCCACATCTTGATCGACCTTAATGATATTGTGCGTTTCCCCGCTTTCAATACTTTCAAGAGTCCAAGCTAAATGTGGAAGATCGATTCGATTCATCGTTAAACATGAACACATATACGGATTTAATGAAATGATCTTTTTATCCCGATGTTCTTGAATGATTCGATTAACTAAATTATGTTCCGTTCCGATTGCCCATGATGAGCCTGGTTCTGAATTTTCAATGGCTTTTATAATATAATTCGTCGATCCAGCCATATCACTTAATGAAACCACTTCATGTGTGCATTCAGGGTGAACAATAATTTTCATTTCTGGATGTTGTTCTCTTACTGATTGAACATTTGCCACTGTAAAGTTTTCATGAACGGAACAGTGACCCTTCCATAAAATGACTTTTATCCCTTCAACGTTTCCTTCATAGATTAATTTATTTTGAATGGGGTCCCATACAGCCATTTGCTCTAATGGAACACCTAAATTGAAAGCTGTATTCCGACCTAAATGCTGATCAGGTAAAAACAAGATTCTCTCTTTTTGTTCAAAAGCCCAAGTTACCATGTTTTCAGCATTTGATGACGTAACGGTTGCACCGCCGTGCTCGCCTACAAATGCCTTAATCGCAGCCGTTGAATTAACATAGGTTAAAGGTAAGATGGTATCTCCAAAAGTCTCGGTAAGCACATCCCAGGCACGCTCTGTTTGATGAATATCAGCCATATCTGCCATAGAGCAGCCTGCTCGCATATCTGGTAAGAAGACTTTTTGCCCATCTGTCGTTAAAATATCTGCGGTTTCAGCCATAAAGTGAACACCGCAAAAAGCAATAAACTCCGCGGATTTGTTTTGTGCAGATAGTTGCGCAAGTACTAATGAATCCCCTTTTGCATCAGCATATTTGATCACTTCGTCCTTTTGATAATGATGCCCCGGAATAAATAAGCGATCCCCTAATCTTGCTTTGACTTCTTTAATGCGATTTTCCAATTCCTCAGTGGACATTTGCTTATATTGTTCTGGAATCATTTTATTTGTCATTGATTGTAAAATACTCATTTTCCTACACCCCTGTTTTTAAAAATAAAGCCAACCCTATTAAACTACTAGACTATCAAAAGTAAAAAAAATGGCTCAAGTTGTTATTTTTGTTTTTATTGATTCAACTCGTACACCGTTCTTTTGTAAAATGATTTGTTGTTTCTCCCATTGCTGCTCTTCATTCGGAGTATCAGCACGTAGATGGCCTCCCCGGCTTTCGGTTCTCTTTAGAGCAGCTTTCGTCACAAGCCACGAACTTATCAGCATAAAGACTTTCGTTAACTCTTCTTGTGATAAATCATCCAAATCTGCCTCTAACCAATGGTGAACGTTATAGCTTTCTAGGAATTTCAGCTGTGTTTCGAGAGCTTCTCCAGTACGTGAAATACCAGTTCGATCCATCATGGTCATTTTTAACGTTGATATGTCAGGCAATTCATGATTGTAACAACATTTGTTTCTGTTGTTTTGGTTTGATTTTTACGTGCCCATTTGTGATTGGAGCCTCATTAATGCACTCTGCTAATTTATCACCAAAATATAAACCCTCTAATAATGAATTACTTGCTAATCGATTTGCCCCATGAACACCTGTACATGCCGCTTCTCCAATCGCATACAAACCTGCAATCGATGTTTGACCATTTAAATCCGTTCGAATTCCACCATTTAAAAAATGGCAACCAGGCACAACAGGTATTTTTCCGGCATGTAAATCGATTCCATGTTCCTTGCATATCGACGTAACAGTCGGAAATAGAGATTCAAAGTCTTGAATACATGTAATGTCTAAGTAGACAGACTTTCCTTTTTTCATATTTTGATAAATCGTCTGTGATACAACATGTCTTGGAGCCAAATCTTTATATGGATGGACACCTTCCATGATATAGGTTCCATCTTCTGTTACTAATCTTGCCCCTTCCCCTCTAACCGCTTCTGAAACAAGGCCAACACCTTTTCCATTTGCATAAAGAAGGGTTGGATGGAATTGCACAAATTCCATATCTGTGAGTTCTGCACCAGCACGGTAGGCTAAAGCAATTCCGTCTCCCGTAACTGTCGCAGCACTAGATGTAAAGCTATAGATTTGACCGATTCCACCTGTAGCAATCACGACATGATCTGCTGTAACAGATAGGTTTCTCCCACTCTGATCTTTCACCTTAACACCAACACATCGATTTTCATCTATCAATAAATCATAAACTGTGGCATTTTCAACGATCCTAATATCTTGTGTTTGAGTTTGCAAAAAATCAATGACCGTTTTACCTGTAGCATCTCCCCCACCGTGAATAATTCTTTTTTCACTATGAGCTCCTTCGAGACCAAGTTTTATTTGACCTAATCCATCTCTGTCAAAAGGTGCACCTTCATGAATGAGTTCTTTTATTAAAGCAGGCGCTTCTTTTGTCATTTGAGCTACTGCCTCTTCGTTATTATGGTAACGTCCAGCTTCTAATGTATCACTATAATGTTTATTCCAATTATCGTTATCAGACATGGCAACAGCGATTCCACCTTGAGCTAAATAAGAATTGCTTGTTGTTATATTTGACTTTGTGAAAATAATCACATTTAAATCATGACGTAATTTTTTTGCTAGCTGCAAAGCAGCGATTCCACTTCCAATGATTACAACATTTGAATTCATGTTTATGTCATCAGCCTCTCTTAAGTTAACAAGTGTCTTGACACATATATTTACATAGATTTAAACTAATGACAAGTGTTTTTTTCGGATTTCTGGTAAATTTGATACTATAAGAATTAGATTTCGATCTTTTATCGTAAAGTCATTATTTTATAGAAAAGCAGGTGGACTGAAATGAAATATTTTGATTATGCAGCGAGTACTCCTCTTGATAGAGAAGCAGCTAATGTATATGTAGAAGCAGCGACAAAATACTACGGTAATACAGGAAGTCTTCATGATTTTGGCACTGAAGCAAAGGATATAGTAGAAAATTGCCGTCATGAATTCGCTGAAATGCTTGGTGTTGAAAAAAGTGGGATTTATTTCACAAGTGGTGGCTCTGAAAGTAACTTTCTAAGTATCCAAGCACTTCTGTCCGCAAAGAAAAAACCGGGTTTCCATATTATTTCTAATATGGCTGAACATACTTCGATCCGGAGTTCTTTAACATCACTATCAGAACAAGACTATGAGGTAACCTTATTACCATTAAATGAAGTGGGTCGCATTGATATCGAGGCTTTAAAAAGCGCAACAAGAGAAGATACTGTCCTTATCGCCATCCAACATGCTAATTCCGAAATTGGTTCCATCCAACCTGTATTTGAAATTGCCAAGTGGTGTAAAGAGCAAGGCATTCTATTTCATTGTGATACGGTGCATTCTTTTGCAAAAATCGATCTTAAACCAATTGCAAACGTGGTGGATGGTTTATCGATTTCTTCTCATAAATTTTATGGACCAAAAGGAACAGGGGTCGCCTATGTCAATCCAACACTAGCATGGAAACAATATTATCCTGGAACATCCCATGAAAATGGTTTTAGACCTGGTACGGTTAACGTTCCTGCTATCGCGGCAATGACAGTGGCTGCGCAAAATTGTTATAAGGATTTATCTTCTAGTCTGCAACAAGCAAAAAAGTTACGAAATTTATTCCTGTCCCTTTTAGAAAAAGAAAAAAACAGGGTGACCATTTATGGAAGTACCGGGGATGAGCAAATTCCTCATACCATTGGGCTCAGACTGCATGGTCTTGAAGGCCAATGGGTTATGCTTGAATGCAATAGACTTGGATTTGCAATTTCAACAGGAAGTGCGTGTGCTACCGGTCAGAAAGCCGCATCTAAAACGATGGTTGCCATGGAAATACCAGAGAAAATTGGCAAGGAATTTATCCGTATTTCTTTTGGCCAACATACGACCGAAGAGGATCTGACAGATTTAGGACAAGCGCTTGTAAAGATCATTGCAGCATGCAGGGTAATGGAGATTTAATTTTGTTAAGGGGGAAGAAAAAGCATGAAAGCAGTAAAAAAAGTTTCGGGAGAGGATCGACGTGAACACATTTTATCACTATTAAAAGAGTCAGATGTACCGTTTACCGGTAGTGAGTTAGCAGCGAAAACAAATGTAAGTAGACAGGTAATTGTCGGAGATATTTCCTTACTGAAAGCGAAGAATGAACCGATTCTTGCAACAAGTCAAGGGTATATCTATATGAAAAATGTAAAACCAACTGTCAATTTCGAGCGGACCATCGCTTGTAATCATCCACCAGAACGGACCGAAGAGGAACTGAATATGATCGTTGATCACGGTGTTACCGTGAAAGACGTCAGAATTGAGCATCCAGTCTACGGAGATTTAACCGCGTCTATTCTAGTTTCAAATCGAAAAGAAGTGAGTGAATTTATGAGAAAAGTGAGGGAGACAAAAGCCTCTTACTTGTTAGAATTAACAAATGGAATTCATCTTCATACATTGAGTGCTTCTTCAAAAAAAGCACTTGATGATGCAGAGAATGCATTGCGAGAAGCGAATTTTCTAATTGATACAATAGATTAAAGAATAGAGGCTCAGGGACCTTGAGCCTCTATTCTTTATTTTGCCTGTAGCTGATAGTAAGGATAACTACCGAATACCTTCACTTGACAACCCAGTGCTTCGATTTCAGCAATCGCCCCTGGAATTAATACATCATCTAATGCCTTATCAATATCAATAATAAAGAAATAATTACCTAAGCCTGTTTTGGTTGGTCGTGATTCAATTTTAATTAAATTGAGGTTACGCCATGAGAAAGCTGATAACACTTGGTGAAGAGCTCCTGAACGGTCTTCTGGTAATGTAACCATCAATGTCGTTTTGTAACCAACAAAGTTTGGTTTGATTGGTAATTCTAATGGCTGCTTACATAAGAAAACAAAGCGTGTCCGATTATAATTAAAATCATGGATATCCGGTTTGACAATCACCAAACCATATTCTTTTGCGGCTAATTCATTGGCAATCGCACCAATTGGTTCATCAGGGTGTTCCATGACATACTGAGCTGCTCCAGCTGTGGAAGTATAGCTTTCTGTTCGTACACCCTTTAATTCTGAGTGTAAAAACTTATGGCATTGGGCAATCGCATGGGTATGACTATAAATAATGTTTAACTCTTTCCAGTGATCCACTTGATTGGGATGTACCATTAAATGTTGTCGAATTGGGGCCGAGAGTTCGCCTCTGACGGGCAAATCGACTTCATGGATCAAATAGTCTAATGTGATATTTACCGAGCCTTCAAGGGCATTCTCGAGCGGTACAACGGCAATATCTATTTCATCATTCACTACAGCATCAATACAATCGGGGATGGTCGTAAAGGCCACAGCCTCATAATCTGGAAACATTTCTCTAGCTGCTAAATCTGTAAAAGTCGCTTTAGGACCTAAATAACCTGTTTTCACGTATTTTTTCTCCCTATATTTAGTATTTTACAAACACTTTACCATGATAAAAAATAATTGTACATGGCTCTTTTCTCAAATGTTGCTTTTAGAAGAAAACTAATGTCATCACAGTTTTGATTCACAACATTGAAAACAATTTTTCTACTAGAGCATGATGACTAAAAAAAGGTGTTGGTACAAGTACATGAATCATGTACCTGAGCCAAGCACCTCCACTTTTTCGACGAATTCCAAGCCTCTTAACTTTGTTAATAACTCGTCAATATCAACTTCCATATTTTCTATATTAATCGACATCGTTACGTTTGCCCTTCCTTGTAGTGGAATGGTCTGATGGATCGTTAATACATTGCATCCCGTTGATGCAACAGTCGTTAAAAGATTTGAGAGAGTCCCTGAACGATCTGCTAAATAGAAAAACAACGTGATCAGCCTTTCCTTTACAACAGTATGAAAAGGAAAAACGGTATCACGATACTTATAAAAAGCACTTCTACTCAAGTCCACTTGCTGAACAGCTTCCCAAACGGATTCTGCTTTTCCTCTATCAAGTAGTTCTTTTGCCTCAATTGTTTTTTTCATGGCTTCTGGTAAAACATCTTCTCTAACCAAATAAAATTTTTTATCTGGTTTCTTCTGCTGTCTCATACCTCTCCCCCCAAAAAGTTAAAGAAGGCTATTCAATAAATTCGAACTCAAATTCTAACAGTTTAACGATGTCACCATCCTTTGCTCCTCTTTCTCGAAGCGCATCATCAATGCCCATTCCCCGAAGCTGACGGGCAAAGCGTCTAACCGATTCATCTCTCGAGAAATCAGTCATCTTAAAGAGCTTCTCAACCGCATCGCCTGATAAAATATAATTACCAGCATCATCTCTCGTAATTTCATATTCTTCTTGCTTCGCTTCATGTTTATAAAGGACATGGTGTACGTCTTGTTCTTCCTCCGCAACATTTAACGGAAATTCTGGCGTTTCCTCCAGCATATCAGCAATCGCAAATAATAATTCTCTTAAGCCTTTTCTTGTTATCGCAGAAATGGGGAAAATCGGATAATCTTCTTGTAATTTTTGTTTAAATTCCGCCAAATTTTCCTCTGCATCAGGCATATCCATTTTATTAGCAACGATCACTTGTGGTCTTTCCATCAGCCGTAAATTATATTGTTCTAATTCTTTATTAATCGTCAAATAGTCCTCATATGGATCACGACCTTCAGTAGCAGCCATATCAATCACATGAATAATAACTCTTGTTCTTTCAATATGTCGTAAGAATTGATGACCTAACCCTACTCCTGAATGAGCTCCTTCAATTAGACCTGGGAGATCGGCCATGACAAAGCTACGACTATCTTCTGTTTCCACCATTCCTAAATTAGGAACAAGAGTGGTAAAATGATATTCAGCAATTTTTGGTTTTGCGGAAGAAACAACAGATAATAACGTAGACTTTCCTACACTAGGAAACCCAACAAGACCAACATCTGCTAACAGCTTTAATTCAAGGATGACATCTCTTTCTTGTCCTGGCTCACCATGTTCAGATAACTCTGGTGCTGGATTTGCCGGGGTCGCAAAGCGTGAATTTCCACGTCCCCCTCTTCCACCTTTTGCAATGACTGCACGTTGACCATGCTCCGTTAAATCGGCAATAACATCACCTGTTTCAGCATTTGTCACAACTGTTCCTGGTGGTACTTTTAGAATCATGTCTTTAGCACCATGGCCATGTTGATTTTTAGACATTCCATGCTCCCCGCGTGGAGCTTTAAAATGTCGCTGATAACGGAAATCCATTAAGGTACGAAGTCCTTCTTCTACCTCAAAGATTACATCTGCTCCCCTTCCGCCATCTCCGCCAGCTGGGCCACCCATTGGTACATATTTTTCACGACGAAAGGCGACCATACCATTACCGCCATCTCCGCCTTTTACATATATTTTAACTTGATCTATAAACATAAATTGTAATCCTCCCGACTAATTTTTGAAAAAGCCTAGTAGCTTTTCCAAGCTTCGGTTATTAATCATTTTGAATTATGTATGATTTACTCTCTTACTGAAAAAAAGACCTCTAGTGAAAACTCTCCATCTGTTAAATGAAATGGATCCATTTCCACACCATGATACGATTGATCGAGAAAGTGTTGTATACATTCTATATTCTCTATTGTTCCACAAAAATCTAAAAAGAAACGAATTCCTTGCTCCTCAGGTTCAATGGTTAGTGATAATTGATTTTCAGCAAATGGTTTAAGCGCTTTATTGAGCTGTGAAAAAAAGGCGTTTATCCAATTCGTTAACAAATCATCGTCAATCACTTTGCATTTTATGTCATTGATCACTTCAAAATCAATTTGAAACTTATGTTGCTCCCAATTATGAGTAAGCAGTAATAAAGTAAAATTGGGGAAATGTAAATTAGACAATTTCGTTTCATTTTGTGCTTCAATAACAATTTCTGAAATGATTTCTTTTGTTCGATCAATTTTATTTAAGTCTAAATTTCCTTTTATCAATTGAAGTTTATTTAGCCAGTCATGTCGTACGTGGCGAAGTAACTCTATCTTATTCCAATCTTTATTTATCATCTTAAATACCCCACACATTTACTTTACTGTTTTAGAGTGCTTTTTGATAGTATATCAAAAAAAGTAGAAGAGAGTATGCTTTTTCGAGGAAAAAGAGATGAGTGTATTTCTGTGGAGATTAGAGACATTTTAGAAAAAAAAACTCTAACCATAAAGGCTAGAGTTTTTGTTAGAAGTTTATGCTTCTTGAGCAGCTGGGTATACGCTCACTTGTTTACGATCACGACCTAAACGCTCAAATTTAACAACACCGTCAACTTTAGCGAATAAAGTATCGTCACCACCACGACCAACGTTTTCTCCTGGATAGATTTTTGTTCCACGTTGACGATAAAGAATGCTACCGCCTGTAACAAATTGTCCATCTGCACGCTTAGCGCCAAGACGCTTAGCGATAGAGTCACGTCCGTTTCTTGTAGAACCTACCCCTTTTTTAGATGCGAAAAACTGAATATCTAATTTTAGTAACATGTATTCCACCTCCTACTCTTTGAAGGTTATTTTAATATGCTCACCATATTGTTCTTCAATCGTCTGTAATGAAATGATCATTCCTTGGAGTAAAAGTTGAATTTTGTCTTGAACGTCATTCGGAAGGTTTTCCGGAATAGAACAGCTCAAAAATCCACTTTCCTCTTGTACAATATCAGGAATAACCCCGGTTAATGCATGAACGGCATTTATGGTACCAAAGGAAACAGCTGATGCTCCAGCACAAACAAGATCCTTGCCATGATCTGCATATAATGCATGTCCGCTCATGGTAAATGATACAATGAAACCACTTTTGCTACGATTAATCGTAATGTCTATCATCATCTACACCTTAAGCGTTGATTTTTTCAATCACAACTTTAGTGTATGGTTGACGATGACCTTGCTTTTTGTGGTAGTTTTTCTTTGCTTTATATTTGAAAACAACGATCTTTTTAGCGCGACCTTGTTTTTCAACTTTAGCTGTAACTGTAGCTCCCTCAACTAATGGGCTTCCTACCTTTACGTTTTCTCCACCAACTAAAAGGACTTTGTCAAAAGTAACCGTTTCACCTGCTTCAGCATTTAGCTTTTCAATGTAGATTGCTTGACCTTCTTCTACTTTTACTTGCTTACCGCCTGTTTCGATAACTGCGTACATAACTGCACCTCCTTATAAACTAAGACTCGCCAATTACAGGTGATAGCAATTCGCTATACTTAAAAACCTGATCTGAGCGGTTGTAGCACGGGTGCTACAAACATAACATAAGAAATTTTATCATAAAGCCTACCAACTGTCAATCAAGATTTTAATGCAACTGAACGATTTGGTAAAAGGGTTTTTCATGTTCAACCACATTGAAAGAGATGGAAAATCCAAGAATTTCTTCCAGCCTTTTCAAATGTACATGCTGCTCACCACAAAAGATCCCTTTCACTTCTTCTGTACATTGAATCGTTACACGATCAAAATCTTTATAACGATATTCAAACAATTCCCTTTCAAGTCGAAAGACAATCGTTTCTGCGCTTGGAACTTTACCCAACCCTTCACATACGGGACATTTTTCCAATAAACTTTCCGAAACTGAAACCTTTGTCTTTTTCCTCGTTAATTGGAGAATCCCTAACGCAGTAAAGCCAATGATCCTGTGTTGACGATCATCTTTCTTTAATTCTGTTGCCAGAGTATGCATGACTGAATTCCGATCCATTTCTGATTTCATATCAATAAAATCAATGAGAATCATCCCCGCCAAATCACGTAGAACAATTTGTCTTGCAGCCTCCTCAGCTGCCAAAAGATTTGTTTTCAGCACGGTATCTGCTAAATCCTGCTTGCCCGAATATTTCCCGGTATTGACATCCATAATCGTTAAAGCTTCTACTTCGTCAACGACTAAATAAGCTCCATTCGAAAGCCAAACAATCCTTTTCAGTGCTTTTTCGACTTCACCGTTTAGTTGAAAGCATGAAAAAATATTTTCAGATCCAGTATAATGGCTAATCGATAAAGCTGGATAAACACTTTTCAGGTTTTCCATTAATGAGCGATCATCGACAACGACCTCAAGTTTCGTAGCAATTGGTTTAATCACTTCAACCAGATCATGAAAAAACTGATCAGTTTCAAAAAGCAATCCAGGTTTTTTGATGGACTTTGCTTTCAGCTCAAGGTTATGATGATTCATTCGTAACTTATCGATTTCCAGCATAAGATCATTTTGCGAAGTGACAGAACTGCTTGTGCGAAAAATAAAGCCCTCTTCCTCACCTTTAATACTATGACCAAATTGACGTATTTGCCCTTTCTTATTAGGGTCCTCAATTTTTTTAGAAATGGCGATATATTTCCCCTTTGGCATATAAATTACATTGTCACTTGGCCATTCAATAATCCCATTAAGCCGAGGCCCTTTTGTTCCTGTTGCATCCTTTTCGACTTGAACGATTAATTTCTCACCTTGATGGACAAAAGATGAAACACTCTTTTTTTCTTTTTCATCCTTTGACTCTTGGGACAGAACAAATGAGGCTAATTTATCTCGATAAATAAAACCATTCTTATCTTCACCAATATCCACAAAAGCCGCATTCATTCCAGGCAATACTTTCGTAACCGTTCCTAAATACATATTTCCAACAAGAGTACTAAATTTAGGTTGTCTAATCTCTAGTTTTTCTACTTTTTTTCCATCCAAAAGAGCAAACCGCTTTTCTCTTGTTAATACATTAACAATCAGCTTTTTCAACGTTCTTTCCTCACCTTTTCCATTTAAAAATGAGTGAACTTATAGCACCGTTCACTCATTTTTCACTACTATTATTATGACTTTTTAATAGGGATAAAGCAACTCACTCATTTTGGCCGAATGCCTTTTTTCTACAAAATAAGCATGTAATAATTCATTCTCGTCTAATTGCTCTGTTTCATTTTCCTCTTTATCAATAATAATAAGATGTTTACAACCTCGTTGAAATTGTTCAAGAACAGCTGTAACGGACTCATCTTCCTTTACATGAATGGTTCTTAGTGCTTTAAATTCAACTTTTTTTCCATAAAATCGTTCCAATAGAAAGCGGACAAACACATAATGTCTTTGTTTCCATTCATAATAAAGTGAAAAGGCTAGGAAGCTAGCAATGATCCATAAATTGATATTAATTGGTTGAATGAGCAATAAACAAATTAAAAATGTTACAAGACTTAAACAAGAAATAAAGATCGTTTTTTGGTGGGCATTTGAAAAGGATTCCTTTCTTGACCTCCATAAATAGATGAGTTTTCCACCATCAAGCGGCCAAATCGGGAGAAGGTTAAAGACGAGAACCATCAGATTAAAATCCATAAACCTTTGATAGTAATCATCCGAAAACCAAAAAAGTTGGTGTAAAATAAAAGCCAAGCCCATCATCCAAACATGTTGCAGTGGTCCTGCCAACGTGACAATCACTTCTTCCTTTAAAGGCCGATTTCCATGTTCGTCGACCTCGGCTACGCCACCAAATGGAAGCATTGAAATCCGCTTCACTCTCCAAGAAAAGTATGTCGCAGCCATTCCATGTCCAAGTTCATGAATAAAAATAATAGACAAAAAAATAGACAGTTCAAGAAAATGACCTGTCAAAATCGATAAGGCCATCACAAGCCATAACAATGGATGAATATGAATCTGTTTGATCAAACGAAAAAATTTATTCAAATTGGATCACCTGTATTGGATCAACAAAGTTTTCACCTTCTCTAATGGCAAAGTAGAAGGAGCTATTTGTTCCATCCTCATAATCAGTAGCTTTACCAACAACTGCACCTTTTTCAATATATTCATACAGCGTGACATCAACAGCACTTAAATTTCCATACCAGGACTCACTTTTATCAGGATGTTGGATCACAACAGTTTGACCGAATCCCTCTTTTTCACCAATTTCGAGAACAAGTCCCCCATTCATGGCCTCTACCATGGCTCCTTTACCCGTTTCAATCGTAATTCTTTGTCCATTTTCGCCAAATTCCTCTAATATTTTTCCAGACGCAGGCAAGGCATAGGATGGGCCATCAACTAATTCGGTTTTTTCTTCTGTTTTTTCAGGAAAAAGGGCAAGTGGTTTTCCAAATGTACCTTCATACCAATCAGAAACGGCTGCAAATTGGAATTCTTCATTCATCGACTTTGTCACAAAATTTCGTGCAGGATCTAACCCAGGTGTATCATTTCGAAACATAATCGCAACCAGCAACACCAACACCGCTGAGGCTAATAGTTTAAAAATAAAAGCTTCTTTACTAAATAATGGATGATTGTCCTCCTCGTTCGGACCACTTTCATAGGATGTCATCGAATCAAATCCATATCGTTCTTCATCTTCTATCCATGGGATTTTTCTATCCTTTTTACGGGAATCTGTACTGCGAACATCCTTTTTTTCGGGCTCGCTGTTTCTTGCCATTCGTTCCCGCTGCTTCTTTCTTTTTTCAATCCTTTTTCGAATCTCATCACTACTTGAACGCATAATCCCCACCATTCTCCTTATACGACATTTAGTAGTACAAGTCTATGAGGTGATTTTGAGATTTATGATAATCAAATTCTCCCGTCGAATTTCCCTTAAAAAAATCTGAGGCATCCGCCGGAAGATCAGGGATTTTCCGTAGGGTTAACCACTGCTAAATAAAATAAAAAAAGCACGAGCCATCTCATAGTAGGATTGCTCGTGCCTGATCTTTATCTTTAATTATAAAACGAAATAAATCCAATTTACTTTCCACCAAAAAATTTCTTAATTTTCGAAAAAACACCGCGATGTTCTTGTTCTAGTTGTTGAAGTGGGATTGACTCACCTAATATTCTTCTTGCAATATTACGATAAGCAATACTTGCTCGACTGTTAGGATTTAATACAATGGGCTCGCCACTATTGGACGCCTTAATCACTTCATCATCATCGGCGACAATTCCGATTAAATCGATGGATAAATGTGATGTTACCTCATCGACATCCAACATTTGTCCATTTTTCATCATATGACTACGAATACGATTAATGACTAACTTAGGCGCTTCTACTCCTTCTTCCTTTTCAAGTAAACCAATGATACGGTCTGCATCTCTGACAGCAGATACTTCAGGAGTGGTAACGACAATCGCTTTATCTGCACCAGCAACCGCATTTTTATAACCTTGTTCAATACCTGCTGGGCAATCGATAATAATATAATCATAGTCTGCTTTTAAATTGTCAATCAAGGTTTTCATTTGTTCTGGTTTTATGGCATTTTTATCACTTGTCTGTGCAGCAGGTAGAAGATAGAGAAGATCATCAAATCGTTTATCCTTTACTAGTGCTTGGTGTAATTTACATCTTTCTTCAATTACGTCGACAAGATCATAGATGATTCTATTTTCTAGCCCCATGACAACATCAAGGTTACGTAAACCGATATCTGTATCTACTAAACAGACACGTTTACCTTGAATAGCTAGGGCTGTTCCAATGTTTGCAGAAGTTGTCGTTTTACCAACTCCGCCTTTCCCTGATGTAATAACGATTGCTTCGCCCATCCTACAGTCCCCTTTCCAATCTCGTTAAATTAGGCCGAATATGCATTAAAACTTGTAATCTATCAATCATCATTTGATTATTGTCATCAATATAAGCACATTCCATTTCTCTTGCGTCTTCATCATCCACCTTGTGATCGGGTGATCGATTAATATGTTCACCGATACGAAGCTGTGATGGTTTCAAGCTAGAAGCTGCAATCACAGCTTCCTCATTTCCATTACAGCCTGCATGGGCGATCCCTTTTAAGATGCCCATAACAAAAATATTCCCCCCAGCCATCACCGTTCCACCTGGGTTTACATCACCAATTAACAATAAGTCCCCTGGTACTTTTAACACTTGTCCAGAACGAACAATTCCCGTAACAGAAACAATCTCAAGTTCCTGTCTCGAAAGTTCAACTTCATCTTTTGTCATGACATTCGAATGAATCGAATCAACAATCAGATGTTGGTTTTCATCAATAATATCTTTTAATTCTTCTATTTTTTCTTCTGTTAAATAGCGATTACCCAATTGGACCTTTACAGTGATTAGCTGGTGGTCTACCTGCGAATGAGAGCTTTCCCTTAACTTCATCTGGAGCTCTTTCTTTAACTCATCAAAGGAGCAACTATCATTTAAATGAAGGGCAATCCCTTCTTTCGTTCCTTTAATTGTTACATTTTGGAGTTTTTTCATTATTAAGATATTCACCTCAACTAGAGCACTGTCATACTAAGAAAGCATTAGAAAGAATACTCTCTATTATTTTTATCTATACATTTAATGTAACGGATTATCTTTATATTTATAAAATTAGAAAAACCGCTTTATAACTTCGACAAAATCCTTTAAATACCCTTTTTATAAAGCTCTTTTCTCAAAATAATAATGGAGAATACAACTAATCTTTTAATGATTGTGCATAAGCATCCATAAATCTTTTTAAAGGGAAAGCCACAATGACAATAAATATTAGATTTAGGATTAATGTTGGTACCAATCTAACATTCAGGAAACTAGTAAAATTCATCTTTGTGATCCCAATAAGAAAATTCATTTCATAGACACCTAATTCTAGTAAGGTAACACCGATTAATAGTGACAACAAGAGCAACAAAAATATTTGATTGTAGCAATTTCATCAACCAAGAAACAATTTTAGTAACCACTGGGATGAGAAAAAGATAGATTCCAATGATTTCGGTGTAGACAACATCAAATAAAAGACCAAATATAAAACCATATATGAGACCATGCTTCTGATTACCATAGATCGTGGTAAAGATGATCATCACCATAAGAAAATGCGGGACTAATATCATATCACTCTTTGAGAAAGCTTCTGGTAATAGTTCCACAAAGATACTTTCAAAAATAAAACTTAAACTAATGATAAGAGGAAGAAAAAATTTCATTACTCTTTCTCCTCCTCCTCACCCATCATATCACTTAATTCAGGCTGAGTCATAGTCCTTTTTGCCACCATGACATGCTCAATATCATAGAAATTAGCACCTGGTTTTACATAAGCTGTTTGTGTTAAGCCATATTCATCTGGCACAACCTCTTCAACGGTTCCAATGACAAGCCCTGATGGGAAAATTCCACCCAAACCAGAAGTTTCGACAATTTGACCTTTTTTAATTTTCGCTTCATAAGGAATTCTTTTTAACAACAACATCTCTTGTTCTCGATCAAATCCTTCTATTTGACCATTATAGATTTGATCGCCTCCAAGAATTTCAGCAGAAACGCGGTTTGTCGGATCATTTGAACTCAAAAGCTGAACGGTTGAAGTAAATTGACGGCTATTTTTCACTTTTCCAATCAATCCAGATGAAGTAATCACAGGACATACTTGCTTCTATTCCATCCGTAGTGCCTTTATTAATAATCACAAGCTCATTCCAACGACCTGGATCACGTCCAATCACTGTTGCCTGGATCGGCTCAAAGTCACTTAATGATTCTTCTTTATCTAATATATCTCTTAGTTTTTCATTTTCATCTTCTAAGCTCTGTACATTTGCTTTTAGCTGCGCTAATTCATTTAGCTTAGACTTTAACTCTTTATTTTCCTCATATGTATTTTGCAAGTCCTTTACATTTTCAAAAAAACCGGCGAAATAATGGGCCGGTCTAGACACAAGGGTTTGAGCCCAGCCAACAGTATCTTTGACGAACTGTTCAGGCCAGGTCAATTCTTCACGTTCTTTTAGTGAAAACCCTATTAATGCCACGAGAATGATAATGCTAACAAGCAAAATAATCAGGCGTTTGTTCAAAAAGAACTGTGGCATTGGTTACACACCTCTATACTGAATGTTAGCGAGCATCTTTCGCTTTATTTTTAAATAAATGAATATGATCTAATGCTTTTCCTGTTCCAATCGCAACACAATCCAGTGGATTTTCCGCAATTAAGACAGGCATGTTTGTTTCTTCACTGATGACTTTGTCCATATTATGCAGAAGCGCTCCTCCACCTGTTAAAACAATCCCACGATCCATGATGTCCGCAGCAAGTTCTGGTGGCGTTCTTTCTAATGTTACTTTTACAGCATCAACAATCGATAATACCGTATCTTTTAGAGCATTGGAAATCTCTTTTGCTGTGATTTCAATTGTTTTTGGCAATCCTGTTAAAAGGTCACGACCACGGATTTCCATATTTTCAATTCCGTCTGGTTCCCCTGCAGAACCGATTTCCATTTTGATGGCTTCTGAAGTCCGTTCCCCAATCATTAAATTGTACGTTTTACGGATATAGTTCACAATCGCTTCATCCATTTCATCGCCAGCAATTCGAACGGATTGACTGGTAACAATTCCACCTAATGAGATAATTGCGACTTCAGTCGTTCCACCGCCAATATCAACGACCATACTACCCGTTGGTTCCCAAACAGGTAGATTCGCACCAATCGCTGCTGCAAACGGTTCTTCGATCGTATAGGCATCTCTTGCTCCCGCTTGGCGAGTGGCATCAACTACCGCTCTCTCTTCTACTGCTGTGATCCCGGATGGAACACAGATCATCACATACGGTTTCCCAGAAAAAATACTTTTTGACTTTGTTGCTTCTTTAATATAGTACTTCATCATCACGGCAGTTGTATCATAATCAGCAATGACTCCATCTTTCATTGGACGCAATGCCACAACATTCCCTGGAGTACGACCAATCATATTTTTCGCATCATTCCCAACAGCAACAATATTCTTCGTATCCGTTTGTAAGGCAACAACAGATGGTTCTCTTACGACGACCCCTTTTCCTTTTACATAAACTAATGTGTTCGCAGTCCCTAGATCAATTCCAAGGTCTCTTGTCCCAATTCCAAACATGCTTGTATCTCCCCTTCTAAAACATAATGCACAAGTAGTCGACCTCATTTTTCTCCTTAAAACAGAAAAATACCTCTCCGATTAATGGCAGCTTTACCTCTGTGCTTCTAACAATTGCAAACTAAGTTTATCTATTATCCACTTCATTTTATCGCATTTCGTCGTTGTAAGAAAATTTGTTACAAAACATCAATTTTTGTCAAAAAATCACAAACTATATTATATCGCAACCAACTCCAAAATCATAGTCTTATAAGTACCCTTTCTCCTTCAAAGAGACAAATTTATTTTCACCGATGATCAAATGATCGAGCAAATCAATGCCTAAAATCCTCCCACATTCGTTTAAACGCTTCGTTACTTCTATGTCTTCGCGACTTGGTGAGGGGTCGCCACTGGGGTGATTATGGATGCAAATGATTGAAGCGGCTGAACGTCGTAAAGCTTCCTTATATACCTCGCGCGGATGCACGATCGACGCGTTTAGGCTGCCAATAAAGATGGTTTTTTTATTCATGACTTGATTTTTCGTATTTAAATAAAGTGTGACGAAGTGTTCTTGTGTGAGGAAGCGCATGTCGTTCATGACATATTTAGCCCCATCTTCCGGGGAGCGGATTACATAGCGGTCATCGTAGTTTAAATTGGAGACTCTTCTACCTAATTCAATGGCAGCAAGAACTTGGATCGCTTTCGCAGAACCAATGCCTTTAATAGCCGTCATTTCATCAAGTGTGGCATCCTTTAATAATCGCAATCCTTCAAAATGCGTTAGTAGTCGGTTTGCTAATTGCAGGACAGATTCTTCTTTTGTTCCTGTCCGGAGCATAAGGGCCAGTAATTCATGATTGGATAAACTTTCCGGCCCTGATTGAACAAACCGTTCTCTAGGTCTTTCATCCTTTGGAAAATCACGGATCATCAATGATTCAGTTGTCAAAATAATTTCCTCCCTATCCTCGGACTATCCGAGCGGGAGTTATCGAGAAAAACGATCAAATCCTGCCTTTTTCAGTTCTCTCATCGTTCGCGCAACTGGAAGTCCAACAACAGCAAAGTAATCTCCTGTTATCTTTTTCACAAGAAGACTACCAAAGCCCTGTATCCCATAAGCACCAGCTTTATCAAACGGTTCACCTGTGTCAAGATACTGATGAATTTCTTCCTGGGATAACTCCCAAAACTCTACATCCGTTTTTTCATAAAATGTAATTTCTTCCTTTGGCGTTATAATCGCAACACCTGTAAAAACTGAATGCGTTTTACCTGATAAAATTTGTAACATTGAAAAAGCTTCTTCACGTGTTTGTGGTTTTCCTAAAATCTGGTCATCCTTTACCACAATCGTGTCAGATCCAATCACAAAAGAGGTTGGATAATTTAAAGCGACTGCCTTCGCCTTACGTGAAGCTAATTCCATCACAATTTCATGTGGAGCCCAATTTGGATCATAATTTTCATCCACATCACTACTTACGGTTTTAAACGATAGTTGGAGATTTTCTAGAAGTTCTTTTCGTCGTGGAGAAGATGAGGCTAAAATGAGGTCTTGCATTGTTTCACCTTCCTTTATTTTATTTAGGGAGATACAATTTCATCCTACCATTTCTATCTATGACAAACAATGACTATCCTTTGTGTTTTTGAAAATTTATAAGAGCAAAAAGAGGCAGACTATGAAAAAATTCTCTATCATAGTTTACCTCTTCCTACGGTTTTTATTTCCATTTCCCGGAAAATACTTTTATCGATCTTTTTTGACCATCTCGACAAATTTAGAATGTAAATAATCGTATCTACTGTCTTATTATAGACTTTGATAATTGGTTAAAAAGGAAAGCAGATGTTGTTGAACCCTATTTAGTGTGCTTGATTGTGGTTTATTATTGTATTCCTTTAATTGAGAGGAGGCTGCTTCTAGTTGGGAATGAATCCCGATGATACTCTGATTTTGTAACTTTCCCTTGTCAATTGCTGTTAAGCTCGAGGTATGCTTTGTGACATCCTCCATTAACTTTGGTGAAATTGGATTACTCCCATTAACAGAGGAAATACTTTCGTTAAAACTAGCATAAACCTTTGATGACATTTCAAGTACTTTTTTCTCTTCCTCATTTAATTTGGAAAGATTCTTTTCTTCAATACTCCACTGTTTAGCGTAAGTATCGATTCCGCTCGTTTTTAAAGTGTTTCCAATCACCTTAGCCTCTTCTACATTACTCGAGATCCCTACAAAAATAGCGAATTGTCCGTTCGCTGCAAAGACTTCAGCTGGGATTCCTTGATCATTTAAATTTTTTTTTATGTTTTCTGCTCCTTCTTTGCTAGAGTAGATTCCTTCCTGTACGACGGCTAACGATAAAGCTTGCCGCTTGCCTTCTAATGTTCCACTGCCTTGACTTGTTTCTTTGTCTGATTGCTTTTGAACTTCTTGATTGATCACCGGCTGTTCATTCTCGATCACTTTTTCTGCTGGGACTATTTTAAGTAACATAAGGCCAAAGAATGTCCCTAATAATCACAGCAAAAAAGATGGCTAAAAAGGTAGAAAGGTTCATTTTCCTAAAGGTTTGTTTATTTAGTTTAAATCCCGTTCCAAGGGTCGTAATATTTGTGATGTCTTTCACTTTCTTTTTCTTCTTAATTGGGTCTGGAACTTGCTGAAATTCTTCGATTATTCGAGTAGGAGTCGTATTCGGTAAAATCCAATCGAAGTTATCACTATCATCATTTTTTTCCTGTGCCGCAGCCGTTTCTAGCTCATGAGGATTTGCACTTGTCGCTGTTTGTTCGTTGGTTTCATCACTTTGTTGGTCTACCATGTCTTTTTTGTTATCTTCATGAACCGGACTTTCTTTTCCGTTAATTTTGATCGTAATCGTATTCTCATTTTTAGGCTTGTCCATCTTAGATTTGACCTCCCTACAATTGCTGGTAGGTTTCATCCTATCATATGGGACCAAAAAAAAAACAAGACTTCTGTCGTCTTGTTAGAGAATGCTTTCGTCAAATTTCTCATCATGCGTATTTGTTCTATTCACTAAGGAAGAGGATATAGGATATCTTGTTTTTAGGCCAAACTAGTGTTATTTTCTGCTGTCAACACTGATTGTTTTAAAGAGTTATTTTAGTTTTTATGATGATGTTAAAAAAGACCTTCTATATAGAGTAAAGTTGTACAATTTTTGGATATCTTTTTCGAAAAGTTATACGTTCTGATAAATTGAGAACATTGGCATCATGGCGGCGAGTACAATCGTCCCTACAATGATACCCAGAATCGCAATCATTAATGGTTCAATAACGGTACTTAAACGTGAGGCCAACTGTTCCACTTCTTCCTCATAGAAGTCTGCAATCTTTTCTAACATCGTGTCTAATTGCCCTGTTTCCTCTCCAATTGCAACCATGTGACTGACTAAACTAGGAAATACCCAGCTTTGAGCAAGCGGCAATGACAAACTCGCACCCCTTCGTAAGGATTCACGAGATTCATCTAATACTTTTTCATAAACTTTATTCCCTGACACTTCTCCACTCATTCTTAAAATTTGCAGCACGGGCACAGAACTGGCAAATAGTGAGGCCATTGTTCTTGAGATTCTCGCAATGATCTGCTTTTGGGCTAATGCTCCGAATACAGGGATTTTCAATTTAACTAAATCCAACATATATTGACCCTTCGGATTACGTTTTATGGCAATAAATGCAATAGATAATAGAATTACTGCTAAAACAAGGATATACCAATAATTGATCATGAAATCAGAAAGGGCCATAACCATTTTTGTCGGTATTTGTACTATAGGTTTTAGGTAATAAATTTATACGAATTTCCATGTTGTCCTCCGTTTAAAATACACTTTGCCTGTCACATTATTTCCTTTTATTGATTTCGTTAGCTCTCATTGCTAGACCGATAGCCACACTGCATGAATCTAAGAGATTTTCATTTATAAAGTCATGATCGAGGATGGAACGAAAATCACTCCGGACGATTTCTTCAAATCCCATTCTTTCTTTTAATGTTTCAAAAATTTGGTCTGCACTTTCTCCCGTCACAATGATTCTCTTAAATTCACTTTCACGTTCATTAAGGGAATAACGGAAAAAGTTCTGTGCTCTCTCTATTTCAAGTGCGACGTCATTGACATAGGAATCCTGATTGAAACTGCCTTACTTCATCAAGGGTGGCAGCAATTTGACTTTGTGTTATCTGAGTAAGTTGGGATATCCTCTTCAAAAAGTAATACATCCTCATTGTTACCTTGATAAGTTGTAACGATTTGATACATAATCATTAGATTGAATCGACATCATTCTTGAAAAAACAATGTAGCCATCTTTAAAAATATGAATATCGACAGAATTCTTTGAGGCGTCAAGTATCATTTCAATATCATTTAACCAGCGAGGGTGCGTGTATGAAAGCAAACGTTGTAAAGCTAAGCCACGGATTTCCGCTGTCAGTGGTTTAATACCAGCATCGTCACAAATATCCGCTAAATCCTGTGACAATGACTGTGATGTTGCAAACAGTAGGATTTCACTTTTGGGACCTTCTAAATCCTTTTGAATCCCTTGGGCAAGATCATCTAATGATAGCGATTCTTCATCGTTTTCATCTTTTTCTTCCATATGACCCGGTAAAATCGATCCGATTTTCACGAAATCATAAATCGGATTCTCAAAAGGCAAATGAATTCTTTCTCCAACCCCAAACTGTAATAGTTTAGCTAATTCATTTTCGTCAATATCCAGTAAAGAAGTAATTTTACGAATGAGTATGTTATGTGTTGGTATTGCTATATGAATTTCCTTGGAAAGGATTTCATCACTTAAAACGTCTTCTAGTAAATCGGAAATTATTTCTGCTTGAGAAACACACCCACCCACAATTATATCTTCTTCTATTTTTATTTTTTCAATACTTTGAACAACTGGAATTCCTCTTTCAAGCTTAATCGTGGCACAAGATAGGAAGTTATTATGGAAATCGATTGCTGAAAAACTTTTTTACGAAACACGGTATCATTCCTCTTTTTGTTTTATGTTTTTCTATTATTTTTTTCTATTTTTAACTCAATACTATTATTCTCTACCTTGTTGATTCCTTACTCTACCTTTAGAAGGTATACCTTACCAAAAGGCAAGATACCATTCTAAAATATCGATCCCATAAACATATGCAATTAAAGTACCTACAAAGATAGAAGGACCAAAAGCGATTGGTTGACCTTTTTTTACTTTTCCTGTCATCAATAGGAAAATCCCAATAATGGCTCCAACAAAGGACGTAAGGACGAGACTGATGACAGTGAGGAGAGGTCCCAAAGCCACACCAATGGCTGCATATAATTTAATATCTCCCCCGCCCATGCCTCCTTTACTGACAATTGCAAGGAATAGTAATAATAAGAAGCCCACAGCACCACCTAGAAGATAGTACCAAAAAGGTTCAGTACCGATGAATAATCGAACAAGAATTAATATTCCTAACATAGGCAAAGTGACAATATCTAAGATTAACTGTTCGCGAATATCTGTTAAAACGGAAATTACTAATAAGATAGTTAAAAGTAATGTAGGAATTAGTTCAAGTGATAAACCAACATTTTTATAGACAAAAAATATTGAAACCGCTGTCAATAATTCGCCAAATGGATATAGTGGTGAAATTGAGCTTTTACAATAACGGCATTTTCCTTTTAAAAATAAATAGCTAAAGACAGGGAGTAAATCAAGTACATATAATTGGTGATTGCAATTGACACAATGTGATGGAGGGAAGTCGATTGACTCTTTTTTTAAGAGCCGAATTGCAACGACATTGAAAAAACTACCTAGTATAAGTCCAATTATGATGACAAAGAGATCAATGATTAGCAAAAGAATTCTTCCCTTCTCAGATATTGTCTATGTAAAAAAATCTTTTTTATTATTTTGTTACAAATTTAGATTCAGTTGGTAAGCAAGCCTCAGCCAAAGAAACTTTTCCACTATCTACTCTACTATAAATGAAAGTTGTTACTGTACATTTTTTAGTATTTTCAACAGATGGAACTGATTCTATATATGGGCCACCTTTATAATTGTCCCCGCTAGGCAGCTTAGTAAGATTTTCTAACGCACCAGGGTAAGTACCGTTCCTAGTATAATATCTATTAACAGCATCCTGTAAAATTGAAGCATTTTGCTTATTAGTACTAAGTACTGCATCGTCTCTATTAGACATTACCATCGGAATCGCAATCGCCGCAATAATCCCAAAAATAACAATAACAACCAACAACTTAATTAGAGTTAAGCCCTTTTGGTTTTTTTGTGAACTTTAATTTTAAGTTCACAAGTTTTTTAAACATAATTGACCATATCCTCCCTTTGTTTACTAGAATTCTATATTTTAAGAGCCGTAGTCCAGCTCTTAAAACCATAAAAATAACCCTTACATCAACAAAGATATTTCCTGTAAAGGCTGGTTGCACCAGTTGCCCCAAATGACTCAGTTTCAGTTGCCCATATACAAGTCATTTTTCATAGTACTCCATATTTTTTATTATGATAGAATTATAATAAAATGAATACGACCAAATACGCAAGTTATATACACAACCTTTTAACTATTCTTTACAAGAATATAATTGTCTCAATACCCTATCTCAGTATTATTTTTTCATGGTATTCTCTATGAATAAAATAGAATTAAACTCTAACTTATTACTAATTTATGGCTGTTCCTTAAGCGCAACCTCTAATATGAAAGTTAATTATTTACTATATAATTATTATCTCTCATTTTTGATAGAGTTAAATAAATAATGACTTTTTTACTAATTCTTAATATATCGATAATCAACTCAAAAACAGCTTACCTCATACTAATTCGATATGAAATAAGCTGCTCATATGATTATATTTTACTAATTATTATATCTATATCCTATTCTTCAACAACAGGAACCTTTATTACATCATTTTCTTTAATTTCCCCATTGAGGATTTTCTCAATTTCCTCCAAATTAAAAGCATCGTACACTTTAATGCCATTAATATATAAAGTAGGGACAAATTCTACTCCTAGATTTTTCGAATAGTGACGTGTTAGAGAAATGGGGTCGGGGTTATTCTTTTCCAATTCTTCGATACTGATATCTACTCCATAATCTTTCAGAATTGACTCGGCATATTCTTCTGTTCCCCAATTTTCGTTTTGTGCCTCTTTTGCCATCCGAAGTTGGACATCATATAACTGATGGGGTTGATTTTTTTCGATATAATAATCCACATGGGATAATAGAAGCGATGATTGATTTAAAAGCACCAGTGGTTGCCCAACATAATAAGCTTTTCCACTATCAAGATACTTTTCCTGCAATATCGGTAATACTTCTTCCATCCATTTATGACACCATGGGCATGAATAGTCAAAGGCTAATACAAATGAATTTTCTGCAGTAGCATCCCCGACCTTTACCTTTTCGTTTACATCAAGATCATACTTTTGATAAACATAATCTTCATACTTTGTATCATCGTTACTTTGTGCAGACTCTTCTTTTGTGGAGTCATTTTGCTGGCAGCCTGCCACAAGGAAAAGAAGTATTGCAAATACCAATATCATTACACGTTTCATAGGTTGTCATTCCTTCCGTGTACTATCCATAGCGCTTTTATCTTTTTTTATCCGTATTAATTTCGCTTGGATATTCTCTCAACTAAGAATGGTTTTACCATCGATATAAAATAAAGTGAACCTGTTACCACTAGTATTTCATCAGATGATAGGGATTGAAGCTCTTCTCCAATAGCAGTTTGCCAACTGTCATTATAATGTTTATTCTCGTTTGTACTTAAATTAAATAAGTCTTCAACTTTCGTGGCACGAGGGTAGTCAAAAGTAACAAATGTAATTTCATCTGCAACCCCATCCAGTTTTTGAATCATTTTATCCAATTTTTTATCAGAAAGAGCCGAGAAGATCAACTTCTTTTTCTTTGAAGAATAGCGTTTATTTAACTCTTCTGCTAAAGCGTTTACCCCTTCCTCATTATGCGCACCATCAATCACAACAAGCGGGTCGGTTGATAAAAGTTCAAATCTTCCTGGCCAATAAGCGTTCTTTAAGCCTTCGAGAATATGATTTTCATCAATCTTAAATGAATGTTCTTTTCCTAATATAAGAGCTGCTTTAATCGCTAGTGCTGCATTTTCCGTCTGATGTTTCCCAAACATGGATATGTTTACATGTGACAATGTGGATTGATCATCCTTCCATGTGAAAGATTCACCGGTTGGAATTGATTCATGCTCCACTACATGCAAGTCCCTATTTAATAAAAATGCCGGTACGTTTAATTCATTTGCTTTTGCTAAAATCTCTTCTTGCGCTTCCGGTTGCTTTACTGCTGTTATTAAGCTTGTTCCCGCTTTAATAATCCCCGCTTTTTCAAAAGCAATTTCTCTATGGGTATCCCCTAAAAACTGAACATGGTCCAAACCAATATTCGTAATGACTTCTAGTAATGGAGTAATCACATTGGTAGAATCAAAGCGACCTCCAAGGCCCACTTCAAAAATAGCTAGATCAACTGGATGCATTTCTCCAAAATAATAGATAGCCATTGCCGTAATGATTTCAAATTCAGAAGGCCCACCAAGCTCTGTTTTTTCTAACTGGAGTGAAAGAGGATAGATAACATTTGCCAGCTTCACAATATCTTCATCAGGGATTGGTTGTCCATTTATACTAATTCGTTCATTAAATTGCTCAATATAGGGCGATGTGAATGTACCCGTTCTATAACCGGCACTCTCTAAGATCGACCTTAAAAAAGTAACGGTCGAGCCTTTGCCATTTGTGCCACCAATATGTACCGACTTCATCTTGTTTTCTGGATGATCTAACTTTTCCATCATCCATTCCATTCTCTTTAAGCCAGGTTTAATCCCCGCACGTAGTCTAGAATGGATCCAATGTAGAGCTTCCTCGTAAGTTTGAAACATAGCTGTCACTCCTAACATAAAAAGCAGGGGGGCAGCCCCCCACTTAGTTAAAGTATTAACGCAATAGGGGACTGCCCCCTATATTATTCACCTTTTAATTCTTTTAAACGTTCTTCAACGGCTGCGCGTTTTTCAGTGTAATCTTTTTCTTTCGCTTTTTCCTCTTCAATGACTTTTTCTGGAGCTTTTTTGACAAAGCCTTCGTTGCTTAATTTCTTTTGAACACGTTCTACTTCTTTATTAAGTTTATCTAATTCTTTCTGAAGACGAGCAATTTCTTCGTCTAAATTAATTAAACCTTCAAGCGGTAGAATAATTTCTGCCCCTGTTACGATTGACGTCATAGCTTTATCTGGTATTGCCACCTCTGTTGCAAGCACTAATTCTTCAGGATTACAGAAACGCTCAAGATACGCTTTATTTTTCTCCAAAGTAGCTAGAACATGACCATCTTTTGCTTTTACAATCATTTTAATTTTCTTGCTTAATGGTGTATTCACTTCAGCACGGCTATTACGAACCGAGCGAATGATTTCCACTAATAGCTTCATTTCTTCTGCTGCTTTAATATCTGTTAATGACTCATCTTTTACAGGCCATTTGGCAACCGTAATCGATTCCCCTTGATGTGGTAGGTTTTGCCAAATTTCTTCCGTAATAAATGGCATGAATGGATGCATTAAACGCATGATGCTATCTAGAACATGAGCAAGAATCGAACGAGTTGTTTTCTTTGCTCCTTCATCTTCACCGTAAAGTGGAAGTTTCGCCATTTCAATATACCAGTCACAGAAATCATCCCAAATAAAGTTATAAAGAACACGACCGACTTCACCAAACTCATAACGATCCGAAAGTCTTGTTACATGTTCAATCGTTTCATTTAAACGAGTTAAAATCCATTTGTCTGCTACGGATTTTTCACCAGAAAGATCAATTTCCTCATGTTTCAAGCCATTCATATTCATTAACGCAAAACGGGATGCGTTCCAGATTTTATTCGCAAAGTTCCAAGTCGATTCGATTTTTTCCATGCTAAAACGTAAGTCTTGACCAGGTGAAGAACCCGTTGACAGGAAGTAACGAAGTGAATCGGCACCGTACTTATCAATTACATCCATTGGGTCGATTCCGTTTCCGAGTGACTTACTCATTTTACGACCATCTGCATCACGAATTAACCCATGGATCAGAACATCCTTAAATGGACGTTTACCTGTAAATTCAATTCCTTGGAAAATCATCCGTGATACCCAGAAGAAAATGATGTCATAGCCCGTTACAAGTGCATCTGTTGGATAATAACGATTGAAATCTGCTGCGTCTTTTTCAGGCCAGCCAAGTGTTGAGAATGGCCAAAGCGCAGAACTGAACCAAGTATCCAATACATCATTATCTTGCTCCCAGTTTTCAATATCCGCTGGAGCTTCACTACCCACATATACTTCGCCTGTTTCTTTATGATACCAAGCTGGAATACGGTGTCCCCACCAAAGCTGACGTGAAATACACCAATCACGAATGTTTTCCATCCAGTGTAAGTACGTTTTTTCAAAACGATCTGGAACAAAGTTTACTTTTCCTTCTTGTTGTTGTAGCTCAATCGCTGCATCTGCAAGAGGCTGCATTTTGACAAACCATTGTGTAGAAAGATAAGGTTCTACCACTGCACCGCTTCTTTCAGAGTGTCCAACAGAGTGAAGGTGGTCTTCTATTTTAAACAGAACGCCTTGCTCTTGAAGATCTTTGACAATTTGCTTACGGCATTCGAAACGGTCCATCCCATTGTATTTACCGGCTTTTGCATTCATCGTTCCGTCTTCGTTCATGACAAGAACACGCTCTAAGTTATGACGATTCCCTACTTCAAAGTCATTAGGGTCATGGGCAGGTGTAATTTTCACAGCACCTGATCCGAATTCCATATCTACATAAGTATCTGCAACAATTGGAATTTCCCGGTTAACGATTGGTAAAATAACGTTTTTTCCAATTAAATGCTTGTAGCGATCATCATCAGGGTGCACGGCAACGGCTGTATCCCCTAACATCGTTTCTGGACGTGTTGTCGCAATTTCAATTGAACCGGAACCATCTGCTAAAGGATAGTTCATATGATAGAACGCTCCTTGAACGTCTTTGTAAATCACTTCGATATCTGAAATCGCTGTTTTCGTTGCTGGATCCCAGTTAATAATGTATTCTCCGCGATAAATTAAGCCTTTTTCATATAGCTTCACAAATACTTCGTTTACCGCTTTTGAAAGGCCTTCATCCATCGTAAAACGTTCCCTTGTGTAATCAAGTCCAAGACCTAGTTTTGACCATTGTTGACGGATCACACTCGCGTATTCTTCCTTCCATGCCCATGTTTGTTCAAGGAATTTTTCACGGCCAAGATCGTAACGGCTTTTACCTTCTTCGCGTAGCTTGGCTTCTACTTTCGCTTGTGTTGCAATTCCGGCATGGTCCATCCCAGGTAACCAAAGAACATCATATCCTTGCATCCGCTTCATTCTTGTTAAAATATCTTGAAGCGTCGTATCCCAAGCATGTCCTAAGTGAAGTCTTCCTGTTACGTTTGGTGGTGGAATCACGATGGTGTATGGCTGTTTACTGTCATCATCCTGTGCTTCGAAATACTTACCATCTAACCACCATTTATATCGTCCTTCTTCAATTGATTGTGGATCATATTTGGTTGGCATTGTTAATTCATTTTGTTCCATTGTTCAATTTTCCTCCTACTCTTTACTACAGGCAGTCAATCCCTGTTTTTAAAAATCAAAAAACTCCACTCGTCTCATAAAAGGACGAATGGAGTTAGCGTTCGCGGTACCACCTTTTTTCCAGCAAAAATAAGCCTGTTTGCTGGCACTTCATGAAGGTAACGGTTTTTCCGTCTTCTACTACTAAAATGTAACGATTTTACATTTATTCGCAGAAGAAGCTCAAGGGGGACTTCCAATGGTTTTACTTAGAGACTTTTCAGCAAATGGTCTCCTCTCTATGAAGCAAAATTCATTGTACTCTTCCCTGTCAGTGCTTATATTTTATTATGTAATTGAACCTATTCCTTATACTACCTAAAAAACAGATTGGTCGTCAATAAGGTATCCTTAATTTTTGTCGATAATACGCATAATTTGTTTTTTACTCTAGCTGAGGATTATTATCTCACTAATTGAACAGTTATTGATTAGCTTTGACACTTATTATCTCTTTTAGACATAAAATAGCCTATACGCTTATGTGAAGGGGATGTGGACGATGAAACGATATAAACGTTATAATCCTTATACACAACCGTCATGGGTAAGAAAGACAAGGAGTGTTTGTCAGCAATTTATCATTCCTTTCAGCGTCTTTCAAGGAATCCGTACCTTTTTATTACCAACCACCTTTGATGTTTTATTATTAGCTATTTTTGTATTAATTGCCATTGCCTTGCATTTGGAGATGATTTAATTTTTTTATTCCTGGCTGCCCTTTATAAGGCAGCTTTTGTTTATATAATGGATAATGACCTTTATTTATTATCTGATTACCTTTTTACCTTCCCTTCTCGAAAATGGGCATCACTTTATTATTCGTGACTACTTTTTATTAACGAATTTAATGAATAATCAGTGAAAGATTCAGAATATCATATTTCTTTTTCCAATTATTCTATATACTTAGATTAAGAGTTAAATTAACTATTGGGGGGTTTTTGTCTTGAACAAAGCCTGGAAAAGTTATCGATTCCCAATCATCTTACTTTCTTCAGTTATCATAGGTAGTTTAATTGGAATCTTTATGAGATCGAGAAACACGAAAGTTTGAAAGCCGAAGTCTTAAAACCATTTGGAGATATTTTCTTGAATTTGATGTTTTACGTTGGTGTACCAATTAGGATCCCTTTAGTCTTCTTTTCCTTGAGAAAAATGCAAATCTAATACACGATCATAATTTAATTCTTATTGTTTAATCTTTCATTAAATTATTATATGTTACATCAGCGATTTCCCAATATGGACAGTGCCGGACGGTTTAAAAAAGTAATGAGTTCTACATTTTTTGTATTTTTGGGAACCGGCTTAATAGCTGCTTTGGTGATGGTCGGAGTGGTTAAGTTATTCCCCGGGGCCACTCAAATGAATATAGAGCTGATAAAACCTGAAGCAGTTGAAAATTTATCGGCTGCACATCAACTCGTTGGTATTTTTACAACAGATAACTTTATTAATCTTTTTACCCGTGAACATATGATGGCCTTAATTTTCTTTTCTTTATTACTTGGGTTAGCGATTACCTTAGTCGGTGAAAAAGCGAAGCCACTAGCACGACTGATGGATGCGGGATCATTGGTCTTCAATAAAATGGTCGGGTTGATTATGTATTATGCTCCGATTGGATTAGGAGCGTACTTTGCTTATTTAGTAGGTTCCTTCGGTGCCAGTTTATTACAAACATATATCAATATAACCATCCTTTATTTTTCAGTCGCGATTCTTTTCTTCTTTGTTGCGTATACTTCATATGCCTTTGTAGCTGGAGGAAAAAGAGGAGTTACGCTTCTTTGGAAAAACATGCTCTCCCCTGCAGTAACCGCACTGGCCACATGTAGCTCGATGGCAGCGATTCCTGTCAACCTTGAGGCGACTAAAAAAATGGGCATTCCAAAGGATATTCGTGAAACTGTCGTACCTTTAGGAGCATCGATGCATAAGGATGGTTCTGTGATGGGGGTTATTTTGAAAATCACCGTTTTATTCAGTGTATTCGAGATGGACTTTTCAGGATTTTCAACGATTGCACTTGCGATGCTAATTGCCGTTCTTGGAGGTACGGTTATGGGTGCCATCCCTAATGGGGGCATGATTGCCGAAATGCTGATTATTAGTCTATATGGATTTCCGATGGAGGCACTACCAGTCATTGCAGCGATTGCTACAATCATTGATGCACCAGCTACGATGTTAAACGCTACAGGAGATAATGTCGCATCCATGCTTGTCGCTAAACGAGTAGAAGGCAAGAATTGGACAGAACACGAAAATCATTCGCTAAGCTTATAAGCAAAATCGCAACAAGAAGAAGCCCGGAACTTAACTCTGGGCTTCTTCTTGTTGCTGTTGTTGTAGCTTCTTCTGTCTTTCAATTTCATCAATTCGGGAAACAACATATTCGATATTTTTTAATAGCCAATATTCTCTTTGCAGTTTTTTTACGGCCTTCCGTTCATTTCGATTCTTACCTTCTCGAAAGAGCCCTTCCGACTTTTTAATCATAAACGATGGCTGTGAAAGATAACTCTGAAACAGCAACATTTCCTCTTCTTTAAGAGGAAAAAACTTAAAATACGTATAGAGCCATTCGATTAAATCTTCAGCTTGCTTTGGATACCCTCTTAATGATCGAACCATAAATGGTAAAAGGTCATGGATGGGAGAACCAATTGTTGACTTTTCAAAATTAATAAAATAACCGTATCCTTTTTGATCATAGAGAAAATGATCATCTGTAACGTTTCCGTGTACGATAACAATTCGTGCCTTTTCTTTCTCTTTCGTTTCTTCATACCACTCTTTTAATTTTCTTTTTGAAAAGGACAAAGCATGGCTAATCGTATGATAATGCATACAAAATTGTAATTCAAATGGGGACATGTAAATCTTTTTTTCGCATTCCTTAATGAACCCCTCTAAAAATTCCTCTTCTCGTTCCAACTCTTCAATCGATTTCTCATAATGTGATTTTCGTTCTTCTGTATTGACCTTAATTTCACGAGCAGAAATTGTATGAAGACGTGCCAATTCGCGAAATAACTTGGCATAGTCCCCTTTTTCCTCATTTGCGAGCCATGGCATTAAGTAGTACAATTCATCTTCATAAAGGACCCCATACCGGCCATCAATCGTAGGATAAATTGGGACAATTCGATTGTATCCATATTGATAGAGATTTTGAACATAACGTATAAAATCGATTCCTTGATGAGGATTTATTTTTTTTAACGCATAGACCCCTTGATTCGTATAAACCTTTTCAATTTTGCCAAATGATTCAATAAAGGTTGGCTTTAGCCCATAACTTTTTAATATAGTAGCCACTGTTTTTAATGTATTTGCGTCTCTCATATAATCCCTCTATCCCGATTTGGGATTTTACCTTTGCGTTTGTGCCTGTGGTATATACAATACTTGCCCTTCGTAAACATCTTGATTGAGTTCGATTCCATTGACTCTTTGAATTTGCGATACTGACACTTCATACCGTTCAGAAAGGATATCTAGTGTATCTCCATTTTGAATAATGCACATTTTCAATTTCGTATGCTCTTCATCTTCCTTACGAGCAAAGAATTCTGAAAGCGTAATCGATTGCTTATTTTTTAACTTTTTTCCTGCTCTTCTTTTTCGAACCGTGAGATTGTTTTGCCTCATTTTCTTGATCAAGGACCTCTTCTTCGATTTTCTTCTTCCGCTTCTAAAGTAGTTTCTTTCTTTTGCTGAGAGGTAATCTTGATTTCTGGTACAACTTCAACGGGCGGAACCTCTTCCACTTCTTCTTGAAGGATCGGTTCCTCCTGCACTGGCTCTAGTATTGGTTCTTGTACTGGTTCTTCTATCGGTTCTTCCATTTCAGGCACTTCCGGTATCGGTTCCTGTAAGACCGGTTCTTCCACCTTTGGCTTTTCCTTACGAATTGGCTCCTCATCCTTTAGCAAAGAAATATCAGGATATTTTTCCTCAAAGGATTGGAATGCAACAAGGTTATCCTCTTTTTGTTCGTCTTTCGGTGTTTTTCTGGCTTCGACTTCAAATGGCGCAAAGATCTCATTGTCCTCATCATGAACTTCCGGTTTTGAAAATGGCGATAATTCATCACTAATTTCTTCGTGTCTTGCTTCTTCAAAAGACTGAAGCACTTCTTCATTTACGTCAATTTCAGGAAAATCAGGTTTTGAATAAGGGTAGTCACGATCTTCGTGGTTGCTATGGTCATCTTGATCTTATCTTCTTCAAATTCATCTCTTTCTACATCAAGATCAGGAATTTCTTCCTCATAAAGTTGATGCTGTTGCTCTCCATACAAGCCCAAGATTATTAAATCCGCAGATAATCGTAAACAACTTTTTTCCGGAAAGGCATAATCAAATGTTTCAACTGTGACATCAATGTCATCTAAGTTTTGAATGCGGTTTTTCGGGATGGTTACTTCAACTGGAAACTGATGGGTAAAGGCAAAAACATCCTCTTCTTCCCTCAGTTCGACCATGTGTACTGTTTTTGGATTATGACTAAAATAGTCATCAATCTCTTCTTCATCTTCAAAGCTATCCTCACGATTATATTCCCCTGTTAATTCTAACGACCCTTTTATGGTTATATATTGATCGCTTTCTTGAATGGTAATATTAGGAGCAAGAGAGATGGATATTAATTCATCTACTTCCTGTCCTTTTTGAAACCAAACTGATTCTTCTAATGAAAATCGCAAATAGGATTGATTACCATGTGACAAAGCGACTCCTCCCTTCTGTTCCATCATGTACATCACTATGTCATTAAACAATTTATGAAAAGGGAGGGTGATTTATGATTTTTTACTAAAGCTCTTTTCTGAATTTTTTACTACTGAGAGAAGAAAAGATTGATTGACCTTGTTTTCATTAAGAAATTAGCTTTAATTTATGAGAAAAGAGCTTGCAAACTTTATATTAGGGCACAAAATAACTTTTTCTACGTTAAAATCGGCCTTTGGATTTTAACAACAATCTTTACGATAGAAAGCTTCGACTAAAAAAAAGCCAGTTACAATCCCCATTAAGAGACTATAACTGGCCTTTCTTTATGATAATCATAAAATTACTTTTTATATTTTGAAAAAGCAACTTCAATTGCTTGTAATGTTTTGTTTATATCCTCATCACTATGTTCAGTTGATAAGAATAAGCCTTCGAATTGGGATGGAGGTAGAAATACACCATTGTCTGCCATTTCTTTATAATAAGCTGCAAAAAAGGCAAGATCCGATTTTTTCGCAGTATCATAATTGACGACCTCATCCTTTGTAAAGAAGAAACCAATCATCGAACCAGCGCGGTTAAACGTAACAGGTACTCCATACTTATCGGCCGCAGCCTTAATGCCTGCTTCTAACTTGTCACCTTTACGTTCAAATTCTTGATAGTTTTCCGGTTTTAATTGAGAAAGCGTTTCATAACCTGCCGTCATCGCCAAGTGGATTTCCTGATAAGGTACCTGCTTGATAAATCGATCCGCTAGGTGCTACCTTTTCCATGATTTCCGCTTTACCACCGTAAGCCCCAACTGGCAGTCCGCCACCGATTACTTTTCCAAGACAAGTGATATCTGGAGTAATGCCGAAATAGCCTTGTGCACAGTTATAGCCCACACGGAAGCCTGTCATCACTTCATCAAAAATTAATAGTGCACCATTGCTTGATGTAAGTTCACGAAGACCTGCTAAAAATCCAGGAAGTGGCGGAACAACACCCATATTTCCGGCAACAGGTTCAACGATGACAGCTGCAATATCTTTTCCATATTGTTCAAACGCATACTTCACACCATCAAGATCATTGTAGGCAACAGTAAGTGTATTTTTTGCGACTCCTTCAGGAACTCCTGGACTGTCTGGAAGCCCTAATGTAGCAACACCTGAACCCGCTTTAATTAATAAAGAATCTGAGGCGCCATGGTAACAGCCTTCAAATTTTAAAATAAGATTTCTACCGGTATAGCCTCTAGCTAAACGAAGCGCACTCATTGTCGCCTCTGTCCCTGAGGAAACCATTCGAATCATTTCAATCGATGGTACACGTTCTTTACTAAGTTAGCAAGCTTGTTTTCTAAAAGGGTTGGTGCTCCAAAGCTTGTCCCTGACTCTGTCGCTTTTTTCAAAGCTTCAACCACTTGATCATTGGCATGTCCTAAAATAAGTGGACCCCATGATAGAACATAGTCAATATATTCATTGCCATCGATATCATATATTTTAGAACCTTTTCCTCTTTCCATAAAAATAGGTTCCATGTTTACCGATTTAAACGCACGAACAGGACTGTTTACTCCCCCAGGCATTAACGTTTTTGCTTCTTGAAAGGCTTGTATTGATTTTTCATAAGAGCGCATCATGATCCCTCAATTCTATGTATTTTAAACAAGGCATATCCTTTAATTTTCAGATAACCAACGAGCTGCATCCTTCGCATGGTATGTAATAATTAAATCAGCTCCAGCCCGCTTCATGCCCGTTAACATTTCCATAACAACGGATTTCTCGTCAATCCAGCCGTTTGCAGCCGCTGCTTTGACCATTGAATACTCACCGCTTACATTATAGGTCACAACCGGTACATGAAATTCGTTTCTAACATCACGAACAATATCAAGATAAGGCATCCCTGGTTTCACAATCAAAAAGTCGGCCCCTTCTTCAAGATCTGATTGTGCTTCACGGAACGCTTCAAGGCGATTCGCTGGGTCCATTTGATAGGTCTTGCGGTCACCAAATTGTGGGGTACTGTCTGCTGCATCACGGAATGGACCGTAGAAAGCTGAAGCATATTTCACGGCATATGACATAATCGGAATATGCGCAAACCCTGCCTCATCAAGACCTTGACGAATCGCTGCCACAAACCCGTCCATCATATTAGAGGGAGCAATAATATCTGCACCTGCTTTCGCTTGGCTCACAGCAGTATCTGTTAAAACCTTTAGAGATGGATCATTTAATACCTGATCTCCTTCAATCATTCCACAATGACCATGGCTTGTATATTCACAAAGACATGTATCAGCAACCACAAGGATTTCAGGATAGTTCTTCTTAATAAAACGCGTCGCTTCTTGAACAATCCCATGATCATGGAAAGCGCCTGTTCCACATTCATCTTTTTGGGCCGGTATTCCAAACAGAAGCACAGATTTAATGCCAAGTGAAGCAACTTCATCCATTTCCTCTGAAAGGCGATCAAGCGAAAATTGATAAATTCCTGGCATCGAGGAAATTTCATTTTTAATATTATTGCCTTCAATGACAAAAATAGGATAAATAAAGTCTTCTAACCTAATAAAGTTTTCTCTTACTAATGAACGCATCGTTGCGTTTTGTCTTAATCTACGATGACGCTTAAACTGGATATCCATGATTAACACTCCTATTTTTCATTTAGATAATTAGCAATAGCCCTTACCATTTCTTCAACCGTATAAACAGTAGGAACAATCTCAACATTTAAGCCATAACTCTCTGCTCTTTTTTTCGCTACAGGACCAATACAGGCAAAAGTAAAGGTAGAAAGTTCATGGGATAGACCGTTTTCTCTTATAACTTCCATAAAATGATCCACTGTTGATGGACTTGTAAAAGGAACCACATCTAATCCATGTTGGATTATTTTTTCTGTTAAAATAGACTTGCTCTCAACTGGAAAATAAGTTTCATATACAATCACTTCATCTACGATTGCACCGATCCTTTTTAACCCTTCTGAAATAAAACTTCTCGCTAAGTTCCCTTTTGGAATTAACACCCTTGTACCTTCTTGAACATATGGCAAAAACTCAGTGACAAAGGTTTCTGCCACAAACTCAGTAGGGATAAATTCAACTTGTAATCCTCTTTCTAAAACTACCTTGGCCGTTTTCGTCCCGATTGTAGCTATCTTTGGAAAAGGAGTCATCACTTCCTTAGTAAAAGAAAAAAAAGTATCTACCGTCACATTACTCGTAAAAATAATCCAATCATACTGGCTCAGATTATGTATTACTTTTTCGATTTCTTTTGTTAATCCAATTGGCTTAAACGCTAACAAAGAAATTTCAACTGGGATTCCACCATACTTCTGAACCATTTCAGAAAATGACTTTACTTGTTTCTTTTCTCTTGGAACTAGCACTTTTTTATTTTGAAGTGGAAGCGGTGTAATCATTCACGCTCAAGACCCTCAGTTACACTTTTAATTAAATCCTTAGCACCGAGTTCAATTAAATTATTGGCAACTAATTTTCCAAGTTGTTCTGGATCCTGACCAATCCCCTGCTCTTTATAAATCGTTTTTCCATCTGGTGAAGCAACTAGACCTGTGAGGACAATTTCATCCTTGTCATTCAATTGTGCAAATCCAGCAATCGGTACCTGACAGCCACCTTCCATCTTATTTAAAAAGGCTCTCTCAGTACGTACGGTTTGGCTTGTTTCTGTGCTGTTAAACTTATTCAGTAACGAAAGGAGTTCCTCATCACTACCCCTGCATTCGATTGCAAGCGCACCTTGTCCAACAGCAGGCAGACAAAGATCCGGATCAAGAAACTCTGTCACAGTATCCGATGTCCAACCCATTCTTGATAATCCTGCTGCTGCTAAAATAATCGCATCATAGTCTTCATTTTTTAATTTTTCTAGTCTTGTATCAATATTTCCTCGTATCCACTTAATCTCGATATCAGGTCGTTTAGCAAGAAGCTGTGCCCCTCTACGCAAAGAACTTGTTCCGACAATTGCACCTGGTTTTAGTTCACTAAACTTAATATGATTTTTTGAAATAAAGGCATCCCGATGATCTTCCCGACCCGGAATACAGCCAATTACAAGTCCTTCAGGAAGAACTGCAGGCATATCTTTCATACTATGTACAGCCATATCGATTTCTTTATCAAGCATGGCTTGTTCAATCTCTTTTACAAATAATCCCTTTCCACCTACTTTAGAAAGAGTAACATCTAAAATTTTATCACCTTTTGTAACGATTTCTTTCACTTCAAATTCAAAAGAATCATCTAACTTTTTTAACTGCTCAATCACCCAATTCGTTTGTGTTAGAGCTAATTTACTGCGTCTTGAACCAACAATAATTTTTCTCATGATAGGCCTCCTAGAAGTATATGAATAAAAAGACTATATGCTAATACATAACCCTAACCTTGCCTTATAACCAAATATGAAACGATGAAACATTTCCGATTAGAAAGAAATTAATTAATAAAATAAGAAAAGCGGCTACATTCAACAAGGAAAGCGATTTTCCCGTCATTCCTTTACGTATATGTAAATAAATATAGATGCAATAAACAACAACAACGAAAATGGAACCAATTATTTTTGGATCATACCATGGTACAAATGGCAGCCTAATATAAGCCCATCGTGCCCCGAGAATAATCCCCATCATCAAGATCGGAACACCAATCATATTCAAAACATACGAAAAATGTTCGAGCTTTGATAGGTCAGCAATTCTCCATAATCTTTTCCCCCATTTTTTTTGTTTCAGTAAATGGTATTGGATTAAATACAGAGTTGAAAAAACAAATGAAAGCGAAAAGGCACCATAAGACAATATTGCTGCTGTTATATGAATCAATAATAACTCTGACACCATCTGTTCTGCTCTGACGGTCGATCCAACTTGTTCAATTGCAAAGGCATGGATCACAATCACAATAAATCCAATGATATTCGTGAAGAAAACAATAAAATCCACTCTTAACACGCGATTGATGATAAGTGATAATGTAATCAGTACCCATACATAAAAATAGAGTCCTTCAAAAATGGTTAAAATCGGAAATCTCCCTTTATCAACCATATAATAATACAATGAAAAAGACTGAAGAATCCATACAAATAAAAGTAACCAGAAGGCAATACGATTTGCCTTCCGGTTATGATGCAGAAAATCAATGAAATAAAGCAATATGCTAGCTGCATATAAAATAACTGTTAGCTCTTGTAGCCGTGGCATTAAGTTATCTACCATAGGATAACCCCATTCTATGATTGAAAAGCAGGATTAGCACTATGAATACCCGCCATATCATGGTTCACTCTATCCACATTTTTTTGCTTCTCAACTAGGTCCTCAATATTGAATATATCCATGAAAAATTGCAGGTTTTTGTCAGCGTCTTTTGTACCGGCTAATTCTTTTACTTGTAAAATAGGATCCTTCAGCATTTGGTTAATAATGCTCTTCGTATGTTTATTCAATACTTTGATTTCACGTTCACTTAAGTTTGGAAGCTTTCTTTCTAAACTTTTCATTGTTTCAGATTGTATGTTTAACGCTTTTTCTCGAAGAGCTGATATAACAGGAACAACCCCAAGCATTCTCAACCATTGCTTATATTGAACAATTTCCTCTTCAATCATTAACATAATAATGTCCGCTGCTTTTTGACGCTCTTGTAAATTCGCTTGAACAATCCCTTCAAGATCATCAATATCATAAAGAAAGACGCCTTCTAGTTCAGCAATAGCAGGGTCAAGATCTCGCGGTACCGCAATATCTACCATAAATAATGGCTTGCCTTTTCGTTTTTTCTCAATTTGTTCAACCATTTGTTTCGTCAGTACAAAATCCTTTGCACCAGTAGAGCTTATTAAAATATCAGCTTCCATCAGTGCCTTTTGCAGCTCATCCATTGACTTGGCCTTTCCATGAAATCGAGATGCCAAGTCCTTCGCCTTTTCATACGTACGGTTTACAACGGTCACATTTGTTGCTCCGTTTCCATGAAGGTTTTCAATCGCTAGTTCGCCCATTTTCCCGGCACCTAAAATAAGAACATGTTTGTTCTCAATCGTTCCAAAGACTTTCTTTGCTAATTCAACTGCCGCATAGCTTACAGACACCGCATTTGCGCCAATATCTGTATTCGAATGGGCCTTCTTAGCTAGTGTAATAGCCTGTTTAAATAGTTGATTAAAAACCGTTCCACTCGTCTTTTCCTCTTGAGCAGTTAAAAAGCTTGTACGAACTTGGCCTAGAATTTGAGTTTCGCCAAGAATAAGTGAATTTAAGCCACAGGCTACTTTAAAGAGATGTTCCAGCGCACCATCTTCTTCATATATAAATAGAAAAGGGGTAAATTCTTCCTTTTCGATTTGAAACCATTGTGATAAAAATTCTTTTATATAATAACGCCCAGTATGAATCTGATCCACGACTGCGTAAATCTCCGTACGATTACAGGTTGATAGAATTACATTTTCAAGGATACTTTTCTTCCCTTGCAACTGTCACCATCGCATCCCCTAATTGCGACGGATCAAAAGTTAAACGCTCTCGGATTTCAACCGGGGCTGTTTTATGATTGATTCCAACAACTATAACATGCATACTATTTTTATCCCCCTTAAAAATAAGCATAAATCCTTAATAGTAATTATATCATGAATGACTTTTGATTATTTTTTACTTTGTGAACAACTATTGAACTCATTATTAACGTGTAAAGGTTAGAAAGTAAGAAAATAAGTCCTATTTTTTTAAAAAGTTTATATTCAATAGTATGTTAATATATTTATGAAAGTATTTAAGTAACAATAATATTCTTCTTCTGTACAGTAACAAAAAAGCAACTATTATTCAAGAAATGAATACTGGAAGGATTGACACAGTATGAAAAATCAACGAATTTTCCCTGGAATCATTTTATTAGGATTTGGAATCTATTTCTTCTGGCAAGAGGCAAATATTTCATTTTTTTCTGAGTATATGACGTGGCCTACGCTGATTATGATTGTCGGAATTGCCTTTTTATACCAAGGCTATGGGGGTAAAGACTATGATGCTATTTTACCTGGGGTGATTTTAACAGGGTTTGGATTTCACTTTCACGTCGTGAATCGATTCTCGATTTGGCCTGATGCCAGTGGTGCACTTATTCTTTTCATTGCTCTCGGATCAATCCTACGCTATCAAAAGACTGGAAATGGTTTATTTCAAGGAATCCTATTTCTAGCCTTCGCAGGTTTAATGATATTCTATCAACAACTGCTCGGATGGTTGGGATTACTAACAAACAAATTAGACTCCGTTGTTCAATATTGGCCAATTCTCCTCATCATTATTGGTGTCTATCTATTATTCTTTAAAAGAAAATAACGGGACTAGGGGACAAGTTCTCAGCCATTCCACTTTAAATCAAGGCTGCTTTCGTAAAGTTTGTTGTTAAAATCCAAAAGCCGATTTTAACGTGGTAATAGCTATTTTGCACATTCGTATTAAGTTCGCAGCTCTTCTCTCAAAAATATTAAGCTATTTCAACATGAAAACAATGACAATTAGCTTTTTCTCCCTCTAAAAGCAACAAAGTTTGAGAAAAGAGCCTAAATCAAAAATCACTATCCAAAGACAATAGTCTGTCTAGAGATAGTGATTTTTATTAGTCCTGGGACAAGGGACCTGTACCTCTGTCCCACATATACTTATTTAGCACGGACCATGCTTCGTCTTTTCCATAGCCGGTATCTGATGAAAAGAGGACGATATGGTCGTTTGGATCTAGGTCGAGTGTTTCTTTTGTGACTTTCAAATGTTTTTGCCATTGTGATTTTCGTACTTTATCTGCCTTTGTATTAATGATGATACAAGGGATGCCATAATGCTTTAAGAAATCATACATCATGACATCATCTGCTGTGGGGGGATGACGTAAATCAAGAATTAGGACAACCGCCTTTAACTGTTCCCGCTTCGTTAAATAGGTTTCAATCATTCTTCCCCATGCAGCACGTTCCGTTTTTGAGACTTTTGCATAGCCATAACCAGGTACATCAACGAAATGAAAACTTTCATTAATAATAAAAAAGTTTAATGTTTGCGTTTTTCCTGGTTTGGAAGAAGTTCTGGCAAGGCTTTTACGATTTAACATTTTATTAATAAAAGATGATTTTCCTACATTCGAACGGCCAGCTAAGGCAATTTCTGGCATATCACTTTCAGGATATTGCTCAGGCTTTACAGCACTGATCACGATATCGGCACTTGTTACTTTCATTCTTATCCCTCACTTATTAAGCTTAGATCCAATACTTCGTCCACATGAGAAACAAAAATAAATTCTAACTCATTTCTAACACTTTCCGGAATATCGTCTAAATCTTTTTCATTTTCCTTTGGACATATAATCGTTGTAATTCCCGCTCTATGAGCTCCTAATGATTTTTCCTTTAATCCACCAATTGGCAAAACCCGACCACGGAGTGTAATTTCTCCGGTCATGCCAATTTCTTTTCGAATCGGCTTACCTGTTAAAGCAGAAGCCAATGCAGTAGCCATGGTGATTCCTGCAGATGGTCCATCCTTTGGAACCGCACCTTCTGGAACATGAATATGGATATCATTTTTTTCATGAAAATCAGGGTCAATTCCTAGCTCTGTTACTTTTGAACGAATATAACTAAAAGCTGCTTGTGCCGATTCTTTCATGACATCTCCAAGTTTCCCAGTTAAGACAAGCTTTCCTTTTCCAGGTGAAAGTGAAACTTCAATTTGAAGGGTATCACCGCCGACCGTTGTATAGGCTAAACCAGTCGCCACACCTACTTGATCTTCTTTCTCTGCCTGGCCATAATGGAACATCGTTTTCCCTAGATACTCTTCCACATTTTGATCAGTGACCACCACACGTTTTTTCTCACCTGATACAATGATTTTAGCTGTTTTACGACAAATACTAGCCAATTTACGTTCAAGACCACGTACGCCCGCTTCACGCGTGTAATAACGGACAATTTGTTGAATTCCTTCATCACGGATTTGCAACTGTCCCTTTGTTAAGCCATGTTCTTCAATTTGTTTTGGTAGTAAATGATCCTTTGCTATATTTATTTTTTCGATTTCCGTATAACCGGCAATAGATAGAATTTCCATTCGATCGCGCAAAGGTCCCGGTATTGAAGCTAGGTCATTAGCCGTTGCAATAAACATTACTTTTGAAAGATCATACGGTTCTTCAATATAATGATCACTGAAATTATGGTTTTGCTCTGGGTCCAAAACTTCAAGTAATGCTGCTGACGGATCACCACGGAAATCACCGGACATTTTATCAATTTCATCAAGTAAAAACACAGGATTAATCGTCCCTGCTTTTTTCATTCCTTGAATAATTCTTCCTGGCATCGCACCTACATAGGTCCTTCTATGACCACGGATCTCAGATTCATCCCGGACTCCTCCAAGAGAAACTCGAACAAAGTTCCGATTTAACGATGACGCAACTGAACGAGCAAGACTTGTTTTACCAACACCCGGAGGTCCTGCGAGACAAAGAATCGGGCCTTTTAATGAATTGGTTAGCTTTTGCACAGCTAAAAATTCAAGCACACGTTCTTTTACTTTTTCTAATCCAAAATGATCACGATTCAAAATCCGCTCTGCTTTTTCTATATTAATATCATCATTCGTTGTTTTTGACCATGGAATATTGATAAGCCAATCAATATAATTGCGAATAACTGCACTTTCTGCTGAACTGGACGGAACCTTTTCATAACGATCCAATTCTTTTAATGCAGCTGTTTTCGCATGCTCAGGCATTCCTGCCTCTTCGATTTTCTCGGTTAGTTCGGCAACTTCACCTGTTTTGCCATCCTTATCACCAAGTTCCTTTTGAATGGCTTTCATCTGTTCACGCAAATAATATTCTTTTTGCGTTCTTTCCATTGATTTTTTTACACGCTGACCGATTTTCTTTTCTAAGTTTAGTACTTCTTTTTCATTATGAATGATTTCAATTACACGCTTCATTCGGTCTTTAACATTCTTTAATTCTAAAATATCCTGTTTCTCATTTAACTTTAATGGTAAATGAGAAGCGATGATATCAGCCATTCGACCCGGTTCTTCTATATCACTAACAGCTGAATAGGTCTCAGCAGAGATCTTTTTAGAGATTTTTATGTATTGTTCAAAGTAATCTAGCATCGTTCTCATTAATGCCTGGTCCTCAGCATCAACTGTCTCATCATCTTCATGCGTTTGTAATTTTACTAAAAAGTAATCCGGTTCATCTAAAAATTCGATTATTTCGGCTCTCTTTAATCCTTCTATTAACACTCTTATCGTACCATTGGGAAGCTTTAACATTTGTTTTACTTTTGTTAATGTTCCTAGTTGATATAAATCTTCTTCAATCGGTACATCAATCGATAAATCCTTTTGAGTCGTTAAGAAAATAAGATGATTATCAACCATTGCTTTTTCAAGTGCCTGCACGGATTTATCACGACCCACATCTAAATGAAGAACCATTGTTGGATAGACCAACAAACCTCTTAATGGTAACAAAGGGACGATCATTTCTTCATTGTTCGCCATAGTTATGCACCTCCATACACTATTTTTTACACAAATATTATCTTTAAACAAGGCTATACTGGTAAAGTTTGTTGTTAAAATCCAAAGGCCGATTTTAACGTAGAAATAAGCTATTTTGTACCCTCGTATAAATTTTGCAGCTCTTTTCTCAACAATAAAGTCTAGATTTAAACTTTATTCCAAAGGACAATCAGCTATTTTCTATCCCAAAGCAACAAAGCTTGAGAAAAGAACCTTAAACAATTTTAACGTATTTATGATTTTGTGTCTAACCTGGTGTCTTACAACAGGTTGATCATCACTTTTATTATTCTACAAAAATGTTTGTATCAAAAAATAAAGCACCGCTTTGCCTATTATCCTACAAAGCGAAGCTTCAAATTTGTTATATACTTTCTTTTTCTGTGATATCCATTGAAGCAGTGATCGATTGATCTGCAATATAATTCTTTTTTAAAGCAATATCAAAAACTTCATTTATATGTGTTACAGGTATAATCTCAATGCCTTCAATTTCCTTCAATACCGATTGCATATTTTCTTTAGGAATAATGACTCTTTTCACACCCGCATCTTTTGCCGCTTTGACTTTTGGATAAACACCACCGATTGGCTTGACATTTCCATGAATACTAATTTCACCTGTCATCGCAACCTTGCTATCAACTGGTAGTTGGTAAATAGCAGAGTAGATTCCTGTGGCCATGGCAATCCCAGCTGAAGGTCCATCAATAGGAACTCCCCCAGGGAAATTGACATGAATATCGTATTCTTCTGCAGGAACTCCAACCGTTCGTAATACCGTAATTACATTCTCAATTGAACCTTTTGCCATACTTTTGCGACGAATCGATTTGCTGCGATCCCCCATACTTTCCTCTTCGACAATGCCTGTAATATTGATTGAACCCTTATCTTTCGTAGGAATAACCGTTACTTCTATTTCAAGGAGGGAACCTGAGTTGGGACCATGAACAGCAAGTCCATTTACGAGACCAACACTTGAAAAAGGATTTACTTTCCGTTCCATTCTTGGACTTAACTGACTAGAATGAACCAACCATTCAATATCTTCCTCTTTTATGTATGAACGTTCTTCTGTAATCGCAAGTCCTGCTGCTAACTGAATCAAATTAACTGCTTCTCGCCCATTTCTAGCATAAGTTGAAAGGATTTCTAGACCTTTGTCACTCATTTCTACATTCACTTTATCTGCAGCTTTTTTTCCGATAATCGATATTTCCTCTTGGGATAATTCTCGAAAAAACACCTCCATACAACGGGAGCGAATCGCAGGTGGAATTTCACTAGGAGTTCTTGTTGTAGCTCCGATTAAGCGAAAATCAGCTGGAAGTCCGTTCTTAAAAATATCATGAATATGATTCGGGATTTGTGTATTTTCTTCACTATAATAAGCACTTTCTAAAAATACTTTGCGATCTTCAAGTACCTTTAAAAGTTTATTCATTTGGATCGGATGCAATTCTCCTATTTCATCAATGAATAAAACACCACCGTGAGCATTTGTGACAGCTCCTTGCTTCGGTTGAGGAATACCCGCCTGTCCCATCGCACCTGCTCCTTGATATATAGGATCATGGACAGAGCCGATCAGTGGATCTGCAATTCCTCTTTCATCAAACCTCGCTGTCGTTGCATCCAATTCAACAAAAACAGACGATGTTTGAAAGGGAGATTTTGTATTTTTTTTCGCTTCTTCTAAAACTAATCTTGCTGCTGCTGTTTTCCCTACTCCTGGAGGTCCGTATATAATAACATGCTGAGGATTTGGTCCACATAATGCCGCTTTTAATGATTTGATTCCATCCTTTTGACCTACAATATCATCAAAACGAACGGGGCGAACTCTTTCGGATAATGGTTCACTCAAGGTAATATCACGCATTTTTCTCAATTGTTCCATTTCCTTTTTTGATTCACGATCTATTGTTACCTTTTGTGTACGCTGGTTTTTAAGCAAATTCCAAAAGTATAAACCAATAACAATCCCAAAAAATAACTGTATAAATATAACGATACCAGTCCAACTCATATAGTTCCCTCCTGCTAATTAATACTAGATGTTATATGCTAGTATCTCCCTCTAAAAGCAGGATTAAACTAACTTTCGAATTACATTAGCAGAAAAAAGAGGGTCTTAAGTCTATCGTTTTCCTTTTGATTAACAACAAAAAGCACAAGAGATTTTATGAATAATCGTCTCTTGTGCTTATATTAAATCAGTATTTATCAAGCAGAAGTTTTGCGTTTTTCCTCGATAATAGTACCGTCTTTCAAAATAAATTTGGGTTCGCTTTTATGGACCACCGCATCTTGAGTGATGATACATTTTTGAACATCATCTCTTGAAGGAAGATCATACATCACATCTAACATAATTCCTTCAATGATTGATCTCAAACCACGAGCACCCGTTTTTCTTTCGATGGCTTGTTTTGAGATTTCACGTAATGCTTCTTCTTCGAATTCTAACTCAACATTATCAAGTTCAAGCATTTTTTGATATTGTTTAATTAAAGCATTTTTAGGTTTAGTTAAAATTTCAATTAACGCTTCTTCGTCAAGTTGATTTAAACTTGCAATGATTGGTAAACGTCCGATAAATTCAGGAATTAAACCAAAGCGTAATAAATCCTCTGGTAAAATTTTAGAAAGAAGCTCTTTAGGATCAATTTCCTGTTCCTTAATTTCTGAACCAAAACCAATCACTTTTTGTCCAAGACGACGTTTGATAATCGTATCAATTCCATCAAATGCTCCACCACAAATAAATAAAATATTTGTTGTATCGATTTGAATAAATTCTTGATGTGGATGCTTTCTACCACCTTGTGGAGGTACACTTGCCACAGTTCCTTCAAGAATTTTCAATAAGGCTTGCTGTACACCTTCACCAGAAACATCTCTTGTAATAGATGGATTTTCTGATTTCCGGGCAACTTTATCAATCTCATCAATATAAATAATACCCTTTTCAGCTTTTTCAACATCATAATCTGCTGATTGAATTAGTTTAAGAAGAATATTTTCAACATCTTCTCCAACATAACCAGCCTCTGTTAATGAAGTGGCATCCGCAATCGCAAATGGTACATTTAATATACGTGCTAGTGTCTGAGCTAATAACGTTTTCCCGCTACCAGTAGGACCAATCATCACGATATTACTTTTAGCTAATTCAACTTCATCAATTTTACTATTAGAGTTAATTCTCTTGTAATGATTATAGACAGCTACGGATAATGATTTTTTTGCTTGATCTTGTCCAATCACATAATCATCTAGAATATCACGAATTTCTGCTGGTTTTGGTACATCCTTAAATTCGATTTCTTCTTCTGTACCTAATTCTTCTTCAACGATTTCAGTACATAACTCTATACATTCATCACAAATATAAACTCCTGGTCCAGCAACTAACTTACGAACTTGTTCCTGTGTTTTTCCACAAAATGAACATTTTAATTGTCCCTTTTCGTCGTTAAATTTAAACAATACCTTCACCCCTTGAATGACTTTGATAAATATCTATAATAATGCGGATCACACGCTATAAAGAGATAATCACTTAATTACTGAGATTGTATCACATTATGTGAATATACAGGAAATAATATGGCTTGTATTTATTGCCTTTTAAATAAAATGTGTCACTTGTATGGATAAACTCCATTTTATGTATGTATATGTCCTTGATTAATCAAAATGTTACTTATTGTTATGTAGGTTATGATCCTGTTATATTCACCGTGTACAATGTAAAAATGTGATTTATCTTATTATATGCACTTTCCAATTATATAAAACAAGGCACGATAAAATCGTACCTTGTTTTTATTTTACTTATTATAACCTGTTAGGCTGAAATATACAAAAAATTAATCTTGTGCTTCAACTGTTTTACTGTTATCAACTAAAAATTGAACTGTTTTTCTAGCCACAATATCGCCTTTAAGTGCATCAAGGTTACCTAAAGCAGCGCGGATATTTTCAACAGTCATATTATATTGGGATGACATTTTTTCTAATTCTTCATTCAGTTCTTCTTCTGAAGCTTCAATATTTTCAGCTTTTCCAATTGCTTCAAGAGTTAAGCTGCCACGTACGCGTTGTTCAGCTTCTTCTTTCATTTGGTCACGTAAAGCTTGTTCATTTTGACCAGAGAATTGGAAGTAAAGCTCAAGATTCATACCTTGCATTTGTAAACGTTGTTCAAATTCTTGTAACATACGATCTACTTCATTTTCGAACATGATTTCTGGAACATCAATTTCAGATGCAGCAGTAGCTTTTTCAACTACTGTATCTTGAATGTGGTGCTCTTCTTGATGTTTTTTATCATGCTCTAAACGAGATTTAATTTTTTCTTTTAATGCATCTAATGTTTCAACTTCATCATCAACATCTTTAGCAAATTCGTCATCAAGTTCAGGTAGTTCTTTTCCTTTAATTTCATGAAGAGTTACTTTGAATACAGCAGGTTTTCCTGCTAATTCAGTTGCATGATATTCTTCTGGGAAAGAAACTTCAACATCTTTAGATTCACCAGTTCCAAGACCAACTAATTGTTCTTCAAACCCTGGAATAAACTGACCAGATCCTAATTCTAATGAATAGTTATCAGCTTTACCGCCTTCGAATGCTTCATCATCAACAAAGCCTTCAAAATCCATTACAACAGTATCTCCAAGTTCTGCTTTACCTTCTTCTTTTACAACAAGCTCAGCTTGTTTTTCTTGAAGTCCTTTGATTTCATTATCAACATCTTCATCTGTAACAGTTGTATCGAATTTTTCAACTTCAATTCCTTTATATTCACCTAATTTAACTTCAGGTTTAACAATTACTTTTGCAGTAAAAATAAAAGATTTACCTTTTTCAATTTGCTCTACATCGATTTCCGGACGATCAACAGGATCAATTCCTGTTTCTTCGATAGCCGCTGTATAAGCATCTGGAAGCATTAAATCAATTGCGTCTTGATAAAGTGATTCTACTCCAAAACGCTTTTCAAATAATGGACGAGGCATTTTACCTTTACGGAATCCTGGAACGTTAACTTGCTTTACTACTTTTTTGAATGCAGAATCTAGGCTTTCATTTACTTTTTCTGCATCTACTTCTACTGTAAGAACCCCTTGGTTCCCTTCTAATTTTTCAAATTTCGCCGACATACTTAATTTCCCTCCAACAATCTATTTCATTTGCAAATTACTAGTAAAATCACATGTATATGCAAAAATCTAGTCATTTTTTATTATAGATAAACAATTTCACACAAAGCAACCACTATATTATACCACATGTTTTCGCTGTTTCAACAGTCAAGTTTTAAGATTGAGGTACGAAACTTCTTCAATCTTCTTAATAAATAATAGAGACTTCTCGACATTTTCATAATTTGCACCATAGAGATCAATCATTTCATCCATTGATTGATTGTTCCCATTATACTCGTTTCCAATAATATGGTAAGCAGCACTCCAGGCTGATACATCGAAATGATCAAACGGAATCGGGTACATCAGGAAAGAATGTCTCTCCATTAAGGACTTTATGATGTCAAAAAGGATTGGATCTTCATCCTCAAGTTCTTCACCAATGACCGATAACAATTCCTGCAATTGATCATTTTCTGATAGGTGTTTGATTTCATTAGGAATAACGGTAATTTGTTTTCCAAATTTCACTATGTATACAGGATTGTCATATTGTTGCTCTTTTAATACATTAAGGATTAAAGTTTTAAAAAAAGAATCTCCATTGGTTGATGAAAGATATGCTGTTATTTCCTCTTCATATTGTCCAATGGGCCGCTGATTTAATTCAGCCGCAATCATCATTTGTTCTTGTGGATCCTGATATTGAAAAAGGTCAATATCATCAAATGAATCCTCATCCAATGGTATTTGCTCACCGTCTAGTTTATTTTCTATCATCTTTTCACTCAAATGTAAGAGTTGTTCAAAATGTTCTTGCTTATGAAAAGGAATTCTATTTTCTTTCAGTAGTTGCTTAATTTCGGTTACCACTTTCTCATGCTCATTCCGTTGAACTAGAAGCATCAGATAAATATTGAGAGTTTCTATTTCGTCTCCAATTCCTTCTCGCAACATATGATGTGCTAAATCCATTGCTTGTTCAATCAATCCTGAGTCAAAATAGGCTAGTAATAAGCCGATGTAACTATCTTGATTGCTTGGATCTAAATCGATACATTGTTCAAATATTAGGACCGCTTCATTATAGTTTCTTGATTGTAAATTCTCTAACCCTTTTTCCAACAATTTTTTTTCAAGTCCAGGAAATTTAATAATATTTGCTTTATTGACGTCTTGTCCTTTATCCATATCTATACACCCTTCATCCATCACCGTTTATCCATGTAATGTTGTTAGTGTAGCATAATGAAAAAACCAAAGTAAACTGAAAAACTTTTCAACTTAATTGAATAAATTCCTCAATAGGAAAAAGCCCACCTTACTAAAAATGGTGGACTTTTCTCCTTTATATCTTATTTAAGAACTGGGTGAGCTTCTTCATATTTTGCGATTTGCTCATCAAGTTGAAGTGTAATTTCAATTTCATCCCAACCATTAACAATCATCTTTTTCCAGTAATCTGATAATGGGAATGATGCTTTGAACCCTTTATCGTCTGAAATGGTTGCTTCTTCAACGTTAACCGTTAACTCATATGGTTGTTTTGTAGCAGCATCTAATAAGTATTCAACTTTTTCTTGATCCAATTTGATTGGAACCATGCCATTTTTCAAACAGTTTTGATAGAAAATATCTGCGAAAGATGGGGCAATAACGACCTTAAAGCCGTAATCTAACAGTGCCCATGGAGCATGCTCACGTGATGATCCACATCCAAAGTTGTCATTCGCAACTAGAATAGAAGCTCCTTGATTTTCTGGTTGATTTAATTCAAACTCTGGGTTTGGTGTACCGTCAGCAAGGTAACGCCAATCATTAAATAAGAAACGTCCAAAGCCTGTTTTTTCAATTCGTTTTAAAAAGTTTTTTGGAATGATTTGGTCTGTATCTACGTTTACCCGGTTAAGGGCTACTGCTTTACCTGTATGTGTTGATAATCCGCTCACGAAAATTTCCCCCTTACTGAACTACCGAAGTTTTACGTATGTCTACGAATTTTCCAAAAATCGCTGCATTTGCTGCCATTGTAGGACTAACTAAGTGAGTTCTTGCTCCAGCACCTTGTCTTCCTTCAAAGTTACGATTTGATGTTGATGCACAATGCTCACCTGCAGGTACAACATCATTGTTCATACTTAAACACATACTGCATCCAGCATCACGCCATTCAAAGCCTGCTTCAACGAAGATTTGATCTAACCCTTCTTTTTCTGCTTGCTTTTTCACTTGTTGTGATCCAGGAACCACTAATGCACGAACAGATGGATGAACCTTTTTACCCTTCGCCACCTCTGCTGCAGAACGTAAATCTTCAATACGAGAATTTGTACAGGAGCCAATAAAGACATGTTGAATTTCAATATCTTCAATCTGCTGTCCTTCTTTTAATCCCATATATTGAAGTGCACTTTCTAATGCTTTACGTTCATTTTCATCTTTACAGTCTGCTAAAGTTGGAATGGCATCCGTCACTTTTGAAGTCATTGATGGATTCGTTCCCCAGCTTACCATTGGTTCAATATCACTTGCATCAATTTCAATAACGGTGTCATAAACTGCATCTTCATCAGAAGCTAGTTCTTTCCATACTGATACAGCTTCATCAAAGTTTGTTGGAGCGTATTTTCTACCCTTGATATAAGCAAAAGTTGTTTCATCTGGTGAAACTAACCCTGCTCTTGCTCCACCTTCAATGGACATATTACAGATGGTCATACGTTCTTCCATTGACAATCCACGTATCGCTTCACCACAGTACTCAATCACATGGCCAGTTCCGAAGTTAATACCATGTTTAGAAATCACATAAAGAATCACATCTTTTGAAGTAACACCTTCTTGCAATTGACCTTTAAAATCTAGCTTTAATGTTTTTGGTTTTGATTGCCAAATCGTTTGTGTGGCCATTACATGTTCAACTTCACTTGTACCAATACCAAATGCTAAAGCACCGAATGCACCGTGTGTTGATGTATGGCTATCACCACAAACAATGGTTTTACCTGGTTGTGTTAACCCAAGTTCAGGTCCAATTACATGAACAATTCCTTGTTCAGGGCTGTCAATTCCTGCCAATGGTACACCAAATTCCTGACAGTTTTTCTCTAAAGTTGTCATTTGTGTTTTAGCGACTTCGTCATTAATGATGTGGCGATTCTTGGTTGGAACATTATGATCCATTGTCGCAAATGTTTTATCAGGTCTTCTTAGCTTACGATTTTTCATTCTTAAACCTGAAAAGGCTTGTGGTGATGTAACTTCATGAACTAGATGTAAATCGACATATAGTAAATCAGGTTTACCTGCCTCTTGATGGACGATATGCTTATCCCAAATTTTATCAATTATTGATTTCCCCATCGTAATCCCCCCTTGATTGATATACTTTATTATTTATATATAAAGCTGATGTTTTTTTATTAACTTACTTATTAATTAATGATAGGTTCAAAGATTCACATTAACAACAACTTTTTATTTCCAATTAATCTTAAACTAAAGCTGCTTTCACTTGACCAATCATTTCAGTCGTTGATAATTTTGTTTTACCTTCAGACATTAGGTCGCCCGTTCTATATCCAAGATTTAATACAGAATTCACTGCTTTTTCAATTGCTTCTGCTTCTTCCTGTAAACCAAATGATACTTTTAACATCATCGCTGCAGAAAGGATCGTAGCTAACGGATTTGCAATGTTTTGACCAGCAATATCTGGTGCTGAGCCATGAATTGGTTCATAAAGAAAGGACCATCTTCTGAAATACTAGCAGATGGTAGCATTCCTAACGATCCAGTTAAAACAGAAGCCTCATCACTTAAAATATCCCCAAACATATTTTCTGTTACAACAACGTCAAATTGCTTTGGATTACGAACTAATTGCATCGCTCCATTATCAACTAACATATGTTCAAGGGTTACCTCTGGATAATCCTTACTAATTTCGATGGCAACTTCACGCCACATACGGCTAGATTCTAATACATTAGCTTTATCAATAGATGTCACTTTATTTCTTCTTGTTTTTGCTAATTCGAAAGCTTGTCTGATCACTCTTTCGATTTCATGTCTTTCATAATAAAGGGTATCAACTACAGCTTCTTTTCCTTCTACTTCTCTTCTTTCACTTGGCTTACCAAAGTAAATTCCGCCAGTAAGTTCTCTTACCATTAGCATATCAACACCTTCAATAATATCCTTACGAAGTGGTGATGAATCTGCAAGACTTTGATAGTAAGTAGTTGGACGTAAATTAGCAAATAAATTTAGCTCTTTACGAATTTTTAATAACCCTTGTTCAGGACGAAGATGAACGGGTAGAGTTTCCCACTTTGGTCCACCTACAGCTCCTAGAAGAATCGCATCGCTTTCCTTGCATAGGCTGATGGTTTCTTCTGGCAATGGTACTCCAGTAGAATCAACGGCAGATCCTCCGATTTCACCGTATGTAAATGTGAATTGGTGATGATAACGTTCACCTACCGCTTGTAAAATTTCAATCGCACCTTGAATGATTTCTTTGCCAATTCCATCTCCTGGCAATACTGCGATTCGTTTCTCCATAGTAATCCCTCCGTCTTATTACCTATAACTTAAATATTGGGCTATGTTAATGTTGATAATAAGCCATTAGTATACATGCGAACGAGTTTTATTCGAATGAAAACAAGCGTGAGTATGTGTACTAATGGCTTTATCTTCACCAACAATAATGTTTATTAATTCAGAAAAGTTATACTTCAACTATTTTTAAACAGGGCTGACTCTTTAGAAAGAGAACCGTTACCATGGAAGGTAACTTTGTCTCTTTTCCACCTGAGTCAGCCCATCATTTTATTACTTTACTAACTCTGAATCCGCATTTTCCTTCAAATAGAGGACTCGATTGATTGCATTCAAATAAGCTTTTGCAGATGCTTCAATCACATCTTGAGCAAGTCCGCGACCACTTGTTTCCACATCAGCACAGCGCATTTTTACAAATACTTGTGCAAGTGCGTCTCTTCCGCCACCAACCGATTGAATACGATAATCTAATAAGTTTACAGACTCATCAACCATTTTCTCTAAAGTGTTATAAACAGCCTCGACACTACCTTTACCCGTTCCTGTTTCTGTAATATTTTTTTCATTATTACGACCTGAAAGGGTAATCGTTGCTGTATGTTCATTTTCTACACTTTGAACACCCACATTAAGTAATTGATAGTACTGATCATCTTTAGATATTTTATTTTCTAAGACAATGGCAACTAAATCATCATCTGTCATTTCTTTCTTACGATCGGCAAGATCCTTAAAGGCAGCGAATAAATCGTTTACCTCGTTGTCTTCGACAACAAAGCCAAGTTCTTCAAGACGTTTTATAAAAGCATGGCGTCCTGAAAGTTTCCCAAGCACTAAGTTGTTAGAAGCAAAGCCAACTAACTCAGGAGAAATAATTTCGTAAGTCGATTTTTCTTTTAATACTCCATCCTGATGGATGCCTGATTCATGTGCAAATGCATTCGCACCAACGACTGCTTTATTAGCAGGTACAACCATCCCTGTTAATTTGCTAACAATTGTACTTGTTCTGCTAATTTCTTGTAAATTGAGACGTGTTTCCGTCTTATAATGATCATTTCTGATACGAAGCGCTAAGGCTATTTCTTCTAGAGCAGTGTTACCAGCTCTTTCACCAATACCGTTGATTGTACCTTCCACTTGTGTAGCACCATTTTCAACAGCTGCTAGAGAGTTTGCAACAGCCATCCCAAGGTCATCATGACAATGGGTAGATAGATCAACTTTATCTATAGAAGGAACATTTTCCTTTAAAAATTTAAATATTTGGCCATAATCGTAAGGAGTGCCATATCCTACTGTATCAGGAATATTGATGACATTTGCACCTGCTTGGATGACCTTTTCAACAATTTCAGCTAAAAAGTCTAATTCCGTTCTACTTGCATCTTCAGCAGACCATTGAACGACAGGAAATTTAGCAGCTGCATATTTTACGGCCGCAACAGATGTTTCAACAATTTGTTCCTTAGACATTTTAAGCTTATATTCACGATGAATTGGTGATGTTGCTAAGAAGATATGAAGTCTTGGATTTACCCCATCCTTCAACGCTTCCCAGGCAATATCCATATCTTTTTGAGTACAACGAGCTAAACCAGTTACGGTACTATTTTTAATGGTTTGAGCAATTTTTTTAACGGAATCTGCATCACCTTTTGAGGCTGCTGGAAAGCCAGCCTCAATGATATCCACATTCAAACGTTCTAATTGCTTTGCGATTTCTAGTTTTTCAGAAAAATTAAGATTGACGCCAGGAGTTTGTTCTCCATCTCTTAGTGTCGTATCATAAATCTTAATTTTTTGCACTACCCACCACTTCTTTCTGTCTAGCGTCGTTTACGAAAGGCATCATTTTTCTTAATTCACGACCTACAACTTCAATTTGGTGCTCGCTTTCACGGTTTTTAATTGCAGTATACTTTGGACGGTTTGCTTGGTTTTCTAAGATCCAGCCTTTAGCAAACTCACCTGTTTGAATGTCTTTAAGAACTTCTTTCATCGTTTCTTTCACTCTTGCATCTACTACACGTGGACCACTTACGAAGTCACCCCATTCTGCTGTATCAGAGATAGAATAACGCATGTTTTCCATTCCACCTTCGTAGATAAGGTCAATGATTAATTTAATTTCGTGTAGACATTCGAAGTAAGCAACTTCTGGTTGGTAGCCAGCTTCAACAAGAGTTTCAAAACCTGCTTTGATTAGAGAAGTTAAACCACCGCAAAGAACTGCTTGCTCACCGAAAAGGTCTGTTTCTGTTTCTTCTTTAAATGTTGTTTCAATTGCACCTGCACGTAGAGAACCAATTGCTTGAGCGTATGCTAAAGCTGTATCTTTTGCTTTACCTGAAACGTCTTGGTAAATAGCGAAAATAGCTGGAACGCCAGCGCCTTCTGTGTATGTTCTTCTTACTAAGTGTCCAGGTCCTTTTGGTGCAACCATGATTACATCACATTCTGCTGGTGGTACGATTTGACCAAAGTGAACGTTAAAACCATGAGCAAACATTAATGTTTGGTTTTTTAAGTTTGGTTCGATTTCTTCTTTATAAACTTTTGCTTGTCTTTCGTCTGGAAGTAAGATTTGAACGATATCTGCTTTAGCTACTGCTTCAGCTACAGTATATACTTCAAGTCCTGCTTCAACTGCAGCATCCCATGAACGTCCTTTACGAAGACCAACGATTACATTTACGCCGCTTTCTTTCATATTTAAAGAGTGTGCATGTCCTTGTGAACCAAATCCAAGTACTGCTACTGTTTTTCCGTTTAATACCTCTGCATTTGCATCTCCGTTATAGTACATTTTAGCCATTGTTAAAAACTTCCTCTCTGCTCATTCATAATTTATTTTTTATTACATTCATTTATAAAAATCATTTCTTATATTTACCTATTTGGGGATTACTATTAATTTTTCCAGATAGTTATATGAAACGATGATTAAACAATATTAAGCTTCTGTGAACCAGAATGTAGCTGCATTCCTCTTGGAAATGCGGTTGTTCCAGTTCTTGATAATTCTTTAATTCCAAATGGTTTAATTAATTCAATAAAGGCATCAATTTTTTCAGTTTCACCTGTAATTTGAATAACAATACTATCTTTACTCACATCAACAATCGATGCACGAAATGGCTCTATAAGTGAGTAAATTTCATTTCTAGTATTCGGTAAAGTTTGCACTTTAATAAGTGCTAATTCCCGTGAAACAATCGCCTGATCAGTAATATCAATCACTTTTAATACATCGATTTGCTTATTTAATTGTTTGGTAATTTGTTCAATAATGCTTTCATTCTCGACTTGAACAACACAGGTAATTCTTGAAACCCCTTCATGTTCTGAAGGGCCGACAGAAATACTGTCAATATTATAATTTCTTTTCGAGAATAAATTAGTAATTCGATTTAGTACACCTGGTTGATTAAGAACGGTTAAACTGATAATTCTTTTAATCATTTGGTTTAACACCTACCATTTCATGTAGTCCTTTTCCTGCTGCAATCATTGGGTAAACACATTCTTTTGGTTCTACTCTAAAATCTAATAATACAGGTTCATCATTATGTTAAGTACTTCATTTAAAATAGTATCTGCTTCTTCACTTGTATTAATTTGATAACCCTTGATTCCATATGCTTCAGCCAATTTCACAAAATCTGGTTGACCAGGAATTAAGCTATGAGAATAACGCTCATTATAGAAAAGTTCTTGCCATTGTCTAACCATTCCAAGTGACTGATTATTAATAATCACCATTTTAATTGGTAATTTATGTTCACTAATCACTTGAAGTTCTTGTAGACACATTTGGAAACCACCATCACCTGAAACCATAACAACTGTTTCATTCGGAGCAGCAAGTTGAGCTCCGATACTTGCAGGGAGACCAAATCCCATCGTACCTAAACCACCTGATGTTACCCATTTATCTGCTTTATTAAAGCGATAATATTGTGCAGCCCACATTTGATGCTGACCAACATCGGTAACGACAATCGCTTCACCTTTTGTTTTTTCATAAATCATTTCAAAAACTTTTTGAGGTTTTAGATTTCCTGTATCTTCCTTATAAAAGAAAGGATATTCTTTATTCCAATTTTTAATTTTATCGATCCATTCCTGATGAACAGGCGGTTTCCCCTGTTGATCGACTAATTGTTTTAAGGCTTCTTTTGCATCTGCCACAATTGGAATTGTAGTCGGAATATTCTTGCCGATTTCCGCAGGATCAATATCAATATGTGCCACCGTCGCATTTGGAGCAAAATGTTTTAAGTTCCCTGTTAAGCGATCGTCAAAACGTGCTCCAATATTGATTAAAAGATCTGCTTCATACATAGCCATATTTGCTGCGTAGCAACCATGCATTCCACCAAAACCAATAAATAATTCATGGTCTGCCGGGAATCCTCCTAGACCTAGAAGTGTATGAACGACTGGGATTTTTTGTTGTTCCACATATTGCTTTAATTCCTCTGTCGCTTTTGCATGTAAGACACCAGCTCCAGCTAAAATCACTGGTTTCTTTGCAGAGCTGACAGCTTCTGTTAATTTTCTAATTTGCAAATAATTTGGTTGAATCGTTGGCTGATAACCTGGCAAACAAATTTCTGTGTCATCTTCTTTTAATTCAACCTTACCCGTTGCAATATCTTTTGGAAAATCAATTAAAACCGGACCTGGTCGACCAGTAGAAGCAATATAAAAAGCCTCTTTAATAATACGAGGGATATCTTCAATGTTACGTACTTGATAATTGTGTTTCGTAATAGGTGTTGTCACCCCTAAAATATCTGCTTCCTGAAACGCATCCGAACCGATTAAACTAGTCGCTACTTGCCCAGTAAAGACAACTAATGGTAGCGAGTCCATCATGGCATCTGCTATACCTGTAACAAGATTTGTTGCTCCTGGTCCTGATGTAGCAATAACTACTCCTGGTTTACCAGTAACTCTTGCATAACCCTCTGCAGCATGAATACCGCCTTGTTCATGTCGCGGTAGAATATGACGAATCTTGGAATCATAGATTGAATCATAAATCGGCAAAACAGCTCCACCTGGATACCCAAAAATTACTTCTACTTTCTCTTTTTCCAATGCATTAATAAATAACTCAGCCCCGCTAATCGCTTGTTGTTGACTCTTCGTCCCGGTAAAGGCAGTTTCTTGCAACATTTGGATTATACCTCCTCATTACTTTTGAAAATATAAAAAGCCTTTTCATCCCTAATCGCCAATAAAATTGGCTAAGGGATGAAAAGGCTTTGAGAACCTATTCCACGGTACCACCCTCGTTTACGCAAAAAGCGTACACTCAAGAACAACATTTGTTGTTCGCTTTTTATTAACGAGTGGCGTAACACCCGGCTTATCTTAATAAACATGAGTAGTTCAGATAAGCATTCAGAGGTGAGTTCATTTAATACGCGATTCACCGGTTCCCAGCAACCCCGGCTCTCTTGGCAATCTAACGTATAAATTACTTGTCCTCTTCATCACTTTAACTTAGTATATGTTCAGAAAAAATTATAATGTATTAAAATTTTCAATTAAATCAGTCGAAATTTTGACTAATTTAATCTTTACTCTTTTTGAAAGGTGTTTAAATTTCTTTGTTGAAATTATCTTACGCTGAAATTTCGCGGGAGTCAAGACCAAAAAAAAGAATTATTTCTAATTAACAGAAATAATAAACTTTGTATTCGCTTTCAAATCGATAAAATCAATGTTTTCTAAATAACCTTTTATTTTTTACCTTTAATTGTCTTTAATATGGTAAGACTTGTTACCCTTAACACAGCTAAAATAAAAAAACTCATCTATAGAATAGATGAGTTTACATTTCGGTAGTATGTACAAATTATTGATATATAGATGGCGTCCCAGGAGAGATTCGAACTCCCGACCGTACGCTTAGAAGGCGTATGCTCTATCCAGCTGAGCTACTGGGACAATTTCAAAGACAATATTTATTATATTTATTTTAAATCGAAATGTCAACATCATTTTTGAAATTAACACAAATAACTTTCTCTACCGATTAGAATGGTAGAGAAAAGTGTTGTGTTAACTCTTTCATTTCACCTGAATTTAGATCATAGACACGAAGTTCATAACCCTCTTCAACTATTTCTACAATCACATATGTTTTTTCTTTTCGACCACGAGGTAATCTGATACTTCCTGGATTGATAAAGAGGATTCCTTGTGCCATTTCTGCTCCGAGAAAATGTGAATGCCCAAAGCAGGCAATATCTGCATTTGCTTCCCTTGCCTTATAAGCTAACTTCATCAGACTCGACTTTACTGAATATTTATGTCCATGAGTGATAAAGATTGTTTTATTACCGATTTTTTCAACAATATCTTCCGAAAATCGATCATCAAAATCACAATTTCCACCAACTACTACATAATTCTGTAAAGCAGGATGGTCTGGAGCAAGTTCCGAATCTCCACAATGAATAAAAAGTTCTACTTCATCTTGATGTTTTTCAACCAACATTTCAAGTTCTGCTGTTAAACCATGGCTATCGCTCACAAAAAGGACTTTCATTCTTCGTTTCCTTTCCTAAAAAACTCCGTTAATTGGCTTTCTAGTTTTTTCATTGCATTCGCCCGATGGCTTATGTCATTTTTCTCTTCTGGAGTAAGTTCTGCCATTGACTTTTTTAGAGAAGTAACGAGAAAAATCGGATCGTAACCAAAACCATTTGTCCCACGTCCTTCAAAAAGAATACTCCCTTCACAAGTTCCATTAACGGTTATGGTTGGCTTATTTGGTATCGCCACCGCTATGGCACAATAAAAACGTGCAGTCCGATCATTCTCCGTCACATTGGTCATTTCTTCTAATACTTTTTGATTATTAGCCTCATCATTTTTATCTTCTCCAGCATATCGTGCAGAATAAACACCAGGTCTTCCATCAAGAGCATCCACCATAATACCAGAGTCGTCTGCAATAACCATTTGGTTAAATTTATTACTAATTGCTTCTGCTTTCAGAATTGCATTTTCCTCAAATGTCTTTCCCGTTTCTTCAACATCCTCAATGCTAGGAAAATCTAACAATGTTTTAACTTCTACTCCATATGGTTTCAAGATTCTCTCAAAATCTTTCGCCTTGCCTGCATTTTTTGTAGCGATAATCACGCTTTGCAATACTACTCCCCCAATCACTACTTTATTTTTCAAAAAGAATAAGAGTCGGCATCACTGCCCACTCTTTTCCATTCGTATCTAGTATAACAAAATTGGTTATTTAAAAACTACCTGTATTTACTTTTTCTGGTCGAGTTACGGGCTCTGTTAATTTTTTTCCTTCTTCATCAACTAGGTCTGCTTTTCCATTTACCGTTACTGCCACTCCTTCAATACCTGGCTGTTCAGTTAATGAAAGAACGAGTGTATTAAGAACATGTTCAGAGATTCTTTTTTCCTCAAAACTATTATAGATTGATTCGTTGAAATCCAATGTGACAAGACCATCTTTAACTTGTGCATCCTCTAATAATTTTACTTCTGCTCTAAATTCATTTAATAGCTTGGACGACACATTAGGTCCATCAATAAGTTCGTTTACAGCGGCTGTAATGTTATCCTGTTCATTATTGCTTACCCGTTTCGTTACTGGAACATAATAATACTGTTCCTTTTCACCACCAATATAATATACAGTAACCGGTCTTGTATTTGTAATATCTCCCGAATCGGATACATCCAAATTAATACCATCATTTCTTGATAACTCACCACTAATAGGTGTTCCATTTACTGGCATTTCCTCAAGTGGATGACCGTTCATTTGTAGCTTTACTTTTTCGATTGAATCAAATTGAGTTAATGTCCATGTGATGGATTGGAGAATTTTCATTTCATCTTCTGCTTGATAATCCTTAAACTCCCTTGAAAAATCAACTGTGGCTACTTTATCCTTCACATCTACACTGACTTTCGTCTCAGCAGGAATAACCGCTTGGAAACCATTTGGTAATATTTCCGTTACAGGTCCATCCTTCACTAAATATTCCAATGCTAGTGTAGCGATAGAAGTTGTTTTTGGTAAATCAAGCGTTTGCGGAACGACATATCCATTTTTATCAATCAAATATAGTTCCGTTTTAATCGTTTCTTCTACAGCTTCCTTTTCTCCTTGCTTCGTATCTTGTTTCTCCGTTTCTTCTTTTTCAGCATTTTCTTCAGTAGTCTCTATCTTCTCCATGTCTTGATCTGTATAGGTAACTTCCTGAGGTGGATCAATTTCAGATACTTTCTCTTCTCCGCCAATAAGGCCACAACCAGATATGAATAAGGCCGAAACAACAACAACAGAAGCCAATATCTTCTTATATTTAGAATTAGGCATTACAATCCCTCCAAAGACAGTTTGTACTACATATATACGGGCTTTTTTTCAAATTAGACCGCCTTTGGATGAAAAAATATACAAGCACTTCAAAGTTTAAAATAAAAAGAACCCCTTATTTACCTCTGAGGTTCTTGTCCTAATTTGATGGAAGTGACATTCTTGATGGGTTGTTGTAACCAATCGGATGCGATTTTCGAAAACATCCTTTTTGAACCAGTTGTATAAAAAAAGTGTTCTGGTTCACTCGCCTCAATATTTAATAAGCTACTATGAAAAAGAATCGTGCTTACTTCACTAGCTGTTTCTTCTCCAGAGCTAATTACCTTCACTCCATATCCCATCACATTTTGAATTAAATGTTCTAACAATGGATAATGCGTGCAGCCTAAAATAAGCGTATCAAGTCCTTTATTTTTTAAAGGATGTAAGGTTTCTGCCACGATTTTTTTGGCAACAGATCCCTCGTATTCTCCACTTTCAACAAGTGGAACAAATTTGGGGCATGCTAACGAAGTCACCTTGGTTCGCTTGTTAATTTGCTTTAGTGCTTTTTCATAGGCGGCACTTTTCACTGTTCCAACCGTTCCAATAACACCAATCCGATGATTCTTCGTTGCTTTAATCGCAGCGCGTGCACCTGGGTGAATAACTCCAAGAACAGGTATAGAGAGTTCCGCACTTATTTCATCTAATACAACGGCCGTTGCCGTGTTACAAGCAATCACTAACATCTTAATTTCTTTTTCTAATAGAAACTGCGTCATCTGCCATGTGAATCTTTTTACTTCTTCAGGTGGACCAGGTCCATATGGACAACGAGCAGTATCTCCCAAATAAATAATCTGTTCATTTGGTAGTTGGCGCATAATTTCCTTTGCTACAGTTAAACCGCCCACTCCTGAATCAATAACTCCAATTGGTCTTTTCAACATAACCTACTCCTATATCAATAGCATACAGCAATTTCTATTTTCTATCTTTTTTATCAAAATTACAAGAACAATCCTTTTACAATATGACCATTTTGTAATATTTTCCTTAAAAACGTATTTAACCGATATCCCATTACAGGATACCGGTTAATTTCAAAGTTTAAGCTCTCCCATACGAAGGAGCTCAATTACTGCTTGAGAACGCCCCTTTACGCCTAATTTTTGCATGGCGTTAGAAATGTGATTTCGAACTGTTTTCTCGCTGATAAATAACTCTCCCGCGATTTCTTTTGTTGTTTTATCTTGTACTAACAGTTCAAATACTTCTCTTTCTCGTTTGGTGAGTAATGGCTTGTGAGTATATTCATTCTCTTTCAAGTATTGTAACCCTCCTTGCCTCTGCCAGCAATAAACTGCGGGATGGGTATATATTTAGTCACGATATCATATGTAAGAGAAAGATTTGAAGTGACTATATTTCGATAACAAAGTCATAAAATATTAAAATAGGCATTTGCGGATTAATCTTTTTTATAAACAACCTTATCAACTCTTATCACTAGTGGTAAACTGAAGTTAATTCTAGAGAGGTGATTTCGTTGTTAAAGCAAGCTAAAAATGCGTTAGAACAATATTATGGTTATACTGATTTTAGAGAAGGTCAGGAGGAAATTATTGAAAATATTCTTAATGGAAAAAACAGCCTTGGGATCTTACCAACTGGCGGTGGGAAATCGATTTGCTTTCAAATCCCTGCTCTCCTTTTCCCCGGAACTACGATTGTTATTTCCCCTCTTATTTCTCTCATGAAAGACCAGGTAGACGCTCTTACCGCCTCAGATATTCCAGCTACATTTATTAATAGCTCACTCAGCCAAAAAGAACTTCGCGAACAGACCGATTTGATTCGTCAGGGAGCCTTCAAACTAGTTTATGTAGCGCCAGAGCGATTTGATTCGGATTACTTTGTTGACATCTTGAATTCAATTGACATTCCATTGATTGCTTTTGATGAAGCCCATTGTATTTCTCAATGGGGACATGATTTTCGACCGAGCTACAGGTCTATCGTTTCATCATTAAAGAAATTAAAACAACATCCCGTTATCGTTGCTTTAACAGCAACTGCAACCCCAAACGTTGCTGACGAGATTTGTTCCCTATTGCAAATTGAACATCAAGATACTTTTAAAACGGGTTTTGCCCGTGAAAACTTATCTTTTCAAGTCGTAAAGGGTGTCAATAAGCGGGACTTCATTGTCAATTATTTAAATGGGCATAGGAACCAATCAGGGATTATTTATACATCAAGTAGAAAAGAAACAGATGGTCTCCATCAATATTTATCGATCCAAGGGTACTCTGTAGCAAAATATCATGCAGGACTTCGTGAAGAAGAAAGAAAACAGGCACAAGATCAATTTGTATACGATGAAAAAGAAATTATTATTGCAACCAATGCGTTTGGTATGGGTATCGACAAAAGTAATGTGCGATTTGTGATTCATTACAATTTACCAAGAAATATTGAAGCCTATTACCAAGAAGCAGGTCGTGCTGGGCGTGATGGGGAAGAAAGTGAATGTTATCTTTTATTTTCAAAGCAAGATATTCAATTACAAAAGTTTCTGATTGAAGAAACAAACCTAAATAGTGAAAAAAGAGAGCAAGAATATCATAAATTGAATCAAATGATTAGGTATTGCCACACAGAGGAATGTTTACAATCCTATATCATTCGTTATTTTGATCAAACCAGTCAAGTAATGAATTGTCAAAAATGCAGCAATTGTACAGATCAGCGTGAAAAAGTGGATATTACCCGTGAAGCACAAATGATCTTTTCTTGTTGCAAACGAATGGGAGAACGATTTGGGGTCACCTTAATCGCACAAGTTTTGAAGGGATCGAGCCAAAAGAGAATTCGTGAGCTAGGGTTTAATGAATTATCCACATATGGACTGTTACGGTCACAAAAAGAAAAAGATATTGTCGATACCATCAATTACTTACTCACAGAGGATTATTTGCATTTAACAGATGGCAAGTTTCCGGTTGTGAAAGTAACACCAAAAGCAGTTCCTGTACTAAAAGGCGAAGAAACGGTTTGGATGAAAAAGACTGTTACTCCTGTTATGGAGATTGATGAACGAGCGGAAAATCAAGATTTATTTGAGAACCTTCGTATTTTACGTAAAAAAATCGCTGCTGAAGAAAATGTGCCACCTTTTATCATTTTCTCAGATAGTACATTGAAAGAAATGAGTCGTTACTTTCCTAGCGATGAAGCTTCCATGCTCCAAATAAAAGGGGTTGGGCAAAGCAAATTTTCAAAATATGGCCAAGCCTTTATTGATAGTATTAAAGAGTTCGTACTTCAGCATAGTATTCAAATTTCTAATAGAGCGATTCCTGCTGTGAAAGGTGAAGAACATACAAATTCAAATGAACAACAGAGTCATCTAATTTCACATGAATGGTACACACAAGGACAAACCATTGATGAAATTGCTAAGAAACGTCAATTATCTAAAATAACAATTCAAAAGCATATTATTCGAAGCGCTGAAGAAGGGCATGAAATGAAGTGGAATGAGATTTTTGATGATGATACTGAAAAAAGAGTGTTAGATACGATTCGAGATTCCAATAGTGATAAACTAAAACCTATTTATGAAGCGTTAAATGGAGAAATTGACTATTTTGTTATTCAAGCGATTATTTGCAAAAACCAATTATAGTTAGAGCATCAAAGAATACGAAAAGCCCGCAAACGAGAGCGGGCTTTTCGTATTTCTATTATACTTGATCACTACCAAAGAAATTTTTAAATGATTGAACAGTTGCATCACGGTTCAAGGCAGCGATTGACGTTGTCAATGGAATTCCTTTTGGACAAGCTTGTACACAGTTTTGTGAATTACCGCAGTTGGCAAGTCCTCCGTCACCCATAATCGTTTCCAAACGTTCTGCTTTATTCATAGCACCTGTTGGATGTGCATTGAATAAACGAACTTGTGATAATGGAGCCGGTCCAATAAAATCAGATTTACTATTTACATTTGGACAAGCTTCTAAGCAAACGCCACATGTCATACATTTTGAAAGTTCATATGCCCATTGACGTTTTCTTTCTGGCATACGTGGTCCTGGACCTAAATCGTATGAACCATCAATTGGAATCCATGCTTTTACTTTCTTCAATGAATCAAACATACGACTTCTATCTACTAATAAATCACGAACAACTGGGAATGTCGTCATTGGTTCTAAGCGAATCGGTTGTTCCAATTGATCAACAATTGCGGAACATGATTGACGCGGCTTACCGTTGATAATCATTGAACATGCCCCACATACTTCTTCAAGACAGTTCATTTCCCAAATAACAGGAGTTGTTTTTTCCCCTTTTTTATTAACTGGATTACGGCGAATTTCCATTAATGCTGCAATGACATTAAGATTTGGACGATATGGAACTTCAAACTCCTCTTGATAAGGTTCTGAATTCATATCATTTTGCCGGGTTATAATAAATGTTACGCTTTTTTGATCAGCCATCCCTATTCCCCTCTTTTTACTATGTTTTTGTCATAACGATTGACATTTGAGTAGTGTCTAGTTGCAGCTAGCGAGTTTTTTTATTCTATTAGCTTTTACTCTTTGAATAGTCACGTTTACGTGGCTTAATAAGTGATACGTCAACTTCTTCATAATGTAATTCTGGAGCTGATTTACTATCCACAAATTTAGCCATTGTTGTTTTTAAGAAGTCTTCATCGTTACGATCTGGAAAATCTGGTTTGTAATGTGCCCCGCGGCTTTCATTACGGTTATACGCACCTAATGTAATCACACGAGCCAATTGCAGCATATTTTCTAGCTGACGAGTAAATGTTGCGCCTTGGTTACTCCATTTCGCTGTATCATTAATATCAATATTTTGATAACGTTCTAGTAATTCTTGAATCTTTTCATCCGTTTTTAACAATCTGTCATTGTAACGAACAACTGTAACATTATCAGTCATCCATTCCCCAAGTTCTTTATGGAGAACATACGCATTTTCAGTACCGCTCATTGACATAATGTTATTCCATTTTTCTTCTTCATCTTTAACGTGGCGATCAAATACAGTAGAAGAAATCGCATCAGAGCTTTTTTCCAGTCCATTGATATATTTAACTGCATTAGGTCCTGCAACCATACCACCGATAAATAGCAGATAATAATGAGTTAGCACCTAAACGATTGGCTCCGTGCATTGAGTAATCACATTCACCAGCAGCAAAGAGTCCTGGAATATTTGTCATTTGATCATAATCAACCCATAATCCACCCATTGAATAGTGAACGGCAGGGAAGATTTTCATTGGAAGTTTGTGCGGATCTTCACCTGTGAATTTCTCATAAATTTCAATAATTCCACCTAATTTAATATCTAATTCATGTGGATCTTTATGAGAAAGATCTAGGTAAACCATGTTTTCACCATTAATACCAAGCTTTTGGTTAACACAGACATCGAAAATCTCACGTGTTGCAATATCCCTTGGTACAAGGTTTCCATATGCAGGATATTTTTCTTCTAGGAAGTACCATGGCTTTCCATCTTTATATGTCCAAATACGTCCACCTTCACCACGAGCAGATTCACTCATTAGACGTAGCTTGTCATCTCCTGGAATTGCTGTTGGGTGGATTTGAATAAATTCACCGTTAGCATAATAAGCACCTTGTTGATAGACAATCGAAGCCGCTGAACCTGTATTAATAACCGAGTTCGTTGACTTTCCAAAGATAATTCCAGGACCACCGGAAGCGATAATCACCGCATCAGATGCAAACGATTTAATCTCCATTGACTGTAAGTTTTGAGCAACGATTCCACGACAAACACCATCGTCGTCCTTAACAACACCTAATAGTTCCCAGCCTTCATATTTTGTTACCAATCCATCTACTTCAAATTTTCTCACTTGTTCATCTAACGCATATAGCAACTGTTGACCTGTTGTTGCTCCAGCGAATGCTGTTCTATGATGTTGTGTTCCACCAAAACGACGGAAGTCGAGCAAACCTTCAGGTGTTCTGTTAAACATAACGCCCATACGGTCAAATAAATGAATAATTCCCGGTGCTGCTTCTGTCATCGCTTTTACAGGTGGTTGGTTTGCTAAGAAATCTCCACCATAAACGGTATCATCAAAGTGCATCCATTGGAGAGTCACCTTCACCTTTTGTATTAACTGCCCCATTAATTCCACCCTGTGCACAAACAGAGTGAGAACGTTTAACTGGTACAAGTGAAAATAATTCAACTGAAGTACCCATTTCTGCGATTTTCATTGTCGCCATTAGCCCAGCAAGGCCACCGCCGACTACTATTACTTTTCCTTTTGCCATTTTGTGACTCACTCCTTAAGTCTTCAATCCATAAGTACATCTATTATTCTATGATATTATTTTTATTATAATCTATTAAACAAAGGCTAAGATTGCACGAACACCAATAATAGATAGAACAACAAAGAATCCAAGTGTTACGTAAGTAGAAATTTGCTGTGATCTTGGTGATACAGTAATCCCCCAGCTAACAAAGAAGGACCATAAACCGTTTGCAAAATGGAATACTGCACCTACAATACATATGATATAAAACCAAAGCATAGCTGGATTTGAAACAATATCTGCCATCATATCAAAGTTAACTTCAGCCCCAAAAGCAGCGGCAATTCTTGTTTCCCACACATGCCAAGCAATAAAGATTAATGTGATAACTCCTGTAATTCGTTGAAGGACAAACATCCAGTTACGGAAAGTTCCGAATCTTTTTACATTATTTTTGGCTGTAAAAGCAATATACAATCCATAAATAGCATGATAAAGAATAGGTAAATAAATAACAAAAATTTCTAAAAAGATGAGGAATGGTAGGCTTCCCATAAATTCTACTGCTTTGTTATAGGCCTCCTCTCCCTGTGTTGCAAAATGATTCACAACTAGATGCACAGTTAAATATAACCCTACTGGTATGACACCTAGTAATGAATGCAGCCTGCGGTAAAAAAACTCACGATTCGCTGACATTACCCAAAAACCCCCTTAAATTTTTAAAGTGAACCCGGTCCTATTATTCATTCTCCCAATAAAGTTGAACAACCGCTCACTTTCAGAAAATAAAACTATTCACTTTTCTTTTAATAATGTGACAATTCTATTTTACCTTCAACTATTTAGAGCGTCAAGAAAACGGAATCAATAATTTTCAATATTAGTTGAATTTTTCCAAAATATAGAATACCCTGAAAAAATCTATATATTCACTTCATTTCTAGCTAAATACTATTTAATATAATAGGGAAAATTACTTTTCTACTTTTTTCCACTTATTTTTTCCTTCACGATACGCTTATCCTATCTAAAATTGTATATAATAGACTTATTGAAAGTGGGGAATATAATGAGCGAAAGTACAGTAATCTTAGATCAAGACACAACGTCAGAAACCGTCCCAGTGTTTGGTTATGAATTATTGAGAGAAACATTACTTCCAGAAATCTTAGGAGAGGAAACTCCTAAAATATTATATTGGGCCGGTAAACATATAGCACGAAAATATCCTCTTGATTCCATTTCTGATATAATCAGATTTTTTCCAGCAAGCGGGTTGGGGAGAGCTACAAATTGTTAAAGAATCTAAAAGTGAATTGATGGCAGAATTATCAAGTGACATCATTACGAAGCGAATTAAAAGTAAAGCAAGTACAAATTTTCAGTTAGAGGCTGGGTTTCTAGCGCAACAAATTGAAAGACAAAAGGAGGTTGTCACTGAAACCTTCGAACATCCAAGAAAACGATCTACAAAAGTTCAATTCACGATAAAATGGGATAAAAAAGATTTAACATGATGAAAGGGAGCTATTGACGCAGCTCCCTTTTTCTCTATATTACATTACGAATTTACAGCTGGATTGGATAAACCAAAGGCTTGATGTAAGGATTCTACCGCTTTGACCATTTGGTCATCCTTTATGACCGTTGATACTTTAATTTCAGATGTACTTACCATTTTTATTTGAATCCCTTCCTTCGCTAAAATAGAAAACATTTCAGCTGCTACACCTGGATTGGATACCATACCAGAACCAACGATCGAGACTTTTGCTAACCCTGATTCTGATTCAATGTTTTCAAACTGAAACTTCTTTTTACCTTTTTCAAGTACGTCGATCGTTGCCTTTAAATCATTGCTTTTGATTGAAAAAGATAAATTCGTCATTTCATTTGAAAAATTTTGGATGATGATGTCAACGTTAATATTCTCGTTAGCTAATGTTTTAAACACATTTGGAAGACTATTTAATGAATTCGATAATCCATTAATGGAAACCCTTGTAATTTGATCTTCAAATGCAAGTCCGTGTACAATTAAGTTTTCTTCCAAAGAAACTTCCTCCTCTAATCTAGTTCCTGATTCTTTCTCCGTACTTGAACGCACCTCAAGTGGTACGTGATAATTTTTCGCAAATTCAACGGCTCTCGGATGGATCACACCGGCACCAAGTGTTGCTAGCTCAAGCATTTCATCATAGGAAATGGCATTTAGTTTGCGGGCATTTTTAATCACTCGGGGATCTGCTGTAAACACTCCTGTCACATCTGTATAGATATCACATTTTTTTGCTTTTAATGCTGCAGCAAGTGCCACAGCTGTTGTATCAGATCCGCCACGTCCTAGTGTCGCAATTTCATCCTTTTCTGTTTTTCCTTGAAAACCAGCAACAACGACAATCTTCCCATTCTCTAATTGGCTTTGAATCTTTTCTGTTTCGATCTTTAATATCCTTGCATTGCCATGAACTTCTTCCGTCGTAATTCCAGCCTGCCATCCTGTGTAAGAAATCGCACTATAGCCTTTTTCTATTAAAGCCATTGTTAATAATGAAATCGTTATTTGTTCACCTGTTGTTAGTAACATATCCATTTCTCTTTTACTGGGGTTTTCAGAGATGTCTTCTGCCATTTTTACGAGTTGATCTGTCGTTTTTCCCATTGCTGAAACAACGACCACGACATCATTTCCTCTTTCCTTCTCTTCAATGACTCTTGAGGCAACGTTTTCAATTTTTTCAACACTGCCTACTGATGTCCCACCAAACTTTTGAACAATTAATCCCATATTTTCCCTTCTTTCTTCACGGCTGTTTTTGTAAAGTTTGTTGTTAAAATCCAAAGACCGATTTTAACGTAGAAAAAGCTAATTTGCGCATTCTTATTAAATTTGTAGCTCATTTCTCAAAAATTAAATCCAATATCAAAGGGAAATCAAAGAAAATCAGTCTTTATTCTCTCCAAAAGCAACAAATTTGAGAAAAGAGCTTTCTCAATTAGTCTTGCAGTTTATTGATCAGCTCGTTAGCAACGGCTTTTGGGATTCCCAAGGCAATGATTTCTTCAACTGTTGCTTCCTTTAATTTTTTGACCGAGCCAAAATGCTTTAACAACATTTTTCTTCGTTTTTCACCGATCCCTGGAATATCATCTAAAATCGATTGAAAAGCAGATTTCCCTCTAAGCTGACGATGGAAGGTAATGGCAAATCGGTGCACTTCATCCTGAATTCTTTGTAATAAATAAAACTCTTGGCTATTTCTAGCGAGAGGAACCACCTTCAGTGGATCACCAAATAAAAGCTGTGACGTTCGATGCTTTTCATCTTTTGCAAGACCTGCGATTGGAACCTCTAATCCTAATTCATTTTCTAGAACATCTCTAACCGCTTCAATATGCCCTTTCCCGCCATCGACAATAATCAAATCTGCTAATGGCAAACCTTCCTTTAAGACACGAGTATATCTCCTGCGAACGACTTCCCGCATCGATTCATAGTCGTCAGGTCCTGTCACCGTTTTAATTTTATATTTGCGGTATTCTCGTTTCTCAGGTTTACCGTCAATAAATACAACCATGGCCGATACTGGATTGGTTCCCTGTATATTGGAATTATCGAAAGCCTCAATTCGATGAGGTGTATAAATCCCCATTTCCTCCCCAAGTCTTTCAACGGCTTTAATCGTTCGTTCCTCATCGCGTTCAATCAGGTAGAATTTCTCTTTTAAAGCAATAGTAGCATTCTTACTTGCCAACTTCACTAGTTCCTTTTTTTGACCGCGCTGTGGTTTTAGCACTTTTACCCCTAATAACTGCCCCGCAAGTTCTACAGAAATAGTTTCAGGAACGAGGATTTCCTTTGGTTTAAAGTGATTTTCCTTCGTATAAAACTGCCCCAAGAACGATAATATTTCTTCCTCCGGTTCATTATAAAGCGGAAACATCGATACATCCCGTTCAATTAACTTCCCTTGTCTAATAAAAAAGACTTGTACACACATCCAGCCTTTATCAAACGCATAACCAAATACATCCCGATCTGTAAAATCAGTTGCTGTCATTTTTTGCTTTTCCATGGTTGCTTCTATATGGGCAATCCGATCTCGATATTCCTTTGCCCTTTCAAAATCAAGTTCTTCGGCGGCGGCTGTCATTCTATTTGTTAATTCTTTTTTGACTTCTTGGTATCCTCCGTTTAAAAAACGAGTGATTTCTTCAATCATGGTTTGATACTCTTGTTCTTTCACCTCATTGATGCAGGGTGCCAAACATTGATCTAAATGATAGTATAAACAAACTCGATCTGGCAGTGTCGAGCACTTTCGTAAAGGATAAACCCGATCTAATAATTTTTTTGTTTCATTTGCGGAATGCACGTTTGGATAAGGACCGAAATATTTTCCTTTATCTTTTTTTACTTTTCGAGTTGTAATCAGTCTTGGATGTCTTTCAGATGTTAGCTTAATAAAAGGATAGCTTTTATCATCTTTCAACATCACATTATATTTTGGATCATGTTTTTTGATTAAGTTAATTTCTAATATAAGGGCCTCAATTTCAGATGAGGTAACGATATACTCAAAATCTTCAATCTCGTTTACTAATCGTAACGTTTTACCATCGTGGGAGCCTGTAAAATATGACCGTACTCGATTCTTTAGAACTTTTGCTTTTCCCACATAAATAATCGTGCCTTGACGGTCTTTCATTAAATAACATCCAGGTTGATCTGGTAAAAGGGTCAGTTTGTTTTTAATTATGTCATTCATACAGAGCCCTCCTTGTCCATCTATTATGGCTCTTTTCTCAAACTTTGTTGCTTTTGGTGAGATAAAAAGAAGATTGATGTTGTTACCACGTTGACACTGGCCATTATTTTTGAGAAAAGAGCTACAAACTATACGAAACAGCCTTTGTTTTAGAGGGTGTTACGGCGATTAAGCAACAATTACAATAAAAAACCCATAGCCAGATTTAGCTATGGGTCTTTATTCTAGCAATTAAAATTGTTTTTCTAAACGTTCAGCAAGGGCTTCTTTTGGTTGGAAGCCTACTACTTTATCTACTACTTCACCATCTTTTAGTACAAGTAGTGTTGGAATGCTCATGATCCCGAATTTGCCTGCAGTTTCTTGGTTTTCATCAACATCGACTTTTACGATTTTAACTTTTTCACCGATTTCTGCATCTAGCTCTTCAAGAACGGGAGCAATCATTTTACAAGGTCCACACCAAGGTGCCCAAAAATCAACTAATACTAATCCAGATCCAACTTCATTAGAAAAAGTCTGGTCTGTTGCATGTGTAATCGCCATTACTTATATTCCTCCTTATAGTGCTCAAAATTCTAACGAAAGTATATCATCGTTTCCGACAAAGTGCGAATAAAATGCTTCAACTGTAATATACCCATAATGATTATCACTAAAACAACTATTTTTGATCCTTTTCTTCTAGTTTAGCTTTTTCCTCTTCAATTAATACTCGTCGCAATATTTTTCCAATGATCGTCTTTGGTAACTCACTGCGAAATTCATACATTCGTGGTACTTTATAGGAGGCAAGTTGTTTCCTTGAAAAATCATCTAACTCTTGTTCCGTTACATGAAATCCTTCTTTTAAAACAACATAGGCCTTAACCGTTTCCCCGCGATAGGCATCTGGTACTCCTGCTACTATTGCTTCTTGAATAGCTGGATGTTCATATAAGACTTCTTCAATTTCTCGCGGATAGATATTAAAACCACCTGCAATAATGATGTCTTTTTTTCGATCTACGATATAAAAGAAGCCATTCTCATCCATATACCCTAAATCCCCCGTTAACAGCCATCCATCTCTAAAAGTATGTTCGGTTTCTTGTGGATTGTTCCAGTATCCTTTCATGATTTGTGGTCCTTTAACAGCAATTTCACCTATTTCACCTGGAGGTAGTCTTTCTTCATTTTCTAGAGAAAAAATTGCCGCATCTGTGTCAGGCCAAGGAACACCAATACTTCCCTTTATACGGGGTCGATCCCATAAAAAATTGACATGTGTAACGGGTGATGCTTCAGTTAAACCATATCCTTCCACAAGTTTTCCACCGGTTATGTCTTCAAATTTTTGTTGTACTTCGATTGGTAAGGCCGCTGCACCACTGAGACAGGAGTCAATGGATGATATATTATACTTTTTTAAGTCGGGGTGATTAAGAAGAGCGATATAGATAGTAGGGGCGCCAGGAAATAATGTAGGTTTTTGTTTCTGAATTGTTTTTAAGGTCGTTTCTACATCAAACTTTGGTAGTAGTATCATTTTATAAGCTTGCATAATGGCTAAAACCATGAGCGTCGTTACACCATACACATGGAAAAAGGGAATCACTCCAAGGACCACTTCCTCCCCTCTTTTACATTTATAAAGCCAAGAGGCACACATCGATCCATTTGCGACAAGATTCTTATGTGTCAGCATTACGCCTTTAGGAAATCCCGTTGTTCCTCCAGTATATTGGAGAAGGGCTAGATCCTCATCAAACTGAATTTCATATTCCAATAATGGCTTTTTTTCCCTGTTTCATAATTTCAATGAATAAATGATTATGAGCTCCGTGCTTCACATTTACAACAATGCCGTATTGCTTTTTCTGGATAAAGGGATAGATGAGATTTTTTGGAAAAGGAAGAAAATCTTTTATAGCGGTGACAATGATATGTTGTAATTCTGTTTGAGATTTAACCTTTGAGACTCTCGGGAATAATATGTCTAGTGTGATGATGATCTTCGCACCAGAATCCTTCATTTGGTATTGGAGTTCTCTTTCCGTATAAAGTGGATTCGTTTGAACGACTATTCCACCAGCCATTAATACAGCATAAAAACTAATGACTGCTTGGGGTGTATTGGGCAACATGATCGCTACTCGATCGCCTTTTAATAACCCGATATCCTGCAAATAGCTTGCAAGTCGCTGGGCTGCATCATATATATATTGAAAGGTAAATTCTTTCCCCAAAAAATGAATCGCAATTTTATTCGGATACTCTGTTGCTGATTTTTTTAAGTAATAATGTAGCGGCTTCTCATCATACTCTAATTGTGGTGGAATATCTTCTCGATAATGCTGGAGCCATGGTTTCTGACTGTTCACAAGATGTCCCTCCCTTATCATGGCAAACTTTTCTCCCATATCCCTATTAGTATATGGGATTGATTTGTTCAAATAGACCATGAAAACAATTAGGACTGAACGAAATTGAGAGATACTAAAAGCTTTTCGAGCGTAAAAGAAAGAGCCCTTCATCACTGACTGAAGGACTCTTTCTTTACTATAAGCTTGCAAAAAACGTCATATAAACAATTCCAATCATGAAAAATACAACACAACAAATGAAAAGTATTTTTGCGAGTTTTTCCATTTCTCATTCTCCCCTTATTTAATCCCAGCACCAATGACAAATGAAAGCCCGATTGATATGATCATCGCTATAAATCCTACCGCTCGATTATCTCGCTGTATTTCTTCATCAATATTAAAAGTAGGAGTTAAAAATTCAAAAATAAAATAACCAATTAGGAGGAGTGCAAATCCAAACACACCCCACCCAATCATCGTTAACAAAGAATCATTATGTTGTATCGAATAACGGAAAATATTAGCAATCCCAAAAATCTTCCCTCCTGTAGCCATCGCTACAGATACATTCCCTTTTTTAATTTCTTGCCAATTATTATATTTAGTCACAAGTTCAAATAAAGCTAAAAAAACGACGATACAAAGAATGACTACGCTATAATTAGCCGCTGTCTGAATATAAGGGTTCTCCCAAAAATCATGATTCATATTCTTGATCCCTTCTTTACGTCTTAATCTCTATTTAAACTCAGCTATGGTTACTCCACTTCCACCCTCGGCTTGTTCCCCAAAACGAATAGATTTAACGGACCGGTGATTCCGTAAATATTCCTGTACTCCTTGCCTTAAGGCTCCTGTTCCTTTTCCATGGATGATGGAAACATGAGGATATCCAGCTAGTAAGGCATCATCGATATACTTTTCAACTCTCAAAAGTGCATTTTCATATCTTTCGCCACGCAAATCTAATTCAGGTTTCACATGGAAATCCTTGCCTTTTACACTTGCAACGACTCTTGTTTCAACCACTTTAGGTGTTTTAATAAATTCTAGATCCTTTTCATTGACCTTCATTTTTAATATTCCTATTTGTACTTGCCATGAATCATCTGTCACTTTATCAATAAGAGATCCTTTTTGATCAAAACTTAGAACTTTTACTTCATCACCTGGTGCGAAAACATGTTTTTGCTTTTGTTTTACGGCCGGATGTTTTATTTTGATCCCTTTAGGTGTTGCTTCTGTTAACCTTTTTTGTGCTTCAATTAATTCATGTTCTTTGATTTCAGCATGTTTTTCTTGCTGCATTTTTCTTAAATCATGAATAACCGCTTCAGATTCCTTTTTAGCCTTCTCAATAATCGTATTTGCTTCATTTGCTGCTTTCTCATAAAGAGAATCCTTTTGATCATAGTATTCAATCATTTGCTGTTGTAAATCTTTTTGCAGTTTTTCAGCATTTTTCAAAAGATCATGTGCTTCTTCTAATTCTTTTTCAGCTTGACGTTTACTTTCTTCAAGACCGGCAATCATGTTTTCAACTTGATGTGTGTCAGTACCAACGAAAGATCGGGCTTTCGTAATCACACTTTCATTTAACCCAAGGCGTTTAGAAATTTCGAAGGCATTGCTTCGTCCTGGAACCCCAATTAATAATCGATAGGTAGGACTTAATGTCTCCACATCAAATTCGACACTGGCATTTACAACACCTTCTCGGTTATAGCCATATGCTTTCAATTCAGGATAATGGGTAGTCGCAATTACCCTTGCACCACGACGATTCACCTCATCCAAAATAGAGATTGCAAGTGCTGCACCTTCCTGTGGATCTGTTCCTGCGCCCAACTCATCAAATAGAACAAGGCTATCAAAGCTTGCCATTTCTAAAATATCCACAATATTCACCATATGAGAAGAAAAGGTACTCAAACTTTGTTCGATTGATTGTTCATCGCCAATATCGGCATAAACAGACCCAAAAACAGCCATCTCTGATCCATCTAAAGCAGGAATCTGTAAACCAGCTTGTGCCATGAGCGTGCATAATCCAACTGTTTTTAATGTGACCGTTTTACCACCTGTATTCGGACCTGTTATGAGAATGGTTGTAAAATCCTTCCCCAATGTAATATCGTTCGCAACGACTTCGTCTATCGGAATTAATGGATGACGAGCTTTTACTAAAGAAATACGTCTATCTTGGTTCATGATTGGTTTAGAAGCTTTGATTCTATTGCCATACCTTGCTTTAGCAAACATAAAATCAAGGTTACCTAGACACATAGACAATTGTTTCAAGTTCGGAGCTGTATTCACCTGTTTTTGCAGAAAGCATCATCAAGATTCGCTCAATTTCCTGTTGTTCTTTAATACGGATATTTTGAAGTTCATTATTTAATTCAACAATTGATTGCGGTTCAATAAATAAGGTTTGTCCAGAAGAACTTTGATCGTGAATGATTCCGCCATAATGCCCACGATATTCTTGCTTTACAGGAATCACAAATCGATCATTTCGAATGGTGACAATCGCATCTGAGAGCATCTTTTGTGCACTTGATGAACGGATCATTCTTTCTAGTCTTTCTCTGACTCGCGCTTCGTTTGCTCGTTGTTGATTTCTCAAATGTCGCAACGTCTCACTTGCACTATCTAAAACTTCTCCATTATCATCGATTGCCTTATTAATCGACTCTTCCAACTCTGCTAACACGATGATTTTTTCTACTTGGGCAAGTAAAAAAGGGATAGAAGCATCTTCTTCTGCAAAGTCTTCAATGAACCTCTTCATTTGCCTGCTTACATGAATCGTGCTTGCCACTTGCATTAATTCATGTGAGCTAAGCATTCCTCCAATTACGGCCCTTTTAATATGGGGACGAATATTAAAAATTCCACCTAACGGAATATTTGCTTTCATTCGTAACACTTTAGCCGCTTCGTCCGTTTCTTCCTGTCTTTGGACAACTTCTTCAAAATTAGTTGATGGAACAAGCTTTTCCGCCATCTCTCTCCCTAATGAGGAAGCGACATGTTCAAGTAATTGTTCCTTTACTTTTTCAAATTCTAATACTTTTAACACACGTTCTTGCATGGAGATTATTCCTCCCTTTGCTGTTAATCCTAAGCTTTTAGCATGTGCTGCTACATTTAAGTTATCGATCATGCAAAAAAGCTAATAGTTCATTCTTCGTTAATGTATTGAGGACCGTAGTCTTTTTTAACCATCCCTTTTTAGCGGTTGAAATCCCAATTTTCATATGATCAAGTGTTTCCTTCTTATGGGCATCTGTATTAATCATAATTTTCACACCAGCTTCTTGGGCTTTGCGAATATTTTCTGCTGATAAATCAAGGCGATTCGGATTCGCATTTAACTCCAAGGCTGTATTCGTTTCCTTTGCTAGTTCTATGAGTAAATCGATATCTACATCATAGCCATCTCTTCTACCAATTTTCCTGCCTGTTGGGTGAGCAATCAAATCCACATTCGCATTATATAAGGCTGTTTTTAATCGTTCCATTATTTTCTCTCTTGGCTGGGAAAAAGCAGAGTGGATCGATGCAATCACAAAATCCATAGAGGATAAAAGTTCGTCATCATAATCAAGTGTACCATCTGGTAAAATATCCATTTCAACACCAGCTAGAATTGTAAAATCATCATATTTTTCATTGATCTTTCTAATCTCTTCTCTTTGCTGTCTTAAACGTTCAACCGTTAGACCGTTTGCCACTTTTAAATATTGAGAATGATCGGTAATGGCCATGTATTGATAGCCTTTCGCCATACAAGCCTCAGCCATTTCCTCAATCGAATGAGCTCCATCACTCCAAGTTGTGTGCATATGGAGATCTCCTTTAATATCCTCAAGTGTAATGATTTCGAGATCTTCCTGATAATCTTCAACTTCTGTGCCGTCCTCCCGCATTTCAGGTGGGATAAGGGGCAAATCAAAATAAGCATAAAATTCCTTTTCCGAATCGAACGTCTTTACTTCACCAGTTTCATTATTTTCAACACCATACTCGCTGATTTTTTCTCCACGTTTCTTCGCAAGCTGTCTCATACGTACATTATGATCCTTTGAACCTGTAAAGTGGTGTAAAGTTGTTGCAAATTCCTTTGGCTTTACAAGTCGAAAATCAATTGATACTTCATATTCAAACTCGATAACAATCGATACCTTTGTATCCCCAGCTGAAATGACATCTTGAATCCCATCTATTTTTAATAATTGTTCTTTCACTAAAAGCGGTTCTTCGGTAGCAATAATAAAGTCCAAATCCTTAATGGTTTCCCTGACTCTTCTTATGCTGCCTGCTCGAGAATAATCAATGATGTACTCCATATTTGCTAAAGCTGCTTCAATCCTTTCAGCAATTGGTAGCATATACGCTAACGGAAGGCGTTCAGGTTTTCCACCTGCTTTTGATAATGCTTCTAAAATCTTTTCCTCTGTTTTTTTCCCAAATCCTGATAGAGTTTGTACCTTATGTTCGCGGCAAGCTAACTCTAAATCAGCCGCATTTTCGATTTGCAGTTCTTTATAAAGTTTAGCAATTTTCTTCCCACCTAGTCCCTGTAATTGCAGGAGTGGAATTAAACCTTTTGGTACTTCTTCTTTTAACTCCTTAAGGACTGTGGAATTTCCTTCTTTTATGTACTCTTCAATAACAGCTGACGTACCTTTACCAATTCCTGGTAAGCTTGTAAAATCAGTTATTTCTTCTAATGTTAACCCACTTGTTTCAAGGGATTTAGCCGCTTTTCTAAAGGCCGATACTTTAAAGGTATTTTCTCCCTTTATTTCCATATAAATCGCAATCGTTTCTAACAAACGAATCACGTCTTTAATATTTATAGACAAATCTCCCACCACCCTATTAGTTCGGTATTTCCATCCTTACCTTTTTATCATTATTCCCTTAAAAAGAAAACTTCTCTACGAAAGAGAAGTTATTTCACAGTCGGATCTATAATCCACCAATCATGGACAAGCGAAGAAAAAACGGGTGTATGTTGAACAATTAATTCGGCTAGAATAGATTGGGTCAAGGCCGTTTGGATTCCCTCCATCGGTAATAAGGCTCCGATAAATAAGACAATAAAGATAATTAGATAGACTTCTAGAAAACCTAATAGACCTCCAGCCCAGACATTTAATTGTTTGAGCACTGGAATTTGTGCAATAAAATCCAACATACTGCCAATAATTTGCAAAATGATTTTCACAGCAAAAAAAATCACGACAAAAGCAATGGCGCGATAATAGGCATCCTCTAGATTCACATTTTCCATGACAAGTGATAATGCAGAATCTGAACTAAAATTAGGAAACGGTACCCATAAAGTGAGTTTTGGCGCTAACTGATCATAATATAAATAAGCTATAATAAAAGCAATGATAAATCCGGTGAGATGAATAATTTGTAGAATAAAACCTCTCTTTAAACCTATTAAAAAACCAAATCCTAAAATGATGAGTATGATAAGATCTAACATGACGATTTCAATCCTTTACTCTTTTATTTCCTTTTCATGCTGTTCCAATCTGTCTTTTACTTTGAGATAATCATTTACAGCATTAATCGCTGTTAAAACAGCTAACCTATTTGTGTCGAGTGAAGGATTCATAGAAGAAATTTCTCGCATTTTTTCATCAACTATTGATGCAACGTGTCGAATATGGCTTGCACTTTCTGTTCCGACAATCGTATATTGAACACCATATATGTCAACCGTAATCCGGTTTTTACTGGATTGTGACAACCTTTTCTGCCTCCATTCGAAAGAATCCTAATCCCTATGATACCATGAAACATCAAATCCTAAAAGTTAAACCTATAGAAGGAGGAAACATATGAGTAATGTTGTTCTAAAAAAAAGCAATGATGAATTGACCAAAATGAAGGAATATTATCAATCCAAATTAACAGACAAGACGCCTCCAGGTGGGGTATTTACAGCCAAAACAGCTACATGTACAATTACGGCCTATAAATCTGGTAAAGTCCTTTTCCAAGGAAGTGGTTGTGAGGATGAAGCAAAGAAATGGGGAAATATCCCAGCTACTGATCGCCAAAAACCGCAACCAAAAGAAGTGAAAACCAATCATTTACCAAAGGACATTAGTCAGCTTTCAATTATTGGTTCAGACGAAGTGGGAACTGGTGATTACTTCGGACCAATTACCGTTTGTGCTACATATGTCAACAGTGATCAAATTGGGCTATTAAAAGAATTAGGTGTTCAAGATTCAAAAAATTTAAATGATGATAAAATCTCTGCGATCGCCAAACAAATTATTACTTTTTTACCCTATAGTTTACTTAAATTGAAAAATGAAAAGTATAATCAACTTCAACAATCAGGAATGTCACAAGGTAAAATGAAGGCCTTTCTACATAATCAAGCGATACAGCATTTACTAAAAAAGATTGCTCCTGAAAAACCTGATGCGATATTAATTGACCAATTTGCTAAAGAAAATATTTATTTTGGATATTTAAAAGGACAAAAAAATATTCAGCGTGAGAATGTTTTATTTTGCTACAAAAGCAGAAGGAATTCATGTTGCTGTTGCAGCAGCATCCATCATTGCCAGGTACTCCTTTGTCCAACACTTTGAACAGCTCAGTGCAAAGGCAGGATTTAAAATTCCAAAAGGTGCAGGGGCACAAGTTGATGTGGCCGCTGCAAGGTTAATCAAGGAAAAGGGAAAAGAGGTTTTACCGTCTTTCGTTAAGCTTCATTTTGCTAACACAGAAAAGGCGATGAAAAAATTAAAATAATAAAAAAAGGCAGACTCAGGAGGGAATGATCCCCTGAATCTGCCTTTTTGATTATCCGCGTAAAACAGCTCCTGCTTGTTCTTTAACCGCTTCTAATACTTTATCATGTGCTTTTGTAATATCTTCATCTGTCAGTGTACGTTCTGGATCATAATATTTTAATGAAAAGGCTAGTGACTTCTTGCCTTCTTCCATATGCTCACCTTCGTAAAGATCAAATAGATGAACTTCTTTTAATAAATTTCCACCAGCTTTTGTGATAATGCTCTGTAATAGTCCAGCCGTTTTATCCTTATCAACTACAAGGGCAATGTCACGTGTAATCGATGGGTAACGAGGAATCATTTCATAGGCGATTGGAGCCACTTCTGTCTCTGCTAGAGCTTTAAATGATAACTCAAATACATAAGTTTCCTTCACATCATAATTCTTTTGTACAGTCGGATGTACTTGACCGACAAAACCAATAACTTCCCCATTTAATAGAACTTCTGCTGTACGTCCTGGGTGCATATGGTTGATGGATGCTTGACGATACTCGTACTCCGTCCGTTACTCCGATCGATTCAAATATTGCTTCTACAATACCCTTCGCTACATAAAAATCAACTGGTTTTTTCTCACCTTGCCAAAGGTTTGCTTCCCAAAGGCCAGTGATTGCACCTGCTACATATTCTTTTTCTTCTGGAAGCTGTTCTCCATCCTTCTTAAAGAATACCGAACCAATTTCATATAGAGCCACTGAATCCATTTGGCGCGCATTATTATATTTTACTACTTCTAATAATTGCGGAATAATACTCAATCTTAATTCGCTGCGTTCCTCACTCATCGGCATGGCCAACGTAATGGAATCACGTTTTTCAAGCGTAAATTGTGCTGCCTTTTCAGGACTCGTTAATGAATACGTTGTAGCCTGGTAAAGACCTGCACCTTCTAATGTACGACGAACAATGCGACGTTTTAGTTGATAATCTGTTAGGGCACCAACCGTAGCGGCACCTACAGGCAATGTCGATGGAATATTATCATATCCATAAAGCCGTGCAACTTCTTCCACTAAATCTGCTTCAATCGTAATATCTCCACGACGAGTTGGGACTGTTACAATAAAAGTATCTCCCTCAACTGAAACATCGAATTTTAAAGCGTTGAAAATATCAACTACTTCTTTACTGCTAATATTTGTTCCAATTGCTGTATTAATTTTATCAAGCGTAATCGAGATAACCGCTGGTTCAATTCGAAGATCATTGAATTCTACAGATCCTTCTAAAATCGTTCCACCTGCATATTTAGCCATTAATTCAGCTGCACGTTCTCCAGCAATGCGAACTCGTTCTGGATCAACGCCTTTTTCAAAGCGACTGCTTGACTCACTACGTAAGCCATGATCTTTAGATCCTTTTCTAACGATCGCTCCATTAAAGTAAGCTGCTTCTATGATAACGGTTGTCGTATCATCGATTACTTCAGAATTCGCTCCACCCATCACACCTGCCATTGCTACTGGTTCTTTTCCATTTGTGATGACTAGGTGATCTGAAGATAATGTTCGTTCTGTATCATCCAGTGTCTTGATTTTTTCAGCATCATTTGCACGGCGAATCACAAGTTCTTTAGATCCAAGACGGTCATAGTCAAATGCATGTAATGGTTGGCCATACTCCAGTAAAATATAGTTAGTAATATCAACGACGTTATTATGAGGACGAATTCCCGCATTCATCAAACGTGTTTGCATCCATAGTGGTGAAGGAGCAATTTTTACATTTTTAACGACTTTAGCGATATATAATGGATTATCTTCTGGTGCTTCGACTTTAACGCTAATGTAGTCAGCTGCTTTTTCAGATGCTTCTTCTTTATCAATAGCAGGCCATTTCACATCACGACCAAGAATCGCAGCGACTTCATAGGCAACACCTAACATGCTTAACGCATCGGAACGGTTTGGTGTGATGCTTAATTCAAGAATTTCATCATCTAAGCCCAGTGCTTCAAGCGCATCTTCACCTACTTTAGCATCTTGTGGAAAGTTAAAAATACCAACTGAATATTCTTTCGCAACCACTTTAGATTCGATTCCTAATTCTTGTAGAGAACAAATCATTCCGTTTGATTGTTCACCACGAAGTTTAGCTTTTTTAATTTTAAAATTTCCAGGTAAGACGGCCCCAACTGTCGCAACCGCTACTTTTTGACCTTTCCCAACATTGGGTGCACCACAAATAATTTGCACAGGTTCCTCTTGGCCAATGTCTACTAAACATTTATTCAGCTTATCAGCATCCGGATGTTTTTCACATTCTAAAACGTGACCAATAACAACCCCTTTTAACCCTTCACTTTTCTTTTCGACACCTTCTACTTCAATTCCACTTAAGGTAATTTTATCAGCAAGTTCTGTAGCACTAATTCCAGAAAGGTCTACATAATCTTGCAGCCATTTATATGAAACAAACATCTTTGGTCCTCCTTAATAATAAAAAACTTATTCACTTATTTTATATCGTTTATCTGAACTTGATTAATTCTAGTTCCACGCTTTTCTTATTCCACATGATCAAATTGCTTTAGGAAACGAATATCATTTGTGTAGAAATGACGAATATCATCGACACCGTATTTCAGCATGGCAATTCGCTCTACCCCGATACCAAAGGCAAATCCAGTGTATTTCTTTGAGTCAAATCCAGACATTTCGAGAACGCGAGGATGTACGATTCCTCCACCCAAAATCTCAATCCAGCCTGTTTGTTTACATACATGGCATCCTTCACCATTACAAATTTTACAAGATAAGTCGACTTCCACGGATGGCTCTGTGAAAGGGAAGAAACTTGGACGAAGGCGGATTTCACGGTCTTGACCAAAAATCTTTTTCACAAATACTTCTAGTGTCCCTTTTAAATCACTCATGGAAATATTTTCATCGACAACTAATCCTTCAATTTGCATAAATTGATGGGAGTGTGTCGCATCATCATTATCACGACGATACACTTTACCTGGACAAATAATCTTTACAGGGCCTTTTCCTTGATGCTTTTCCATTGTTCTCGCTTGAACAGGTGAAGTATGTGTACGCAGTAGAATCTCCTCAGTAATATAGAATGAATCTTGCATATCACGAGCTGGATGACCTTTTGGTAAATTCAACTTTTCAAAGTTATAGTTATCCGTTTCAACTTCAGGGCCTTCTGCAATCGCATAACCTAGTCCAATAAAGATATCCTCCATTTCCTCAACCACACGTGTTAATGGATGATGATTACCTTTTTTAACAGGTCTTGCTGGTAATGTAACATCGATCGACTCTGATGCTAGTTGTTGATTAACAGCTTCTTCTTCAAGAACTGCTTGTTTTTGTTCAAGTTGTGATTGAATATTTTCACGAATCACATTGACAAGCGCCCCCATTTTTGGACGTTCTTCTGCTGATAATTTCCCCATACCACGTAATACCTCAGTAATAGGTCCTTTTTTCCCTAAATAAGCAACACGAACATCATTTAGTTCTTTTAAGTTTGTTGCAGTCTCAATTTTTTGCAACGCCTCTTTTTGCAATTCTTCTAAACGTTCTTGCATGAACATTACCTCCTATAATCATTGAACTACTTTCCTTTTTTAAAAAACAAAAAAACCCCAATCCCGGTAAAGGGACGAGGTTTATGTTATCGCGGTACCACCCTTATTAGTTTCGATTATCGTAATCTCCACTCACTTCATTCAGAAATAACGGCTTTTAACCGGAACATTTTTCAGATCAAACTAGATCCTCCCAATGTCGACTCAAGAGGTGAATTCACTCAAGACACCCATAAAATGCTTTCAGTCACGGCATTTATTCCCTAGTATGGAAGTACACATGAGATACTATTCTCTATCACTGTCTTTATTTATTATTAAATTCTGTATTATTATAGTACAATCCGCTATCTATTTGCAAACTCATTTACGTAAATAATACATTAAAATCCCGGCAGCAATGGCTACATTTAAGGATTCGCTTTTCCCGTAAATCGGAATGTATAGGTTTTTCGTTGTTTTGGATAGAAGATCTTTCGAAACCCCTTGACCTTCATTACCAACTAATAAGGCAAATTCATCGGATGGTTCAACTTGTTGATAAGCAACTCCACCCTCTAAGGCTGTACCATAGATAGGAATACTTATTGTATTCATGAATTCTTCTAATCGTGTCTTTAAAATCGGGATGTGAAATAAACTTCCTTGTGTCGAGCGCACGACTTTGGGATTATAGGGATCTGCACAGCCTTCTCCTAAAATAACAGCATCCATCCCAGCAGCATCTGCTGTACGAATCATCGTTCCAATATTCCCTGGATCCTGTACAGAATCAATTAATAAGAACTTCTTTCCTTTCAGTGACGATAACTCATGTTTTTGTGTATGACATACGGCCATAATCCCTTGTGGGGCTTCTGTATCACATAACACTTTCATGACCTCATCTGTTACGACTGAAACAGGAATATCATCATAATTCCAAGCATGTGGGATATCCGTATTTTCATGGACAATAAGATGCTCAACAAAGTTCTCTTTCAGGGCTTCTTCAACAAGATGGTATCCTTCTATTAAAAACAAACTGGGATACATCCCGTGCTTTTTTTGTATATAATTTTTTCCAATCTTTTATTTGCTGATTTTTGACAGAGGTAATATGCTTCAATAGTGGGTCTTCCCTTCTTCAACTTCTTTCAGATTTCCTTATTATACCGTAATTGTTGAGCATAATAAAATCAAATTAAGAAAGGATAAGAATGTATTTCAAAAAATACGATAGGAGTGTTGTTTATGAATTTGAATTTGCGCAATGCAATCATTCACAATGTCACTGGTAATACACAGGAACAACTTGAAGATACAATTGTCGATGCGATTCAAACAGGTGAGGAAAAAATGTTACCTGGATTAGGTGTTTTATTTGAAGTCATTTGGAAAAACTCTTCCCAACAAGAGCAAAGGGAAATGCTACAAGCATTAGAAAGTGGATTAAAATAGAAAAGCATTGGAGCTAAACTTAAAAAGGCACTCAAATTGAGTGCCTTTTTAAGTCTATTATTCATACGTAATGCGATCTACTGTGTCACGGTCTAACTTTTTAATGACCTCAACCACTAATTTCACCGCATTTTCAAAATCATCACGATGAAGGATCGCAGCATGTGAGTGAATATAGCGTGTCGCGATGCCAATCGATAAGGCTGGTACTCCTTTTGCGGTTACATGTATTGAACCTGCATCTGTTCCACCACCAGGCATGGAAGCAAACTGATAGGGAATATTCAGTGCTTCTGCCGTGTCAATGACAAAATCCCTTAGTCCTTTATGGGACACCATCGAAGCATCGTATAAGACAATTTGTGGACCTTTTCCTATTTTACTCATCGCTTCATTTTCACTGATTCCAGGTGTATCCCCTGCAATTCCTACATCTACCGCAAAGCCGATATCTGGCTGAACTTTAAAGGTAGATGTTTTTGAGCCTCTAAGCCCCACTTCTTCTTGAACGGCACCAATTCCATAAACTACATTTGGATGTTCGATTCCCTTCAATTCTTTTAAAACATTTATCGCAATCGCACAGCCAATTCTGTTATCCCATGCTTTTGCAAGAAGCACTTTTTCATTATTCATCACAGTAAATTCAAAATAAGGTACGACCATATCACCAGGACGAACACCCCATTCTTCTGCCTCTTCTTTGCTTGAAGCACCGATATCAATAAACATATCCTTCATTTCAACTGGTTTTTTACGTGCCTCCGGTGATAGTATATGCGGTGGCTTTGAACCGATAATCCCCGTCATATCACCTTTACGAGTTACGATCGTCACACGTTGGGCAAGCATCACTTGGTTCCACCATCCACCAACAGTTTGAAATTTTAAAAATCCATTTTTATCGATTTGGGTGATCATAAACCCGACTTCATCGAGATGACCCGTTACAACAATTTTCGGGCCTGATTCATCACCAGACTTTTTGGCTATTAAACTGCCAAGATTATCAAAAACAATTTCGTCTGCATAAGGAGTTATGTATTTTTTCATGACTTCACGTGGTTCCCTTTCATTCCCTGGGATCCCTTTTGCATCTGTTAATTCTTTTAGCATCGTTAAAGTTTCATCTAATTGTGCCATTTTGTCGACTCCTTTTCCTATTCTATTTTCTATTATACAAAAGGGCAGTCTGTTTATACAAAAAATTAGCGAATGAACAACTTGTTTCACCTTTTTCCTCCAATATTAGTTTGAAATGAAACCTTTTTCCCATTATTCCGTACAATAAGGAAACAAAGAAGTGAGGTGGGTTATTTATGATGTGGGTCATACGATTTTTATTACTGCTCCTTCTTCTTGTCCTCATCTATCAATTCATCAAGTTCATTGGTTCTCCAAAACGAAAATTAGAACTTGCGCGTAAACAAAAGAGATATTTTCTTTATGATGATCAAGATAATGTAAGAAAGAATTTCCTTCTCACCTATAAAGGTGTCATGTTTGAAGGGGAAAAGTATTTGGGTAGTACAAAAGATTCTTTTGATGTTGTTTCGATATCGATTTGGCCACAACAAGGAACTTCCTTAAAAGGTCTTGTTCATGAGGACTTCCATTACATCGAACAAAAGATAAACGAGACAGTATCAAGGTGCGAGAATCGATTGGAAATCTCCAGTAAAGGAATTTCTTCATGGTACAAATTCTTTGCAAACTCCTTTGGATTGAGTTGGTTAAATGAAAGGGAGGCTACCCAAATGGGTTAGCCTCTTTTTACTTGTTTTGCTTTAAAAAAATCTCTCCATTTGATAATCGACATTTTTTCTCTAAATAAATACGATAAGACCAATAAAGAAAATAAAATAATCACAATGATTTCTGGTGTGAATCCGCTAATAAATTCTCCAAAAACGGAGTAAAAAAACGCTAGTGGTAAATTCGTTATTATACTATTTTTTAAATAACTTTGATAACTTCTGTTTTTTTCGATTAAGCAAAAATTAAGTAAATGAAAATGAATAAATGGAATTAATCGCAGTATCGCCGTTTGTGCTACGGTCACATTCCGATATTCACCAAACCATTTCCGCTTTAATTTAGATAGTTTTTCATGTGTCTTTGGTAATTTTCCAATTACAAAATAAAAAAATAAAGAACATAAACATAAGCCGATTAACGAATATAGTGTTCCCAACACCGATCCAAACAGAATCCCACCTGCCATACAGACTAATGTGACGGGGATAAATAAAAATTGACGGAAAATATGAAAGAAAATAAAGACAATAGGTGCTAAAACTCCACCTGCTTCAATAAAAACAAATAGCAGTGATAGTCCATCTTCCATATATTCACCTTCTCTCCGCATTTTCTCGTTGTCTCTAAAGTTTATCGTCAACTCAACATGGTTATGACAACTTAAAGGAAATAGTAAAATAAAAGAAGAAGCTCAATAGTGGCGAGTATTGGGAATCCGATTTTAAAAGAGAGATGTTTCGTTTTATGTCTGAAAAAATTCATTCCTAATGTGGTTCCAACTGCTCCACCGATGATGGCAATCATCCAAAGTGTTCTTTCACTAATTCGATACTGTTGTTTAATCGCTTTTTGTTTATCAACCTTCATAATGATTAAACCAACGAGGTTGATCACAATTAGGTAATAGATAAGATAACTTGTCATGGTCTTGCCTCCTTTAGTAAAACTTTACCATAGAAAAAGCCACTCTCCGATTTAGAGAATGGCTGTTTAAATGATTATTTACTTAAGTTAGATTTTGCAACAGTTGCTAATTCAGCAAATGCTTTTTCATCACTGATTGCTAGATCTGCAAGCATTTTGCGGTTTACTTCGATACCAGCAACTTTTAGTCCGTGCATTAAACGGCTATAAGAAAGACCGTTAATACGTGCTGCTGCGTTGATACGAGTAATCCAAAGTCTACGGAAATCACGTTTTTTGTTACGACGATCTCTGTAAGCATATAGATATGATTTCATTACTTGTTGATTGGCAACTTTATATAATGTATGTTTTGAACCGTAATAACCTTTTGCTAATTTAAGAACCTTTTTACGACGTCTGCGAGTAACTGTACCGCCTTTTACACGTGGCATATGGTTTCCCTCCTAATAATTACTTAATATTATCTAATAAATGACGAATACGTTTGAAGTCTCCGCTCGAAACTAAAGAACTTTTACGAAGTTTACGTTTTTGTTTTGTAGATTTATTTGCAAATAAGTGGCTTGTATACGCACTACTACGTTTTAATTTACCAGATCCAGTTTTTTTGAAACGCTTTGCAGCGCCACGGTGTGTTTTCATTTTTGGCATTTGGTATTCCTCCTCTTACTTTTCAGTTTTAGGTGCTAAAAGCATAAACATGCTTCTACCTTCCATTTTCGGATAAGATTCAACCGTTGCAACGTCTTTTGTTTCTTCTGCGAAACGATCTAAAACACGCTGACCGATTTCTTTATGTGTAATGGCACGTCCCTTAAAACGGATTGATGCCTTCACTTTGTCTCCCTTTTCAAGGAATTTGATCGCATTACGAAGCTTAGTATTGAAATCATGCTCATCGATTGATGGGCTTAAACGCACTTCTTTAGTTGTAATAACCTTTTGATTTTTACGTGCTTCTTTGTCTTTCTTTTGCTGTTCAAACTTAAACTTACCATAGTCCATAATACGGCCTACAGGTGGTTTTGCGTTTGGAGCAACAAGAACAAGATCAAGATTGGCACGTGCTGCAATCTCAAGCGCCTCGGTTTTTGATTTAATTCCTAACTGTTCACCGTTTTGATCAATTAAACGGACTTCGCGGGAACGAATCCCTTCATTTAACAATACATCTTTGCTAATAGCAAAACACCTCCATAGATTTATCGATCAGAATACAATATTTTAGGTAAAGAATCACCTGATCTCTGTTTACAGGATTTATCCATCAAAAAAAGTGTGGGTGAATACACCCACACTTTTACGAAACGTCTCATTTATTAAATGTTTTCGCAAACCTGTCGACTGCAACTTGGCGTCAATCAGGTGAGAAGCGGGTGCTTCTTCTTAGCCTAAAAAATTCATATTCAATTATCAACTGTTTAACTATATCACAATCTATGTTGTTAGTCAAAGATGTTATATGCATTATCGCAACGAATTAAATAATACCAAATAACTTTCATTAAAGCAACTACTTTTTTATTTTTGCATGTATAGTTGTTATTTAATTTTAGAAAAGATTATTTATTTACCTCGTTTTTTAGCGTTTCTACAAATTGAGCAAAAGGAACAGATTCTGATTTTTGTTCTCCATATTTACGAACATTTACAGCTTCACCTTCTACTTCTTGATCCCCAACAACTAACATATAAGGGATTTTTTGCATTTGTGCTTCACGAATTTTATAGCCAATTTTTTCATTACGGCCATCAAGCTCAACACGGAATCCGTCTGCTTTTAACTTTGCTTGTACCTGTTTAGCATAATCAAAATGGACATCTGGTGAGACAGGAATGACCTGAACTTGTACAGGTGCAAGCCATGCTGGGAAAGCCCCTTTATATTCTTCAATGAGGAACGCAACAAAACGTTCCATTGTTGACACAACCCCGCGGTGGATAACAACTGGACGATGTGGCTTACCATCTTCACCTACATAAGTTAGCTCAAAGCGTTCAGGTAACAAGAAATCGAGTTGAACAGTAGATAGTGTTTCCTCTTTACCTAAAGCCGTTTTTACTTGAACATCGAGCTTCGGACCATAGAATGCCGCTTCACCATCTGCTTCATAGTACTCTACACCCATTTCATCGATAACTTCCTTCAACATTCCTTGCGCTTTTTCCCACATTTCATCATCATCGTAATATTTCTCTGTATTTTCAGGATCACGATAAGATAGACGGAAGGAATAATCTGTGAAATTAAAATCCTTGTATACCTCTAGAATTAATTCAACAACTCGTTTGAATTCTTCTTTAATTTGATCTGGTCGCACAAATATATGAGCATCATTTAAAGTCATACCACGTACACGTTGTAATCCTGAAAGCGCACCAGACATTTCATAGCGGTGCATCGTTCCAAGTTCAGCAATTCGAATTGGCAGTTCACGATAGCTATGGATTCCATTTTTGTAAACCATCATATGGTGTGGACAGTTCATTGGACGAAGAACAAGCTGTTCATTGTCCATATCCATCACAGGGAACATATCCTCTTGATAATGGTCCCAGTGACCAGATGTTTTATAAAGCTCAACATTTGCCATGATTGGTGTATAAACATGATCATATCCAAGACTTACTTCTTTATCGACAATATAACGTTCAATAATTCTACGGATTGTCGCTCCTTTTGGAAGCCATAAAGGTAGACCTTGTCCAACTTGCTGTGAATGAGTAAATAAGTTCAATTCTTTACCGATTTTACGATGATCACGCTCTTTCGCTTCTTCTAAAAGACGTAAATGCTCTGTTAAATCTTCTTTCTTGAAAAAGGCTGTACCATATATACGTTGTAGCATTTTATTATCACTGTTACCACGCCAGTATGCACCTGCAATACTAAGCAGTTTGAATTCTCTTATTTTACCAGTTGACGGCACATGAACACCGCGACATAAATCAAAGAAATCACCTTGTTCGTAAATCGTGACGGTTTCATCTTCAGGAATCGCTTCAATCAATTCAAGTTTATACTCATCATCGATTTCCTTGTAAATTTGAATCGCTTCATTACGACTTACTTCTTTACGCTCAATAGAAATATTTTCGTTAATAATTTTTTTCATTTCTTTTTCAATAAGCGGTAAATCTTCAGGTGTTAGTGACTGGGGCATATCAATATCATAATAGAATCCACTTTCAATGACAGGACCTACTCCTAGCTTTACATCTTTATAAAGACGTTTAATTGCTTGTGCCATTAAATGCGCAGAACTATGGCGTAAAATTTCTAATGCTTCTGGTTGATCCGGCGTAATGATTTCGATGGCACCATCTTCTTCAATTGGTCTTCTTAAATCATACATCTCGCCATTCAATTTACCAGCCAATGCTTTTTTCTTTAGACCAGAACTTATTGAACCCGCAATATCTTCTGTTGTTGTTCCACTTGGAAACTCCTTGACAGCTCCATCTGGAAATGTAATTTTTACTACTTCTGACATGAATTTTTCCTCCTAATTAGAAATACATAAGCAAACAAAAAAGCCCATCCCAGAAAAAAGGGACGAGCTATTATACACGTGGTTCCACCCTACTTTTTATTTTTACTACATGTAAAAATAACTTTGTAGAAAGATAACGGACTTGGACCGTCTCCCGATACTAAAACAAGTATAGTCGTACATACTTATATTTTCCCGGTTGAAGTTCAGAGGTGGTAAGTAATCAATTCGTATTAGGAAGGTTCCAGCCCAGCCTTCCCTCTCTATAAATCGTAATAGAATACCCTTGTCCTCATCATTACTTTTTCGAGTGTATAGAAAGTCAATTTCTTAAATGATCTTATGTACGTTATTATAGTAATTAATGATTTAGAAATCAAGGCGTATTATATTTTTTCATTGTAATTAGACGTTTTCTCTAATCGTAACTTTTCAAAAACATAGGGCTTTTCAATGATTAATCTTTCTTCAAAGATATTGGAAATGGTTCTAATAATCGGCTTTTCAGGTTCTTTTGTATAAAAAAATATTTGAGCCGGTGCAATCGAGAGCAATGGAGCAATTGTAGTAGAATCAATATAGATTGGATGGTTAATTAAAAGTTTCCGGTCAACCATTTTTGAAAGATCTGAACGTCTAATTTCGCTAAAATCCTGATCAAAAAATGTGATTTCATCATTAGCAAATAATAAATGAAGTTGCTCAAATTTAGGCTCTCGATCTTTTAAAAACTCTCTCAATATCTGGATAAACATCTGATATTCTTGTTCCATTCTGTATTCATCCAGTGATAACTCTACATATTTCCGAAGTTCATTGATGAAGGGACGTAACCTAAAAGTAACAAACGAATCAAATGAAATAGCCTTACTCTCATAAAACCATTGATTGATGTGATCCATTAAATAATTTCTTCATACTAAATTTTGGTAAAAAGACAGCAAGTTCCGCGCGACTGCCTTCTAAAACAGAATGAATAATATCAAGTATTTGTTGCTGCTCGACTTCATCATGATAATGATATTTGTGAATCAGCATTTCTTTTAACCAATCATTCAGCTTAATCGTCATGACAAATTGACAAAGTGCTTCTTTCATCCTTTGTAAAAATTCTTCTTTTTTACTATGTGTTGGATGTTGAAATTGGACTATATGAGAATCTTCATTTTGAAGAATATATTTAAGACTAGACTCCACATCTAGTAATTGATTTAAAAAGGAATGTAACCTTTTTGCATCGTCTTTACGCTGGAATTGGATTTCAATCAAGCAAATCCCCCCTTACATACAATTATCTAATAATATATATGGGGGACTTGGCCGAATTAGAAGCAAGTCATAAAAAAAACCGACCTAAACAAGTTAGTCGGTTAATTTCTTCTATTTTTTCCTGTGACAAAAACAGGAGTCGTTAAATATTTAATTCGCTCCATAATGCGCCGTGCTTTTAACCTTTCTTCTTCTCCACGTTGACTATAGGTTAGATGGTGCTCGAGTCCAGCAAAGTCATAATTGGAAGTGAAAAGGGTTGGTAGATTATCTAACATACGATATTGCAAAATAGGACCTAATATTTCGTCTCTTACCCAGCTTGACATCGTTTCTGCACCAATATCATCTAGCATTAAGATAGGCTCTTTTTTGATGGCTTCTAATTTTTCATTAAGCGTACTATCACCAATCGAACTTTTCAATTCTCTAAAAAGCTCTGGTACATAAACAATCATTGACTGAATCTTCTTCTGTGCTAACTCATTGGCAATTGCTCCAAGAAGATAGGATTTTCCAACACCAAATTGGCCATAAAAGTATAACCCTTTCGTCGTTTTACCTTCACTATAATCAAGCACAAAAGCAAGTGCCTTTCCGATTGCCTCTGTACGCTCTTCATCCTTTTCCATATCATCAAAAGATGCCTTTAATATATCTTTAGGTACATATAAACTTCGAATGAGCTTTTCATTTTTTCGTTTTTCATCGTCCATTACTTTACTAGGACACTTATCATAATGAACTTCAATCGATCCCCCTGAAATGACCAAATGCGGATGATAGCCTTTCATTAAGTTGATGCAGCCATCTAAAGACGAACATTTTTGACACTCCTTACTTTGATTGGAGTATTCATAAAGCTTTGACAAATTCTTTTCAATCATTTCTTGGGTTAATTCGTCTTCATGTTGTATAAGAAAAGCTTTTATTTCAGGGTGATTTAAAATTCCTTTTCTCATTTCTGCGAATCTTTTCTGAAATCCTTCACTTCCAGCAAAGCGTTTCAATGTCTCATTAATATTTTCCATCTCCGCTTTCACCTCCTAAGAACGCAGTTTCTTTAACATCTCTTCAATTTCCTGCTTTTTCAGTTCCTGTTCACTACCCACTTCAGCAGGTTTCTTCTTTTCAACTTTTTCTGGCTTTTTATCTTCATCAAACCAATCTGGTAATAGTTCAGTTCGAATCGGTTGTTTTTTATTAGAGTGACCTTGTTTACTATTTTTCTTTCCTTCAGCCCATTCCAAATATTGTCGATGTTCCGTTTTGGCTAAGTCCATCGCATCTTTAACGGTTTTAATGTTTTTTCTTGACCAATGGCTGGCGATTTTTTCAACATAATTTTTCGTTAACTTCATATCGGTTTTTCGCATAACATTATCAATTAAAACATTCACAACTCCAGGGTTTAACTTTTGCCCAAACATGACATCCTCAATAATCTTTACATCTGCTTTAGAAGGCACTGCTCCACCAGAAATATCCCTTAAATATTGCATTGGTGATGTTGTTTCAAAATAGTAGATTAATTTTTCTTCCTGCGTTTCAGGCTCTTTATTGATTGTCTGATACATAACCGGTTGTGTTTTTTCGATAAGCGCGGGGAGTTTGTCATAATGTTCAAATTGATACCAATCACGTGCTGATTTTCGTAACTCTTCAATACTAATTTCATTATCTTCTGTAATCGCACTAATCACAATATTTTTCATCGCAATCGCATCAATTCCATATAAAAACGCTAAAGTGCTAATCGCTTCCATCACTTGTTTCGTAAAAGCATCTTTCGTGATTAAATTTTCATGTAATCCAGCAAATAGTAAATCAAAATTAAAATCTGACTTTACTTTTATTTCAGTACCCTTACTTCGGTTCATGAACTGCTCATCATGGGCGACATCTAAATTTTCTTTCGTATCCTCATCATAAGATATAAGGGCCTCATGTCCTGATTCAAAAACATCCTGAAAGGCTCTCGTTACGTCTTTGAATTCTGTCTCATTTAATTTTTTATCACTAAAAAACCGTTTGACTCTAGCAAATTGTGTTCTGCCAATTTTTCGATACAAATAGATATTTAACATGCCATCCGATAAAAATTGCTCTGCCGTTAAAGGGGGTTGCAATTCATAAACAAATAATCGGTGACCCTCTTCTTGTTTTACAAACGTTTTAAGTAGACCAATGGCTTCAAGTTTTAACCGTTTTTCATATATTCTTTTTAAATTCATATCCATAAAATTCATTAAACTGTGATGTGAATGGGATTCAGACCAAAGACGATTTTCCTCTAACTCTGCCCAAAGGGTCATATATAAACTCATACACCCTGCGCCTATGAGTGGCTGATACAAAAAGGTAAGAATTTTTCGATCATAATCATGTAAAAGACCATTGGCAGTTGCGATATAATGATCAATGGGTAATAATTCTTGCCAATGTTGAGTCATGACATTTTAACCCTCTTTCTGTGAAAAAAAGAGCCAAAGAATGCTCTCTTAGCTCTTATCATTACTCTTTTTTTATTAAATCCTTTAATTCATCGATAAACACGTTAATATCCTTAAACTGTCGATAAACAGATGCAAAACGAACATATGCTACTTCATCGATTTTTGCGAGCTTGTCCATGACCATTTCACCAATGTCTTCACTCATCACTTCTGAACTTCCTTGATTACGTAAATCCTTCTCAATGCTTGCTGTCAGATCTTCTAGTTCTTTTAATGAGACTGGTCTTTTTTCACAAGCTCTTAGGAGACCACGTAATAATTTTTCCCGACTAAATTCTTCTCTTGTTCCTTCTTTCTTCACGACAACTAAAGGTGATTCTTCAATCTTTTCAAAAGTTGTAAATCGATAACTACATTGCTCACATTCTCTTCTACGACGAATAGACCGACCTTCGTCAACTGGTCGAGAATCAATGACACGTGAATTATTATTTTGGCATGAAGGACATCTCATACTATCAGCTCCGACTTTAATTTCCTATCTTCTATCTTATTAAAAAGAATCCAGATGTACAAGTGATTATCAAAATTAGTATAAAAAAAGGAATGTAGCTTTATATACTACATCCCTTTTTCATCTATAGAGATTGGTTACTCATTTAGAGCTGGAATCTTTCAAATCCTCTTTTCAAGCATTAACTACAGAGTTTTTTTTAAGTTCTTGCGCAACATATTTAGTTAAATCTACAACGCGGCAAGAATAGCCCCATTCATTATCATACCAAGCAAGTACTTTTACTTTATTTGAACCGATCACCATTGTTGTTAATCCATCAATAATAGCTGAATGTTCATTTGTATTAAAATCAATTGATACTAAAGGCTCATCAGTAATGTCTAAAATACCTTTTAATGCACCTTGTGAAGCCTCCGTAAATGCATGATTAATATCGTCAATCGTCACATCTTGTTTTACATCTACCACTAAATCAACTAATGATACATTCGGTGTTGGGACACGTAGTGACATTCCATGTAATTTACCTTTTAATTGTGGTAATACTAACGCTAATGCCTTTGCAGCACCTGTTGAAGTTGGTATAATTGATTGTGCACATGCACGTGCTCTTCTTAAATCCTTGTGTGGATTGTCGATATTCTTTTGATCATTTGTATAAGCATGTACAGTTGTCATTAATCCATTTTCAATACCAAACTTTTCATCAAGAACTTTTGCAACAGGGGCCAAGCAGTTCGTTGTACATGACGCATTTGAAATCACATCATGCTCAGCAATGTTCAAAACGTTTTCATTTACGCCCATGACAATAGTTACATCTTCATTTTTACCAGGAGCGGTTAAGATCACTTTCTTTGCCCCAGCATTAAGATGTAATGCAGCTTTTTCACGAGAATTAAATTTACCCGTTGCTTCTATAACAATATCAATCTCTAATTCTTTCCAAGGTAATTCCTCTGGATTACGGTTATTAAGCAGTTGAACTCGTTTGTCCATTTACAATGATTGCATCTTGTTCAGCTTTAACTTCACCAGCAAATTTACCATGATTTGTATCGTACTTTATTAAATGAGCAAGTGTCTCTGCAGGATAACTTGCATTAACAGCTATAATTTCAAGATTATCATCAAGGATTGCTTTTCTAAAAACCATTCGTCCGATTCTTCCAAACCCATTTATTGCTACTTTAGCCTTCATTGACTGAACCCCTTCCAAAAACGTTATACTTTTTACCTTTTTCATATGACAATAGTATAACACATTTAAATTATATTGTAATATGCTAAACGTATAATTTTGATAAATATTTTAAATTACTTTACACTATTCAAATCATATTAACGTTGTTATCCGAATATACAGTAAAAAAATAAGAGATGTTTTATATTTCACACCTCTTTTACAAATCCCAACTTATTTAAAACCACATTCAATTGTTTTTGTGTTTGTTCCACCGTACCATTATTATCAATAATAAAATCAGAATGTTTTTTCTTGTCTATTAACGGCATTTGCGACTTAATCCTAACATGCGCTTCTGTTTCGGAGTAATGATTTCTCATCATTAATCTTTCTAGTTGAATTTTCTCATCGACATACACTAAAATAATTTTTTCAACTAAATCGGTTAATTCGCTTTCAAACAATAAAGGAATATCCATGACAACGAGATATTCTCCACGCTGTATTGCAGCTAGTTTTTTTTCATTCATTCTTTCTCTTACTGCTGGATGTACAATTCCATTAAGAACCATTCTCTCCTCTTGATGATTAAAAATGATGTCCCCTAATTTAGGACGATTAATATGATCCATCTTCAAGAAGAATCTCTCCACCAAAATGTTCTACAATTTGCTGATATGCTTTTTCGCCTGGTTCTACAGCAAGTCTTGCTTCAATATCTGCATCAATCACCGTAATCCCTAAATCTTTTATCAGATTTGAAACCGTGCTTTTTCCGCTTGCTATACCACCCGTTAGTCCTACGATTAGTGCCATAATGTATTCCTTTCTAACCACTACTAGATTTTCCAAATTCCAATCGCAATGAGAACAATTCCAGGCACAAAAGTTAACTTTTGCAGCCAGGATATTCTCGATAACACAGCTCCTAATTTCATTCCCAAAAAAACCAGTCCAGAACTTAATATCGATACTGCTAAGCTTAAGTATAATGGTGAAAATCCAAGCATGGCAGCACCTATTCCAGCCCCGAAGGAATCCAGAGACAATGCAAGTCCTAGCATAAATGCTTCTACACCCGTAATTGTCCCTGATTTATCAAAGTCTGCTACCATTGGCTTTTTTAAGATATTAATGACAATTCCAAGTGATTTAATTTCAAAATTAATAATTACTTTTTCATGTGGTAAAACTTCTTTTTCCTTGTCAGACTGAAAAAATTGGAAAATCACCCAACCACCGAGGGCAATTAAGATGATTCCACCTATTTTTTCAGCAAATTCAGGCGACATAAATTGTTGTAGTAAATGTCCCAAAAACATGGCCACCATTAATGTGGCTGCTGAACAGAAGGCAATAATGATGATTGACTTCAAAGGAATTCGCATTTTCCTTAGTCCATAAGTAAACCCTACACTAAAGCTGTCTAAACTAACAGCTAATGCTAATAATATAAGTGAGAATAATTGTGTCAATTGAGAACCCCACCTTTCCCGTACCACTACAATAGTTTATGAGAAAGGCCTATCTTATGTTAATCAAATATGTTAATTATTCCTTTTGACAGTCAGGGCAGAAAACAGTACCACGTCCTCCAACAACTGTTTTAATGAGCGGTGTGCCACATACTTTACAGTCCTCACCTTTACGGCCATATACATAATGTTCAAGCTGAAACATGCCCATTTCACCTTGTGAATTCACATAAGATCGAACCGTACTTCCGCCCATTTTCACGGCTACAGTTAACGTTTCAATAATTTTTTCATATAAAACATGCACTTCACTTTTTGAAAGGGATTGTGATAGACGTTCCGGATGAATCCGTGCCTTAAATAAAGCTTCGTCAACATAAATATTCCCTAAACCAACCACAATGGTTTGATCCAAAAGCGTTGATTTAATTTTACGTTGTGTTTTGGCAAGCTTTGTCGCAAACTCCTTCTCATCAAATGAATCCTCAAGCGGCTCCGGTCCTAGATGTGAAAGAGGAAGAGAAGAGAACTCTTCACCTTTCCGAAAAAGATGCATCGTGCCAAATTTACGAACATCACGGTAGCGTAACTCCGTTCCATCTGTAAAATAAAAAATCACATGTGTATGCTTTTCAACTGGATCTTCACCTTGATAAAGGGCATAGCGTCCTTCCATTCGCAAATGGGAAATAAGGGCATATAACTCTGTATAAAAAATGAGAAATTTCCCTCTCCGCTTAATATCTACAATGGTTTGTCCTTGTAATGCATCAACAAATTGTTCTACTTCTTGAGGTTTTTTAATCATTTTTGGCCAAGTAACGTCAACAGACTCTATCCTCTTATGAAGAACCAATTGTTTTAATGTACGTCTTATCGTTTCGACCTCTGGAAGCTCTGGCAACCAATCAACCTCCTCTCTTTATTCGGATGTTTATTCTTATTCTTACTATTTGGCATCATACCAAGTTGGTCCGTATGCATAATCCACTTTTAATGGAACCTTTAATTCTATCGCATTTTCCATCACGTCTGGAACAATCACTTTTAATTGTTCAATTTCTTCAGGAGGTGCTTCAAAAATTAATTCATCATGTACCTGTAATAACATTCTCGTTTTTAATCCTTCTTCTTTAAGTCGATGTGCCATATCAACCATGGCTTTCTTAATAATATCGGCCGCACTTCCCTGTATAGGCGTATTCATCGCTGTACGTTCAGCAAAACTGCGTAAATTAAAATTGCGACTCGTAATCTCTGGGAGATATCTTCGACGATGCATTAAAGTTTCCACAAATCCTTTCATTTTTGCATCCTTCACAATGTCTTCCATATAATCCTTAACACCCGGATAACTTTCAAAATAGCGTTCAATAAATTGTGCGGCTTCTTTACGTGTGATTCCTAAGCTTTGGCTAAGTCCATAATCACTAATTCCATACACAATTCCAAAGTTTACGGCTTTAGCATGACGTCGCATGTCAGAAGTCACTTCATCTGCAGTGACATGAAAAACTTCCATTGCTGTTTTCGTATGAATATCCATATCATCTTTAAAAGCTTGAATAAGCTTTTCATCACCAGAAATATGGGCTAAAACTCGTAATTCAATCTGAGAATAGTCAGAGGCGAATATGAGCCAACCTTCCTCAGAAGGAGCAAAAGCCTGACGAATTCTTCTACCTTCTTCTAATCGAATCGGGATATTTTGCAGATTTGGATCTGTTGAGCTCAATCTACCGGTTTGCGTTAATGCTTGATTAAAAATCGTATGAACTTTATTCGTTTTCGGATGAACCACTTTCAACAATCCCTCAATATAAGTGGATTGTAATTTTCCTAGTTGGCGATACAGAAGAATGTGTCCGATGATTTCATGACTACTTTCTAACTGTTCCAATACATCTGCTGAAGTAGAATAGCCTGTTTTTGTTTTTTTAATAACTGGAAGCCCTAGTTTTTCAAACAAAATAACACCTAGCTGCTTAGGTGAGTTAATATTGAATTCTCCATCAGCTAAAGAGTAAATTTTATCTTCTAAATGAGCTAATCTCTCTTTTAATTCTACTCCAATATCAAGCAAACGATCCCTATCGACTTTAACACCTTGTGATTCCATATCCGCTAGAATAAACGAAAGTGGCAACTCAAGATCATGGTATAATTCCAGCTGTTGATTATTCTTTAGTTCCGCTTCTAATTTCGCTTCTAAATCTTCTAAAACCAGTGCTTTACGGACAAGGTGTCCGGCAAGTTCCTTTTCCTCTGGTATGCTTCTTTTCGCTCCTTTTCCATAAAAAGCATGATCTGATTGAATCGAAGTAAAGCCATACCTTTTAGCAACGGATTCAATATCATCGATTGTTTCTGAAGGGTTTGCCAAATAGGAAGCAAGTAATAAATCAAATGTAACCCCATTTAGGTGAATTCCGTGGTGTCTGAGTGATACTTCCGAACGTTTGGCATCATAGACTGTCTTTTTCTTCGTTTCATCTTCTGCCCAAGCCTTAAAAATGTTGGACCCAAGGGCTGTTTCAGTAGGAATATAATAATGTCCCTTTTCATTTACAAGTGAAAAACCAATGATGTCGGCATAATGATAATTCCCATCAAGAACTTCAACATAAAAGGCATTCTGTTCTGAAAACATAGACTCTGTTACTTCTTCAACCATTTCAAAATCTATTTCATCAAAATCCTCAACATCGATGACACTTGATTCATCTCCGCCAATCTTGTCCAATAACGATTGAAAACCAAGATCTTTAAAAAGTTGCGTTAATTTTTCATTTTCATATCCTTGATATTCGATATTTTCTATTTCAACATCAATTGGTGCATCTCTCATTATCGTTGCAAGTTGTTTGCTTAAAATTGCTTGATCACTGTATGTTTCTAACTTTTCCTTTAGTTTCTTACCGCTGACTTGATCAATCGATGATAGAACTTCCTCAACGGTATGAAATTCTTTTAATAGTTTAATGGCTGTTTTTTCACCAACACCAGGGACACCTGGAATATTATCTGAAGTATCTCCCATTAGCCCTTTCATATCAATGATTTGCTCGGGGGTTAACCCGTATTTTTCCTCTATATGTCCAGGTGTATATACCTCGATATCTGTAATTCCCTTACGTGTAATCCCAACAGTTGTCATAGGAGAACTTAACTGAGTTAAATCTTTATCTCCTGAAATGACTTTGATTTCAAAGCCTTCTTTTTCAGCTTGTAAGGATAGAGTACCGATGATGTCGTCTGCTTCATAATTTTCAAGCTCATAAGCAGAAATTTGATAGGCTTTGAGCAGTTCACGAATATAAGGAAATTGCTCAGATAATTCAGGTGGGGTTTTCTGTCTCCCCCCTTTATATTCACTAAAGGTTTTATGGCGAAATGTTGTTTTCCCCGCATCAAAAGCCACCAAAATATGGGTTGGTTTTTCATCCTCAAGAATTTTCATCAACATCATCGTAAAACCATAAACAGCATTTGTATGTATTCCCTTGTCATTATTTAATAACGGTAAAGCAAAAAAAGCTCGATAAGCTATACTATTTCCATCAATTAAAACTAGCTTTTTAGTCAAAATCAAACACCCCATTCAAATTAACAAGACTTTATTATGTAATAGGACCAAATGTAATTTCCTTCTTCCCTAGTTTATCATGATTAAACGTAGAATGGAAAATAACGAGTTTTCTACTACTAATAGGGAAAACCCAAATAAAAAAGACGGAAGCATAGGCTTCCGTCTTTTTTATTTGGCTCCTTGGATGAAGGGGTATTTCATTTATTATTTTAACAATCCAATGTAAACCCACTATAAATAAATTGTTAATAAAGTGTAAATGATCCCTTTTCCCCTTATTATCGATGGCTGCTTTCGTAAAATTTGTTGTTAAAATCTAAAGACCGATTTTAACGCAGAAAAAGCTGATTTGTGTATTCGAATTAAATTTACAGCTCTTTTCTCAAAAATAAACAGCTATTTCAACATGAAAACAATAACAATTAGCTTTTTTCCCCTTCAAAAACAACAAAATTTGAGAATAAAGCCTTATCGATGGCTGGTTTCGTAAAGTTTGTTGTTAAAATCTAAAGACCGATTTTAACGTAGAAAAAGCTGATTTGTGTATTCGAATTAAATTTGCAGCTCTTTTCTCAAAAATAAACAGCTATTTCAACATAAAAACAATAACAATTAGCTTTTTTCCTCTCCAAAAACAACAAAATTTCAGAAAAGAGCCTTATCAATTAGGAAACTTTTTCAAAAGTTCAATACTAAAAATCGTTCCCTTGCCGAATTCACTTTTTACTGTTACTTTTCCTTTATGTGCTTCCATTAAATGTTTGACAATCGCTAACCCCAGACCCGTTCCACCTGAATTTCGATCTCTCGCTTTATTCACACGATAGAAACGTTCAAAAATTCTTGGAATTTCTGTCTTTTCAATTCCCATACCGGTATCTTTCACATGAACAATGACCTTTTTAGGAGATTCCTCAAGATAAACAGTCACTTTTCCATCATTAGGTGAATATAACACAGCATTTGAGATGATATTAATAAACACTTGCTTTAGTCTATAAACATCACCTTCAATGAATAATTCATCTGAAGGTTTTTCAAATGTAATGGAAATCCCTTTCTCTGTTGCTTTACCTTCAATAATTTTAATGGTTTCACTGAGGACAAGAATTAAATTTAGATGTTGGATGGATAAACTGAATCCTTCATTTTCAATTTTGGATAACTCCAAGATGTCATAGATGAGTGATTGCAAACGATCACTTTCTTTTAAAATAATAGATAAGAATGATTCCAGCGTTTCCTTTTCTTCCATCGCACCATCTAATAAAGTTTCTGTAAATCCTTTTATCGATGTAACAGGAGTTTTTAATTCATGAGAAACATTTGCAACAAAATCTTTCCGCATTTGTTCTAGCTTTTTAATCTCTGTTATATCATGAAAAACGAGCAAAATTCCCTTCCATACATCATTTGTTCCAATAATGGGAACTCCATAAACTTCGAAATGACGTCTTTCAATTTTCAAAGGGATCACAAGCTGCTTCCTAACTTTTTGTTCGGTCATAAAAATATCTTCAATAATCTTATTAACTTCTTTATGTTTTATGACTTCATAATATAGCTTATATAAATATTCTGATGATTTTACATCAAAAACTTCTTTATACGTACGATTAATTAAATTAATATAGCCATGCCCATCGATTAAAATCAATCCACTACCCACATTTTCAATAAGAGTGCTTAACCGATCTTTTTGCATTTCATGGGCTTTCATCATATCTTGTAAATTACGAGCCAGGATATTCAATGATGAGTTCAACATCCCAACTTCACCCTTTTGATCTTCAAACGTCCTTGCATGATAATTTCCTTTTGCTAGTTCAAAAGCGACATTCGTCGCCCTTTCAATCGGTTTTGTATATCGATTCATAATATTACGTCCAAGGATTAGGATCACAATAAAAGCAAAGCAGAAACTAAACGTCAAAAACCACCACATATGTGTGTATGCCTGTTTTAACTCGGTCATTTTAGTACTGATAAGGACAAATCCTTGTCTTGCGCCATCCAAATCAATCGGTTCCCAGTAGTATTGGGTTTTGATTTCTTGGAACAATGTTATCTTTGCTTCTGACGGACTTCTGTTTTCGACAATGCTTGTAATTACCTCTTCAAATTCCGCATCATTGTTTGGACTGATATAACCACTGTCAATCACTATTTCCCCATCAGATTCAATAATAGATATTCGTGCATCTAATTCCTTACTGAAATCAGATATGATTTGACGATTGGAAGATTGAATTCCACCGATTCCCTCTATATAATCAGCAACAAGCCTTGTTTCTTTTTCTAGATGCTCATTAAAATTCTGAAAATAATAGGTTTTAAATAATTGGCCTAATATCAGTCCAACTCCTATTAAAACAATAACAAGCAGAGCTAGAAGAGTTAAAAACATTTGTGATCGAAATTTGATCATTCGCCTTTTGGCTCCTCAAGCTTGTACCCTAAACCTCTAATCGTTTTTATATAGACAGGTTTCTTCGTATTTTGTTCAATCTTTTCACGTAAATGACTAATATGAACATCAACGATTCTCGTATCACCAGCAAAATCATAATTCCAGACTGCGCTTAATAATTGATCGCGCGTTAAAACCCTACCTTTATTCTTTGCTAGATATAAAAGCAATTCAAATTCCTTTGGTGTTAACTCAAGTAATGTGTCTTCATAATAGGCTTCATATTGTTCAGGATAAATCGTTAAATTACTAATTGTTAACTGGTCTGAACTATTTTGTTTCATTTGTTCTGCTGACTCATCTTGAATTTGAGCCCTTCTCAAAATGGCCTTCACACGCGCAACGACTTCCCGCGGGCTAAAAGGCTTAGTCATATAGTCATCAGCACCTAGTTCAAGGCCGAGAACCTTATCAAATTCATCGTCTTTTGCCGTTAACATTAAAATTGGTGTAAAGTTTTTCTGCTGTCTCAGTTGTTTACATACTTCTAAACCATCCATAGTAGGAAGCATTAAATCAAGAATAATTAAATCTGGATTTTCTTTTAAAGCGGTATTTTTACCATCTTCCCCGTCCATTTCAGTTAATACTTCATATCCAGCCTGCTTTAAATTATACTGAAGTAACGTTACAATCGATTTCTCATCATCAACCACAAGCACTTTTTTCCCCATACAATCCTCCGTTTGAATAGAATATTTAATAATACCCCATAACAACTATCCAAAGTATCCAATTTTAACTATACACATAATATTTAATGTTGTACAATACAAAAATTAACAAACGAAGGGCTAGAAATCAATATAAGTTGCTTTCGTAAAGTTTGTTGTTAAAATCCAAAGGCCGATTTCAACGTAGAAAGAGCTATTTTTCGCATTCGTATTAAGTTTACAGCTCTTTTCTCAAAAATAAGGCCCAATGTCAATGTGAAATAAGGACAATCAGCTTTTTTCTCTTCAAAAGCAACAATGTTTGAGAAAAGAGCCTTAATAAAATACACTTTTTCTAGGATAATTAAAAAAATTCGGAGACTTTAGCTCTCCGAATTTTTTATCTGTGAACATTAAAAAGATAACCTTAAGTATTAAGATAGCACTGCCATAACATTCCTTACTGCATCTGCAGAACGATTTAATGCTGTTTTCTCAGCATCTGTTAGTTCAAGTTGAATTACTTTTTCAATTCCATTTCCACCAATGATGGTTGGAACTCCGAAATAAATACCACTATAACCATATTCACCTTCAAGGTAGGCAATCGCAGGTAGAACTCGACGTTGGTCTTTTAAAATAGCTTCTGTCATTTCGGTTAGAGCTGCCGCAGGTGCATAGTAGGCACTACCGTTACCTAAAAGATTCACTATTTCACCGCCACCTTTACGAGTGCGTTCTACGATTTCATTTAGACGTTCTTCTGGGATTAACGTTTCTAATGGGATACCTCCTGCGTATGAATAACGAACAAGCGGAACCATGTCATCACCATGACCACCTAATACAAACCCTGTAATATCTTTAATCGACAGTTTTAATTCCTGAGCAATAAATGTACGGAATCGCGCCGTATCGAGCACTCCTGATTGACCAATTACGCGATTTTTTGGAAAGCCTGATTCTTGATAGACCGTGTAAGTCATAGCATCAACTGGGTTTGTTAAAACAATGATCGTGCTATTTGGAGAATATTTAACGATTTCTTTTGTAACAGCCTTCATAATCTTTTGATTGGTTTGAACTAAATCATCACGGCTCATTCCAGGCTTACGAGCGATTCCAGCGGTAATAATTACAATATCAGAGTCTTTTGTATCCTCATAATTAGATGTTCCGATTATATTTGTATCAAATCCTTGTACAGGACTTGCTTGGAGCATATCTAACGCTTTACCTTTGGTGGGATTTTCCATTTGTGGAATATCAACTAACACAACATCCCCTAACTCTTTTTGAGCAATGAATAACGCCGTTGTTGCCCCAGTAAATCCGCTACCAATAACAGAAACTTTATTTCGCTTAATCGCCATGTTAAATCTCTCCCCCTAATTATATTGATAAATTGATTGCTCCCCATGTTCCAAAGTCTTGTCTTGTATTTAATGTTTTTATAAAAGGCTCTTTTCTCAAACATTGTTGCTTTTTGAAGAGAAAAAAAGCTGATCGCCCTTATTTCACATTGACATTGGGCTTTATTTTGAGAAAAGAGCTGCAAACTTAATACGAATGCGCAAAATAGCTCTTTCTACGTTAAAATCGGTCTTTGGATTTTAACAACAAACTTTACGAAAACAGCCTTATAAAAAAGGATAGATTATTTATTTTATTTACAAAAATAATAATATTCAGTCTCTTTAACTTAATAATAAGGGTCTAGTCTCGCCAGTTGGAGTCTTGGCGAGCATTAGACCTTCTTAGGAAGCTGAAAAGTAATTTCTTCCCGTTTATTTCATATTTTTGATTAATTCATCACCGAATTCAGAACATTTCACTTCTGTCGCACCGTCCATTAGACGAGCAAAATCATATGTTACTACTTTAGAAGCAATCGTATCTTCCATTGATTTTACGATCATCTTAGCCGCTTCATTCCAACCAAGATGTTCTAACAATAATACTCCTGAAAGAATAACAGAAGATGGATTTACCTTATCTAATCCAGCATATTTTGGAGCTGTACCATGTGTCGCTTCAAAAATAGCATGTCCAGTTACATAGTTAATGTTAGCTCCTGGTGCAATCCCAATTCCGCCAACTTGTGCAGCTAGAGCATCAGAAATATAATCCCCATTTAAGTTCATTGTTGCTACTACATCAAACTCACTTGGACGAGTTAAAATTTGTTGTAAGAAAATATCAGCAATTGAATCTTTAACGATAATTTTATCAGCTGCTTCAGCATCTGCTTGAGCTTTATTTGCCGCTTCCACACCTTGTTCTTCTTTGATGCGGTCATATTGGTTCCAAGTAAACACTTTATCAGCATACTCGTTTTCAGCTACTTCATAGCCCCATTTTTTAAATCCACCTTCAGTAAACTTCATAATATTACCTTTGTGTACTAAAGTGACTGATTTTTTGCCTTCTTTTAGGGCATATTCAATCGCCGCACGGACTAAACGACTTGTTCCTTCTTGTGAAACGGTTTTGATTCCAATACCAGAAGTTTCTGGGAAGCGGATTTTCGTTACGCCAAAATCATTTTGTAAAATATTGATTAACTTCTTCGCTTCTTCTGAACCTTGTTCATATTCAACACCAGCATAAATATCCTCTGTATTTTCACGGAAAATAGCCATATTTGTGTCTTGTGGACGTTTTACCGGTGAAGGTACACCTTCAAACCAACGTACTGGACGTAAGCATACATAAAGATCTAATTCTTGACGAAGTGCTACGTTCAATGAACGAATTCCACCACCAACAGGTGTTGTTAATGGACCTTTAATCGCAATTAGATATTCGTTAATAACTTCTAACGTTTCTTTAGGAAGCCATTCACCTGTTTCATTGAATGCCTTTTCTCCTGCTAAAACTTCTTTCCAAGCGATTTTGCGTTCACCTTTATACGCCTTTTCAACTGCTGCATCTAGCACTTTTGAAGCAGATGCCCAAATATCAGGACCTGTACCGTCTCCTTCAATAAATGGAACAATTGGATTGTTTGGAACATTTAATACTCCGTTTGTTACTGTGATTTTTTCTCCTAACATGTTTGATCTCCTCCAAAGTTTGCAAACTATAATATGTAAGATTAGAGACTGTTTAAAAAATATTAACGTACAGTCTCTAATTTATCCATAATAAATATAATGATATCCTAAAGTACCATCAAAAATCTACTATGCACGTCTTTCAATTGGAATGTACTCTTGCATTCCAGGTCCAGTATATTCAGCACGGGGACGAATAAGTCTATTATTTTCATATTGTTCTAGAATATGTGCCAACCAGCCGGAAACACGGCTAACGGCAAATATTGGCGTAAATAAATCATGATCGATTCCTAAACTATGATAAACGGAAGCTGAATAAAAATCTACATTTGGCGGTAATTTCTTTTCATCCGTTACAATCTTTTCAATCTTAACAGACATGTCATAGAACTCCGGTTGACCTGTAAGCGTCGTTAATTTTTGAGACATTAACTTCAAATGTTTAGCTCGTGGATCTCCATATTTGTATACACGATGGCCAAAGCCCATGATCTTCTCTTTGTTTGCTAGTTTATCATGAATATAGGTTTCAACATTTTCAGGAGAGCCAATTTCCATAAGCATTTTCATAACGGCTTCATTTGCACCACCATGTAGCGGTCCTTTAAGGGCACCAATCGCTGCAGTAATTCCAGAATAGATATCAGATAATGTGGCCACACATACTCTTGCCGTAAAAGTAGATGCATTTAATTCATGATCAGCATGTAGAATTAAGGCTTTATCCATTGCTTCTTCAGCAACCGGATCAGGGTCCTTACCAGATAACATATACAAGAAATTAGCTGCAAAACTTAAATCGCCTCTAGGTCCAATCGGTTCTAACCCTTTACGAATTCGTGCAAATGCAGCAACAATCGTTGGAAGTTGTGCTTGTAAGCGGATTGCCTTTCGATAATTTGCCTCAGGGCTCATTGTATCTGCTTCAGGATCATAGAGTCCTAATTGGGAAATAGCTGAACGTAATGCAGCCATTGGGTGTACCTGATCGATTGGATACATTTTGAATTGATCAAGAACCCCTTTCGGTAGCTCAGCACTTGAGCTAAGTTGTTGTTTTAACTCATTTAATTGTGCTTTCGTAGGTAGTTTTCTATGCCATAATAGATAGATTACTTCTTCAAAGCTCGCATTCTCTGTTAAATCATCAATATTATACCCCACATATGTTAATGTATCATTAATGATTGAACTTATTGAGGAAGATGTTGCAACCACCCCTTCTAGGCCACGTGTAACTGTCATATAAAATCCACTCCTTTTTAAATATATTCCCCCATGAAAATTCAAAATTTCCCCCTACCTAGATTTCATATACATAACTATATTATTCATTAAATTAAGAATTATCAGAATTAATTTTTACTTTTATAGAAAACATCATTTTTAATCAACTACAAACAACCCTCTACTTATCAAACAACGATCTCAATCATATTGAGCGGATGTTCAGTTTAAACAAAAGAAAATGCTTACATAAAAATAAAAAGGCAAATCATACAAGTAATATTATATATAATTATCTGACTTTACACAATTTTTAAATTTCATTTTAAATATTTATTAACTCAATAATTAAAATGAAACTAATTCAACGATTTTCATTGCTACATAGGCAATTCCAGCTCCAATTAACGGCCCTACAGCCACTGCTTTAAATAAGGCAACTGAAATAATGGTTCCTAGTACAAGTGCAGTAGTGATATGAGGATCCTTTGCCAACAAAGTTACTCCACCTTTTGCTAACAAAGCGACTAAAATTCCAGATATGAGAGCAATCCAAGCATACGATGATTTAAAGGCTCCTAATAAATCTTTAAAGCCAATATCCCCGCTTGCAATCGGCGCTAATACAGCGATTGTAATAACCGTTACACCCCAATTAATCCCTTTTGATTGAATAGTTGAAAATACTTTCGAATCCATACCAATCAATTTCAAGATTAATAAAAAGACAACGGCAAAGATTAGTGAGTTATTTTTGGCAAATAGACCTATAGCTAATAATAATAGTAAGAATAATGTGGCTTGCGAGAACAACGATGTAGCTCCCTTCAGTAAATACTTGTATATTTTATCATAGATTCTAAACTTCATAAATGCCCTTTACAAAAAGTTCAAATTAAAAGGTTTAAAATTGTTTTATTTACATCTTTAATATTATATTATATGTTCTAAGTAGACTAAATCTAAATTCACCTTAAGAGTATGGATAAAAATGCTATAAAGTAGGTGAATCCGCTGAATCGCATGTATTTGAATCGAACATTTCGATTATTACTAGTCGTAGGAATCGTAGTTTTCTCTTTTTTATGTATTTTTTACCTATTTCAGATTGCTTATCCTTTTATTATTGGACTTGCTATTGCTTTTATCATGAACCCACTTGTTAACTTTTTCCACCAAAAATGCCGTTTACCAAGAACACTCTCTGTCATTCTTGCTCTTCTGATTATTTTTGCCTTTTTTGCTGGTCTTCTTACCTTATTAATCGCTGAAATTGTTTCTGGTGCAGAATATTTGGCCAAGGTTGTTCCACATCAATTAGAAACATTAATCACCTATTTAGAGCATTTTTTTGCTTCTCAAATTATTCCACTTTATAATCAGCTTTCTAGCATCGTAAATGATTTAGGTAGTAATGGACAAGAAACAATTGTCAGAAATATCAAAAATATTGGAAGTGCAATTGGAACCACAATTGGAGGCTTTATTCAACGTTTTTTCGAATTCATTCCAACGATTATTTCATGGTTTCCCAATGCTGCATCGGTATTAATTTTTTCCTTGCTTGCTACATTTTTTATTAGTAAAGATTGGTACCGTCTCTCACGTCGTGGAGCCAATTTTGTCCCAAAAAAAATGAAAAAAAGCAGCCAAACTGTGATTATTGACCTAAAAAAGGCATTATTTGGTTTTCTAAAAGCTCAATTAACACTTATTTCGATTACAACCGTTATTATATTAATTGGATTATTGATTTTGCGGGTTGATTATGCAATCACCATTGCACTTGTAACAGGGCTAGTCGACATTCTTCCCTATTTGGGAACTGGGTTGATTTTTGTACCCTGGATTATTTATGAACTGATTACTGGGAATATAAATTTGGCAATTGGACTCGGAGTACTCTATACAATCGTTCTTGTTCAACGTCAAATCATGGAGCCAAAGGTTTTATCGTCTAGTATCGGAATGGATCCACTCGCTACATTAATTTCATTATTTGTTGGATTTAAATTAATCGGATTTTTAGGATTGATTATAGGTCCTGTTACACTAGTCATTCTCACCACTTTGCATAAAGCAAATGTATTCAATGATGTATGGACTTTTATAAAAGGTGAGGATGAAATAAAATCCTAATGAAAAAGGAGACTGTTTTAACCTAAAAATCCAGTCTCCTTTTTCATTATATTATAGCCTTACGCTAGATGATTAGATTACACTTGCATGACCGTCATAAATGACACCTCTTTGAGGGTCTACCGTAATATCTTGATCGTCTTTTAAAATAGTTGTTGCATCTTGGACTCCTACTAAAACAGGAATTCCTAGATTTAAACCAACAACAGCTGCATGACTTGTTAGTCCACCTTCTTCAGCGATAAGAGCTACACATTTTTCAATGGCAGGAACCATTTCTTTGTCCGTGCTACGTGTGACAAGGATCGACCCTTCTTTTACTTTCGCTAAAGCTTCTTCTGCATTTTTTGCTACAACCACTTTTCCATAAGCGGATAAACGTCCAATTCCTTGTGCTTTCGCTAAAATATCACCAACGATATGAATTTTCATTAAGTTTGTTGTGCCCGTTTCACCGACAGGAACACCTGCTGTGATAACAACTAAATCACCGTGAGTAACATATCCACTATTTAAACTCTCATCTACAGCATTATCAAGCATCTCATCCGTTGTGTTTGATTCTTTTCCTAGTTGTGGATAAACTCCCCATACTAAAGCTAAGCGTCTTGATACATGATTCATTTGCTGTTACGGCTACAATCGGTGATTTAGGACGATATTTAGAAACCATCCGTGCCGTATATCCACTTTCAGTTGCCGTAATAATGGCCGTTGCATCCAAGTTTAATGCCGTATGTGCAACAGATTGTCCAATTGCATCAGTAAGCGTGTGATCACTATCTTTGCTATGCGCTGATAATATTTTCTTATGCTCTAGAGCTGATTCCGTACGGGAAGCAATATTATGCATCGTTTGAACAGATTCAACTGGATAACTTCCTGCAGCCGTTTCTCCCGATAACATAATTGCATCTGTGCCATCAAAAATAGCATTTGCTACATCACTTGCTTCTGCACGTGTTGGTCTTGGATTACGCTGCATTGAATCAAGCATTTGAGTGGCTGTGATCACAGGTTTACCAAACTTATTACATTTCTTAATTAAGTTCTTTTGTACTAATGGAACTTCTTCTGCTGGAATTTCTACACCAAGATCCCCACGGGCAACCATTAGACCATCAGATACTTCAAGAATCTCATCGATATTATCTACACCTTCTTGATTTTCGATCTTTGGAATGATTTGAATATATGTTGCATTATTTTCTTCAAGCAATCTTCTGATTTCAAGAACATCTGACGCTCTGCGAACAAATGATGCTGCAATAAAATCAACGTTTTGTGTGATTCCAAACAGAATATCACTTGCATCCTTTTCAGTAATTCCAGGTAAATTAACAGAAACTCCTGGTACATTCACACCTTTTTTATTTTTTAATGTTCCACTATTCAATACTTTGACATGAATATGTCCTTTTTCCTTGTCAATCTTATCTACCTCAAGGGCAATCAATCCATCATCAAGAAGAATTCTTGAGCCTGTATCAACATCATCTATTAATCCTTCATATGTAACAGAAAACATCTCTGGTGTACCTTCTACTTCTTTCATAGAGATAATACTAGAAGTTCCAGCTGTTAATTCAATTGATACCATTCACCATATTATGTGTACGAATTTCTGGTCCTTTTGTATCTAAAAGAATCCCAATATTTTTACCTGTCTTTTTAGCTGCTTCACGAATATTTTGTATCCTTGCAGCATGCTCCTCATGATTTCCATGTGAAAAATTTAAGCGAGCAACGTTCATACCTGCTTCCATCAAGCTGCTCAAGTTTTTCAATACTCTCACTTGCAGGTCCAATCGTACAAACAATTTTTGTTTTTCGCATTATAGAATCCTCCATATACTTAAATTGATAGTTCTTTTGATAATTTTAATAAATCCAATTCAACTGAATGTGATTGATTTAATATTTCTGTAATGTCATCGTCGATCACCATTTTATTTGAAATACCTACAGCTCTTCCACCTTTATGATCTAATAAAAGTTCAACCGCACGAGCCCCGAGACGACTGGCTAGCACACGATCAAAGGCTGTTGGTGATCCACCACGTTGAATATGGCCTAGAATGGAAACACGTGTATCAATTTTCATATTTGCTGAAATTTGCTTTCCAATTTCTGTTCCACTTGCAACACCTTCAGCAACGACAATGATACTATGTCTCTTACCACGTTCTTGCCCTTTTTTCAATCGATCACAAATCTCATGGATATCGAATTTTTCTTCAGGGATGAGAATCGTTTCTGCTCCAGCAGCTAGCCCTGACCAAAGAGCAATATCTCCTGCATTTCTTCCCATTACTTCAATAATAAAGGTTCTCTCATGTGACGTGGCAGTATCCCTAATTTTATCAATACAATCAATAACCGTATTTAATGCCGTATCAAAGCCGATCGTAAATTGAGTACCATTAATATCATTATCAATTGTACCTGGGACACCAATACACGGAAAACCATGTCTCGTTAATGCTTCGGCACCGCGATATGAGCCATCTCCACCAATGACAACTAACCCTTCAATCCCAGCCTTTTTTAATTGTTCGACCCCTTTTAATTGGCCTTCTTTTGTTTTAAATTCGTCACAGCGTGCAGAAAGAAGCATGGTTCCACCACGATGGATAATATCTCCGACAGAACCCAAATTCAGCTGCTTCATATTTCCATTCATTAATCCTGAAAATCCGCCATAGATCCCAAATACTTCTACCCCATGGTAAATAGCTTTACGCACGACTGCTCTGACAGCAGCGTTCATTCCTGGTGCATCTCCTCCACTCGTCAAAACACCAATTCTTTTCATTGTACGCCTCCTACTTGTATACCAATAACAATAGCGTTAAGTCTAAAATAGCACGAAGATGTTGATATCTCAACAATCTGTTGAATAGGCGAAATTCTCATTAAACTGAAATCGCTTTCCTTGTGAAAACTTTGTGAAAATTAACGACTTTATTATTAAACTGCGTTAAATATTAATATTGATTCTATATAATAAGCCATTATTATAAAAAAATAAAAAACGCACAAAAATAGTACGTTTTTAATTTACCCCTATAATATCTTTTAATAATGAAATTTCACCAATTCTTTTAAATTTATTATATCGATGAGTCACTAACTGTTTTTGTTCCATCGCTAATAATTCTTTCAATGACTTTTTAAGAACGACTTCTATTTTGGCAGCTTGGTCATTTACATCCTTATGGGCGCCACCTTTGACTTCAGGAATCACACTTTCAATAACACCTAACTTTTTCAAATCAGGAGCTGTAATTTTCATCGATTCAGCAGCCTGCTTGGCAAGTGTTGAATCCTTCCATAAAATCGATGCTGCGCCTTCGGGAGAAATAACAGAGTATGTGGAGTTTTCAAGCATAAATAAATGGTTACCTACGCCTAGCGCAAGTGCCCCGCCACTGCCTCCCTCACCAATAACCACACAAATAATCGGAACCGTAAAACCGCCCATTTCAAATAAATTTCGAGCAATGGCTTCACTTTGTCCACGTTCTTCTGCAGCTTTGCCAGGATAGGCTCCTTTTGTGTCAATAAAACAAATGATTGGACGGTTAAATTTATCTGCTTGTTTCATTAAGCGAAGTGCTTTACGATAACCTTCTGGATGGGGCATTCCAAAATTGCGGCGAATATTTTCTTTTGTATCTTTACCACGTTGATGTCCAATAACCGTAATCGGTAATCCATGAAATTTGGCAATCCCGCCAACAATCGCTTCATCATCACCATATGTACGATCACCATGACATTCAAAGAAATCCGTAAATAATAAGGAAATATAATCAAGTGTTGTAGGCCGATTTGGATGACGCGCGATTTGAACACGATCCCATGGTTTGATGTTGTCGTATATTTCTTTTTCCAATTTTAAAAGCCTTGATTCCAACTTTTCAATTTCAGAAGATAAGTCAACATCCGATTTTTTTGTAAACTCCTTTAGTTCAGCTATTTTTTGCCTTAACTGTACGATTGGTTTCTCAAACTCTAATTCTCCTACCATTCAGGAACCTCCTTTGGTTGGTGAATATCTAAAATAGTTGTTACCTGCTCCTTCAGTTTTTGCCTAGGGATAACCGCATCTAATTGTCCATGTTTCAATTGGAACTCTGCTGTTTGAAAGTCTTCAGGTAATTCTTCACGTATCGTTTGCTCAATGACTCTTTTTCCAGCAAACCCAATCAATGCGCCTGGTTCAGCAAGATTGTAATCACCTAAAGAGGCAAAACTAGCTGAAACGCCTCCAGTAGTCGGCTGTGTCATAAAGGATATATATAAACCGCCATTATCACTGAATTTTTTGAGAGCTACACTTGTTTTAGCCATTTGCATTAAACTCAGGATCCCTTCCTGCATCCTAGCACCACCTGAGGCAGTGAAAATAATAAAAGGAACAGATAGCTCGTCTGCCTTTTCTATTGAAAGAGTAATTTTTTCTCCGACAACGGAACCCATACTTGCCATTCGAAAATGAGAGTCCATTACCGCAATCACAACTTTAATTCCGTTTACATTTCCAATTCCAGTTACAATCGCTTCATTAAGCCCTGTTTTCTTTTGGTCTTTTTCTAACTTTTCTTCATAACCCGGAAAATTTAATGGATTCCCTGATACCATTCCAGCGTTTAGTTCCTCGAATGTATCTTCATCAATAAATGATTGGATTCTTTCCCAAGCAGTCATTGGATAGTGGTAATCACAGTGCAAACATACTTTTAAGTTTTTATTTAATTCTTTCGTGTACATGATTTTTTTACAGTTTGGACATTTGGTCATAATCCCTTCAGGAACATCCTGCTTTGCTTTCTCAGAAGGGATGGTTGCATATTTTCTCTTTTGCTTTGTTTGCTTTGTAAAAATATCTCTAAGCAAGATAGAACCTCCCTAACTTTAAATTTTTTCCCATTTCAGATGGAAGCTTGCTTCACGAACAGAAGAGCGTCCACATTAAGACGCTCAAGATAGTACACGTTCAAAAGGTAAGGCTTTAAAGGGACTTCATTTCATTTGCTTTACGATTTCTAAGTAAAGCTTTTTTGGTGCCCCTGACACTTACATTTATTACTCACTTTTACCAATCCTTGCAAGCTTACGGGTTTTTTCTTTAATTTCATCTGGATCCATTTTCATTCGTGCAACGCCCGTTTCCATAGCAGCTTTTGCCACTGCTGCTGCCACTGCTGGAGCTACTCTTGGATCAAAAGGACCTGGAATCACATAATCAGCGTGAAGATCTTCATCATCAATTAACCCGGCAATCGCATGTACGGCAGCTACTTTCATCTTTTCGTTAATATGCGTTGCTCTAACATCAAGTGCTCCACGAAAAATCCCTGGAAAGGCCAACACATTATTGACTTGATTTGGGAAATCCGATCTTCCTGTTCCAACAACAAGTGCTCCTGCTGCTTTTGCCAAATCTGGTTGTATCTCAGGATTCGGATTCGCCATTGCAAAAATAATTGGATCTCGATTCATTGTTTTGACCATTTCACTCGTTAAGGCACCTTCAGCTGAAACACCAATAAAAACATCTGCACCTTGAATAACATCCTTCAAGCTACCTGCTTGATTTTGAATATTCGTAAATTTGGCTACTTCATTTTTTACTGAATTCATCCCAACAGGACGACCTTCATAAATAGCCCCTTTCGTATCACACATAATAATATCACGAACGCCAAAATGATTAAGAAGCTTTATGATTGCGATTCCTGCTGCACCTGCTCCATTCGCAATCACCTTCACTTCTGACAGCTTTTTATTCGCAATTTTTAAGGCATTGACTAAACCTGCTGTTGTCACAATGGCAGTGCCATGCTGGTCATCATGAAAAACAGGAATATTCATTTCTTTCTTTAATCTTTCTTCTATAAGAAAACAATTTGGTGCCGTAATATCTTCTAAATTAACTCCACCAAAAGTAGGTTCTAATAATTTAACCGTTTCTACGATTTTATCAACATCATTTGTATTCAAACAAATCGGGAATGCATCTACGCCTGCAAAACTCTTGAATAATACAGCTTTTCCTTCCATAACTGGTAAGGCTGCTTCTGGTCCAATATTTCCTAGACCGAGTACTGCCGTTCCGTCTGTAACAACTGCGACCATATTGCCTTTCATTGTATATTCATAGACAGTTTCTGGCTTTTCATATATTTCTTTACAAGGCTCTGCAACCCCTGGGGAGTATGCTAAACTTAAATCTTTCGCATTTTCAACTTTCACTTTTGATTTTGATTCAAGTTTACCTTTATTCTCACGATGCATATGCAAAGCTTCTTCTCTTAGCGACACCTTCCCCACTCCCTCAAGATCAATAATTTAACGAATTCCCTCATTGGTCAGTCAGTTACAGTTTCTTCTAAACAATATACCACACTGAGTGGTTATTTAGAAGAAAAAATCCAAAATGCTAAGTCCCGTAAGGTTATGACATCCTATGTGGTTCTGAGTGCAGAATCAATCTCTTGACCCATTTTCATAATCATTTGATCTTTACCGGCTCTTGCCTCGATTTTTCCTTGGATTAAAATAATCTTACCCTTCTGGATGATGGTAGAATGACTTTTTAATACATTCGGAAATACAACTACTTCCATTTCACCACTTTGATCACTTACCGTTAAAAAGGCCATTTGTTCACCTTTTTTGGTACGTATTTTCTTTAATTCATTAATATAAACAAGACATCTTCTAAATGCGGTCTTGCCTGTACTATCATGTAATAGTGTAGCATCTAATGAAGTGAACCACTTTTCATAGATTGAGACAGGATGATTAGATAAATAAAATCCAATGACCTCTTTTTCTAAACGAAGCTTATCTTCTTCCGATATGGGCTCAACCTCCATATATTTAGGTCTTAAAGATAATTCAACGTCTTTGAATAAATCTCCTTGTTCCCCATCAATCGGTTTAACCAATGCAGCATGATCTAATGCTACATCAATACTTGCTAATAAAACGGCACGATCCTGTCCAAATTCATCAAAACATCCAGAGCATACAAGTGATTCTAACGTTTTCCGATTAACAGCTTTTTGCGAGACCCTAATACAAAAATCAAATAAGTCCACAAACTTTTTTTCTTTTCTCACATGGAAAATATCTTTTAACGCAACAACCCCAAGGCCTTTAATCGCTCCTAAGCTATAGCGAATTCCTTCTTTTTCTGGAAAAAAGGAATAACCACTTTTATTGATAGAAGGTGGAAGGATTTTTATGTTCATTTGTTTCATTTCCGTTATATATTGACTAATCTTATCTTGATTACCCGCCACAGAAGTTAATAGAGCCGCCATAAAGTGGATTGGATAATGAGTCTTTAAGTAAGCTAATTGGTAAGCTATAAAACTGTATGCCACGGCATGACTTCTATTAAAGCCATAATTAGCAAATCTCACAATTAAGTCATAAATAGAATTTGCTAATTCTTTGTCATAACCTTTCTTTTCTGCACCCGTAATAAAATGGGTCCTTTCGCGATCAAGCACATCTTTTTGTTTTTTACTAACAGCTCTTCTCAAGAGGTCTGCTTCACCCAGTGAAAAACCTGCCATAACAGCCGCAATTTGCATGATTTGTTCCTGATAGACAATCACGCCATAGGTGTTTTCTAGAATCGGTTGCAGTGAAGCGTGTGGATAGACCACTTTTTCATGTCCGTGTTTCCGATTAATAAAGAGGGGAATATTTTCCATCGGACCCGGACGATATAGGGCGTTCACTGCTACAATGTCTTCGAATCGAGTCGGCTTGAGTTTTGTTAATACATTCCTCATCCCTTCAGATTCAAGTTGAAAAACACCTGTCGTTTGTCCACGACTAATCAGTTCATATGTCCCCGGATCGTCAATCGGAATATTTTTTATATTTACTTTCCTTCCAGTTGTTCGCTGGATAGATTTTAAAATTGTTTCTAATAGAGTAAGGTTTCGCAACCCAAGAAAATCAATTTTTAATAATCCAAGCTCTTCTAAATATTCCATTGAGTATTGAGTTAAATAGATTCCATCATGCCCTTCTTGTATCGGAATGACATGAACAAGCGGTTCCTCACTAATAACTACCCCTGCAGCATGTGTGGATGTATGTCTTGGTAACCCTTCTAATACTAATGCGGTTTCAAATAAACGTTTATTCTGATCCGAATGATTGACAAACGTTTGTAACGCTTGTGATTCATTGTATGCATCACGAAGAGTTATACCAAGTTTCGAAGGGATTAGTCTTGATAACTGATCCAATTCCTTTGTATTTAAACCAAAAACCCGGCCTACATCACGTAATGCTGCTTTTGCTGCTAAAGTACCAAACGTAATAATTTGTGCAACATGAAGCTGACCATATTTTTGCGTAACATAATGAATGACTTCATCACGTCTGTGATCAGGAAAATCAAGATCGATATCAGGCATTGAAATTCGTTCAGGATTTAAAAATCGCTCAAATAAAAGCCCATGTTGGATTGGATCAACATCTGTAATATATAAAGTATAGGATACTATTGAACCTGCAGCGGAGCCCCTACCTGGACCCGTTAAAATTCCCGATTCTCTTGCAAACTTCATAAAATCCCATACAATCAGAAAGTAATCGCTAAACTTCATCTTTTTAATAATATTTAGCTCATACTGAAGTCGTTGCTTGATTTCATCATTTTGGACAGGATATCGCTGCGCTAAACCTTGCCAGCACAATTCCTCAAGCATTGTCTCCGCTGACTTTCCATTTTCTGTTGGAAATCTAGGTAACTTCGTTTGATTCAGTTCAATCATCACATTACATGCTTCTGCTATTTTAAACGTATTTTCCAAAGCCTCTGGAACATAAGAAAATAGCTCCGTCATTTCATTTGGTGTTTTTAAATAAAATTGATCACTTTCAAGACTCAATTGAGCTTCATCTTGTAATTTTTCCCCATTTTTAATGGCCATTAAACATTCTTGAGCAAAGGCATCACCCTGATCCAAATAATACACTCTATTTGTGGCAACAAGCGGTATACCATGATTGGTTGCAATCCTTATCAAACTATTGTTTAAATCTTGTTCATAGGGAATTTGATGATTTTGTAGACTGATATAAAACGATTCTCCAAATAATTGCTCATACAGCGCTAAAACTTGATCATATCATGGTACTATCATTATTCAAAACAGCTTGCTCTAACTCTCCTTCGATACCAGGTGACAAAGCAATTAATCCATCAGAATAGTGTTTTAACCACTTAATTGGAATCCCTGCAATCGACTTTGTTTGAACCGCGCTCGTAATTTTTAATAGATTTTGTAATCCACTTTGATTTTTGGCTAAAAGAACAAGTGGAAACGCTTTGTCCTTTTGTTGTTCACTTAACACATCAACCGTTAATCCAATAATCGGCTTGATTGAATGTTTCAGACATTGTTTATAAAAACTAACAGCACCATACATCACATTTCGGTCTGTTAAAGCAATCGATTTATACCCTTTTTTCTTAGCATCTAGCACCAATTTTTCTACTGACGCAGTGCTTGTTAATAAACTATATGCGCTATAAACGTGTAGATGGATAAAAGACATTGGACATTCACTTCCTTACTCGTCCTGTAATACTGAAAAATTAAATAAAATAATCACAACTACTATATATCATTATTATAAAGATAGATCAGAAAAAAGGAAAATATGTTCTCTTTTTACTTTAATCATATTTATTAAAACATGTCCATATGTTTATAGTAAGGATATTCATAATAAGGATGGGATTACATGCAGGAGCAGCCGTTTTTTACACTCTTTTTACAAAGTTACTTTATCGCTTTAGGAGTTTTAATCGGTGGATCGATTATCGGTGGTTTAGGCGCATTCCTGACTGGAAAGCCTCCTTTAACTGAAATTTACCGTCTCTCTACTATGATTCATATTTGGGCGATTGTCACGGCAATTGGCGGTACATTTGATGCTGTTTCGACATTTGAAAGAGGTATTCTTGAAGGAGAAACAAAAGATTTATTTAAGCAAATCCTTCTGATCCTTTCTGCTTTAGGTGGTGCTCAAACAGGTTCATTAATCATCAGATGGCTTACACAGGAGCACACCACATTATGAGAATCCCGCCTTATTATCGAAAACCAACCTGGCAACAGTTCTTTGCTGGTATGGTTATTGGAGGTGTGATTAGCTGGTTTATCTTTATCTATATTTTTGGAGTTTGGCAGGAGGATTATAGTAAAGAAATTCAAAAACAAAAAGAAAGCATTGTTGATTTAACAAAGGAAAAGTTGATCTGGCAAGATGAATTCAAGAAACTAAACAAAGAAAACAAACAAAAACTCACTGTGCAATCCATTTATATAAAAATTACAAACAGAGATAAATATGGCCTCGATCCACTTAGTGTATTTGAAATGGAAGAAAAAATAAAAGAAGATGTAAGTATTATGTTGGCAAAAGACATTGAAACTGTCTATAACAGTCGAGAATTGATAAGGAGAATCATTGAAAATAGAACCTTAAAAGGAATAGATAAACGCTTTAAACTAAAGGTAACAGAAATGACAATCTATACCACTCTTTCGATTGAGATAGAAATTGAAATCGACAATTAATAAGGTGTCAGCACACTACATGAATACGGTAATGGCTAACACCTTATTTCCCTTATTATAATGGATTATAATTTGCACATAGTTCCTCTACTTGATGGACAACCTCTTCTGCACTATCCCAAGAATAAATCGAAGCTCCAGCAGCCAATGGATGACCTCCACCTTTAAAATTACGTGCAATACTGTTAATCACTGGACCTTTTGAACGAAACCTTACTCTAATTTGATCTCTTTCCTCAATAAAGAATACCCACGCTAATATGCCTTTAATATTTCCTAGAGAACTTACAAGCAAAGATGCCTCTGGAGGTTCTGCCTCAAACTGATTCAGTAGTTCTTTCGTTAATTTGATATGTGCCACTCCATGTTTGGCCATTTGATAATTTTGTAAAATATAACCGTTGAGTTTAACGATATTGGGACTTAGATTATACATCCCTTCATAGATCTCTTGTCGTGAAAAATGGTAATGGATAAGTTCACCTGCATAAGAAAAAGTTTTTTCACTTGTACTTGGATACAAAAATCGTCCTGTATCCCCAACAATACCAGCATATAAGAGTCGAGCAGCACCATCTGACATCTTTAATCCTTTATCTTTTCCATGCAAATAAAGTTCATAAATCATTTCACTTGTGGAACTTGCATTTGTATCCACCCAAAATAAATCCCCATATTGATCTACATTTGGATGATGATCAATTTTAATTAATTTATCCCCTAATTTATATCTTGAATCATCGATGCGCGCTTCATTTGCTGTATCACAAACAATGACTAATGCCCCATTATAAGCATCATCAGTTATACGATCGAGTCTCCGTAAAAAGTGAAGGGTCTTTTCTTCTTTTCCAACTGTATAAATGGTTTTTTCCGGAAATGATGCTTTTAAAATCTCTGCTAAACCACCTTGTGAACCATATGCATCTGGATCTGGTCTTACATGACGATGAATAATAATTGTTTCATATTCTTTAATACTTTGAAGTATTTTATCTTTCATGGTTTTCTCCTTCTTTAAAAATCTAGATATTTAATTAATAGCACAAATAATTAGAAAGAAAAAGAATACAAGCTCTTTTTTTGAAAAATTCAAATAAAGTAAGTAAAATAGAGAAGAAATACAGTATTCGTTTTTTAATGAAGGGAGGAGAATATTATGCCTGTTTTAGTTATTCTAATTATTTTTTCACTTGCCTTTTATATTTTTTATAAAACAAAGTATTTCAGGACGCAATTACCTGCAGAAAAACGTTGGATTTCTTCTAAATCAAGTATCGCACTTGGATCTTTCGTCGGTTTATTCGGACTCAATCAGCTATTTTTATATCAAACAACTGTCACCTACATCATAGCCGGATTATTTATTATTTTAGGAGCTATTAATATTTGGGGTGGTGTAAAAGCTTATAAATATTTTTTACCACTCGCAGCAAAAGAAGTTCAAGAAATACAAAAGTAACAATGATGAGAGGAGACCCTCTCTTTTTACGCGACTTGTATCCGCAAATTTTTTAGTGCCGATCAATATGTTGACACATCATCATTGTTTTTCCAACAAGATTTCCTTCATTAAATACTTCGATATCTATTTTTCCAAACTTACGACCAACTTCTAAAACTTTAGGATAAATTTCGATTACACTTCCTAATTGGATTGGTTTCAAAAAATAGATCGTCATATTTTCAACAACGAGATCCCCTTTTTTCAAGATTTCTTAAGGCTTGATTCGACGCCTCATATACAAGTGTTGTAAATACTCCATATGAGATGGTTCCTAAATGATTCGTCATTTGCGGAGTTACTTCAAAACGAAAAATATCGTCTGGTTTTGTTTTTCCCTTCGCTACGGTAAATTGATTTGAAACGATATCATCAATTGTTTCACCTGCTTGTGGCTGCCGTTGGTTTACTTGTAGGGCTTTTAATACATCTTGACGACTAATTAACCCTTCAAGACGCTTGGACTCATTGACAACTGGAAGAACTTCAATACTTTCCCATACCATCGTATGGGCAGTAGATGCCACACTCGTGCTCACATTAACAGTCATAGGATTTTTGGTCATCAATTTTTCAATTAATATACTTCGATCTTGACCAATAATATCCTTTGATGTAATCATTCCCTGTACCCTTTGATTTTGATCGATAACCGGAAAACGACTATGACCGGTTTTCTGATTTAATTCATAATAATCTTCAAGCGTGTTTGTCGTATGTAAGTAATGTGTCTGATCTAATGGTGTTAACACATCTTCAACAAGGATGATTTCCTTTTTGATTAATTGGTCATCAATCGCACGGTTAATCATGGTTGCCGTTGTAAACGTATCATAGCTCGTCGAAATAACCGGCATATCTAATTCATCCGCCAATTTTTTCACATGGTCATTTGTATCGAAACCACCTGTAATTAAAACCGCTGCTCCTGCAGTTAATGCTAATTCATGGGCATCCGCACGATTCCCAACAAGCAGAAGACTACCGGCATCAATATAACGCATCATCGCATCTAATTGCATAGCACCAATCACAAATTTGTTTAACGTTTTGTGAAGACCAGTTCTCCCACCTAGAACTTGACCATCAACAATATTGACTACTTCAGCAAAGGTTAACTTTTCAATATTTTCTTTTTTCTTTTTTTCAATTCGAATCGTACCGACTCTCTCAATGGTACTTACTAATCCTTTATTTTCCGCTTCTTTTATAGCTCGGTATGCCGTTCCTTCACTTACTTCTAAAGCTTTAGCAATTTGACGAACAGAAATTTTTTCCCCAACAGATAATTCATCAATATGTTGTAAAATCAGTTCATGTTTAGTGGCCAAGAGTCTCACCCTTTATCATAATATAAGAATAACCATTTACTTTTATAATGTTTTATCTTTTTATTCTACTAGTTACTATTATAAAGGTCTTGACCAACTGTTTCAATTTATTCTCAAAACTGTTTTAGTAATAATGTCTAGATTTAACTTGCTTTCTCCCCTTGGAGACATCTGACTGTTGCTGTTTTCTCTTCTTAGGAGTATATAACAAACCTGTTAAATTTCCCGCAATCACCATTAAAGCAAATAAAAGCCAGATAATAGAAAAATATCCTTCAACTCCCGCACTATAAATCGATAGACGCGGGACAGCATAATACAATAGAACACCGCTAACTAATAAACAAATGAAATACCGATTTTTATTCATTAACACCACTCCTTTATCCACTTCTCTACTAACAATCTATGCGAACAAGCCTTAAAAAGTCCTAAAAAAACCAAAAACGCGTGAAAACATCACTTCCACACGTTTTTGGTTCATTCTATATTATATTTCAACCTTACAATTCAATCGCTTCTCCAGGTGCTAAAACCTTTCCATTTTTGTATTCCAGTAATTGGATAAACTCATGTGGATCCTGTGTGATCGGTGGGAATGTATTATAGTGGATTGGCACAATCGTTCTCGCTCCTAATAGTTTGGCAGCATATGCCGCATCTTCAGGACCCATTGTAAAATTATCGCCAATTGGTAAAAACGCAATATCAATCGGGTGGCGTTCACCGATTAATTTCATATCAGAAAACAGTGCAGTATCCCCTGCATGATAGATGGTTTTGCCTTCAGCCATAAATAATATTCCTGCAGGCATGCCCATATAGAGGATTTCTTTATCTTCTGTTTCAAAACCTGTTCCATGTAGTGCTGGTGTCAGCTTTACTTTACCAAAATCAAATTGATGTGCCCCACCAATGTGCAGCGGATGTACTCTTAATCCTTGCCATCCTAAATAAACAGCAAGTTCGTTATTGGTTACGACTAATGAGTCATTTTTCTTAGCAAGTTGAAGCGTATCTCCAACGTGATCATTATGACCATGAGTAATAAGAATCACATCCGGTTTTTCATCTTCAACGGTTAAATCGGTATATTGATTTCCAGTAATAAAGGGATCGATTAAAATTGTTTTTCCACCTGTCACAATTTTTACAACTGAATGTCCATGATAACTTACTCTCATGCTTTCCTCTCCTTCTATTAAGAAATTTACGTTATAAAGTGATACTTAATCCAGATTGAGCCAAAACAATCGGCCCATGAAATAGGGTTGACGCCTCTTCCTTCAACTGTTCTAACCTACCATAATGTGGCAAATGAGTTAAGACCAATTGCCTTACATTTGCTTTGCTCGCTAATTTTCCCCCATCCAAGCTAGTCATATGTCCTGCATCCGATCCATTTTGATCTCCATATAAACTACATTCACAAAGTAGCAAATCGGCATCCTTTGAAAATGACACAAACTCCTCTTTATAAGAAGTATCTGCACTATAGACTAAAGAACGTCCATCAGCTTCTATCCTCATCGCAAAACAAGCTACAGGATGGTTTGTTTTTAAAAAGCGAACAGAAAATGGCCCCACTACAATTAATTCTTCGGGGTAATAGGAAATCCCTTTTGTTATTTCTTTATATGTTAGTTTTGAAAATTCCTGTTGGTTTAAGTTATGAGCATAAATAGGGAGGTTGTCTACCTTTTTACCTAAAAAGCTCTGAATCAATCTTGCATGCTGTAATACACCAATGTCTGCAATATGGTCCGCATGATAATGGGAAATGATTAAACCATGGAGCTTTTCAGGCTCAATGATGGTTTGCAGCTTTGACAATACACCGCTACCACAATCAATTAATAAGTGAAAACCATGATGTTCTAAGAGATAACCAGAACTCGCTTCGTTCGCTTTTGGGTATCCTCCCCATGGTCCAATAATCGTTAGTTTCAATGAAACACCTCCATGATTTCAGATCTTCTAAATTTAGTATAGGCCAACTTTGGAAATATTATCAAATTCCCTGCTGAATTTGCGCCCGGAGGCTCAGGTTTCATTGGGTTGGGGTTTGCTGTATGAAGTTTAAGTGTTTTTACACTATTTCAACATTAATTAAGTTGTGTTAAAACAAGTGTTGACATTTTACCTCCTGTTATATTACAATAAAACTATCAAATTAGTAAAATAACTCTTAACTCATAAACGGAGGGGACAAAATGGTAAAGAACATTATTGAATTTTTCAGAAATCTACCTGCAAAAAAATGTACAAAGTGTGGTAACGAAATTGAAGAGCAAGCGGATTGCTACGGAAATACTTGCAACCATTGTCTCGACTTACACGATCTATAAAATTAATATTCAAAATTAATAATCTATTAAACATAAAGATCCTAAAACAGCCGAAACATCCGGCTGTTTTTTTTGAATGTTAAATAAAAAACAGTACAATCCTTCTAAATCAGGACTGTACTGTAATGCTTAACCCATTTGCAAACGATCTTCTTTACTATGCAACATCAAATAGTCCAACACCTTTGTAACAGCTTCTTCTCCTTGTTTCACACAAGCTGCTACCCCAAACCCATGATAAGAATTGCCCGCTAAAAAGATTCCTGGGAGTTCTTGATCTAAACCTTGTTCCGCCTTTTTCATTCTCTCTAAATGACCAACTGTATATTGAGGCATCGAATCAATCCAACGAGTGACAACAGAAAGCTCTGGTTGACCTTTGATTACTATTGTCTTTCTCAGATCCGCTAACACATTATTCACAATTTGATCATCTGATAAATCAACGACCACTTCTCCTCCAGCCCTTCCGACAAAACAGCGCAGCAAAACCTTTCCATCAGGTGTCGTGTGAGGCCATTTCTTATGAATCCAAGCACAGGAAGTGATTGTATAATCACTATTTCGCGAAACTAAATATTCTGTCGCATCCATGTCTTTTTCGATCGCGTCTTTAGGAAAACATAAAGCCACTGTTGCAATCGAAGTCGACGGAACCTTTTTAAAATCCTTCAAAAACTCATAATCCGGAAAAATTTGATAAGCTTTTTCATGTGGTACTGCCATAATAATACTGTCCGCTTTTAAAAATTCTCCACCATTTAGTTCTACTTTATATTGTTGGCCGATTTTTTCGATGCCTTCAACTCGAAACCCCAATTTAACAGAACCGGGATTAAGTTTTTTGGCAATTCCATCAGCAAATGATTGCATTCCTGTTTTAAACGTAACAAATAATCCCTTTTTCTTCGTAAGTTGTTCTAAGATAGGAAAATTTGTTTTTTTCAAACCTAAAATAATACTTCGATATTTTTGTTCAATTTGATAAAAGTGCGGAAATAATGCCATTAAACTCATTTTATCAATATCTCCTGCGTAAATTCCTGATAATAATGGTTCAATCAAATTTTCAACTACTTCATCCCCAAAACGTCGACGAAAGTACATGCCAAGGGATTGATCCTCTTTTATAGATGATTTAGGTAAAATCAAATCCCCTGCTGCACGCAATTTACCTGGAACTGAAAATAATTTAGTATGAATAAACGGCCTTATTTCCGTAGGAATTCCCAAAACAGCACCACTTGGAACTAAATGGGGATGTTCCCTTGCTACAATGAATGTGTTCCCAGGTACATTATTAACAAGTTGATCACCCAACCCAACCTCTATGGCTAAGGCTGACACGTTTTCTTTGCTTTCAATAAAGCAATCCGGGCCTCTTTCAATGACATAACCATCCTTATGATAGGTTTGTAATTGACCTCCAAGCCGGTGTGATGCTTCTATCAACGTTACCTGATAGGGTAAATGTTTCTCACGAATGGCCTTTTGTAAATAATAAGCAGCAGTTAACCCTGTTATGCCTCCACCAATGATTGCAATATGCTTTTTATTTTTTAACATCCAAATCGCCTACTCTTTAAATCTGTCAAATGTTAGATTGAACATTAATCTAATTTTTTTAACACAACTGTTGCCAATGCATCAATAAAGGGCGGACTTACATTCGGCATTTCTGGCCGATAATAGGCAGCCCCAATGTTGTCTGTTACAACCTTACATTCATAATCATTGTCATATAACACTTCTAAGTGATCAGCGACAAACCCGACTGGCATATAGATAAAAGCCTGATATCCTTTTTCTTCATATAATTGTTTTGTTAAATCCTGCACATCAGGACCAAGCCATGGATCAGGGGTATTTCCAGCACTTTGCCATCCAAGGGCATAGTTTTCTATACCTGCTTCCTTTGTAATGAATTGAGCCGTTTCCTTTAATTGATCAGGATATGGATCACCCATCGCAATTATTTTTTCGGGAAGACTATGTGCTGACATGATGACGATATAATTCTTTTTCTCTTCTTCTGTCATGCTTTCAAAAGTTAACTTTAATTGATGAGCCCAATATTGAATAAATTTGGGCTCATCATACCAGCTATCAATACTGACAATTTGTGGTCCACCTATTTTTTCAGCTTCTTCTTTCGCTCTTCCATTATAGGACCTGATACTAAATGTAGAATAATGCGGTGCCAACACAATACTAACCGCTTCTTCGATTCCATCTTCATTCATTTTCTTTACGGCATCCTCAATAAACGGCTCCATATGCTTCAACCCTAAATACATATGGAATTCATAGGTATCTTGTATTGCATTTAAATGTTCCTCTAATTTTTTTGCTTGTTCTAAGGTTATTTTGGCTAGTGGTGAACTCCCACCAATCGCTTTGTACCGCCTCCTCAAATCCTCCAACATTTCTGGAGTTGGTTTGCGGCCTCTTCTAATATGTGTATAATAACGTTCAATATCTTCCTCTTTATAAGGCGTCCCATAGGCCATAACAAGAAGACCCATTTTCTTTTTCATGGTGTAAATCCCTCCGCCTGAATGATCGTCATAAGTAATTCTTAGTGAATCAATTTCATCAATTCTTCATGAATCGATTTAATTTCCTGATTTTTTTGATGCAGAGTATTCATGAATAAAGGTGGTAAGTCTCTTTAATGTGTCTGGATTCACTTGTGGAAATACACCATGACCAAGATTAAAAATATAGCCATTACTTTCCATTCCTTGATCAAGAATCGCTTTCGCCTTTTCCTCGATTAACTCCCATGGTGAAACCAATAAAGCTGGGTCTAAATTTCCTTGAACCGTTTTTGTTACGCCCAATTTTCTTGCATCCCGAATCGGCAGTCGCCAGTCTAATCCCACAACATCAACAGGTAAATCATTCCACTCAAGCGCTAAGTGACTTGCACCCACCCCAAAGATAATCAATGGCACATTTTCTTCTTTTAGTGAAGAAAAGATTCGGTTCATGACTGGTTTAATATAATAACGATAATCTTCTACATTCAAAGCCCCTACCCAAGAGTCAAAAACTTGAATTGCTTTCGCACCTGCCCCAATTTGGGATTTGATATATGTAATCGACATATCTGCCAGCTTGTCCATTAAGGCAAACCATGCTTTAGGCTCTGAATACATGAAAGCTTTTGTTTTCGTGTAATTTTTAGAAGGTCCACCTTCAATCATATAGCTAGCTAATGTAAAAGGAGCACCTGCGAAACCAATTAATGGTACATTCAGTTGTTCTTTTGTTAAAATTTTAATCGTTTCCAGTACATATGGAATATCTTCTTCTGGATTTATTTCACCCAGTTTCTCTACATCTGCCACAGAGGTAATCGGATTGGAAATAACAGGACCAATTCCAGACTTTATTTCTACATCAATTCCCATGGCTGGTAGCGGTGTCATAATATCTTTATAAAGAATAGCCGCATCGACTCCGTAATTTTCAACAGGTAATCTTGTTACATAGGCACATAATTCAGGTTGATGAGTAATTTCAAATAAAGAATACTTTTCTTTGATTTTTTGATATTCTGGCTGTGATCTCCCTGCTTGTCTCATATACCAAACAGGTACATGATCCGTTTTTTCTCCCCTTGCTGCTTTTAAAAAAGTTTCATCTATTTTTTTAACCACTTTTCCTACCCCTTTCAAGTCACACTATTAACTAGTGTAATACATCCTCAAGAAAAAAAGAAAAAATATACGTACATTTTAATGACAATTTTCTTACAATTTCCTTACTTTTTTCAACTATTTAGGTATAGTTTACCTCATACAATAAAAATTAACATTATTCATGATTGTAATTGGTCTTGCATAACAAATATAATGAAGAAGAAATGGGGTGATACACTTGAACATGTATTTTACGGGTGGCACAGAATCCTTTTTGAAGAAATTCCTTAATGAAAACAAGCAGGAGACATTGGTATTCATGCATAACGAAGATGCATTTTTACTAGTACATGAAACGGAGGGAAGCTCTCTTTTTAAAGAACCTCGAAAATATGAGGTGGTGGTGGCTAGAGGAACCATTGTCACTCCGTCTGGTTATGCCGTCTTTGATCATATCCCTGTTAGGGACGAAAGCAGGCCATTATTTGAGTACCACTTTAAAAATAGCACTAATTCCATTGAAAACCAGCAGGGTTTTAGGGCAATCCGTGTTTTACGACCTAGAAAATCCGATACTTACATCGTCTATACTCTTTGGGAAAGTGAAGCTGACTATAACAATTGGAAAAAATCCCCTTCATTTTCAGAAGCATATACCCTTGCACCAAAGATCTTTCTTCGGCCTTCCTTTGTGACTAAATATAGAATATATGAAGAAAAAGAAGATGAGTAAAAGGCCCTCTCAGAGAAGTGGCCTCTTTAATCATTACATATTTGGAGGAGTTGTTAACCTTCTTAATCGATAACAATTTTGAGCGGTTTCTCCTAGTTGATCCAGTAAATTATAATTTGCATATGCACCTACAACTGCTCCGATACCAGGAACAAGCTGAAGCATTTTCACAAAATCAATATAATCTCGATATTCCTGCTGAAATTCCTTCCAATCTAACTCAACAAGGTCAGCCTTTCTTTCTTCCCAGTTTTCGATAATCTCCATTGTTTCTTTTCTTTTTTCAGTACTCGAAAAAGCTAGTTGAAAGACAAGTAAGATAAAAATTCGTTCTTCATACTTCTTTGTATCAAATCCATATAGTGTGGCAACATCAAATAAAAATTTCATTTTAATTGATAAAAGAAGTGGAAAGTCTGCTAAACCTAGAAACAGCCCTCCTGCACCTGTACCTGCTCCCTCTACCACAGCTGTCTTACGATAGGTTGAAAGTTTTTCTTGGAACAGAGAATCTTGTTCTTGTAAGGATAAATCGACTTCTTCCGCTTTTCGGGTTGTTATTTGTGAGCCTGTTAAGGTTAATTTCACAAAATTTTTGATTCCATCTGTTATGATTTGATGCGCCTTTTCAGGAATTTTTTCATTTATTTTCTCTTGCACACCTTTTGTCATACGCTGAAACATTTTAGGCTTTTTTAACATTTTCCGTTTCCATTGAATAATCTCATCATATGTTTGTTCCTCGTATTGTCCCATCTATTACCGCTCCTTTATTGTTTTTTTAGGTTCTTTTATACGAAGGCACAAATAGCTAATCGCTACGTTAAAATCGGTCTTTGGATTTTAACAACAAACTTTACGAACGTATTTTTCGTTTACTATAGAAGTAAACAAAATAAATACAAAATGCGATTCCTGCTAAAAGTGAAATCACTGCTGCCAAGGGGTCGCCTTTTATTAAGATCACCACAGACAATAACAGAGCTTGTAACGCTAATACATTTCGAAGAATCCGTAAAAATGAGCTTTCTTTAACCTTTTGATTGATTGGATATAATTCAAGCATCGAGTGATTCTGATGGTGTTTCCATAACGGAAGCAATTGAAACCCTGTTAAATAAAGGAAAAGAACCACAAGTACAATCTGTCCGATTCCAAAAGTAAGATAATAAATAGCCACTCCACCAATAACGCTTAAACGAACTAATAATCCTAAATAGTCACCAGATCTCAAGAAAGTTCTTGCTAATAAATAGGAATACGTTTGATTATGATGATAAGAGATTCCCGATAGTAGTCCATCAAGCCATTCTCTTCTTTTCACCTTATTTTTTAATTTCGGTACATCTGTAAACATATTGGCTAATCGATAAAAGGCTGTCATCCTTCTCTCATCTTGTTCAATTAAAAACTCCCACTTGATTCCTTTATTTCGGGTTTGATTTCGATAATAAACAATCAACCCAACCAAAAGAATCATTGGGACGATTAATAAAAAAGCGTTCGCATTCGAAAATAATAAAAACAATAGTACAAAATTAACAAAAAATCGAATCGCAAGAATCTACCCTATGTACCGTAACCTCACGATACAATTGAACAAACCATCTAATGAATAAATTCATTCCTTTAGCTAAAAGAATCACCACTAAAAATCGGAAAAAGGATTTGAAATCACCTTCATTCATAACTGCATATAGTGGCATCAATACTGCTAAACCAATTAATAGTAGGTACATTTGCGCAAAAAAGCTAATCCAAATCGATTTTTTAAAATATCCAGCCAATTTTGTTTCTAGTGGAAGGAGAAAAATCCGATCCGCCTCTGACATGAATGTATAGATGGGACTATAGGTTAATAATAACGACGATTAGAACAGCCATAATCGGAGCAGCAGGAAAAGTTTCTGGTAAAGTTTTCAACCATTCCTGATAATAATAAGCAGCTGTTCCAAGTAAAAAGATAAAGACAATGACGAGATGACCATTAAATATATAGCGAAGGTAACGGGATAGCTCCTTGCTTGTCCGACTTAAACGCTCTTTCCATAATAATTTCTCATCAAACATGGTCGTCTTCCTTTGTCAATTGAATATATAAATCATCTAGCGTAGCATTCGGTTTACCAAATTCATCCCGTAATTGATCCATTGTTCCATGCGCCTTTACCTTTCCTTCATGCAGAATAATAAAACGATCGCAATACCGTTCGGCTGTAGCCAAAATATGCGTTGACATCAAAATTCCCGCTCCACTTTCTTTCATTTTCCCCATAAGATCAAGCAAGGATTGAATTCCAAGTGGGTCTAACCCAACAAATGGCTCATCGACAATATAAAGGGGTGGCCCGACAAGGAAAGCACACATAATCATCACTTTTTGCTTCATTCCTTTTGAGAAATGAGCTGGAAACCACTTCAGTCTTTTCTCCATTCGAAATTCTTTTAATAACACATTTACTCGTTCTTTATAAACAGATTCTTCCAAACCGTAGGCCATTGCTGTTAGCCTTAAGTGCTCATCAAGGGTTAACTCTTCATAGAGCACAGGTGTTTCTGGAACAAAGGTAAATTGCCTTCTGTACATTTCTCGATCATGTTGAATCGTTTTCCCATTAATGGTTATTTCTCCTTTATGGGGTTCCATCAATCCAATAATATGCTTAATCGTGGTACTCTTCCCTGCCCCATTTAAACCAATTAACCCAACTAATTCTCCATTATTTACTGAAAAAGAAACATCCTTTAAAACCGGATTCCTTGTATAACCGCCCGTTAAATTTTTTATTTCTAATAAAGACAAATTGAAAACGTCCTTCCTTTATTTAATTATCTTTTTATTGTAAGGAATGAATCAGTGGCTTGTCTAGTTTTGACAAGCTTCTACGTTAAATCTGGCCATTTAGATTTTAACAATAATCTGTACAAAAACAGCCTTTAATAATTTATCGTAAAAAAATTGTAAACGTAATGTATATAAATTTAAAAAAGTGGACATTCTAATTTATGTAGGGGAAACAACCTGGTGATTCAAATCATCAACAAATTGAAATGAGGTGTCTGTCAAAGACAATGTCATTCAATAACCCATATGCTAAATACGTTCCTATAAGGGGATGGTTGTAATGCACAAGTTGTATGAAAGCCTAGATCTAGAACACCGAAGTTCAAATTCAATTTGAAAATGAGGTGCTTATCAAAGACCAGTAACCGATCATTATATGTTTTGTCAAAAAAACTTATAAGAAATAGGGGATGGTTAGCTTGAATAAGGGATCGATTGTCTCTAAATAAACACAAACATTTAATAAAACAAATGAGGTGTTTACCGCAGAACAGTACCTGTAATAGACGAACGTAGTATATGAAATGATTCCCCTGCATCAGGGTGGGATTCTATGCGAATCCTGCCCTTTTTATGTGTAGAAAAAAGTTCCCATATGATACAATATTTTATAGGATTATAATTAATGACTGAAAGGATGAATTACGATGAGCGATTGTGTTTTTTGTAAAATTGTAAAGGGAGAAATTCCTTCAGCAAAAGTCTTTGAAAATGAACATGTACTGGCCTTTTTAGATTTGAGTCAAGTGACGAAAGGACATACATTAATTATTCCAAAAGTACATAAAGAAAACCTCTTTGAACTAACCCCTGAGATTGCTAAAAATATTTTTGAAGTAGCACCAACAATTGCCAATGCCTTAAAAGAAACCTATCAGCCGATCGGTTTAAATGCAGTCAATAATAATGGAGAAAAAGCAGGTCAATCTGTTTTCCATTTTCATCTACATTTAATTCCTCGTTATGGTGAGGGCGATGGATTCGGAGCTGTTTGGAAAAATAATCAAAGTGATTATTCTTCTTTAGACTTACAGCAAATGGCAGCAGATATCAATAGTCATCTTTAAAATTCTCCATATTCGGAGAATTTTTTAATTTTTTTAAAAAATTATTGTTAGATTCTGTACATTTCGACAAATTCTGAGTACTATTATGGTAGAAAATCAATTTGTTGCCGTGAATACGGGAATGACTAAAGAAAAAAGTTATTCAAATAATGAGGGGGAATTTCAAAATGAATCGTGCACTAAATTTTAACGCTGGTCCCGCTGCACTACCAGAATGGGCCCTTAAAGAAGCTCAAAATGAATTACTAAATTTCAGAAATACAGGAATGTCCGTTATGGAACTAAGTCATCGTAGTAAAGATTATGATGCTGTCCATAATGAAGCTATTGGGTCATTACGTTCATTACTTTCTATTTCTGATGATTACGAAGTTCTATTTTTACAAGGCGGAGCCAGTCTTCAATTTTCAATGATACCTATGAACCTATTAAGTAAAGATCAAACGGCTTATTATACCCTAACAGGTTCTTGGGCTGAAAAAGCGTTAAAAGAAGCAAAAAAAGTTGGCAAAACAGAGATCGCTATCTCTAGTAAAGAAAATAATTACAAAAACATTCCTACTTTTGATGCAACTTCTATACCAAATGATGCCGCATACTTACACATTACAAGCAACAATACCATTTATGGAACACAATGGCAGCAATTTCCAACTGATTTACAAGTGCCTCTTATTGCAGATATGTCAAGTGATATTTTATCAAAGCCACTCGATATCGAACAATTTGATCTTATTTATGCGGGTGCACAGAAAAACTTAGGTCCATCAGGGCTAACAGTGGTGATTATAAAGAAAGAGTTATTATCTCGTTCAAACGATGAATTACCAACCATGTTAAACTATAATACGTATGCAAAAAATAATTCTTTATATAATACACCACCGACTTTTGGTATTTATTTATTATCCCTAGTCCTAAAATGGGTCGAGCAACAAGGCGGACTTCAAGCTATGGAAAAAATAAATAATCAAAAAGCAGCACTACTGTACGATGAAATTGACCAAAGTGAAGGTTTTTATAATGGACATGCCACAGTAGACAGCCGTTCAAACATGAACGTAACGTTTACTTTAAATTCAGATGAAGCAACAAAGGCCTTTTTAGCTCAAGCGAAAGAAGCTGGTTTTGTCGGACTAAACGGACATCGTTCAATCGGTGGATGTAGAGCCTCCATCTATAACGCCGTTCCAACTGAAAATGTTGAACGTCTGGCACAATTTATGAAAGAGTTTAGAAAAAGTTATTAATAAAGTGAACCTGAGAAATTATTAGAATAATAATTCTTTCAATTCACTTAGATAGTATGATATAATGAATAAAACTTTTCGCTACAGGCAATGAGTGCACTGCAGGAAGAGAACAAAGAGTTTAGAATAGATGAGGAGAGATGAGAAATGAATACAAAAAAATTGGTCATTATTGCTCTATTAGTAGGTATGGGGACGGTTTTACACGCAGTTGTTCCTGGATTTGTATTTGGGATGAAGCCTGACATGATGCTTACGATGATGTTTTTAGGAATTATCTTATTTCCAGATTTTAAAAGTACACTGTTAATTGGGCTTGCGACAGGAATTATTTCAGGTATCACAACATCGATGCCAGGGGGATTTTTCCCAAATATTATCGATAAATTCTTCACAGCATTTATATTCTTAGCACTATTTATGCTTCTTGGTAAATTTAAAAAGTCAATTATTTCTGTAGCTATTTTAACAGCTCTTGGCACATTAATTTCAGGTGCGATATTCCTAGGTTCAGCTTACATCATTATCGGGTTACCAGGACAATTTGCTGCTATGTTTGCAGGAGCCGTATTACCAGCTGCAGCAGTAAATACCATTGTCATGATTGTTTTATATCCAATAGCGACAACAGTCATGAAAAAAACTTCATTCTCTGGGCAACAAACAATCAGTCAATAACACCCTGAAACCCGTCTATATTGACGGGTTTTTCTTATAAGTATGGTCAAACTATCATTTTAGGAGAGGTGAAAAGTGATGAATGGAAAATCATTCTTTCTTGGTTTATTAGTTGGCGGTATGACTGCTGCTATTACAACCCTATTAACAACCCCTAATTCTGGCGAAGAGAATCGTTTAAACGTTAAAGAGACTGCAGATCAGTTTAGACAACACCTTACAGAAATCAAATCCAATTTACATGAATTACAACAGGCCATTTCCGCTGCTACTTTAGAAAGTAAAGTTTCAATAGGAGCCTTTGTATCTGACTTAAAAAACGTATTAGTAGAATGGAAAGAAGAAATCCACCCTCACCAAGTACAATTACAAAGAGAAATTTCTTCTATTGAAAAAACAATTGAAGAAATCGAAGCATCATTACACAAATAATTGTGTATATTCTGACATTTTTAAAAAAATTCAAAATAAAAGCAGGATTTTCTCCTTTCCTAATCGAAAACAAATATACTATGATAATAGTAATAATTATAGAACTATATTCTAATAGACATACACAGAATTTATGCATATTCTAAAAATTTAGTAAATTATTATCTTTATTAATCTTTACTTTATTGGCATAATAATAAAGAGAGATAACGAAAAGGGGAATATGAGGATGGAAGAAAAAGAGTTTTCTATTAAGGAAGCGCTGCTTTTTAATCAACGAATTTCACAACTAGGTAAAGCATTATGGAAATCGATTGAGAAAGACTGGCAACAATGGATTAAACCGTACGATCTTAATATTAATGAACACCATATCTTAATGATTGCTTATCAATTAAATGGCGCTTCCATCTCAGACGTAGCCAAATTTGGTGTCATGCATGTTTCAACGGCTTTTAACTTTTCCAAAAAATTAGAAGAACGAGGCCTTCTGGAGTTTTCTAAAAAGGAAAATGACAAACGGAATACGTATATTAAACTAACAGAAAAAGGGGAACAAATATTTTTAGATTTAATGGAATCATATGATCCTACACAAACTTCAGTCTTTACTGCATCATTACCATTAAAAGACCTCTATGGCAAGTTTCCAGAGATTATGGAACTAATGGCGATCGTTCGTAATATTTACGGCGATGACTTTATGGAAATCTTTGAAACTTCTTTCAACAATGTCGATCAAAACTTCACTGAAAAAGATGGTAAGATTATTAAAAAGCCTGATTTGGAGAAAGAATTTATTTAAGTTTTTTATAAATACTTTTTAAACTCTGTCATGATTGGGACATACAGCCCTTGTGTTAAACAAGCTAAAATGACTTCCTTTCCATTAAGCCTTGGATGAAGTTCCTGGATGAACTTTTCAAAAAGCGGTTGAAAATAAACAAATCCTTCCGCTTTCTGTTCTTTGTATTTTTTGCTCATTTTTTCACATTGATTATAAAATTGGTTTACCTCATCTTCAGAGAGTGATTTTTCAATAATCAATTTGAAAAATGCCTCTGAAGATGACTTATTCATTTTAAGCAGAAGAGATTGGTGGTATTCTAATATTTTAATTCTATCCACTATAGCTTGTAAATCCATATTTCTTTCCCCACTTCAAAGATATGCTTCTATGCATTAATCGTACTAATAAATAACATAACACATTTTACTATTGATTTTTTTTTGCTTTCATCGTAAATTTACATAGTATAAGGTTTGGTTACATTAATCAAATTCGCTCGAACGATTTGCTCCAGATTTATTAAAGCATTTTGTTACATGTTTTAAAGGCTTTGTACATTATTCTATCATTTTAACGGCTTTTCTAGTAGGATTATGTACATAAGTTTAAATGTTAAGCATATGTATTGAAAAGAATGATTCCATTTCGATAATTTCTTGGGTCTATTTTTAACACTTAATATAATTTGGCTTTTTTATTAAGCGTGATAGTCCTATTCAGGTATTAGGTTCTATTTACGTGACACAATCAGCCTCTTTAAAAGGAGGAATTTATTTAATGATATTCTTTTACATTTTATTTGCTATTTTCATTTTATTTAATATTAATAAACTGACCAATTCCCTTTGTCAACAAAAGGAAATCCCTGAAGAACGGCAATCAAACGTATTCAGAACCATTAATATTCTTATTACCATATTATTAATCTCTTCATATATTGAGATTTTAGTGGCAATAACTTAACTTAAGGACAGTTTTAAAAAGCGGTGAAGGTTCACCGCTTTTTTTATTTCACGCCCAACTTTTGCTTATAACCAAGCAGCGCCAACAATGATTAATAAAATGAATAGGACCACGATTAACGCAAATCCTCCGCCGTAAGATTGACCCATACTAACACCTCCTTCTAAAGGTATCAATACCTATATCTCTTCTATGTGGTCGTACACCATCACATAAGGTGCTGAAGAAATCTTAAAAAAAGGAAGCCCCAACGATAATTAATAAAATGAACAAAACAACGATTAATGCGAAATCAGTGTTTTGATGTTTCATTCTCTAACTTCCTTTCTCTTACGATTTATCTTATGTACACAGTCCAGATTTGTACTGGTCATATACCTAGTTTTGTAAAAAATTAATGTGTTTTGATGGTAATTAATTTGTTACAAGATAAATTTATGGTATAGTAATGTTTGTTGCTTGTACGATTAATAATTAGTTTGGGAGTGTTAATACGTGAAAAAATGGATGTTGCCTATTACGATTGCAACCGGAATTCTTACTTTAACAGCTTGTAACGGTGGCGGATCGGATGTAATTGTAGAATCCAAAGTTGGGAATATAACAAAAGATGAATTCTATACAGAAATGAAAGACATGGCTGGGGAACCTGTTTTACAATCAATGCTGTATGAGAAGGTTTTAGCGGATAAATACGAAGTATCAGATAAAGAATTAGACGAAAAAGTTAAAGAATTCAAGGAACAATATGGCGAGACTTTCTATCAACAATCAGGTTTTGAATCAGAAGATGCTTTTAAAGAGGACTACTTAAAACTTAATCTTTTACTAGAAAAAGCTGTAGCTTCAAATATCACAGATGAAGATGTTAAAAAGTATTATGATGAAGAATACAAGCCTGAAATTAAAGCAAGTCATATTTTAGTTGAAGATGAAGAAAAAGCGAAGGAAGTTAAGTCAAAACTAGATGCTGGTGAAAAATTCGAAGACTTAGCTAAAGAATACTCTTCAGATGGTTCTGCTGAACAAGGTGGAGACCTTGGTTGGTTTGGACCTGGTAAGATGGTACCTGAGTTTGAAGAAGCTGCTTACGCTTTAGAAGTTAATGAAATAAGTGAGCCTGTTCAATCACAGTTTGGCTTTCATATCATTAAGGTAACAGAAAAGAAAGAAAAAGAACCTTTTGAGGACGTTAAAGAGGATATGAAGAAACAAGTACTTACCTCTCGCTTAAGTAACCCTGTTACCATTCAAGAGGCCATCAGTAAAGAAATGAAAGATGCTGGAGTTAAAGTAAAGGATAAGGACCTTGAAAATGTTCTAGGTACTACTACTTCAGATAAAGATAAAGAAGAAAAGTAATTCAGACGAACACCACAAGAAAGACCAACTTAAAAGTTGGTCTTTCTTGTTATTATACACCCATTGATTTCTCTTCTGTCTTTTTCTCCTCGCGCTCTTGTTCTAATCGTTTCATATATACTTCACCTTCACGCTCAATAATTTCATCTTCGATTTTTTTCTCGTCCTTACCAGTTTTGACCACCATATAACCACTTATCATAATACCCATTACAACAAAATACATCCAAAATGGAATATCCATGCTAATCACCTCACCTAAGGGTTTGTCCTATAGTTTATGAGAGCATTTAGAAGGATATGTCAAAGGGAGAAAACTAAACGTAGATTTCTACTGAATTGACTTTTCTTTTTCAATCTCCATGATTTCTGCATCTTGGAAATGAGCTAATAAATGTTGATGACAAGTGAAAAATAAAATTTGATAGGACTCTAAACTTTCCAATAACTGTATGACTCTTTTTGTTCTAATCTCATCAAAGTTAACAAAGCTATCATCAATCATAATTGGCAGTTTATATTTTTCATAGACAGTAACAGCCAACGCTAACCGAATAGAAATATAAATTTGTTCCATCGTTGCCTGACTTAGCTCATTTGCTTCAAACAGAATTTGATCACTGACTCTCAATCAAAAAGCCGCTGCTTTCTCGTTTTGGGATAATACGAGTGTAATGACCACCCGTTAAAAAATGCAAATACTCCTCAGCTTTAATAAGCATTTTCGGAAACCAAGCCTCTTTAAAATTATTGACTGTTTTTTGAAGAATTTCCTTAGCAACTGCATATTTAGCCCATTCCTTTGCATCCATTTCAAATTGAGACTTTAATTGTTTATAACGATGGAAAAGCTCGGCATATGTCCCCCCTTCTTCAATCATGTCAATTTTATATTTAACCGATGCAAGTTCCTCTTGTAATCCAATCATTTCTACATCTAGATTTTCTTGTGCAGTTGACACTTCTTCTAATTGTTCCCCAGTTTCTTCATATGAAATAGATTGCATTTCGGTCAAATCAATCGTTGAAAACTTTAATTGAGACTCCAGGCTATTATATTCTGCTAGTAATTCTGCCTTTCGCAGCGCCTTTTCGCCGATTTTTTTAAATTCATCTACATCTTGAGCAGACGCACTAGTAAGGAGAGAAATCATTTCTTTGTTGATTCCTTCCCATTCTAAATGCAGGTCTTTTAATTCTTCTTCAACGTGACGATGTTGATCTAATTTTTCTTTATATTGAATTTGTTTTTCTAATTCATGACGCAATCTTTTCTTCAATGTAAAAGCAAGCTCATGATCGTTATGCTTTTCATCTTTATAAATCTGTAACGAAAGCTCCTTGAGGATCACTGTCATTTCATTCATAATCTCCTCATTGGCCTTTACCTGTTCCGTTAAATGATCCCTCTCGATATATACCTTTTTCAATTGATCAATAATCTGAAAGGCATCAAATAAATAATGAAGAGCAATACTATCAGGGATTCTTAACTCCCTTCCTACCGCTAATAAATCTTCACGTAATTGTGCATCATTTTTCTCCCATTGTTCGAATAAATCGACGACATGATCATAAATATCTTGTTGTCTTTTTATCATCCGTTTTAACTGATTGATTTCATCTCTTATTGCCTGATCCTTTTCAAGCTTCTGTTGAAGCAGTTCAACATGAGCTCTAGGTGTCTCAATATCCCTTTCTAGTCCGCTCAATTTTTGCTGTAATGAAGATATTTCTGTTTGCAGTAGTTGGATATCCTTAGAAATATTCCCTTTCATTAATGATAAAAGGCTAAAAAGCGCCCCTATTCCTCCTATAAGTAAAAAGGAAAGATTATTAGAGAATATCCCAAATCCACATAGTACAACAAACAGAAGGGCAAATACGGAGTACTGGATCACATCATATTTTCTTCTACTTACCTCTTTTTGATGAGAGCGTTTCAAGTGTGTAAGTCTCTCTTCAAGATCTTCTTTTTGGTGAATTAAATGTTCCTTTTCTGTTGAAAGAGATAAAGTGTGCTGAATTTCCTTGCGCTCAAATTCTGGAATAAGTTCCTTTTTGATGGTTTCCTCTTTTAACTCTAATTCTTCCAAGCTTGTTTTCTCTTCATGAAATCTTTGATCAAGCTCTAATTTTTTATCGAATAAACTTTTCTGTTTAGAATAAAGATCAGATGCTTTTTCCTTCATAAATATGCTTGTATTAATCGTTAAGATATCTTGATCCGTAAGTGGGAGATGAATTTTATTTTGTAAAAATAAGATTTCTTCCTCTACCTTTTTCAAATTAACTCCAAGGCCGTGTTGTTCTTGTTTCGTTTTTTCTAATAAAGGCAGATTCTCAACAATCGTATTAATTTCATTTTCCTTTTCAAGGATCGTAAAATCCGGTTTGAGCTTCAGAAGTTCTTCCTTTAAACGCTGGAGTCGTTGTTCTAATGTATGTATTTTTCTTTCTATTACAGTCTGTGTTCCTGTCAATTGTTCAAGGGTCTCTAATCCTTTATCAGGGAAGATGATTCCATCATACTGTACTAATTCCTTATGAAGAACCTTTTCTTGTTCAAAAAGCGGAGACAGCTTTTGCCACTCTTCTATTTTCGCTTTTTTACGACTTAGCTCAGTAGATGTTGCTTTTAATTTTTGAATCTGCGTTTCAATACTATCTCTTTTTTGCAGGAGCGTCATATATTGATCGTTTTGACTCTCTGCTTTTCGTAATTCATTACGAAGTTGCTGTAACTCCTTTAAAGAAACATTTAAATACGGATTCCTACCATTGGACTTAAACCGGGCATCAAGCTCCTTAGATAATTCATTCTCAGCTTTCAATAGTTGATCTGTTCCGACCGTTCCAATTGAAAATAAAAATCTACCTAAATCCTGTTCTTTCATTTGATGGATGTTCTGTAGTCCGTGTAGATTAAAAGAAAAGATCGACGTATATAGATGCTTATCAATGGATGAAAGGAGACTTTTTAGCAATTCTTCTCCGCCAATTTCTCCACTTTCTAACCTGACAGAACAATCACCTGTTGCTTTTCCCTTTACTCTTTCAATAACGGTCCGACCGTGTTTAGAAAAAAGAATCGTCAGTTGGCCACCATATTTAGCTCCCTTTTTCGGTTCATAGCGGAGATCGGATTGCTGTTTCGTTGGAAATCCGAATAAGACACTATGAATAAAGGACATGATGGTTGACTTCCCTGCCTCATTCCTGCCAAAGAAAATTTGCTTATTATGTAAATTAGTAAATTTAGTATCTTCAAATTTTCCATAACCATATATATAAATTTCTTCTATTTGCATTCTATGAACCTCCCCATCCTAATGTAAGACTCTATTCGTAAAGTTTGTTGTTAAAATTTAAAGGCCAATTTTAACGTAGAAATAAGCTATTTTGCACTTTCGAATAAAATTTGCAGTTCTTTTCTCAAAAATAAAGTCCAATGTCAAGATAGGTACAAGTACAATCAGTTTTTATCTATCCAAAAGCAACAAAGTTTGAGAAAAGAATCTAATGTAATAAACGAATTAATACTTGTAGCGCCTCATGATTAATTGCCTCTTTTTCTTCTTCTGATAGGGTGGTTAAATATCTCGATGCAGTAGGATGGTGATATAATGGTTTGATGCTATCTGTGATAGATTCCAGCTGTGCTGTCCCAAACAATTCTTTATAAAACTGTGATTCTTTCTCAAGCTCCTCCCGTTTCCAATCAAAATGATCTTGTATGTCAATTGCAATTGGCCAAACAAATGAATTCTGCCCTTTTTCATCTTCCTGTAATACTTGCAGTAGTTCGCCGTTTTTAAGACTGATCCATTCTTTTTCAATTAGTTGAATATTAAATAAAGTCATGATTAATAGTACACCTTTACCATTTAAACGTTTTTCCTCGATTACTTTTTGAAGATGAAAATATAAATCTTGAAAGCTGTTGATATTCTTACAATCGACACTAACATGCTCCCAAATAATATCAGCTGTCTCGATAAAATCTAGCTGTGTTTCTTGTGCTGTCATTTGGACTAAATAACACCCTTTTTCGCCAAGCTCTTTTCGATTTCGACCTTGAATATTTCCCGGGTAAACGATAAATGGTGAATTTTGAATAATTTGTCTCTTATGGATATGTCCTAATGCCCAATAATCAAATTTCTTTTCCATTAGCTCTTTCGTTGTAAAAGATGCATACCGACCATGTTCACTATTCCCTTCAAAATGCCCATGGAGGATTCCAATATGAAAATCGGCCCCCTCTTTTTTAATATACTCTACTAACTGGTTATCCTCTACATGACGAGTGGGATAACTAAATCCATATAAATGCACAACCGCTTCTGAGTTTGCATAGGTTTTTACTTCTACCTTGTCAGAAAAGATATGGACATTTTCCGGCAATCCTAGGTGGATCCAATCACCACTTAAATGATCATGATTACCATGGATGACATATACATCAATCCCATGCATTTCAAGTCTTTCCATTTCCTTCCGTAGCATGGTTTGCGCGCGAACACTTCGATCTTGTTCATCAAATAAATCACCAGCCAAAATAACAAAATCTACTCTATGATGAATAGCAGCGTCAACTAATGTCTTTAACGCTGTAAAGGAGCTTTCTTTTAATCGCTCAAATATTTCCTTTGGTAAATGTGATAAACCGACCATGGGACTATCTAAATGTAAATCAGCACCATGGATAAATGATATTTTTTTCATTGCTACACTCCACTCATTTATCTCCAGATCGGAGTTGAATTAGGTTTATTTTACCATCTATATACTCCGAATGCACGTTCTCATACTAAAAGGTCTACCCTTTTTTAAAAGAGGAGACCTATACCAGTAAAAACTATTTTTCTTTTGTCAGTTGTAAGGCTTTTTTAATATCTTTAAAGGAATTGGATTTCCCATACATTAAAACTCCACCTTTATATACTCTAGCACCAAAAATAGCAAGGACCACTATTGATGCAATTAAGATTGCAATCCCTAGTATCGGTTCCCATACCGGCAGTTCGAGCATCCCTACACGCATAAACATGAGCATTGGTGTAAAAAATGGAATATAGGAGCTAATCGTCATAAAGGTTGTATCAGGCTGATTTAATCCAAACATGGCAATCATAAAACCTGCTATGACGAGCATTGTCATCGGTGTAATCATTTGATTAACATCTTCGATTCTGCTGACAAGCGATCCGAGAAAAGCAGCAAGTGTTGCATACAAGAAATACCCAAGAAGGAAGAAGATAATCGCATAAATAACCGTTGAAACAGGGATATTCTGGAATCCTAAAAACTCAAAAAACCCACCTTCCAACGATTCTAAATTTCTTTTTACAAAGTAATAACCAACCCCTAAGAGGAAAGCCATTTGCGTTAGGCTTAGTAACGCAATCCCTAAAATCTTTCCAAACATTTGTTTAATGGGTGAAACACTTGAAATTAAGATCTCCATGACACGAGAAGATTTCTCGGTGGCAACCTCCATGGCAATCATATTTGCATACATAATAACCGCAAAATAGATGACAAAGAGCAAGACATACACAAGTCCCCTCGCTTCACTTAATTCTTCCTGTGTTTTTGCATTTTCTTTTAAAGCGACTCGTTCAAATTGGACAGGTTCTGATAACTTTGAAAGCTGATCAGGTGTTAGCTGAAGCTTGGAAGCAGCTATTTGCCCTTTAATTCCTTGTAAAGCCATTTCCAAATGCATCGGAATTTCATAATCCGCTACACTTAATGATTTATAGGTTGCAATTGGTAGACCTTCTTTATCATAATCAATGATCAACAAACCTTTATAAACCTCATTTTCAACCTCTTCTTCCGCTTCTGCTTGTGATCCCGTATAAGGCTCAATCCCTAGCTCATCGTTAACGGTTTTCAACTGTGCTTCAAAAGCTGGAAGTAGTTCACCGGTTTCATCCATAACCGCAACCTTTTCATGATCGTCACCAGTAAAATATTCAATAATATTTGTCATATTTGTTAAACCAATTAATAGAATAGCTGTAATAACCGTTGTTAAAATAAAAGACTTTGTTTTAAGTTTGCTTGTATATGTATGGAATAAAACAATCCAAAAATTATTCATATGCTGCACCCACCTTCTCAATAAAGATGTCATTTAATGAAGGCTCTTCTAGCTCAAACTTTGAAATAAACCCCTTATTGACTATTGCTTTTAAAATATCCGAAGCGATTAGCTCTTTCTCAATTTGTAACGAAACACCTTCAGTCGTTGTCTTACCATGGATTACCCCAGGAAAACGGGTTAATTCACCTAAATCAAAATCAGCATGAATCACTAAATTCTTTTTCCCATATGCCCGTTTGATCTCTTTCAGTGCCCCGTGGACAACAGGTCTTCCTTTATGCATGATACAAAGATGTTCACACATTTCTTCCACATGCTCCATACGGTGACTTGAAAAAACAATCGTCGTCCCCTTTTCCTTTAACTCTATAACCGCTTCTTTTAATTGTTCAACATTAACCGGATCTAAACCACTGAAGGGTTCGTCAAGAATCAACAATTTAGGTTTATGTAACACAGCTACAATAAATTGGATTTTTTGTTGATTTCCTTTAGATAGCTCTTCTACCTTTTTGTCGATATATTGGGGTACTTTAAATCTTGATAGCCAATATTCCAACTCTCTCGTAGCATCACTTTTATTCATTCCTCGTAATCGCGCTAAATAGACAAGTTGATCTCGAACCTTTAATTTGGGATATAATCCTCGTTCTTCTGGGAGATACCCAATCATTCGACTTGTGGAATAATCAATTTTTTTCCCATCCCAAGTAATACTCCCACTAGTTGGGGTCATTAATCCCAAAATCATTCGAAACATCGTTGTTTTTCCTGCTCCATTCGCTCCCAAAAACCCAAACATTTCTTTTTCAGGAATGGAGATGGATAGATGATCTACAGCTGTAAAACTTCCAAATCTTTTTGTTACATCTTTTATTTCTAAAACCATACTTTCTCCTCCTTTGCTCCTTATCAATTCTAAAGGATATAACCAAACTATTAAGCAATAATATTAACTTTTTAACAAATACTTTACAATTATAACAAAAAAAGACTCATTAAACTTCAGAGTCCCCTCTCCAATAATAGAAGATGTTAAATAGCTAAATCAAAATGAAGTTAAGCAAAGCATTTTCATTTTCCGATAAAATTTGGCTTTCGGTTTTCATGCAATGCTTGACAGCCCTCTTGGAAATCCTCTGTTTGATGCATTCGATATTGTGCAAACTTTTCAAGTTCGAGTACTTTTAATAATTGGGGACGATTTTTTTCACCTAAAATCATTTTAGTCTTAATCATTGCTTGGACTGGACTTTGAATCCATTGATGAACCTTCTGATCCATCGCCTGTTGGATGTCACCTTGCGTTATTTCATTGATTAAACCTAATTGTAATGATTCCAATGCAGTTAATGTTTTCGCATTCCAAATCAAGTGCTTTGCCTTATCTTCACCCAACCTTCTTGCTAGAAAGAAATGCGCTCCACCAATTGGAATTAATCCTAGCTTCATTGTATTCATATTTAATTGACCTGTCTCACCAACTAAGACATGATCTGTAGCTAGAGCTAAACTCATTCCAAGACCTGAGGCACTTCCATTGATTCCAGTAATCGTTAATTTCGGCATACTATAGACGGTTGTAATTAATTCATTGATTAAATCCATCGTATAGTAGAAATCGCTTTCATTTTTTAGTTTCATTTAAAATACTGCTGCTAAGATCTGTATAAAATGCCCCTTCTTTTCCCGTTAAAATCACGATCTGAATATCATCCGAAATACTAATTTCCTTAAAATTCTGTATAAGTTCCTTTATCATTTCCTTTTTTATACCGTGTAAAACATTGGGATTATCCAATTCTATTTTTGCCACACGGTGATTCACTTCAACCCGAACCGAATTTTTCAGAAAATTGACAGGCATCCCCAGTCTCCTCCTCTATATCTTAGACATAACTAGTTCTATCATAACATGGTTAGGTGAACCTTTTGTTTATATTTTCTAAATAATTTAATATTTCAGCATTTTAAAACCCCCTAAACAAAGAATGAACTTGATTAGGGAGCTTATTTAACATATGGAATTATTTAATAATATTTAACTTCCGTAAAAACTCAATTTGCGGCTGCTTTCTGAAATGCTCTTTCACGACGTAAGCTACACCATGTTGATTTTGTGAGCGGGTAATCCAATCTGCTGCCCGTTTTACTTCAAATGGTGCATTCCCCATCGCAACTCCAAGTCCTGCTCCATGGATTAATTCGATATCGTCTAGAGCATCACCAATATAAACGATTTGGTTTCTTGAAATGCCAAGTCTTTCTGCAAGATAAAGTAATCCCGTTAACTTTGAAACACCTGCTGGAACAATATCAAGCCTTAATTCATTCGATGGAAGGCATTCCACTTCATGATACATTTTTCCAATCGCTTCTTGGACATCTTTTAAATCCTCTTTATATTCAAAATAAACTTCTATACTCAATGGATTTGCTGGTTCGTCTGCAATTGTATCACCAATAGAATCAACAAACTGTTGCGAATAAGCAATCGGATCTCCTGTAGTAAAGACTGTTTTGGATAGCAATTTATGGTTTAACTTATACTTATTTGCAAGTGAAAAATGTTCATGAACTAAACGAATTTGACAAGGAAAACCTTCCAGTAAACGAACCAAATCATAGGAAATATGATCATTGATTCTGGATGAATGAACAGGTCTTTCGATATCTTTTGCTATATATGCTCCTTTATGGGTAATTAAATTAGTTTGAAGCTTTAATGCCTTTGCGACTTTTTTGGCTGAAGGAAATGTTCGAGATGTAACCAGCGTGACGTAAATACCTTTTTGTTGAACATATTCAATCGCTTCTTTCGTTGACTTATGGAGTTTCCCATTTGATTGTAGTAGTGTACCATCAATATTTATCGCAAGCATTCGATAGATCATATCTCTTTGCCCCCTAATCTTGATGAAATGATTCCCTATTAAAGACTATGGAATTTTTCAACAGATTAGAACTTTTGCCTGATTTTCAAAATTAACACGAAAAAAAGAAGACCTTTTTGAAAAGATCTTCCTTCGTTCATTAGTTTGTCATTGTATTGTATAAATCTTCAAGTGGCTTTAAAACGATTTGATTCACTCCAACGATCAAATTGTTCATTTTTTCTTCAGCAACCATTAAATTAGAAATTTTTTCGTTCTTTTGTACATCAGCCACAATGATTTGCGCTTGAGCAATTTCCTCTTGACCAATTTCTTGACCATTCATTTGTTTTTCTTGCATTTGTAATTGCATGTTGCGGAATTTTTCAAAAAGAACTTTTGCTTCTGAATCTGAATTCACTTCTTGATAAACACCCTTTAATACTTGATATTCTTCACTATTTTGAAGGGCAATTCCCAGTTGATTCGCACTTTCATTGACAGATACAGTCATTCTTCCACTCCTTGTAATTTTGACAGTTGATTTACTACAACAAACTATACCAAACTATGGGTGTTATTTCCACTTTCAACCTCTAAAATAGAACGGCAATGATTCCCTGAAAAACACCGATCAACCCTCCGAGTAAGGCTCCTAAATAAGTAATCAGTTTTAACTCGCTGCTTATGATTGAAAGAAGCATTTGTTCAAGACGTTCAATCGGGAATAATTCAACTTGAGCTCTGACAATTTCTGCAAGCTTTAATTTCTCCATGATTCCTTCTACTTCTGTTGATAGCCATTCACAAATTTTTTCTACACCTTTTGGAATTACTTTTATGATTGGCTCTTGAAGTGTCACTGTTAATTGACTGAGTGGAGTATTCATCCATTTTTCCAACCTGATCATTTTGTGGATATTCTTTTGTAACATGTTAATCATGCTTTGTTTATCGAATTTTTCTTCCAATTTTTCAGCTTGCCAGTCAAGAATCTTTTCCCATTCTGTTTTTAGCAAGCTTGTTAGCAATTCTTCCGTCCCTTTATTATTTAAAAATTTTATGATTTCTGGCTGAATTTTATCAGTCAGATTGACATTTCCTACTACCATTTGCAACATATTTTTTAACATACCGCCTCGGTTTTGTACGAAATCATCCAATAATTTTTCAATACGATATTTTCCCTCATCACTTGAAAAATAATCAATGCCTTTTTGAAGTATGAAAGCACTCATAAGTGGAAATTTGTTATCAATAGCTGTTTTTATTTGTGATGGTAAAAGTTCTCTTACAGATTGTTGACGGTATTCATCCATCAATTGGTCATATTTACTTTGTACGAATAAATTGATTTTTGACTGTAACTTTTCCTGGCCATCTGAAATTCCCCAGCCTTGTAATAAGTCATTAACCGTTTTTTCAGAGTTCAAAGTGTTCAAAAGTACATTTTCAATGTATTTCGTTAAATCGTTTTGTAAATCTTTACCCCTAAGCTTTTTTTGAAAACTTTCTGGCGTTAGTAAATAATTTACAACTAATTTTCCTAATTGAACGGCTAAATCCTTTCGCCGTTTTGGAATTAATCCCGGTGTAAACGGTAATCGCCAATTACGAATATAGATCGGATTATAGGGGCGGAATAACATTTTTATGGCTAATGAATTCGTAACACCACCGATAATCGCACCGACTATTATCATAAATAAAATCGTAAGAAATGCTTCCATGTATTTTAATCTACCTTTCATCAACTGACTTCTTATTATATTATAAAGTTGCATCCAAACACTGGCAAATATTGTTTTAAAGAAACATTCCTAAATCATGACAAAACAATTTGTATGCCTTTGTCTGTATTTTGTCAAACTATAGATAGATACGTTATGAAAGGGGATTATTTTGATGAAAAAGGTAAAAGCAGATTTAAATCATGAGGGAAGAGATCATGTATTCCTAGATGTTGACCGTATGATCAATGAAGGTTTATCTGGCGGTTCTGTTCATATGCGAGAAGACAGTACAAATATTGAGGAAGCCCGTGATCTTGATCAAGAAACACCACCTAATCAATAAGGCTGTTTTGCTTTTGTTAAGGTGTCTCACGTTTTCTGTGAGCACCTTGATTCTTTTTACTCTTACGCAATAAAATAAAGGCTTAAAAAAAGGAAATAATTACCGCAAGTTATCAGCGAATAAGATTTCTATTTTTAATCATAATAATGACTACAAAGCAACAACCACCAAAAAACAAAAAAGAAAAAAACATCTAGTTAAGCAAACGACAGCAAAGTTTACAGCAAACTATTCTTCTTACTAAACGGACTATGCATGGTTGCATGGATCACAACATCCAGATTTGGTTCAATCCCAAAATAGTCCACCAATAAAAAAACCTGAAGGAGAGTGCACATCAATGCCTAACAACAATTCTTCAAACCAATTATTAGTACCTGGAGTAGAACAAGCTTTAGAGCAAATGAAGTATGAAATTGCAAATGAGTTTGGTGTTAACCTAGGAGCAGAAACTACATCTCGTGCCAACGGATCTGTTGGAGGAGAAATCACAAAACGCCTTGTTCAAATGGCTGAACAATCTCTTGGCGGTATTCGTTAAGTAACTCTTTAAAGAAAAACAATTTTATAAATATGGCTAAAGCCTCCCTAAAATTTAGGGGGGCTTTCTTATAGGAAAATGATGGTAATTACTTTCTGAACCCTTCACTTGAACATGATGATTTACTACTACATGCCGCACATTTACCTTGTTTTGATTTCTTTACATGACGAAACAATGCCCAACCCGCATAACCGAAAATAGCTGTACCGATTACAATATTTGCAATCATCATATACGATTTGTTACAATCTTATCCAATTTTTCTGTTAAGGGAACTTTATGAGGATTACTTGTTATTATCACTTTTTCAAGCAAATCATCAATAAATTCTCGCCTTTGTTGATAAATAAATTGCTCGGTAGATTGAACACCCTCAATTTGAATCACTTTTTCTTCGATTTCATGGATATAGCTTGTTAGTACCTCGCCATCTATTAACCCTGAAAGATAATTCTTAACATATAGATTTCCCTCAAATAATTGTAGGGTTAACCACCTTGTTGGAAGCGCTTTACTTTCTTCAGTAGCATTTGGAGTTTTTCAACTGCTTCGTCCATGACTTTTCCATAATCAATTAAATGTTGGTTCGTACTACCTTCGTGATTTTCAGTTATCATCTAGCTAATAGATCACAACCTTTTCCAGATCTAGCAACGATTGGAATGACCGTAATCCCAAGTAAAGCTGATAAGCGTTCGACATCAATTTCAATTCCTCTTTTTTTAGCCACATCAACCATATTCAATCCAATGACGACTGGTTTCTCATATTCAAGTATTTGTATAGTAAGATGCAGATTTCTTTTTAATTGTGATGCGTCAAGAATGTTTAATAACTTATCCACATAGTCATTAAGAAAAAATTGTGTAACAACTCCTTCATCTTTGGAAAGTGGACTTAACGAATATATTCCGGGTAGGTCAATCAATTGATCCACTTTATTTTTAAATAATCCAACCTTTTTTTCAACTGTAACACCGCTCCAATTACCTACATATTCATACGAGCCTGTCAGATGATTAAAAAGTGATGTTTTCCCTGTATTGGGATTACCTAGAAGTGCTATTTCCATTATATTTTCTCCACTTCTATCTGTAGAGCTTCTTTTCTACGCAGTCCTACACACTGTCCATAGGACTCAAGCATCATCGGTCCACCAAAGGGCATAATGCCTTTAATACAAACTTCACTACCCTCTGTAATTCCTAAATCAAGCAATCTTCTTTTTACAAGTCTGTCTACTCTAGATAGATTAATGATTTTCCCTTTTTCTCCCATTTTTAATAATCCTAGCATCCTCATCACCCAAGATTATTTTACCATGTTCAATTGAGAATGATTATCTTTTTTATAACAATTTCCTGAACATTATTATATAATTTTGAATATACATTTTAATACAAAATGTTTAAAGCAAATTCTCGGAACTTTTGTTATTATTTCAGTAGATCAAGTTAAAAAATTCACATTTTGAAGGGATTTGGGAGAAATGTTTACATTAAATGTTGACAAGGATACACAATTACATTTGCTCCAAATTCAAGATAGTGTATCTCTATTTCAGTTAGTTCAAGAAAATAGAGAGCACTTCAGACAATGGCTTCCATGGATCGATAATATTATTTCACCTATTCAATATCACGGTATTATTTCGGGTTGGCTCAAACAATATTATGATAATAATGGTTTTCAATTAGGAATAAAGCATCGCCATCAAATCATTGGAGTAATCGGCTTACACTCGATAGACTGGTATAATAAGCAAACGAGCATTGGTTATTATTTAAGTGAGGGTTATGAAGGGAAAGGAATCATGACAAAATGTGTTCAGGCATTATTAGATTACATTTTCAATTATCTCAAACTACATCGCGTGGAAATTCGATGTGGAATTCAAAACGACAAAAGTCGTGCAATCCCTAAACGCTTGGGATTTAAGGAAGAAGGAATTATTCGCGACGGTGAATATCTTTATAATCATTATCATGACCTTGTCGTTTACGGGATCCTTTCTCATGAATGGGTCAATTGATAAGGTTATCGATTAGTCAGCACTTTACAAATATGAAGTAAACTACAAAAGCAACCACTTAAGGATACGATAACCTCCTTAATAGGGTGCTTTTGTTTTGTATAGGCTCTTTTCTCAAAATTTGTTGCTTTTAGAGAGAAAAAGAGCTAATTGTCATTATTTTTATGTTGGTATAGCTTTATATTTTTGAGAAAAGAGCTGCAAACATAATACGAATGCGCAAAATAGCTCTTTCTACGTTAAAATCGGCCTTTGGATTTTAACAACAAACTTTACGAAAACAGACTTTGTATTTAATTCATTACTAAAGGAATGTTAATTTTAAACGTTGTCCCGACATTTTGTTTAGATTCGACTAATATATGCCCATTATGCTCTGAGATAATTTTTTGGCAAACCATAAGACCTAGTCCATTCCCTTTACTTTTTGTTGAAAAGAACGGATTACCCAACTTTTCTAAGTACTCTTCTGGAATTCCGCACCCTTCATCGGTAATCGTAACTTGTACATCATTCGAATCTTTAAATAACCGAACCGTAATCGATCCAGCCTTATTCATCGCTTCAATTCCATTCTTAACAATATTGATCAAAACTTGTTTTACTTTATGTCGATCACATAAGATCATGAATGATTGATCACCTGAAACCAATTGAAATTGAATGCTTTTCTGGCGCGCCTCTGCTTCTAAAAGTAAAATAACCTCTTTAACAAGAATCATCAAATCATGTAATTCAATTTCATATTTTTGCGGTTTAGCTAAGACCAATAATTCACTAGAAATACTCTCTAGTCTTTGAATTTCGCCTTCGACAATCTCTACGTACTTTTTATTTAAAACGGTATCCGCTTTCATTAATTGGAGAAATCCCTTGATACTTGTTAGCGGATTTTTAATTTCATGTGCTACACCAGCTGCCAATTGACCAGCCACTTTTAACTTTTCATTTTCGATTAAATCTGTATATTCGATCCGTTTGTCTTGCACTAGATTAATAAAACAAATGAACTCCGAAGAATGTTCGGAATCTATTTGCATACTTTTGGTGAAGGTTATATCGACCCTCAAAACATATCCATCCTTTTTGAACAAACGCAAAATGGAAGAAAATACTTCATTATCTTCAAACTGACATTTATCCCTTACCTTTTCATAATCTTCATGATGCATGATGTTTTTGATATGGGTTCCAATTAATTCCTCAGGCTCATAACCAATCATTACTTTTGTATTTTTTGAAATATAAGTAATAAAACCAGCTAAAGATAGTTTGAAAATAAGACGTTTATTTGTTACATCTTCACTTTCATTAAAATGTTTTCCTTGGCCTTTGTTCATTAATTCCAACCATCACCCCTCCTATCAATCATGCTTTATTAAATTTTACAGAATATTTCAACATAAGACAATCCCATTTCTTCTATTTTAGCGATTTATACATTACAATTATATTACACCGTTAAATAATTGGATTAGAATTAACAATTAGAATACATATTGTATTATTTTTCCACATATAATGAATATAAAATCTTAATCAAACTATAACGTTTGACTGTACAGTTTGTTCTACTTTATAATAAAAAGTAAAATAACAAAGTTCTTTTCTCAAAGTTTGTTGCTTTTGGATAGATAAAAGCTAATTGTACTTGTACTCTCGTTGACATTGGACTTTATTTTTGAGAAAAGAGCTGCAAATTTTATTCGAAGGTACAAAATAGCTTATTTCTAAGTTAAAATCGGCCTTTGGATTTTAACAACAAGCTTAACGAAAAGAACCTATTACAAAACCTGAGGTGATCCCATGGGGTATTTTACCGAATTGGAGAATTAGCAAATATAGCAAATGTTTCTAAGAGAACGATTGACTATTACACTAGCTTAGGGTTACTACATGCACAGCGCACAAAAAGTAACTATCGCATATACGATGAAGAAGCGGTAAAGCATTTAAGATTAATTGAAGAATATAAAAAAATGCATCTACCACTATATGAAATAAAAAGAAAGCTACAAATGAAGGATAATAATCATTCATTAGAGAAAATAGTTGTAGAAAAACAAATGGAAACAGTTACAAACCAAATCAAACAGTTACAAAAAGATTTATCGGATTTATTACCTATCATTGATCAGTACAAAAAAGATCCGTTGTCAAAGAAACTTAATGAAGAAGGCTCAGCATTAATCGAGTCGCTATTGAAAATAACAAGTTAATACATTTTTTTATTTATCAGGAGGTGACTCCTTTCCTGTCTTCAGGATAAGGAAATCTATTTGGACATATTAAACTTGGTTATTATTGCCATTTTAATTGCTTTAACGGCATTCTTTGTAACTTCTGAATTTGCTATTGTGAAAGTTAGAACTTCAAGAATTGACCAGTTAATTGAAGAAGGAAATAAAAATGCAGTCGCTGCGAAAAAAATCATTACGAACCTTGATGAATACCTTTCCGCTTGTCAGTTAGGAATTACGATAACTGCCCTCGGAATTGGAGCACTGGGCGAACCAACATTTGAGCATCTATTCTATCCAGTACTCTCATTTTTTCATCTACCAAGCTCTTTAACTTCTATTCTCTCAATCGCTTTTGCCTTTGCGATTATGACCTTTTTACACGTGGTCGTTGGGGAGCTGGCTCCTAAAACAGTAGCCATTCAAAAAACGGAGAAGATTACCTTATTAACAGCACGCCCATTGATTGCTTTTTATAGGGTCATGTATCCATTTATTTGGTTATTAAATGGTTCTGCGCGATTGATAACAGGTCTGTTCGGTCTTAAACGTATTTCGGGTCATGAAGAAGCACATTCAGAAGAAGAATTAAGAATCATCCTGTCGGACAGCTATAAAAATGGTGAGATCAACCAATCTGAGTTTAAGTATGTTAATAAAATTTTCGAATTTGATGATCGAATTGCAAAGGAAATTATGGTTCCAAGAACAGAAATGGTTTCTTTATCAAAGGACCAAACATTGGAAGATTTCCTTTCGATTGCACATGTCGAAAAATTCACACGGTTCCCAGTAATTGACGGTGATAAAGATCATATCATTGGACTTATTAACTTAAAAGAAATTTTGACCGATATTTTAGGTGATGAAGATCTAAAGTCAAAAACACTTAAGTCATATATTCGTCCCATTATTAAAGTTATAGAAAATGCCCCTATTCAAGATTTGCTTGTTAAAATGCAAAAGGAACGGATTCATATGGCAATCCTTATGGATGAATATGGCGGTACATCGGGTCTTGTGACAGTAGAAGATATTATAGAAGAAATTGTTGGAGAAATTCGCGATGAATTTGATACAGATGAAATACCAGAAATTCGAAAATTGAATGATGAGCACTTTATCATTGAATCAAAAGTTCTTATCAGTGAAGTCAATGACCTACTTAACTTAGATCTAAATGACGAAGATATTGATACCATAGGCGGTTGGATTCTAACTGAAAACTATGAAGCGAAACAAGGCGACATTATTTATTTAGGATCCTATTCCTTTAAAATTATTGATATGGAAGACCACCATGTTAAGTATGTAGAAGTAACGAAAATAGTCAATGCTGAAGAAAAAATTGAAGGTCCATTGTTAGTGTTAAACGAAACTGAAAATGTGAATCTTTCGTCCCGTGTAACATTAACACCACAATCAAAAGCCTACTCTTAATAGTTTTGCCACTAAATTATGCAAGAAAACTATATATAAATAACGAAAACTCCTCTATCAAAAGTGTTAGAGGAGTTTTTTTGTGATTGTTTAAACATCTCCTATTATTTATAGCTGGACTAACCACTTTTTAGACACCAACACTAGCTTTATAACAGAGTATTTATTTTAAAATAATTTTGTCAACAACCAACATCACATTTTCTTTGATTTCCTAAAATTGTAATAATATATCCCCAAAATGTTCACAAAGTCACAATACCATTTTGCTATAGTTAAGTTATAAAGAAAATATTGTTAAGGGGGTAAAAAGTAATGGAAAGTCTGATATTAGCAAGAATTCAATTCGCATCAACTACTCTTTTTCACTTTATATTCGTACCATTATCCATTGGGTTAGTATTCATTATTGCCATAATGCAAACTCTGTACGTTGTGAAGAAAAAAGAAGTATACAAGAAAATGACACAATTTTGGGGCAAATTCTTTCTCATTAATTTTGCTGTTGGAATTGTAACTGGTATTATTCAAGAATTTCAATTTGGAATGAACTGGTCTAACTACTCACGATTTATGGGGGATGTATTTGGTGCCCCACTTGCTATTGAAGCACTATTAGCATTCTTTCTTGAGTCTACTTTTATTGGTCTATGGGTTTTTGGGTGGGACAAGTTACCTAAAAAATTGCACTTAGCCTGTATTTGGCTTGTATCAATCGGTACCATGTTATCAGCATTTTGGATACTTGCAGCCAATTCATTTATGCAAAATCCTGTTGGCTATGCGCTCCGAAATGGACGTGCGGAAACGACAGATTTCTTTGCCAGTTATTACAAATCCTAAATTATTAGTCGCGTTCCCTCACGTTATTTTTGGAGCATTAGCAACTGGAGCATTCTTTGTTGTAGGAATTAGTGCTTTCAATTTCTTGAAAAAACGTGACCTTGATTTCTTTAAACGATCCGTCACAATCGGATTAATTGTTGGTATAATTTCAAGCCTTGGTATCGCCTTTTCCGGCCACTCACAATCAACTTACCTTATGGCAGCGCAACCAATGAAAATGGCAGCTGCTGAAGGATTGTATGAAGATAGTGGTGACCCAGCCGCTTGGACAGTCATTGCCAATATCGATACAGAAAATAAAGATACCTCCTTCCGACTAGAACTTCCATATATGTTAAGCTTTTTAGCTTATGGAGAATTCAAAGGAAAAGTCGATGGAATGAACACGCTTCAAGCAGAATATGAACAACAATATGGGGAAGGTAATTATATTCCACCTGTTAAAACAACCTTCTGGAGTTTCAGAATCATGGCTGGCCTTGGTGGAGTCCTAATTTTATTAAGCTTATTCGGTCTCTATTGGAACTGGCGTGGTACATTAGCAAGTAAAAGCACTTATTTAAAAATAATGGTTGCTACCATTTTCTTCCCGTTCATTGCCAATTCTGCTGGATGGATTATGTCTGAAATTGGTCGTCAACCTTGGATTGTAAATGGATTAATGAAAACAGCGATCGCCGTTTCTCCAAACGTAACAGCAGGTACCGTTCTTTTTTCATTAGTTGCATTCTCATTGGTATACACACTACTCGCGATTGCCATGGTTAAATTATTCTTAAAAGTCATAAAAGAAGGACCTTTCGTAAAACAAAAAGAGGACATCAATACGACAGATCCATTTAATACAGGGGGTGTTACACATGCAACTGAGTGAGTTTTGGTTTATTCTTGTTGCTGTACTATTCGTTGGCTTTCTCTTTTTAGAAGGATTTGACTTTGGTGTTGGCATGAGCACAAGGTTTCTTGCCAAAAATGAAATTGAAAAACGTGTATTAATTAATTCAATTGGACCCTTTTGGGATGCCAATGAAGTTTGGTTGATTACAGCTGGTGGTGCGATGTTTGCTGCCTTTCCACATTGGTATGCGACACTTTTCAGCGGTTATTATTTACCATTTGTTGTCTTATTGCTTGCATTAATTGCCCGCGGGGTAGCATTTGAATTCAGAGGAAAACTAGAATCTTCAAAATGGAAAAAAACATGGGATTGGTCGATTTTACTTGGCAGTCTTTTACCACCATTTTTAGTAGGTGTCCTGTTTTCAAGTCTAATTAAAGGGGTACCGATTGATTCAGAGATGAATATGTATGCAGGTTTCTTCGATATCGTTAATTTATACACAGTAGTCGGTGGATTAGCCGTTACCTTATTATGTTATTTGCACGGATTAATGTTTATTCAATTGAAAACAGATGGTGACATTCGTCATAGAGCAAATGCGCAAGCAAGAAAATTATACATTGCTGTCGGTACTGTCATTGTATTATTCGTCGTATTAACAGGGGTTTATACAAACGCTTTCGCTGACAGAGGAAACATCCTGATTCCAGTATATGCATTGGCTATTGTTCTTTACTTAGCGTTATACTCTTTATTAAAGAACAAAAAAGAAGGTTTGAGTTTTACAGCAACTGGTTTAATCATTATACTTGTAACTGCATCATTCTTTATTGCCTTATTCCCAAATGTGATGATCAGTTCAACAGACATAGCTAATAATTTAACCGTGTATAATGCTGCTTCTGGAGAATATTCACTTAAAGTGATGACGATTGTGGCTATAACATTGGTTCCAATTGTTCTCGCCTATACTATTTGGAGTTACTACGTTTTCCGTAAACGTGTAACACCTAAGGAGCATTTAGAATATTGATGGATAAATATCTTTTCCACTATAAAGGAATAAAGCCACATATGTTCATAGTTGGAATCCTAACAGTACTACAAGGAATTACAATTATCGTTGGAGCGATATTTTTAGCAAAAGCAATTACTTATATGTTTAATGGGACAGCGCCGTCTGCTGTCCTTCCCTTTTTTACTGGATTTATCATCGCTCATTTTTTACGACATTTCATACAATGGTTAAAAGAAAGACTAGCTTATCGATTCGCTGAAAATACTGCCTCTGCTGTTCAAGAGAGTTTAATTCGTAAACTATTTGAGTTAGGACCACGCGGAATTGGGAAAAGTGGTTCTGGAAATATGATTACACTCGCTTTGGAAGGTATTCCAAGTTTTCGAACTTACTTAGAACTATTCATTCCGAGAGCGATTTCCATGATGGTGATTCCTATCGCTGTTCTCATCTATGTATTTGCCTTCGATACAATCTCTGGTATTGTCCTCATTCTCACGATGCCCATTCTTATCGCTTTCTTAATTCTTTTAGGATTAGTTGCGCAGAAATACGCTAACGCTCAATGGGGATCTTATCAACTGTTATCACGGCATTTCGTTGATTCATTACGAGGACTACTAACATTAAAGTATTTAGGTAGAAGTAAATCCCATCAAAATGCGATAGAAGTCGTAAGTGAAAAATATCGTATTGCCACCAATAAGTCATTACGATTAGCTTTTCTGTCATCATTCTCGTTAGATTTCTTTTCAAGCCTTTCAGTGGCAGTCGTTGCAGTCGAGCTTGGTATACGTCTAATTGATGGTGGAATCGGACTCCAAGCGGCATTAACGATTCTGATTTTAGCACCTGAGTACTTTCAGCCGATTCGTGATTTAGGAAATGACTATCATGCGACAATGGATGGGAAAGATGCTGGTAAACAAATCAATAAGTTATTATCGAAACCTACACTAAGCAATAATCATAACCCATTAGAAGTACCACAATGGACAGCAACTAGCACACTTTCTGTACAGAATCTTACGAAACAAACAGATACAGAAGATAAACTGATTCTCGAGGATATAACCTTTGAGGTAAATGGGTTTCAAAAGATTGGGATTATTGGGGCATCAGGAGCTGGAAAATCAACATTAATTGATATATTATCTGGTTTTTCTAGTATTAAAGACGGATCCATTTCTATAAACGGAACAAAGCTAGACTCTTTCTCCAATATCAATTGGCAAAAACAAATATCCTATATCCCGCAACACCCCTATATTTTTGCAGGGACGATTGCGGATAACATTCGTTTATATGCGCCGAATGCAACAGAAGAAGAAATGGAAGACGCGATTGCAGTAACAGGACTTACCGAATTAGTATCACAATTACCAAATGGATTAAATGAGCGTATTGGCCAAGGTGGACGTGTTTTAAGTGGTGGAGAAGAACAAAGAATTGCCCTAACAAGATCCTTGCTAGTCAATCGACCAATCATGTTATTTGATGAACCGACAGCCCATTTGGATATTGAAACAGAGCATGATATTAAGCGTTTAATTTTGCCTTTAATGACCAATAAACTTGTCTTTTTTGCTACTCATCGCCTTCATTGGATGCGTGAAATGGATACGATTTTGGTCATAGAAAATGGAAAAATAGTAGAATCCGGTACACATCAAGAATTACTTGCGAGAAAAGGCTCTTATTTTCAACTCATTAATGCTCAGAAAGGAGGTATCCTTGGATGAAACTTTATCAAAAATATATTTTTCCCTATTTAAAACAATATCAAAGCTCGATCTGGTTAACGATTCTATTTGGTTTATTAACCGTCATCGGAGCTTCTATGCTTACCTTTACATCCGGATACCTCATTTCTCGGACGGCTCAAAGACCTGAAAATATCTTAATGGTATACGTACCAGTGGTTTTAGTACGAACATTTGGGATATCCCGTGCTGTAACCCATTATCTAGAACGATTAGCAAGTCATAATGCCGTACTAAAAATACTCTCGCAGATGAGGGTGAAATTATATGCAATCATTGAACCTCAAGCATTATTCATTCGCTCACGTTTTCAAACGGGAGATTTACTTGGAACTTTAGCAGACGACATCGAACATTTGCAGGACGTTTATATCCGGACGATTTTTCCAACTTTAATTGGTTTCATTCTTTATGTAGCAGCCATACTCTCATTAGCCGTTTTTGATTGGAAGTTTGCTTTATGGATTGCCTTTTGTCTAGGGATTATTGTTTTTGTTTATCCCCTCTTCTCACTTTATCTTTTGAAAAAGAGACAAATACAACAAAAGCAGAAAAGAAGTCGCCTTTATCAAACCTTAACAGATACTATATTTGGTTTGGGGGATTGGGTCATAAGCGGACAAAAAGAAAAGTTCATTAATCAGTTCATTAAGGATAGTAAAGAAAACAATCATATCGATAAAACCATTAGTCATTGGAATCAATCTCGTGCCTTTCAATTGCAAATCATCACTGGATTCATCTTAATTTTCATGGGTATTTGGTCTGGAACGCAAGCACAAGCAGGAGCAATCGCTCCAACTTATATTGCAGCCTTTACGCTTGTTACCATTCCGATTGCAGAGTCACTGATTCCAATCTCACATGCCATTGAACGTTTTCCAACTTATTCTGCATCCTTACAACGATTAAATACAATTGAGCAATTTGTACCTAAACAAACGCTTAATCGAGAAGAAACAGTCCCTGTATCTTCACAGGCACCAATACAAATGAAACATGTTTATTATCGATATGAACAGGAATCAAAAGATGCAATTAGGGACATTTCCGTTACAATCCCCCAAGGAAAGAAAATCGCTATTCTTGGAAAAAGTGGTGCTGGGAAATCAACCCTTATTCAATTGTTACTAGGGGCAATCACAGCTACCGAAGGGGATATTAAAATTAACGGATATTCACCTGAGCAGTATGGCGAAAATATTTTTGATATGATAAGTGTCTTAAATCAAAAACCCTATTTATTTGCTACTACGGTTAAAAATAATATAAAGCTAGGAAATCAGCATGCAACAAACGAAGAAATAGAGAATGTGATCAAGCAGGTTAGGCTAGATGACTATATTCATTCTCTGCCAAGGGGGATGAATACACAGATGGAGGAAAGTGGTCAACGATTCTCTGGCGGGGAGCGACAAAGAATTGCTTTAGCGCGAATACTTGTTAAAAGATACCCCTATCGTCATTCTTGATGAGCCAACCGTTGGACTTGACCCACAAACAGAAAGACTTTTACTTGATACTATTTTTACCGCTTTGAAAGATAAAACGATTATTTGGGTCACCCATCATTTAATTGGGATCGAAAAAATGGACAAAGTTCTTTTTATAGATAACGGTAAAATCACCATGAACGGTTCCCACCAGGAGCTAATGGAAACAAATGAACGATATCAACAGCTTTATGATTTAGATCAAGGGATATGAAAAGGGTGGTCCAGAACCACCCTTTTCTTCATTCCTCTATCACTTTGTGCTTTTTATTATCACCTGTGTTAGTGACTTCTAATACATCTAATAAGAATACAAAAATTGGAATTCCTATGATTAATCCCCAAACACCGAAGAAATGCTCTGAGAAAATCAGGACGATAAACGTATAGAAAATCGGTAAATCCGTCTTCGAACTCATCAGTTTAGGATTTAATATATAAGCCTCAATGGCATGAATGATAGCAATTATTATCAGGATATAAAGAACTTGGATAAATCCCCCTATCGTATAAGCAATTAAACTTAACGGAATAAGCGAGATAATAACACCTGCTACAGGGATTAATCCTAAGAAAAAGATCATAATCCCTAATCCAAATAACTGTGGAAAATCCATAATCCATAAAGCGATTACAGATAATACCGTATTGACAATCGCAATAATAAATTGCGCTTCAATCACTTTTCCAAAAGTACTGACAAATTTTCCGCCAAAAAATGCAATTTCATGATAGAAAGCGGATAATTTACTATTTTTAAATTGATTGGTAAAGGATACCAACCTTGGTTTCTCTAATAAATAGAAAAGACTTAAAAGAAGGGCTAAGAAAAATTGAAGAGCAAACGTACTGAAATCCGAAAAATGTTTCATCAAAAACGTAATGCCTTGTTCAATATATTGAGAAATTTGATTAGCATCAATTAAGCTAACTAAATAATTGATGACAACACTATCTTGTGGCTGTTGGTAAAAGGTCGTTACTTGTTTGATTAATTGTGTGATTTCCGAAATAATAATTGGTAAGTATTTCACAATACCTAAAATGAGGATTCCGACAATAATTGTATATAAGAGGAGAACCATTACTTTTCGATTAATCGGTACCCTTTTAATAACAAAAGAAGTAAGTCGATCCATCAGAAAGGTAAAAATAAATGTAAGAAGGATAAAGTCAATCATACTTCTCATGCTAAATAAGACTAATGCAATAAGAAGAAAGATAACTAATCGTCTGATCCCTTTATTCTGAAATAATTTTGCAAGTTCATTCATGGTCGATTTATTACCCCACTTTTTTATTATTTCTTTACCTTAAAAAAGACTTATCAATACCTTAATATTAGCTTATTTTAGCTCCTTAGTATAGTTAAAATCTATGAAAAAATAAGAACATTTTTATTAAGAAAAAAGAAATATATACCAAAAAAGAGATAATACTCACAAAATGAGTTTATCTCTTTTTAGACATTAGACCACTTAAATAAATTTTCTTTGGATATTCTTTCCGTCATATGTGAATAATATATTCCGATCTTCACTGATTGTTTCTAGATGAATCGCTCTCCCCCATAGTTGATGAACATATGGTAATACTTTTTCTAAATAGCGTAAATCCAATTCAATTCCTTCATACCAATGCTTTAAGTAGAGCTCTCCACTTTTCATAAAATCTCCATCATTTACGGTAATGTAAGGAAATCCCCCATTCACACGAGTATTCACTAATTGATCTCGTACATTTTCCCAGGCTTTATCGATAATTTTATAATCCTTCCCTTGTTTTTGGAATAAGTACATATCCTCACGCATGACAAGATCCTTTGTTAAATAGTTCCTCAAAAAGGAGATATCTGATTCAATTTCTCGAACCTCAAACATTCTTTCCCGTCCAGACCCAGGCTCGACTCCTCTACGCTTCATTTCCTCTGTTGGGTTATTATAACGCTCCTCGATATCTTCAAAAATTTTCAATCCCAAATAATAGGGATTAATCGTTGTTTTTGAAGGTTGAACAACACCTGCATTTAACTTAGCAAATTCAATTGCTTCGTCACTTTTCAGATCCAAAGCCCTTAATATTCTTTGGTGCCAATAAGAGGCCCAACCTTCATTCATAATTTTCGTTTCCAATTGTGGCCAAAAATAAAGCATTTCCTCCCTCATCATCGTTAAGATATCTCGTTGCCATTCTGTTAATTCTCTACTATATTGGACAATAAAGAGTAATAAGTCTTTTTCTGGTCGTGGAGGAAATTTCTTTTGCGATTTGTTTTTTTCCGGTTTAGGCTGTTTGGCTTCATCAAGTTTCCATAAATCATCATATGGAGAATGCTTTACATCTTCAATGTCATAATCGGTATCCTCTACATCCCATGCTAATTTTGAACGCATGAGTGATGGGTCTATATGTTCCTCAATCGCAAGAACCGCGTCTAAAAAGACTTCTACCTCATGTTTTCCATATTGGATTTCATATTTTCGAACTCTGTCCGCCGTTGCAGCCATACTCTCAACCATTTCTCTTTTTGTATTGCGGAAACGAACATTATTTTTAAAGAAATCACAATGAGCCAATACATGGGCAACAATTAATTTATTTTGAATTAATGAATTAGAATCGAGTAAAAATGCATAACATGGATCAGAGTTAATAACCAATTCATATATTTTTGATAAACCCAAATCGTAATGTAGCTTCATTTTATGGAACTGTTTACCAAAACTCCAATGTGAGAAACGTGTGGGCATACCGTAAGCACCAAAGGTATAAATAATATCTGCCGGGCAAATTTCATATCGCATTGGATAAAAATCAAGTCCAAAATCAGTTGCAATTTCAGTAATCTCATCGATTGCATATTCTAAATTTTTACGATCATTTTCGTTCATTAAGTTCTCTCCCTTCACCTCTCCATATCACAATGTATGAAAAGACAAGCTAAATCATGATAAGAAAAGCAAGGGCTTTTTAAGGAACATCTCAACATTCAAAGCATGTTCAAATCATTTTTGTCAGTTTGCCCAACATTTTCACAGTAATTTTTCTTATATCGGTCATATACTATTATCAACTCCTTAGAAAAGGAGAGTGGATATGTTAAAAGTGGATTATGATCGTGCAATGTACTATACGCACCGTTCAGAATGGGATAATTTGCTAATCCTAATGGTTCGAACAAAAGATCATTTTTTAGCAAAAAAAATTGAGCATTTTCTACACGCATACAATTTTGAAAAAGATTATCAAGTCATTGAAAACCATTTATATTCTTTGCTAAGATATATCGATCATGCCATTAATGTGGCTGATCAAGAATTTAAAAATGAACCACTTTATGAAACCGTGAAATAGATATTCAAAAAACACGGAACCCAAACGGATTCCGTGTTTTTCTTTAGGCTTTGTTAAATATTAGTGTTGATTCTTAAATTCGCCATTAGCACACATGCTCATTACGTTATTCGTTCGAATAAAACCCATTCACATGAATACAAATGGCTTATTTTGAAAATTAATTTAAGAAAGGTCAGCTATTTTCTTGTTAACAATTTCCATAAATTGACTTTCTACTTTAGTAAGTTTTTCTTTACTTTCCTGTAAACTAGATCCCGTTACACCAAAATAAAATTTCACTTTAGGTTCTGTTCCAGATGGTCTTAATGCAATCCATGTGCCATCTTCAAAGAAATATTTTATTACATTTGATTTAGGCAGGTTAATATTGCTTTCAATTCCATCCCTTTTCCACTCTTTTACTTGATAAATAATCCTCCACCGCGGTTACCTTCAAACCAGCTACTACTTCAAGAGGCTCGGAACGGAATGAAGAGAGTGTTTTTTCAATTAGTTCCGCACCATCCTTACCTTTCAATGTGATGGAATGCAATCCTTCTTGGAAAAAACCATATTCCTTAAAAAGATCATTCAAAGCTTCGTAAAGGGTCATCCCCTTTTTCTTATAATAGGCACAAACCTCTGTTGACATAATCGCTGCTTGTACGGCATCCTTATCGCGTACAAAGTCTCCAATTAAATAACCATAGCTTTCTTCATAGCCAAATAAAAATTTATACTCACTCGTCGATTCAAATTCTTTTATTTTTTCACCAATAAATTTAAATCCAGTTAATACATCTAAAGTTGCTACTCCGAAAGAATCAGCAATTTTTCTTCCAAATTCACTCGTTACAATTGTTTTTAATACAACCCCATTTTTTGGCAAGGTTCCCTTCTGTTGCTTTTGGGATAAAATATAATGTAAGAGTAAAGCACCTGTTTGATTTCCAGTTAAAACCGCATATTCACCTTTATCATTTTTCACAGCAACTCCAAGTCGATCTGCATCAGGATCTGTGGCAATCAGTAAATCAGCGTCTATTTTTTCCCCTTCTTCAATGGCCATTTGAAATGCAGCATGTTCTTCAGGATTTGGACTTTTCACCGTCGAGAACTCAGGGTCAGGTAATTCCTGTTCTTTTACAACCGTGACATGTTGATATTTTAAAGCTTTTAAACCATCACGGACAGGAATATTTCCAGTACCATGTAATGGAGTAAACACAACCTTAACATCTACTTCATCCGCTAGCGTTGGGTTTTCAGATATTGTCATTAATTTTTCATTATAAGCCTGATCCACTTCATGCCCAATCATTTTAATAAGACCTTTATCCATTAAAACTTGTTGATCTTGAACGTCAATGAGAAGTTCATTCTCAATCTCATCAATTTTGGCAATAATCACATCTGCACCTTCTGGAGGCAATTGCCCACCATCAGAGCCATATACTTTATAGCCATTATATTCTGGTGGATTATGGCTAGCGGTGATCACGATTCCAGAAAATGCTTGTAAATAACGGACCGCAAATGAAAGCTCTGGAGTTGGTCGTAAAGATTCAAAGACATAAGCTTGAATCCCTTTGGATGCCACTGTTTTGGCCGCTTCCATCGCAAATTCCGGAGAAAAATGTCGAGAGTCATAAGCAATGACCACTCCACGTTTTTTGGCTTCTTCCCCATTCCCCTCAATGTAAGCTGCTAATCCAGCAGATGCCTTACGAATCGTATAAAGATTCATTCGATTTGAACCGGCTCCAATCTCGCCACGCATTCCACCTGTACCAAACTCTAAATTCTTATAAAATGCCTCTTCAAGGCCTTTCTCATCGTCTTTAATTTTATCTAATTGTTGTCTTACCACTTTATCTAACCCCTCAAATTGGAGCCATCTTTCAGCTTTTTGTTTCCAATCCATATATGTACTCATCCTCCACGAATTGTTAGGTACTATCTGCTTAAAATATACATGAAATAAGAGAATTATGAAAGAAGGGTTCGTTAATAGTTTTGTAAAATATTGTAATTAACAATCCTATTCAGTTACATAAAACAAAAAATCCCTTTTGAATGAAATCATATTCATAAGGGATTTTTTTATGAGTTCTATTAGACTAATAAATCATTTGCTACTTTTGTATAAATACTAATTTGATCATTCTTTGAATCTACAAACTGATGAAAATCAAATGGAAATTGAACCCCATACTCTTCTAAAATAGAAACATTTTTATAATATGTTTCCATATATTGATCATCTAATGTCTCTCCTTCAAGGATGAGAGTTAGAGTTTGCAAGCTTGCAATGACTTGATAAGCATCTTTTAAAGTATCCATCTGCTCGAATTGATTTGTTGTAAATCGGAGGATATTTTGTTTCTTAAATTCTTCTATTTCTTCATCGGTAAAATAATTTGGGAATACGTCAGAATACAATTGTTTTGTTAACTCCATGATTTTAATTCTCTGTTCTGGAGTTGAAGCAAATACTACTTTCATAATAACCCACCTTTATCATCTCTAAATACCCTTCATAGTTAGTAATAGAATAACATATTTTTGTATGCTATTATGGTGGTAATTATCACCACTAATAAAGGCTGAATCGCCTCAACCAAAATGACCCTGAAATGCTTAAAGGAGACATTATGATACAGAATAATCGTAAAGGTGAATGGTTTGAATTGACTACTCTACCCCAGTGGGAAAACTATACCTTACAGGAGATATTTCGCATCGTGTGGCAGGCACCCAAAAAACAGGTGCATACAATGAGAATGGAAAAAAAGGTGAAAGTCAATAACGAAGAAGCAAACTGGACTAAAAAACTTAAAAAAAATGATATCATACAAATTCATTTTTTCAGTGATAAAGAGTTCCCTGTACAACCAACTTATTTTCATTTATCCGTTCTTTATGAGGATGATCATTTAATCGTTGTTAATAAACCTTCCCATATGGATACCCATCCAAACACATTGAATGAAAACGACACACTCCTAAATGCAGTTGCCTATCACTTACAGACCAATGGCGAATATAGGGAGATCAAACATATACATAGACTTGACCGAGATACAACAGGTGCTGTTCTATTTGCGAAACATCCATTTATTGGCGCTATCCTTGATCATATGCTGGAAAAACGTGAAATTAAAAGAACCTATTTAGCTATTGTCCATGGAATCCTCAAAAACAAAAAGGGAACGATTCATGAACCGATAGGACGTGATCGTCATCATCCTACAAGAAGAAGAGTCTCACCCACTGGGCAGAATGCTATTACTCATTACCACGTATTAAAAACAGATTCAAAAAAGAACCTTTCTATTGTAAAATGTTCACTTGATACAGGAAGAACCCACCAAATTCGTGTCCATTTTAGCCATATTGGTCATCCACTTGCAGGGGATACTATTATATGGTGGAAAACCAATCTTTCCGAGACAAGCCTTACATGCTGTTAAATTGGAATTTACACATCCTTTTACAAAAGAAAGGATTTCTTGTCATGCACCCTTTCTAGATGAACAGGAAATTTTTCCGAATATAGACCCTTATCAAGTATGAAAATTCATTTATAGAAGGACAAATCTATCGAAAATCAATCGCAGATAGGTCTTCATTTACCCGATGAAGACCTATTATGTTACAATCATAACCTTAACCTCATATCCCATTTTATTTCATTACCACCAACAGACAAATAGATATATATTAATAATTCAACGGCAACAATATTAAGATTATGTAATTTTTCCGCTTTGAACCTTTAATATTAGTCAATTATTATATAAACTAAATCAAGCTAGACTGTTCAACTAGTTTTTTTAGTGTACGATATTGAAAACAGGACTGACTATTGTTTAGCAGCAATGAGTAAACAAGGAGTTTTACAATGAATGTCATTTTAACGATAACCATTTTAATTGTTATTTTTGCGTTAGTGTTTGATTTTATTAACGGATTCCATGATACAGCAAATTCAATTGCAACAGCCGTATCAACGAATGCACTTAAGCCAAGACAAGCCATTATATTAGCTTCGATTATGAATTTTATTGGGGCTATGACTTTTACAGGAGTAGCTAAAACGATTTCAAGTGATATTGTGGATCCCTTCACATTACCAAATGGGTCGGTTGTCATATTAGCAGCACTCTTAGCAGCGATTACATGGAATATTATCACCTGGTATTACGGAATACCAAGTAGTTCATCACATGCCATTATTGGAGCGATCGCAGGTGCCTCTGTTGTTGCAGCAGGCGTTGAAGCATTAAACTTCAATGGCTTTATTAATATTTTGAAAGCTCTATTCTATTCCCCAATTATTGCATTTATTTTTGGATATTTATTATTTAGCTTATTTAAACTCATCTTTCAGGATTTGAATTTATCAAAGTCAAACCAAAAGTTTCGGATTGTCCAAATATTTACGGCTGCAGCACAGGCTTACGCACATGGAATGAATGATGCTCAAAAAACAATGGGAATCATTACAATGGCTTTAATTGCCTATGGAGCTCAAACCACATACGAAATACCCTTTTGGGTGCAACTGACTTGCGCCCTTGCCATGGGTCTAGGAACCTCTGTTGGTGGTTGGCGGATTATTACAACTGTTGCAAGTAATATCATGAAAATTCGTCCGATTAACGGGGTTGCCGCAGATATATCAGGAGCTTTTATTATCTTTGGTGCCAGCTTTTTACATATCCCCATAAGTACAACCTACATTATATCCTCTTCTATTATGGGAGTAGGGGTCTCTCAAGGTCTAAGAGGAGTTAGATGGGGAACTGTTCAAAGAATGGTACTAACATGGGCGATTACTTTACCGATCTCAGCTTTATTAGCTGGACTATATTTTTCAATACTGTCCATATTTTTTTAATGTATTGTCATGAAAGGGTTAGTATTTCTAACTAAGATAAGGTTCCATTGCAGGATACATACTTATTTAAATTAGAATAATAAATGGTTATGAATTATATAATATTAAGTTTTCATAAATTTTCCATTAATCCCCTTTTATTATTACCTATTTTCCTTTATCATTAGAAAATTAAATTGGGCAAATTTTTTAACAATATGATCCATTTTTTAATGGACATCAAGAATTCACTCATTCAGAGGGGAGGGTTACCATGTTTTTTAGAAGAAAAGATAAATTTTCTCCTTTATTAAAGGATATCGCTGATAATCTTAATGTCTCAGCTAATTTTTTTAATGAATTTGAAATAAAAAATATTAGTGATTTAAAAGTTTTATCTGAAACCATGAAAGGGTTTGAAAATAAAGGGGATACCTATATTCATGAAATGATTGTAGAATTAAATCATTCATTAATGACTCCTTTCGATCGAGAAGATATTCTCGCTTTAGCAATGGGGATGGATGATGTATTAGATGGCTTAGAACATTGTTCAGCATTACTTGAAATGTACTCGATTACAAAGTTCGATGACTTTATGAAACGGTTTCTAGATTCAATCAAAAAATGTACAGACGAAATTAAAGAAGCCATTGAACTCCTATCACAAAAAAAATTACCGCAAATACGTGACCATGCCATTAGGATTAAGGATTACGAATCAAAATGTGATGGGATTCAAAGACAATCCATCAAACAACTTTTTACAATCGAAAAAAATCCGATTGTCCTTATTCAATATAAGGAAATTTATGAGGACTTTGAAAATGTAGCAGACCGTTGTCAAGATGTCGCCAATACATTAGAAACGATTATTATGAAAAATGTGTAATTTCACTGTTACCGCCCAGAATGGATTTAACTTCCGCTTATTTTAAATTCTTTTTTTACACAATAATTATGTATGGCCATGGGCCTACAATATTGATTCTGGGGGTAAATACACATATGGCAACAACGCAACCACAAACGAATATGAATACTGGGCAACAAATGAAAATGACTGGGATGCAGGCTACAGATACAAAACATGGTGGACATGAATTAATGGATGTTCATGAAGTATTAAACTGTACAGTTTCTACACTAGATCAATATTTGCTTTTCGGACAACATGCTAAAGATCCTGAGTTAAAGAATATGATCACTCGTCAACACCAATTCATCCTTGACTCCTACAATATTCTAGCGGAATGTTTTAAGTCAGGAATGAATCCATCTCACCATACAGCAAGATATGCCATGACTCAAAGTAACGATGTTGTATATGGCTTAACTCCAAGTCAACCGAAGAAACCAAAAATGAATGCATCTGAAATTGGTGATCAATGTATTTCAAACTATATGCTCGGATTAATGAAAGCGGATTCCCAGGGCTTAACAAGGGCTGCACTAGAAGTAACGAACCCTGTAGTAAGAAGGGTCATTGCAGACTCTGTACCGAACTTTGTTGAGATGGCTTATGAAATATTCCAATATCAAAATAAACACGGATATTACCAAGTTCCTCGTTTAGATCAACAGGATATGGAAACGTTAATCAATAGCTTTGTACCATCTACAACAAACATGCCGATACAATAAAGTGAAACTTCCATCAGTGGTGCTTTTCCACTGATGGTTAGTTGAGGCCAGCAGCATGCTGGTCACGCAGACGTTGCCACAGGCGTATTTAGTCTGCGTTCATTATTTCGGAGCTTTACTGGCAGTTGATCCCCTACCTATTTACTATTAGTTACCTCTCAATATCTTGAGGTAGGGATCTTACTGCCAGTTAAGCCGGGATAAATAAGGAAGAGGCTCTCGAAAACGTTCGAGAGTCTCTTATTTGTTAAGTATGAGAAAAATGATAAAGCTTAATTGCGAGGTTATTAAAAAATTGGATAACGGTGCCAATGCAGAGAACCAGTACGATTGTTCCCACTCCAACCTTTCCTCCGATTAGGAGTCCAATTATGATAAAAATACCTTCTAGGATGGTACGTGACATCATTAAATTGATGCGAAACTTTTCACATAAACCGACCATTAGACCGTCATATGGCATTGCTGGTAAATTGGCCGTTAAATAGATTCCCACTCCAATTCCAATCAAAAGAGCACCGCTAAGAAAGCATATCCATTCTAACAATGGTGTGTGCAGTAGTAAGGATAGATCCTTAAAAATAATTCCCATCCAAAAGTCAACAATGACACCCCAAATAATCATTGTAATCACGGACTCGAACTGAGGTCTTTTTTTTAATAGGAATGAATTAAACAGTAAAAATACAGCTTGTGAAATAATCACCCAAGTACCAAATGTCAAACCAGTCTTTTCGGCAAGCTCTAATAAAACAACATCTTGCGGTCCAGCACCTGCATTAGACTTTAATAGAAACGTAACACCCATACAAGCAATCGCAATACCTGTTAAGTAAAAAAGTAGTTTTTTCCCCATTACATATTCCCTCTATATTTTCTTTTTAATGGTAACAATACAGCCTTAATAAAACATATACAGCCTTTCTGTTATTTATTCTAGAATTCATATTTGCTACAAAATAAAAAAGTGATAGGTTTAAGTCTCCACCTATCACTTGAGCGTTTAAGCATTTTGTTTGGCTTCTTCTTTTTCGAAAAAACTTTTCATGGCATGGAATACATCAGCTTTTTGTTTGAGGATATAATATTTGAAGTGTTCATTCTTGATGTTTTTATAAGCGGACATAAGAGTCGAATGGCGGTTATATTGATTAACTTCTCCGTAACCAAACATACTGGATACCTTAATCAAATCTTCCACTAATTTGACACAACGAGCATTATCTGAAGTTAAGTTATCACCATCAGAAAAATGAAAAGGATAAATGTTATATCGGTTTGGCTGATATTTTTCTTCAATAATTTCAAGTGCCTTTCGATAAACGGAAGAACAAATCGTACCACCACTTTCACCTTTTGTGAAGAATTCCTCTTCTGTTACGACTTTTGCCTCTGTATGGTGGGCAATAAATTCAATTTCAACCGTTTCATATCTGGAACGTAGGAATCGAGTCATCCAGAAGAAAAAGCTTCTGGCCATATACTTTTCCCAAATTCCCATTGAACCACTTGTATCCATCATCGCAAGTACAACGGCTTTAGAATCTGGCTTTACAATTTCATTCCAGGTCTTAAATTTTAAATCTTCCTGATAAATGGGGTGAAATTTTGGCTTTCCTTTCATTGCATTCCGTTTAAATGCTGACATCATCGTTCTTTTCTTATCAATGTTGCCCATTAAACCCGTTTTACGAATATCATTAAACTCGATATCCTCAATAATATCTTCCTGTAATTCTTTTCTTTTTAAATTTGGAAGTTCTAATTGTTTGAATAACGCTTCCTCTAAATCCATTAAAGAAACTTCCGCTTCGAAATAATCTTCACCAGCCTGGTCTCCTGCACCTTTCCCTTTTCCTGGTCCTTTTTGACCTGGAGATCCATCACGAGCAATGACATCACCAACTTTGCTCTCGCCATCACCTTGACCCACATGTTTGTTCTTATCATAGTTATAACGGATTTTGTATTCATCAAGAGAACGAATCGGTATTTTAACCACTTCTCGACCGTTGGACATCACAATATTCTCTTCTGTAATTAAATCGGGGAGATTATTACGAATCGCATCTTGAACTTTTTCTTGGTGTCTCTGTTGGTCATCATGGCCTTTGCGATGGAGGGACCAATCTTCTTTTGAAATTACAAATTGATTTTTATCTTTTTCATTCAATTCTACCCCTCCTTAAAAATAATCAAATTCGCTTTTTCTTTGCACACTTTCAAATTCAATACATACAATATTCTGAGTGCAAAAAAAGGTGAAAAATAATGGATTACTCTATCATATGCAATAAGACAAAATAGTTTACAAATAATTTCAATATTGATTATTTGCCTATTCGGTAGACAAGCAAGCTGAACAGTACCTTTTAGACATCTAAAAAACCCATTTTCTAACGTACGCATATTCATGCCTTGCAAATCTTGAACGCTAGTTACCGGCTTCACACTATTGGTTAAATGTCTAAAACCATTTTCCCAAAAGACTAATCCAATCACGCCTTTATCTGAAAGGGAATCCAAAACCTCTTGGCCAATTTCGCCATCTAACACTTTATAAGCGGTTTCCCGATCATTAAATAAATAGGGCAGGTCCCAAATTGCCATATATTTAGATACTGCATCTAATGGAGCCGAGGCTGGGGCAATCATTGTTAATTCTCCTAAAAGGACTTGTTCTAACATCTCTCTTTCCCCACCTAATTCTCCCTCAGGGTGAATTTCCACCTTGATTTTACCCTTACTATTACTCTCGACTAGTTCTTTAAATTTCTCAAAAGAGCTTTGGGCAAAATGCTCCTTTGCAGCAGCATGTCCTATTTTTATCACATAGGTGTGATTCTCCTGACCCGCAACTTCCTTGTTAGTTGGTGTAGAACATCCTGTTATGATTAATACTAAAATCATTAAGTAAACGATATAGAAAAAATTCTTATATTTCACGGTTAGGCCCCCCTCACAAAGATTCGATCGTACAAACTATCATCTAGTAGCCTTTCAATTAATCTAATTCCAACTAAAGCTTAAATTTTGCAATAATGGACTGAAGATCTTCTGCCATTTTTGAAAGGAATTGTGCAGAAGCTGATACTTCTTCCATTGCAGCAAATTGTTGCTCTGTTGCCGCAGCACTTTCTTGACTATTATGGGAGCTCTTTTCTGCAATACCCTCGACCTGCTTAATGGCGTCGAAAATTTGATGACTAACTGCTGTCATTTCCTCAACAGAGGCTGATACTTCAACAACCTTTTGATTCACCTCACCCATAGCACTCGAGATAGACTTAAACGCTTTATAAGCCTCTTCCGTTCCTTTTAATCCCTCTTTTACCTGTAAACTCTCTTCATTCATCATATGAACGGAATCATTTGTTTCGATTTGAATTTGGTGAATCATTAACGTAATTTGACTTGCGGATCGTTTGGATTCTTCTGCAAGCTTCCTTACTTCATCTGCTACCACGGAAAAGCCGCGGCCATGTTCGCCTGCTCTAGCTGCTTCAATAGCCGCATTTAAGGCAAGTAAATTCGTTTGTTCAGCAACCCCAGTAATAATCTCGATAATTTGACTAATTTCATTGGAACGGTCATTCAATATTTGAATCGATGTACTAGCTTTTTCCACTGTTTGTTGAATTTGAGCCATTTGATCCACAACATGATCTATAAAACCTTCTCCAGTACTTGTTAATGTACTTGTCTTTTCTGTTAGACGAAGCATTTCTTCACTGTTTTCAGCAATTTGACCGATTCCTACATTCATTTCGCTAATGGATTGTGATAATTCCTTATAGTGTAGGAGTTGTTGCTCGATTCCCTCTGCACTATCTTGTGTCATCCTTGAAACTTGTTCTGATGCAGATGTACTTTCTTCAGAACTTGCTGCTAATTCTTCACTACTAGAAGCAACACTTGAAGAGGATTCTTGGATTTGTCCCAATACAGATCGTAAATCTTCAATCATTTGATTATAGGAAACAGCAAGATCTCCCACTTCATCTTTGCTATTAATGGGGATTGATTTTATTTGTAAATTACCAGTTGCAACTTGTTGTAGTGCTTCTGAAGCCATTTTTACTGGTTTAGAAATAGAACGACTCAGCATGATAGATATCATAAGTCCAGCTAAGACACTGACAATACTTAAAATTAGGACAAATAACTTTGTTTGAGCGACTGATTTGGAGGCTTCTTCAATACCTGAAGATACTAATAATTCTTGTCCTTTATCTAAATCCTCTATTTTCCTTTGGAAAACATTCGATATTGTTTTTCCCGATGTATTCATTAAATTGGTATAACCGATTACATTGCCTTCCTTCTTCATATTGATTTCTTTCCTAACAATCTCATCATAACGTAGCTGAAAGGAAGCGAGCTCCTTAATGATTTCTATATCTCTCTCAGCGTGATATGCCTTTAACATTTCCTTAATCGTTTTATTAGCTTTTAGCAAATAGTCATCATACTGTGAAATATAGACTTCATCCCCGGTGAGTAAGTAATTCTTAATCGCATTGGATTCTCCTAAATAAAGAACTTGCAAATCCTTCGCTAACATGGCACTTTCAACATTCTCATTAATCAATACCTTATACGTTTCATCGGTAAATTGAATTCTGTTACCTGAAATCACACCTCCGACCGCTAATAAAAGAAGAATAATGAAAAAACCTCCGAATATTCTCTTACCCAATGTTATTCTCATAGTATTTGGTCCCTTCTAATAGAAACAAGAAAATATCACTATAGTTAAACAAGGTTTCTATATTTATGTATAGTATCAGGGAAATTATACCTATTTTCGGTGAAAATGTATGTGATAAAAGTTGCAATCATCCTTAAATTTAAGTACTTTATGTCAATAAATTGATAATTATTGGTAATCAAACAAAGAGAGGGCTATCCAATTTTTGGATAGCCCTCTCTGTTCACTATTAACTTATCGATTTAGTAAACTTCCTACATAACGAAGTAATTCATTTGCAGAAGTTGAGTTATAACCGTGTTCATCAATTAATCTAGCAACAACTTCATTGACCTTTTTCAATTGCTGTTCATCTGGCGTTTTCGTAGAAGTTGTTATTTTAACAACATCCTTTAAATCAGCAAATAATTTCTTTTGAATCGCTTCACGAAGACGATCATGTGAATTATAATCAAATCGTTTTCCTTTACGAGCATAGGCAGAGATTCGAATTAAGATTTCTTCACGGAAGGCTTTTTTCGCATTTTCAGAAATTCCAATTTGCTCTTCAATGGAGCGCATTAGCTTTTCGTCTGGATTGATTTCCTCACCTGTAAGTTGATCACGAAGCTTGATTTTGTTGCAAAAGGCCTCTACGTTATCCAAATAGTTATCCATTAATGTTTTTGCAGACTCCTCGTATGAATAAACAAATGCCTTTTGTACTTCTTTTTTGGCAATATCATCATATTCCTTACGTGCAAGTGAAATATAGTTTAAATAACGCTCACGTAATTCTGGTGTGATGGATGGATGCTGATCCAATCCTTCTTTTAAGGAGCGAAGAACATCTAATGCATTAATGCTTGTCATTTCTTTGCGGATGATTGTAGATGAAATACGATTGATGACATAACGAGGGTCAATTCCGCTCATTCCTTCATCTGTGTATTCCTTTTTCAATTCTTCTACATCAGCACGATTATAGCCTTCTACATTTTCACCATCATAAAGGCGCATTTTCTTTACTAAATCAATATCGCCTTTTTTCGGTTCTTTTAATCTAGTTAAGATTGTAAACATTGCAGCTACCTTTAATGTATGTGGAGCAATATGAACATCAGAAACATCACTTTCACGAATCATCTTATCATAGATTTTTTCTTCTTCCGTTGCCTTTAAATTATAAGGAATTGGCATAACAATAATCCTTGAATGCAAAGCTTCATTTTTCTTATTTGAAATAAAAGAGCGATACTCTGTTTCATTTGTATGTGCTACAATCAATTCATCTGCACTAATAAGCGCAAATCTACCAGCTTTAAAGTTTCCTTCTTGTGTTAGTGATAGGAGATGCCATAAAAACTTTTCATCACATTTTAACATTTCCTGGAATTCCATCATTCCCCGATTGGCTTTATTTAATTCACCATCAAATCGATAGGCACGCGGATCGGACTCAGAACCATATTCTGCGATGGTAGAAAAGTCGATGCTTCCTGTTAAGTCGGCAATATCCTGTGATTTTGGATCAGATGGACTGAATGTACCAATCCCAACACGGCGGTCTTCAGAGAAAAAGACTCTCTCAACCAAGACATCTTCAATTCTTCCACCATATTCTTGCTCAAGGCGCATCGAATTTAATGGAGATAGATTCCCTTCAATTCTGATTCCATACTCATCATAAAAGTCCTTCCGTAAATGATGTGGAATGAGGTGTAAAGGATCTTCATGCATTGGGCATCCTTTGATTCCAAAAACAGCTCCTCCATCTGCTAAAGAATACGCTTCTAAGCCTCTTTTTAACATCGTTACTAATGTAGATTTACCGCCACTGACAGGACCCATTAAAAGTAAAATCCTTTTGCGGACATCTAATCTTTTGGCAGATGGATGAAAATATTCTTCTACTAATCTCTCTAGTGATTCCTCTAAACCAAAGAGTTGATTTGAGAAAAACTTATATTTTTTATGACCATTTTCTTCTTCAACACCTGCATCTTTGATCATATTATATACACGTGAATGTGCTGACTGTGCAACCCAAGGCTTTTCTCGAATGATCTCTAAATATTCTCCAAATGTTCCTTCCCATTTAAGCATCTCTTCTTCATGGCGATATAACTCGATTTTTTTTAATATATCCATATGGACCTCCCTCATCGCTTATCCCATTTTACTAGCCTAAAGGCTTAAATATACGCGATTAGATAAGTTAAAAGTAGAAATGTCAGCTAGTAAAAAAACCGACCTTCAAAAAACACATACACTCTGGACGTCTAAGAGTTGTAAGGCATCCACCATAAGTCAAAATGCAACTTAAAGATTGCTGCACTTCATTTGAACTGATTATTATAATGTATGCTTTACAATAGGTGAACATGCCAAAAGGATAAGGAACTTGTAAGATAAGTCTGTATTTCTGTGTTACTGGAAAAGCTATAATAATGATTAATATGATGTAAAAACCTTAATATTCCTTCATTCTTGAAAACTGTCTTTAATATTTTGTCCACTTCCATTCCCTGTTGCTTCAATATACGTTATAATAGAGTAAATATTTTAATTTATCTGTTAATTTTAAAGGAGGTCTCAGATATGGGTATCATTTTAATTTTAGGTGTCATGGTTACTTTCCTAGCTGCCATCTTTGCATCTGGTTACGATGACAAACCAATCAAATAAAAAGGCCGCAATTGCGACCTTTTTATTTTTTATTTAATCCATGTTCTTTAATAAATTCATGCATATACATTCTTCTTGGCTGACTAAGCATCCCAGCCATTTGTTTCGACCAAGTATCGTTCCGTTCTCCCTTTGTTCTTTCATGATAATACTCCGAAATGAGTTCGTTGTATTCTTCTAACTGTGCTTTTAAAATAGAAGCATCTTGTTCATACTCATTTTCATGATAGATATGTGAAAGTGGTAATCTTGGTTTTTGATCATTTAGCTTTTTCGGATAACCGACTGCCATACCAAATAGCGGAATCACCCGCTTTGGCGTTTTTAATATCTCACATACCTCATTAAGATTGTTCCGAATTCCGCCAATATAGCAGATCCCTAAACCCAGCGATTCTGCTGCAATGGCAGCATTTTGTGCAGCAAGAGCAGCATCAATCACCGTCACCATGAATTTTTCTGTGCTTTCAAGTGATTCCGTTAAATCCATTTGCTCCATCTCACCAATTAATTCATGACGATGTAAGTCAGCACAAAAAACAAAGAAGTGACCATTATCTGCTACATATGGTTGATTTCCAACTAATTGAGCTAACTTCTGTTTCTTTTCTCGATCAGTTACCCCAATAATTGAATAGGCCTGTATAAAACTTGAAGTTGAAGCAGCTTGTGCACTTAAGACAATCTTTTCAATTTGCTCCTTTGATAAAGGCTTGTCCTCAAAATGACGAACCGAACGATGAGCAAGTAGTGTTTCTATGATTTGATTCATTTTACCATCTCCCTCATTATCTATGTCCCTTATAATCATATCGAACATAAACAGTAAAATCTAATCATAAGGAATTTCCCGAATTAACTATAAAAGTCATAAAAAAATAGAGCAGCCTTATTAAGACTGCCCTATTACTATCCATTATTTTACCTTTTCACTAAGAGTAGGTCCGTTTTTATCAAGCTGTAAATAGTTTTGTTGTCGTAATGCTTCATAGACGAGAATAGCAGCTGTATTTGAAAGGTTTAATGCACGCACGTTTTCAGTCATCGGCACTCTTAATGCATGCTCGCGATTATTTTCAATCACTTCTTTAGGTAGTCCGTTTGTTTCCCTTCCAAAGACAAAGTAAATATTCTTCTCCGTATCACTATAGTCAAAATCTGAATGGGGTTTTTTTCCGTATTTTGTTAAATAATAGAAATCCCCACCTTGATTTTTCTCATAAAACTCATCCAATGAATCATAATAATGAATGTCAACAAATTCCCAATAATCAACGCCCGCTCTTTTTAACATTTTATCATCTGTAGAAAAACCGAGTGGACGAATTAAATGTAATGCTGTATCTGTTGCTGCACAAGTACGAGCAATATTACCTGTATTTGCTGGGATTTCTGGTTGATATAAAACAACATGTAATGCCAAATTCTTTCACCTCTATAAT
>CAVPUE010000001.1:0-91129 GCA_963708895.1 uncultured Bacillaceae bacterium | reverse complement strand
AAGATAGATGGGGATGAAAATGATGAGAAACAGAGGATTACTATTCTTCGTTTTTTTATTGACCGGGTTATTATTTTTAACGGCCTGCAGTGATGATAATCAAGCAAGTTCTGAAAAGAAGGAAGAAAAAGATCAATATGACCTGCTGGCAGAGGAAAAAAACGCTGAGTTAGAACTGATTCCGATTGAAATGAGCTCCTATGGAGAGGAAATTGGTGCAACGTTTAAAGCACCAAAATATAAAGAATTTGCCGTAAATGGAAAAGTAGTCGTAGAAGGAAACATTGATGACTATTCCCAGTTGAAAGAGGATTACGCTATGGATTAAGGTCACCTCAACAGAAGAAGGACCTGCTGGAAATCAGCATGAATATTATACTGGGATTGAAGATGGGAAATTTAAGCAAGATATTCACTTTTTCAATGGAGAAGGGGAATATAAGATTTCGGTGCAGATTCCTAGTAAAGACCGTGAAAATTATTTTTATGACACGATTGATTTTAAAGTTAATAATGTAAATCCGGAAATGAAGCGTGATATTAGCTATACTCCTTTCGGAAATGAAGCTGAGTTGGCTATTGATCTAGATTCCGGCTATATAGAAGAGGATGGAAGTTTTTCGTTAAAAGGTAAGGCTGGAAAATTAACAGACGATGATACGGTTATGGTTGTGTTAAAAAAGGATTCAGAAACATGGGATCATGTCATTCCGATTCAAAACGGAGCATTTTCATATGATATTCCCTTGTTTTTTGGCGAAGGTTTACATGAACTAGAAGTACTTGTTCCAGATGGAGAACGGGACAACTATTACCAATTAGGAACTTCTATTTTAATAGATAACAAATCAAATGAGCTGAAGGAACCAATTGAGTTTTCAAAAATGTATTTGGAACGCGGTGTAACATTGGAGTACCCAACCTTTGGTGGCGAGGAAGCGGACAATACGTATCGTATCAAAGGAAATCTTGATCCAAACGTTGAATTAGCGGCTGAAACGACTCATATTTATGTGACGACCAAGAAAGGTAAAGATGAAGCACTCGACGTCATCCCTGTTGAAAACTTTCAATTTGATGACTCTTTTTATCTGCGATTTGGGCCCGGTACTTATGAAGTCACTGTGAGTGTTCCAGAAATTCGTGAAGAAAATAGGGATTACTTTAGATACTTTGGTTTTGCTCAGTTTAAAGTTAAATCAAAGACAGAAAAGGATGAACGAGATCTTCTTCCTTCGAGAGGAATTCAATCCGATGATCCTAAAGTTGTAGAGTTGGCAAATCAGCTTACAAGTGGCAAAACGAACGATCGTGAAAAAGCAAGGGCTATCTATGATTATGTAGCGCAGAATGTGACATATGATGTACAAAAATATAAGAATGATGAATTTAGATGGGATGATAGTGCATTAAAAACGCTGGAATTGAAATCCGGTGTTTGTCAGGACTATGCTTTTTTAGCGGTTGCACTTCTAAGAGCTAGTGATATTGAAGCTCGATTTGTTGAGGGGAGAGCAGGTGGTGGAGTCTTTCCGGGAAGACATGCATGGGTTGAAGCTAAAGTAGATGGAAGCTGGCTGACAATGGACCCTACTTGGGCATCAGGATATTTAAAAGATGATAAGTTTGTTGCAAATTTTACAGAGAAATACTTTGATCCAAACATAGAGGAATTTAATAAGACACATACACGTACAGGCGTATCTTATTAGGATTCTAGAGTCTGTCAAAATAGCAAAATAACATGAACTCTAGTAGGGAAATTCCACCAAATGTGGAAAAAACAGGGAATTATTTGTTCAATATTAACGAATAAAGTCATATTTTTTAAGGTAATTGACTTTGTATTGTAATGAAACTGTAATCTAAGACCCCTTTCCTTATGTTATAAATATAACTAGAAGAAAGGGGTTGTCTTATGCGTTCCTTAAAAAGGATATTTGCTGCAGGGTTAACAAGTATCATTTTACTTTCAACAACTGTAGTAGCAAATGCAGCAGAAACAAGTCAAGATCTAAACAATCAATTAAAACAAAGTGAAGCGGTTATCCAAGAAAAAGAAACTCAAAAGGATGCGCTAACTTCTGAAATGAAAAATGTACAAGCTGATCTTCAAACAATCGAGAATGAAATCACTGAAAATAATAAAAATATTAATGCCATCCAAAAAAACATTGAAGAAACAAAACAATTAATTGAAGAAAAGAAAGAGCAAATTGTTATTTTAGAAGATAAGGTGCTTGCTAGAAAAGGAATTATGCAAGAACGTCTAGTTTCTTTACAGCATACAGATCAAACGAATATATTCTTAGAAGTCATTCTTAACTCTGAGAGTTTAGCAGATTTATTAGGTCGTGCAAGTGCGGCTTCTACTATATTAAATGCTGATAAAGAATTATTAACGCAACAACAGCAAGATCTTCAACAAATTGAGGATGAAAAGGCTGCAATTGATGAACAAGAGAAACATTTAAATGAACAATACACAGCGTTAGCAACTGAACAAGCGAATCTAGAACAAAATTTACAAAATAGACAAGTAGAACTTGCAGCAGTTCAAGAGCAATATAATAAAGTTGCAAGTGAAATTACAATAGCTGAAAAAGAAAAATCAGCGATTCAAGCGCAAATCACAGCAGCACAAGAAAAATTAAAACGAGAACAAGAAGCGCAGCAGCTAGAGCAAAGCAGGTAGCTCAAGAAGAAGCAGCGGCTAAAGCAAAGCAGGTAGCTCAAGAAGCTTCAGCCAATAAAACAGTAAGTCAATCAAATCAAAGTAAAACAACAAGTACCAATAACAGTAACAGATCAGATGATAACAAAAGTAAAACAACAAGTGAAACTACGAGCAAAACAACAAGCAAACCGAATGGTAAAGAGTTATATGTTACAGCAACAGCTTATACTCCTAACTGTAGCGGATGTTCAGGAGTAACAGCTACAGGTATCAATGTAAAAGCAAATCCTAACATGAAACTTATAGCCGTAGATCCATCTGTCATTCCGTTAGGTTCAAGAGTATGGGTGGAAGGCTATGGAGAAGCAATTGCTGCAGACACTGGTGGTGCAATCAAAGGTCACAAAATTGACGTATTAATGTCAAGTGATGCGGCAGCAAGACAATGGGGACGTAAAACGGTAAAAATTATTGTCCGTTAATGCTCTTAACAACAAATTTTATGAAAATAGCATCCATTAATAAGTAAACTTAAAATAGAGTAATCATATATAAGGTGTTTAACCCAAGCATGTAAGGATGTATAATCGGGTTAGGCACCTTTTTTTGCAATTATTGTACAAAAATTTTAGAATAAGAGTAGAAAAATTAACTGAATTTATGGAATTAATGTAATAAAAATCATAAAAAGATAAATTTAAATAAATTGGTTATGGGAGTCAAATTAGGAGGGGTTTGGTTGTGGGTGAAATGATGAACCCGGTTGTAGAAAGTATTTTAAATAATATTGAAAAGGTTATGATTGGGAAAAGAAATGTTGCAGAATTAAGCATTGTGGCTTTATTAGCAGAAGGACATGTTTTGCTTGAAGATGTTCCCGGTGTTGGAAAAACGATGATGGTAAGATCGCTAGCGAAGTCAGTCGGTGCTAATTTTAATCGAATCCAGTTTACTCCCGATTTATTGCCATCAGATATTACCGGTGTTTCAATTTATAATCAGAAGGAAATGGAATTTCAATTTGTTCCGGGACCTTTAATGGGGAATATTATTTTAGCTGATGAAATTAATCGTACCTCGCCAAAGACTCAATCTGCCTTGTTAGAAGCCATGGAAGAAGCAAGTGTTACAATAGATGGGGTCACCTATCACTTAGAAAAGCCCTTTTTTGTGATGGCTACGCAAAACCCTGTTGAATATGAGGGTACTTATCCACTACCAGAAGCCCAACTCGATCGATTTTTACTCAAAATGAAAATGGGATACCCTGATTTTGATGAAGAGATTGAAGTTTTAAATCGTGTTCAAAAGGTGTCGCCGATTGAAGAAATCCAATCTGTTATTGAATTAGAGCAATTGCTGGAATTACAGAGTAGAGTCAAATTAGTTTATGTCGATGAAACCGTTAAGCGATATATTGTTGAGCTCGCAAATCAGACAAGAAACCATGAAAATATCTATATGGGAGTAAGTCCTCGAGGTTCAATTGCGTTAATGAAGGCCGCTCAAGCACATGCCTTTATGTATGGTAGAGACTATTGTGTTCCAGATGATGTACAAGTCTTAGTCCCTGCTGTCTTTGCTCATCGTTTGATTCTAAAAGCAGATGCCAAATTTGCAAGGATAACTTCGGAAGAACTATTGGACCGCATATTAACGATGGTTCCAGTTCCAGTTCAGAGGGTGATTTAAATGATAAAGATTTTCCAGTCCCTAAGGAAGATCTGGAAATTGTTTAGTTTGTTGCTCCTTATTTTGATCACCTTTTCATATGCCATGTTTCAAGGAGGGTTTGTTAGTTGGTTTTTATTTTATAGCTTTTTGCCCTTCGCATTATATGCCCTCTATGTAGTCCTTTTTTCGTTACAAAGCTTTACTGCTGAAAGAGAATTTAGTAAATGGGAATACTTTGCCCATGATGATATAACGGTAACGATTACAATCAAACGAAACCATGCCTTTCCACTTCTTTTTATCATTATAGAAGACGATCTTAGTCCAACCATTCAAAAGTCTGTTCACCATCATAGTAATAAAACGATTTATTTTTTAGGCTTTCAAAGAGAATTTTCATTCCAATATAGAATGAGAAATTTGCCAAGAGGAGAACATGAATTCCGAAATATTGTAGTGAGGATCGGAGACTTACTCGGAATCATAGAAAAAGAGAAATATATTTTGACAGATGAGAAGATCCTTGTTTTCCCCTCGTTTAAAGAATACATCCAAGTATCGGCAAATCAATTACTCCAACAAAGCATACAACTGACAAAGGGTCATCTACAGAGTGATCCTTCTATGGTGGTAGGGATTCGAGAATATCAACCAGGAGATCGCCTTTCATGGATTAACTGGAAGGCATCTGCTAAGCGTAATGGAATGGTTACAAAGGAATTTGAAACAGGTCAATCAACAGATGTGTTACTAGTAATGGATAGTACTCCATCCCCACAGTTTGAGAATCTTGTTTCTTTTACGGCATCACTGGGACAGGTTCTTTTGTATAAAGGAACAAAGATTGGCTTTTTATCGGTTAGCGAAGAAACAATCTCCATGCCTATTCACGGTGGAGAATATAGTAGACAACAACTGTTCTTTCACTTAGCGAAAATCCAAGATCGAAGTCCTATCGCTTTTCATGAAGCAATAGTAAAGGAAAGAATTATGATGGATCAAAAAGCCGCTCTTTTTTTCCTCACAAGTCATTTGACAGAGCAGCTCATTGAGGCAGCGAGTAAAATCTCATTGGGGAAAAAACCTGTGGTTATTATTGTTATGGAATCGGAAAATAGCTCTGCTGCACCATCTCAACAAGCGTTGAAACAGTTAGCAAGGTCATATAGAATCGTAGTTTCCTTTATTCACAATGGACCGTTTCAGGCGGAAACAATGGAGGTGGGGAGTCTTGAGTGAAAGGTGGAATTTCTCATACCTCTTATTAAATATTTTCAGTTTCCTACTGCTTTTCGAATGGATTTGGCCGATCCAGAAGCTCTCGGGAACAGCTGAAATCTGGGTTTTTCTTGTATTTCTATCAGTCTGCTTTATTCTTTCCTTTTTCCCAACTCCATTCATGATTAATATTTCTATAAAAGGAATAGCGATTGTTTTTTTACTTCATGAAATTTATTATGAAGGGGATTTCCTTCAATTCCAGTGGGTAACTCCCTTTCTAATAGAAATAAAGAGTAATATTGACTATTTGTTTTCAGGGAATTGGGTTGGATTAACACATCTTTTTAGAAGTTTATTGTTTTTTATTTTATTGGCGTTCATGGTCTATTTACTGCAATACTGGTTGATTCAAAGGAAAAAGATTTTTACTTTCTTCCTATTAACAACGGTTTATATTACCATTTTAGATACTTTCACAGCCTATGACGCTAGTTGGGCAATTGTCAGAACGGTGCTTAGTGGGTTTTTGATGATGGGAATTTTAACACTTCAACGTTTAAGGAAGAATGGAAAAATTGATTTTCAAACCAAAACAACTCGAAAATGGCTTCTCTCTTTATTGATTATGATTGTTTTAAGTGCGTCTATTGGATATGGTCTTCCTAAAGCAGATCCGATTTGGCCTGACCCTGTTTCTTTTATAAAAAATGATTTGAAGGTTGGATCAAGTAGCAAAACAATTGGTTACGGAGTAGATGATAGTAGTTTAGGTGGCTCTTTGTCAGAGGATCGCACTATCGTTTTTCAAACAAAGGTAGAATCAGACCATTATTGGAAAGTAGAAAGTAAAGATGTTTACACCGGAAAGGGCTGGGTTCAATCTAATCAAGAAGCAGAACCCATTCCATTTTCATCAGAAAATAATGTGCCAATTATTTCCTTTATCGAAAACGGTGCTGTTGAAAAGACCGTTCAAACCAGCACTGTAAAACAAATGAAGGAATATCCTCATGTGGTTTATCCATTTGGAGTAACGAAGATTCAGAGTGGCGACCATTATTCCTTCGAGTTAGATCCGTCAATTGAGAAAGTGAATTCATTTATAGGTACAGAGCCAGCTTCAATCACAGAGTATTATGTTACCTATGAAAAACCAAATTACTCAATGATTGCCTTACAGGCAACAAAAAGTTTAAAAGAAACAAATTTAAGTGAAGAATTTATTTCGCAATATACCCAGCTACCTGACGAGTTGCCAGAAAGGGTTCGTGATTTGGCTGCCGAGATAACAGCAGAAGAGGAAACATGGTATGACAAAGCGAAGGCGATTGAACGATATTTGAAAGGACCAACTTTCTCCTATAGTTTACAAGATGTAGCGATTCCTGGTGCAAACGAGGATTATGTTGATCAATTTTTATTCGAAACGATGGTCGGGTATTGTAATAACTTTTCTACTTCGATGATTGTTTTGTTACGTTCACTCGATATTCCGGCAAGGTGGGTAAAAGGCTATACCGAGGGAGAATATATTAGTTATAATGATGGAATGTATGAATATGAAGTAACAAATAATAATGCTCATGCTTGGGTTGAAGCCTATTTTCCACTTGTTGGATGGGTCACATTTGACCCTACACCAGGTTTTTCAAATCCAATACAGTACTATTTGAATGAAGAAGAGTCAGTAGAAGAAATGACAGCGAATATTGAAAGTACTAAACCAGAGGAACCTGAAAAACAGGAGCAAGATACACAGACTACCACTGCTGGGGAAAATCAAACAGTCTCCTTGAAAGAAATCGGGGAGAACATAATGGAATTTTTCTCAAGAAACATTGTATGGTTCTATGCCTTTATTCTTGTTATGATTCTAACTGGGTTCTATCTTTATCGAATTCGTGCAAAATGGTTGCCGAAGTATTATATAAGAAAGTTTAAACATTTAGAGGGAAATGAGTCTTTTATTGATGCTTATCTGGTTTTATTAAAACAATTAAATCGGGCAGGTTATAAAAGGAAATCAGGACAAACATTACGGGAATATGCGGATGAAATCGATCGTCATTTTTCAACAAATGAAATGAAGCTACTTACAAGACAATATGAAAAATATTTATATGGAAATGGGCTAGAAACTGACACATGGAGTACGATGAAACAATTGTGGGAAAATTTAATAAAAAGGTCAGTGTCTTGACCGTACTATTAGTGAAATGTACAATAATGTTCGGGAAACGAAAAGTGATAATAATGAACCCAATGTTAGTTAGGCTTAAGTAATAAACCCTTTGTACAATAATAGCTACATTCATTTATTTTGATAAAAGAGTTTTTATGTAACATATTATAGTATTTAGTGAAGACTAGTAGTATAACCAATATGGATGAGGTGAATAGGCTGATGGGGAAAGTTTTGATGGAAAACCAAGAAATGATTGTTGTGCTTGATTTTGGGAGCCAATACAATCAGTTAATTACAAGAAGAATTCGTGACTTTGGTGTGTATAGTGAACTACATCCGCATACCATTACAGCAGAGGAAATTAAGAAAATGAATCCAAAAGGGATTATATTCTCTGGAGGTCCAAACAGTGTTTATGATGAAAATGCTTTTCATTGTGATGAAGCGATTTTTGATTTAGGATTGCCTGTTTTGGGAATCTGCTATGGGATGCAATTAATGACCAAGCACTTAAACGGGAAAGTAGAATCTGCTAGTACCCGTGAGTATGGAAAGGCATCGATTACGGTTCAAAATGAATCTAGTCTACTTGCGAAACTTCCAAAGGAACAGGTCGTTTGGATGAGTCATGGTGATTTAGTTGTAGAAGCGCCAGAAGGTTTTACTGTGGATGCGACAAGTGAATCATGTCCTATTTCAGCGATGAGTAATGAAGAAAAGAAATTTTATGCTGTTCAATTCCATCCAGAAGTACAACATTCTGAATATGGCTTTGAGATGCTGAAAAACTTCGCATTTGACGTATGTGGCTGTAAAGGCGATTGGTCTATGAAGAACTTTATTGAAATTGAAATGGAAAAAATCCGCCAAACAGTTGGTGATAAACAAGTTCTATGTGCATTAAGTGGTGGGGTTGATTCATCTGTAGTTGCGGTGTTGATCCATAGAGCGATTGGTGATCAATTAACATGTATCTTTGTTGATCATGGTTTATTACGTAAAGGTGAAGCGGAAGGTGTAATGGAAACCTTAGCTAATGGGTTCCGTATGAATGTCATTAAAGTCGATGCCAAAGAACGCTTCCTTTCAAAATTAGAGGGTGTAAGTGATCCAGAGAAAAAACGTAAAATCATTGGAAATGAGTTTATTTATGTATTCGATGATGAAGCAACAAAACTAAAAGGAATCGAATTTTTAGCACAAGGAACTCTTTATACCGATATTATTGAAAGTGGTACAGCAACGGCACAAACGATTAAATCTCACCATAATGTTGGTGGGTTACCGGAAGATATGCAGTTTAAATTGATTGAGCCACTAAATACACTATTTAAAGATGAAGTACGTGCTTTAGGTACGCAGCTAGGAATGCCAGATGAGATTGTTTGGCGCCAACCATTCCCAGGACCAGGCCTTGGAATTCGTGTATTAGGGGAAATCACGGAAGATAAATTAGAAATCGTTCGAGAATCTGACTTTATTTTACGGGATGAAGTGAAAAAGGCAGGCCTAGAACGCGATATTTGGCAATACTTCACCGTCCTTCCTAACATTCGTAGTGTAGGTGTTATGGGTGATGCGCGTACGTATGATCATACAATTGGTATTCGTGCTGTTACCTCTATTGATGGCATGACTTCAGATTGGGCTAGAATACCTTGGGATGTACTTGAGAAGATCTCCACCCGTATTGTGAATGAAGTTCCTCATGTGAACCGCGTCGTGTATGATATTACAAGTAAGCCACCGGCTACGATTGAGTGGGAATAGACTACAAAAATCAAATGATTAATGAAGAAAAATATTAAAATAATTAAATCGAAAATCAAGCACCAGGCACCATCCATTTTTTGGAAGTTGCCTGGTGCTTTTTTGTCCTAGAAGGTGAAATTATGCTTTATGAATTGTATCTATAAAAAATATTTATAGATTAATATAAAATATTCACAATATTTCTCTGTTACTAAGTATCATATTATTGTAAGATATAATTAATAGGTTTTATTCATTTATTTTTGAATACTTGTTCTATTCATTTATATTTGAAAACTTATTTTTTTCGTATTATTGTTTTAATTACCTTAATTTATTTAGGGGTTCACTTCACGTGAACGACATCTTATGGCTTTTAAATGCTGAAAGGAGTAAGAAAATGAGAATTGGAATACCAAAAGAAAGCCTTATTGGAGAAACGCGTGTTGCGGCAACTCCAAAAACCATTACTCAATTAACAAAGCTCGGATTTGACGTTGCAATTGAATCAGGAGCAGGAGAAAGAGCTAGCTTTACGGATGAACAGTATAGGAATGCTGGAGGAGTGGTTATAGAGGGTGCTGACATTTGGCAATCTGACATCATTTATAAGGTTAACCCGCCAAATGATGAGGAAATTTCTAGAGTTAAAGATGGAGCGACGTTAGTAAGCTTCTTATATCCAGCGCAAAATCCAGACTTGATTAAAAAGCTTTCTAAAAAAAATATTAACGTATTGGCTATGGATATGGTACCGAGAATTTCCAGGGCACAGTCTATGGATGCCTTATCTTCTATGGCTAATATTGGTGGATATCGAGCAGTTATTGAAGCTTCCCATCATTTTGGAAGATTTTTTACTGGGCAAATTACTGCAGCTGGTAAAGTGCCACCGGCAAAGGTTTTAATTATTGGTGCAGGGGTAGCTGGGTTAGCGGCTATAGGAACAAGTAAATCTCTTGGTGCCATTGTTCGGGCATTTGACACCCGGCTTGAAGTAGCAGAACAAATTGAATCCATGGGAGGAGAGTTTTTAAAGCTTGAATTTGAAGGTGAAGAAGATGGCTCTACTTCCGGTGGTTATGCAAAGGTCATGTCTGATGAATTTATTAAAGCTGAAATGGAATTATTTGCTCAGCAGGCCAAAGAAATCGACATCATTATTACAACTGCACTTATTCCGGGGAAACCAGCGCCTAAGCTTATTACAAAGGAAATGGTTGACAGTATGAATCCAGGCTCAGTCATCGTGGATATGGCTGCGCAAGCAGGAGGTAACTGTGAGTATACCGTTCCTGGCGAAATTTTTGTAACGGATTCAGGTGTAAAGGTGATTGGATATACAGACCTTCCTGGACGTTTACCAACTCAAGCTTCTGAAATGTATGCTACTAACTTGGTCAACTTAGCAAAATTGCTATGTAAAGAAAAAGACGGAAATATTAATATTGATTTTGAAGATGTTATCTTGCGTAACATGAGTGTCATTCATAAAGGAGAGGTAACTTTTCCACCTCCAGCTATCAGTGTGACAGCGGCTCCGGCTCCAGCAAAAACGAATGAGAGTCAAGTAGAAGTTGCGGTAGAGAAAAAACCTTCAAATCTAAAGTATTATTTAGGGGTAATTGGAGTCTTATTATTCGGATGGGTAGGATATGTCTCACCTCCTGAATTTTTATCTCATTTTATCGTTTTTGCATTAGCGATCGTGGTAGGTTATTATGTCGTTTGGAATGTTACACATTCTTTACACACACCTCTCATGTCAGTTACGAATGCGATCTCGGGTATTATTTTAGTAGGTGCTTTATTGCAAATTAGCAATCCGAACACAATTGTGAAAGTCTTATCATTTATTGGAATATTAATTGCAATGATTAACATTGTGGGTGGCTTTACGGTTACTCAACGTATGTTAAAAATGTTTAGCAAAGAGTAGAGAGGTGACAAGACATGTTAGAAGGATTAATTACATCAGCATATATCGTTGCTGCAATTTTATTTATTATGAGTTTAGCGGGATTATCAAAACAGGAAACAGCTAAAAATGGGAATCGTTATGGTGTCATAGGGATGACCATTGCCTTAATTGCTACCATTTTACTAGTTGATCCGCAAAGTATAGTTTATGTACTAATTGCAATGCTCATTGGTAGTTTGATAGGGCTTCGATTAGCTAAAAAGGTAGAAATGACAGAGATGCCAGAATTGATAGCTGTCTTGCATAGTTTTGTAGGGTTAGCGGCTGTACTGGTTGGTTATAATAGTTTTTTAAATTTATATTTAGGTACTCATACACCTGAAACTGATGTTCTTTTAAATATTGAATTAATTGAAATTTACCTTGGTATTTTTATTGGTGCGATCACTTTTACAGGGTCTATTGTAGCTTATGGGAAGCTTCATGGACTCATTAGTTCAAAAGCACTTTCAATACCAGGCAAACACAAGCTTAACTTATTAGCTCTTATTGCTACTGTTGTTCTTATGGTTTTATTTATTATGGAAGGTGGACAAGGACCTTCACTATATTACCTAATTATCATGACAGTCATTGCTTTAGCTTTTGGATGGCATTTAGTAGCCTCTATTGGTGGGGCCGACATGCCAGTTGTTATCTCTATGCTAAACTCCTATTCAGGTTGGGCAGCAGCAGCAGCTGGATTTATGCTTTCAAATGATCTATTAATCATAACAGGGGCATTAGTAGGATCTTCTGGTGCGATTTTATCCTACATTATGTGTAAAGCGATGAACCGATCGTTCATTTCTGTTATTCTTGGTGGATTTGGAAATAAAACCGTTAGTTCTGGTGATTCAGAAGAAATGGGTGAGTATCGTGAAATGAGTCCGGTAGAAGTCGCAGAGTTATTAAAGAATTCACGCTCTGTTGTCATTACGCCAGGATATGGTATGGCGGTAGCTCAGGCGCAATATCCGGTAGCGGAAATCACGAAAAAGCTTCGTGATAAAGGAATCAATGTTCGCTTTGCGATTCACCCGGTAGCCGGTCGTCTACCAGGTCATATGAATGTACTCTTAGCAGAAGCAAAAGTACCATATGATATTGTGTTAGAAATGGATGAAATTAATGATGATTTATCAGATACAGAAACAGTACTTGTTATCGGGGCAAATGATACAGTAAATCCATCTGCTCAAGAGGATCCAAATAGCCCGATTGCTGGTATGCCTGTTCTTGAAGTTTGGAATGCAGAAAATGTCATTGTATTTAAACGTTCCATGAATGCAGGATATGCGGGAGTACAAAATCCGTTATTCTTTAAAGAAAACACATCAATGACCTTTGGTGATGCAAAGGATTCTGTACAAGCAATCCTTAACGCATTATAAGATAGAGCTTTTTGAAAATACCTTGCATTAATAAACTCTCCCTTTTATTAAAAAAGGGGAGCAAAGAATAAAGGTTTAACATAAAAACGAACGTTCAAAAAGCGGACATAATTAATGTTCGCTTTTTGTATTGACTAACGTTTTCTGCATTGTTAAAATGTGTTGGTGATTTTAAAATTACATAGCAAATTACATTGTATAATTTTGGGGATAGGCCCATAAGTTTCTACCAAGCTACCGTAAATAGCTTGACTACGAAGTGACATATAGAAGATTTTATATAATCCTATTGATGTCATAATTGTAGTCAAGCGCCTCGTATGTAACGAAGTGCTTTTTTGCTTTTTCTAAAAAAGGGGCGTTATAGTCTTTGAATTAGGTAATCATAAAAATATAATAATATTTCTATACAAAGATATCTTCCTTTGTAATCAGCCAAAGGCATTTTTAAGAAAGAACTTATTTAGGAGGTTCATTTATGAAGAAGTATTTTCAGTTTGAAGAATTGGGAACGAACTATCGCCGTGAAATAATTGGTGGTATAACAACGTTTCTAGCAATGGCCTATATTTTAGTAGTAAATCCGATTACATTAACGTTGGCGGATGTACCGGATTTACCGAATCACCTAAGAATGGACTATGGTGCTGTATTTGTGGCAACCGCATTATCTGCTGCAATTGGTTGTTTGATAATGGGGTTGGTTGCGAGATATCCTTTAGCACTTGCGCCGGGTCTTGGTTTAAATGCATTCTTTGCTTATACCGTTGTTTTGGGGACGGGTACACCTTGGCAGCATGCATTAGGAGCAGTATTTATTTCGAGTATGTTCTTCTTGATTTTAACGTTAACAGGATTACGCGAAAAGTTAATCAATGCAATTCCAATTGAATTAAAGCATGCGGTTGGTGCTGGTATTGGATTGTTTATTACGTTTGTTGGGTTACAGTCTTCAGGTATAATCGTTAATAACGATGCTACATTAGTAGGCCATTGGCGATATTACTCAACCAAATACACTACTTTCTATATTTGGAATCATTGTAACGGTAATACTAATGACAAGAGGTGTTAAAGGCGGCGTATTTTTCGGAATGATCATTACGATTATTGCCGGGATGATTTTTGGTTTAATTGACATCCCAACGAAAATCGTTGATAAAGTACCAAGTTTGGAACCAACATTTGGGGCGGTATTTACATCCTTTAGTGATCCGTCTTTTTATACAACAGCGATGATTGGAGTTATCTTAACATTTTTATTTGTGGACTTCTTTGATAACGCAGGTACATTAGTGGCGGTAGCTAACCAAGCTGGATTTGTGAAGAATAATAAACTTCCTCGTGCAGGTCGAGCTTTATTTTCAGATTCAATTGCTTCCGTGACTGGATCAGTTTTAGGAACTTCAACCGTCACATCTTTTGTTGAGTCATCAACAGGGGTTGCGGCAGGAGCAAGAACTGGTTTTGCCTCACTTGTAACAGCAGTATGTTTTCTATTGTCTCTATTCTTTTTCCCGTTATTACAGATTGTTACATCTTATGTAACAGCACCTGCTTTAATTATTGTTGGAGTATTGATGGTTTCATCATTAGGTAATATTGATTGGAAGGATTTTGCGATTGCAGTCCCGTCGTTTTTAACAATGGCACTTATGCCTTTATCTTATAGCATTGCAACGGGTATCGCGGTTGGATTTATTTTCTATCCAATCACTATGATCGTTGCAGGTCGTCGTAAAGAGATTAATCCAATTATGTATTTATTCTTTATTATCTTTGTCTTATATTTTATTTTCAGATAGATTTGATGGAGCTGGCTGCATGGTGTGGTCAGCTTTTTTGTTTCTCGTTGAAATAGCAGATGTGAACTTTTTGTGGTTTTGTTAAAAATAATATTGACGTTAGGATATCTAAATGTTAGTATATTAAAACAGTCGTTAAACAGGAAATGAAACATATAAAGTATAAAAGATTTTAAAAAAGTTGTTGACTTTCTGAAATCGATTGTGATATATTATTAAAGTCGCTTCTAAGCGATAGAAAAATTGCTCTTTGAAAACTAAACAAACAAAAACGTCAACGTTAATTCAAGTTACTATATGTAACAAAACTAGTTGCTTAATTGCAACAAACTTTTATGAGCTATTCAAACACTTTATTGGAGAGTTTGATCCTGGCTCAGGACGAACGCTGGCGGCGTGCCTAATACATGCAAGTCGAGCGAACCTTTGGGAGCTTGCTCCCAAAGGTTAGCGGCGGACGGGTGAGTAACACGTGGGCAACCTGCCTATAAGACTGGGATAACTTCGGGAAACCGGAGCTAATACCGGATAATTCTTTTCTACACATGTAGAAAAGCTAAAAGACGGTTTACGCTGTCACTTATAGATGGGCCCGCGGCGCATTAGCTAGTTGGTGAGGTAACGGCTCACCAAGGCCACGATGCGTAGCCGACCTGAGAGGGTGATCGGCCACACTGGGACTGAGACACGGCCCAGACTCCTACGGGAGGCAGCAGTAGGGAATCTTCCGCAATGGACGAAAGTCTGACGGAGCAACGCCGCGTGAGTGATGAAGGTTTTCGGATCGTAAAACTCTGTTGTTAGGGAAGAACAAGTACGAGAGTAACTGCTCGTACCTTGACGGTACCTAACCAGAAAGCCACGGCTAACTACGTGCCAGCAGCCGCGGTAATACGTAGGTGGCAAGCGTTGTCCGGAATTATTGGGCGTAAAGCGCGCGCAGGCGGTCCTTTAAGTCTGATGTGAAAGCCCACGGCTCAACCGTGGAGGGTCATTGGAAACTGGGGGACTTGAGTGCAGGAGAGAAGAGTGGAATTCCACGTGTAGCGGTGAAATGCGTAGAGATGTGGAGGAACACCAGTGGCGAAGGCGACTCTTTGGCCTGTAACTGACGCTGAGGCGCGAAAGCGTGGGGAGCAAACAGGATTAGATACCCTGGTAGTCCACGCCGTAAACGATGAGTGCTAAGTGTTAGAGGGTTTCCGCCCTTTAGTGCTGCAGTAAACGCATTAAGCACTCCGCCTGGGGAGTACGGCCGCAAGGCTGAAACTCAAAGGAATTGACGGGGACCCGCACAAGCGGTGGAGCATGTGGTTTAATTCGAAGCAACGCGAAGAACCTTACCAGGTCTTGACATCCTCTGACAATCCTAGAGATAGGACGTTCCCCTTCGGGGGACAGAGTGACAGGTGGTGCATGGTTGTCGTCAGCTCGTGTCGTGAGATGTTGGGTTAAGTCCCGCAACGAGCGCAACCCTTGTCCTTAGTTGCCAGCATTCAGTTGGGCACTCTAAGGAGACTGCCGGTGACAAACCGGAGGAAGGTGGGGATGACGTCAAATCATCATGCCCCTTATGACCTGGGCTACACACGTGCTACAATGGATGGTACAAAGGGCTGCGAGACCGCGAGGTTTAGCCAATCCCATAAAACCATTCTCAGTTCGGATTGTAGGCTGCAACTCGCCTACATGAAGCCGGAATCGCTAGTAATCGTGGATCAGCATGCCACGGTGAATACGTTCCCGGGTCTTGTACACACCGCCCGTCACACCACGAGAGTTTGTAACACCCGAAGTCGGTGGGGTAACCGCAAGGAGCCAGCCGCCTAAGGTGGGACAGATGATTGGGGTGAAGTCGTAACAAGGTAGCCGTATCGGAAGGTGCGGCTGGATCACCTCCTTTCTAAGGATATTAACGGAACATCTCTTAGGAGATGACATTAACTTGACGCTTTTTGTTTGTTTAGTTTTGAGGGAGTAATTCCTCGAGAAAGTATTGTTCTTTGAAAACTGGATAATGTAATGAAGAAACTAAGAAATAACCAAGTAAACACCATATTTACTTTTTAACTGGTTAAGTTAGAAAGGGCGCACGGTGAATGCCTTGGCACTAGGAGTCGATGAAGGACGGGACTAACACCGATATGCTTTGGGGAGCTGTAAGTAAGCTTTGATCCAGAGATTTCCGAATGGGGAAACCCTCTATCTTTAATAGGATAGAATCTTTACCTGAATACATAGGGTATTGAAGGCAGACCCGGGGAACTGAAACATCTAAGTACCCGGAGGAAGAGAAAGCAATTGCGATTCCCTGAGTAGCGGCGAGCGAAACGGGATCAGCCCAAACCAAGAGGCTTGCCTCTTGGGGTTGTAGGACACTCTACATGGAGTTACAAAGGAACGGGGTAGATGAACAGGTCTGGAAAGGCCGGTCAAAGAAGGTAAAAACCCTGTAGTCGAAACTTCGTTCCCTCCTGAGTGGATCCTGAGTACGGCGGGACACGAGAAATCCCGTCGGAAGCTGGGAGGACCATCTCCCAAGGCTAAATACTCCCTAGTGACCGATAGTGAACCAGTACCGTGAGGGAAAGGTGAAAAGCACCCCGGAAGGGGAGTGAAATAGTTCCTGAAACCGTGTGCCTACAAGTAGTCAAAGCCCTTTAACGGGTAATGGCGTGCCTTTTGTAGAATGAACCGGCGAGTTACGATTACATGCAAGGTTAAGCTGATAAGGCGGAGCCGCAGCGAAAGCGAGTCTGAATAGGGCGATTTTAGTATGTGGTCGTAGACCCGAAACCAGGTGATCTACCCATGTCCAGGTTGAAGTCCAGGTAACACTGGATGGAGGACCGAACCCACGTACGTTGAAAAGTGCGGGGATGAGGTGTGGGTAGCGGAGAAATTCCAATCGAACCTGGAGATAGCTGGTTCTCTCCGAAATAGCTTTAGGGCTAGCCTCATGCGTTAGAATCTTGGAGGTAGAGCACTGTTTGGACTAGGGGCCCCCATCGGGTTACCGAATTCAGACAAACTCCGAATGCCAAAGATTTATCCATGGGAGTCAGACTGCGAGTGATAAGATCCGTAGTCAAGAGGGAAACAGCCCAGACCACCAGCTAAGGTCCCAAAGTATACGTTAAGTGGAAAAGGATGTGGAGTTGCTTAGACAACCAGGATGTTGGCTTAGAAGCAGCCACCATTTAAAGAGTGCGTAATAGCTCACTGGTCGAGTGACTCCGCGCCGAAAATGTACCGGGGCTAAACGTATCACCGAAGCTGTGGATGGACACCTTATGGTGTCCGTGGTAGGAGAGCGTTCTAAGGGCGTTGAAGCAAGATCGTAAGGACTTGTGGAGCGCTTAGAAGTGAGAATGCCGGTATGAGTAGCGAAAGATGAGTGAGAATCTCATCCACCGAATGACTAAGGTTTCCTGAGGAAGGCTCGTCCGCTCAGGGTTAGTCGGGGCCTAAGCCGAGGCTGAAAAGCGTAGGCGATGGATAACAGGTTGATATTCCTGTACCACCAAACTTCCGTTTGAGTGATGGGGGGACGCAGGAGGATAGGGTAAGCGCGCTGTTGGATTAGCGCGTCCAAGCAGTTAGGCAGCAGGTGAGGAAAATCCCATCTGCGTGTAAGCTGAGCTGTGATGGCGAGGGAATTATAGTACCGAAGTTCCTGATTCCACACTGCCAAGAAAAGCCTCTAGCGAGGAAGTGGGTGCCCGTACCGCAAACCGACACAGGTAGTCGAGGAGAAAATCCTAAGGTGTGCGAGAGAACTCTCGTTAAGGAACTCGGCAAAATGACCCCGTAACTTCGGGAGAAGGGGTGCTCATTAAGGGTGTTAAAGCCCTGAAGAGCCGCAGTGAATAGGCCCAGGCGACTGTTTAGCAAAAACACAGGTCTCTGCAAAGCCGCAAGGCGAAGTATAGGGGCTGACGCCTGCCCGGTGCTGGAAGGTTAAGAGGAGAGGTTAGCGTAAGCGAAGCTTTGAATTGAAGCCCCAGTAAACGGCGGCCGTAACTATAACGGTCCTAAGGTAGCGAAATTCCTTGTCGGGTAAGTTCCGACCCGCACGAAAGGCGTAACGATCTGGGCACTGTCTCAACGAGAGACTCGGTGAAATTATAGTACCTGTGAAGATGCAGGTTACCCGCGACAGGACGGAAAGACCCCGTGGAGCTTTACTGTAGCCTGATATTGAATTTCGGTGCAGCTTGTACAGGATAGGTAGGAGCCTTGGAAGCCGGAGCGCTAGCTTCGGTGGAGGCATTGGTGGGATACTACCCTGGCTGTATTGACATTCTAACCCGCACCCGTGATCCGGGTGGGAGACAGTGTCAGGTGGGCAGTTTGACTGGGGCGGTCGCCTCCTAAAGAGTAACGGAGGCGCCCAAAGGTTCCCTCAGAATGGTTGGAAATCATTCGTAGAGTGTAAAGGCACAAGGGAGCTTGACTGCGAGACCTACAAGTCGAGCAGGGACGAAAGTCGGGCTTAGTGATCCGGTGGTTCCGCATGGAAGGGCCATCGCTCAACGGATAAAAGCTACCCCGGGGATAACAGGCTTATCTCCCCCAAGAGTCCACATCGACGGGGAGGTTTGGCACCTCGATGTCGGCTCATCGCATCCTGGGGCTGTAGTCGGTCCCAAGGGTTGGGCTGTTCGCCCATTAAAGCGGTACGCGAGCTGGGTTCAGAACGTCGTGAGACAGTTCGGTCCCTATCCGTCGTGGGCGCAGGAAATTTGAGAGGAGCTGTCCTTAGTACGAGAGGACCGGGATGGACGCACCGCTGGTGTACCAGTTGTTCTGCCAAGAGCATCGCTGGGTAGCTATGTGCGGAAGGGATAAGTGCTGAAAGCATCTAAGCATGAAGCCCCCCTCGAGATGAGATTTCCCATAGCGTTAAGCTAGTAAGACCCCTGAAAGATGATCAGGTTGATAGGTTTGGGGTGGAAGCGTGGTGACACGTGGAGCTGACAAATACTAATCGGTCGAGGACTTAACCTATATGTAATAGAAAGATAAATGTTTATACGTGTTATTTCTTCTTCAACATTATCCAGTTTTGAGAGAACAACTCTCAAATTAAATAGTTTGGTGACGATAGCGAGAAGGTCACACCCGTTCCCATACCGAACACGGAAGTTAAGCTTCTCAGCGCCGATGGTAGTTGGGACTTTGTCCCTGTGAGAGTAGGACGTCGCCAAGCAACAAAAGAGTATCCTTCCTTAAGGGTGCTCTTTTTTTACGTATATTTTTTTATAAAATGTAAAATATATCACATATAAATGGAAAGGAATACAATAGGATGAATAAAAAGAAAAAGATCTATGAAGTTGAAGAAAATGAAAGTATCAATGATTGCCTAGAACGGATTAAAAAAGACGGATATGTACCTGTAAAGAGAACTGAAAAACCTATATTTCAAGAAAAAACGAAAATGGACAAGTATCCTATGAACCAGCAGGAAGGAAAATAATATTTGAAGTGAAAATTCTGGAATAAACAATAAACACGAACAATAGAATTTAATAATAATAAAATTGTTCGTAGTTTCTTGTTGACAATTGTCGAAAAAGCATGTTTAAATGGGAGTATCGAAAAATATTCTATTGCCCTCATATAATAATAGGAATATGGCCTATAAGTATCTACCTGATTACCGTAAATGATTGGACTATGAGGGAAAGTCAATTACTCGGCAACCATCTTAATAGAATATACGGAGTATATTTCTATTATATCTTTCAAGACGACTTACTAGCCCAGACAGATTGCTTTCCCTCATGGATGCATCTGTCTGGGCTTTTTTAGGGATTTAGGAGTAAAAGTATATGGAAAAGGCAAACACTAAAGTAAAATGGATTATTTCCTCATAAAACAATGTTCGAAAGTTGTCTATTTTCAAAAGCAGGAATCTTTGTATTAAATGATATAATTTGATTGGTAAAAAAAGTATAGGCGAATATGGATGGAGGTATTTTATGGAGGCTCAAGTAGGAGTCATTATGGGGAGTAAATCTGACTGGGAAACGATGAAACAGGCTTGTGAGATTCTTGAACTATTCGAAGTTCCTTATGAAAAGAAAGTCGTGTCTGCACATCGTACTCCAGATTTAATGTTTCAATATGCTGAAGGGGCAAGAGAAAAAGGCTTAAAGGTTATTATTGCTGGAGCAGGAGGGGCAGCACATTTACCAGGTATGGTAGCAGCAAAGACAACGTTACCTGTGATTGGAGTCCCTGTTCAATCAAAGGCTCTAAGCGGTCTAGATTCACTTTTATCCATTGTTCAAATGCCTGGAGGAGTTCCAGTCGCAACGGTGGCGATCGGAACATCTGGAGCAAAAAATGCAGGTCTGCTGGCAGTTCAGATACTTGGTGCCTTTGATGAAGGTTTAGCGGAAAGATTGGAAAACTATCGAAATGAAATGAAAAAAGCAGCATTAGAAAGTAGTGATCAGCTTGTCTAATAAAGTTATTTTACCAGGACAAACAATCGGTATCATTGGTGGTGGGCAGCTTGGAAGAATGATTGCACTAGCTGCAAAGGCACAAGGATACCGTATAGCTGTCTTGGATCCAACAGAGGATTGTCCATGTGCTCAAGTTTCAGATATAGCGATCATTGGTCAGTATAGTGATATTGATTCACTTCAAAAATTGGCCCAAGTAAGTGATGTCATTACCTATGAATTTGAAAACATTGATGCAAATGGTCTTCGTTGGTTAAGTGAAAATGCTTATGTACCACAAGGAGTTAAATTATTAGAAATTACTCAAAATCGTATTACGGAAAAACAAGCGATTGTGGCAGCAGGAATAGAGGTTGCACCCTATACGGTTATAAATAAAGAAGAAGATATACTTAATGGCTTAAACGAGCTTGGTTATCCTGCTGTGTTGAAAACGGCAAATGGAGGCTATGACGGCAAAGGACAATACGTTATCCGCCAACAAGACGAAGTGAAAGAAGCAGCGAAGCTTTTACAATCAGGAACTTGTGTGTTAGAAAAATTTATTCCTTATGAAAAGGAAATTTCAGTCATTGTCTGTAGAAATGCGAAAGGGGAAACAACGATTTTTCCCGTTGGTGAAAATATTCATCAAGACAATATTTTGCATGAGACCATTGTTCCGGCAAGAATTAGTGAGTCAGCCACGGAGAATGCAATTGAAATAGCGAAAAAGCTTGCTCAGAGCTTTCAATTAGTCGGTATTTTGGCTGTTGAAATGTTTTTAACAAATGAAGGGATTTATGTGAATGAATTGGCACCAAGGCCACATAACTCTGGTCATTATTCTATAGAGGCATGTGAAACTTCACAATTTGAACAGCATGTTCGTTCTGTTTGTAATTTACCACTTGGAAGCACAACATTGCTTAAACCCGTTGTGATGGTGAATATCTTGGGCGAACACATGGAGAAAATCATGGAAATTGTTCCGGAAAAGAAGGATTGGAAAATCCACTTGTATGGAAAAAAAGATGCCAAAGAAAAACGCAAAATGGGACATGTGACGCTCTTACGTAATTCTGTTGAAGAGGCTTTAGAAGAAATCGAACAAAGTAATATATGGTAAAGTTGCGCAGAATAGATCGGAGGATGGATCATGATCGATCGTTATACTAGGCCAGAAATGGGTGCGATTTGGACAGAGGAAAATCGCTATAAAGCTTGGTTAGAGGTTGAAATCCTTGCATGTGAAGCATGGGCTGAGCTGGGTGAGATTCCTAAAGAAGATGTAGTGAAAATCCGTGAAAATGCTTCGTTCGACATGAACCGTATTAAAGAAATTGAAGAAGAAACAAGACATGATGTCGTAGCATTCACCCGTGCAGTTTCAGAAACATTAGGTGAAGAAAGAAAATGGGTACATTATGGATTAACATCAACAGATGTTGTCGATACCGCTCTGTCTTATTTAATTAAACAAGCAAATGAGATTCTCTTAAAGGACCTTGAAAGATTTGTTGACATCCTAAAAGAAAAGGCCCAAGCACATAAGTATACCGTTATGATGGGGCGTACACATGGGGTCCATGCAGAGCCAACTACATTTGGTTTGAAAATGGCGTTATGGTATGAAGAAATGAAGCGTAATCTAGAACGCTTTAAACAAGCAGCTGCAGGAATTGAATATGGGAAAATTTCCGGTGCAGTTGGAACCTATGCAAATATTGATCCATTTGTAGAAAAATACGTTTGTGAAAAGCTAGGAATTAAACCAGCACCGATTTCAACACAAACCCTACAACGTGATCGTCATGCACATTATATGTCTACCATTGCCTTAATTGCGACTTCAATTGAAAAATTTGCTGTGGAGGTTCGTGGCTTACAAAAAAGTGAAACGCGCGAAGTAGAAGAATTCTTTGCAAAAGGGCAAAAAGGTTCATCTGCCATGCCACATAAACGTAATCCAATTGGTTCTGAAAATATGACAGGGATGGCTCGTGTAATCCGTGGTTATATGCTAACAGCTTATGAAAATGTTCCACTGTGGCATGAACGTGATATCTCTCATTCATCTGCAGAAAGAATCATTCTTCCTGATGCAACGATTGCTTTGAATTATATGTTAAACCGTTTTGGTAATATCGTGAAAAACTTAACGGTATTCCCTGAAAATATGAAACGTAATATGGATCGTACACTTGGTTTAATTTATTCACAACGTGTTCTTCTTGCCTTAATTGACAAAGGTTTACCGAGAGAAGAAGCTTACGATACTGTTCAACCTAAAGCGATGGAATCATGGGAAACGCAAGTTCCATTCCGCACATTAGTGGAAAGTGAAGAAAAAATCACTTCTAAACTATCTTTAGAAGAAATTGCGGATTGTTTTGATTACAACTATCATCTGAAAAATGTAGATTACATTTTTGAAAAATTAGGTCTATAAGAATCATGATCGGGGACTTTTATGGGCTAGGGTCCCATTCAAGGGGAGGCTTTTCAAATGGAAAAGGGCGCACAGCTTTACGAAGGAAAAGCAAAAAAAATCTATGCAACAGATGATGAAGGTGTCGTTTGGGTTGAATACAAGGATTCTGCAACTGCTTTTAATGGTGAAAAGAAGGCTGAAATAGCCGGTAAAGGCCGTTTAAACAATGAAATCACAAGTCTTATTTTCGAAAAATTAAAAGAAAAAGGGATAGAATCTCACTTCATTAAACAAATATCTGAGACAGAGCAGCTTGTTAAAAAGGTTACGATTATTCCCCTTGAAACCGTAGTACGAAATATAGCTGCAGGTAATTTTTCAAAAAGATTAGGGATTGAAGAAGGAACACTTTTGTCTAGACCGATTGTTGAATTTTATTATAAAAATGATTGCTTGGGAGATCCGTTATTAACAGATGAACATGTGGATGTACTTGGAATTGCAACGAAAGAAGAAGCAAATGAAATAAAAGCAAAGGCCTTAAAGGTAAACGAAGTATTAACTGGGATTTTTGCAGGAGTAGATGTTGCTTTGATTGATTTCAAGCTTGAATTTGGGAAGGATACAGATGGCAACATTTTATTAGCTGATGAGATTTCACCAGATACTTGCCGACTCTGGGATGCTAAAACCAATCATAAGCTTGATAAAGATCTTTTCCGTCGTGATTTAGGAAATTTAACTGATGCATATGAAATCATTTTAGCCAAATTAGGAGGCAGGAACCATGTATAAAGTAAAGGTATTCGTCACGTTAAGAGAAAGTGTACTAGATCCACAAGGGACAGCGGTGATGGACTCCTTACACACTATGAAGTATAACGAAATCACTGATGTTCGTATCGGTAAATACATGGAATTAATGGTTGAAAAATCAGATCGCCCAGTTGAAGATGTTGTGAAAGAAGTATGTGATCGCCTCTTAGCAAACCCAGTTATTGAAGACTACCGTTTTGAAATTGAGGAGGCTGTTGCAAAGTGAAATTTGCAGTCATCGTTTTTCCTGGATCCAATTGTGATATAGATATGTTTCATGCAATCAAAGATGAATTAGGTGAAGAAGTTGAATATGTTTGGCATACAACGGAAAGTCTAGACGAATTTGACGGAATTTTACTTCCTGGTGGATTCTCATACGGCGATTATTTACGTTGTGGAGCCATTGCCCGCTTTAGTAATGTGATGCAAGAAGTTGTGAAGGCAGCAAAAGAGGGAAAGCCAGTTCTTGGTGTTTGTAACGGATTTCAAATTTTACTAGAAGCTGGGTTACTGCCTGGTGCTATGAAAAGAAATGAAAGTTTAAAATTCATTTGTGGTCCATCTAAATTAAGAGTAGAAAATAATCAAACCATGTTTTCGAATCAATATGATAAAGATGAAATCATCACAATTCCGATCGCTCACGGTGAAGGGAACTATTACTGTGATGAAGAAACGTTTGCTGAGTTAAAGAAAAATAATCAAATCGTCTTTACGTATGAAGGAATTAATCCAAATGGAAGTCTTGAAAATATAGCAGGTATTACGAACGAACAAGGTAATGTATTAGGAATGATGCCACACCCTGAAAGAGCTGTTGATGAACTCTTAGGAGGAGCAGATGGTCTTAAAGTTTTCCAATCAATCGTGAAACAATGGAGGGAATCACATGTCGTTAAATCTTGAAGCTGAGTCCACAGCAAATTAAAGAAGAAGAAATCTATAAAACAATGGGCTTGACTACTGAAGAATTTGCGATGGCAGAAAAGATTCTCGGCCGTGCTCCGAACTATACAGAAACAGGTCTATTTGCGGTTATGTGGTCAGAACACTGCAGTTACAAAAACTCAAAGCCCGTATTAAGGAAATTCCCAACATCTGGGCCACAAGTCTTACAAGGTCCTGGTGAAGGTGCAGGGATTGTTGATATTGGTGACGAACAAGCGGTCGTTTTCAAAATTGAAAGTCATAACCATCCTTCTGCCATTGAGCCATACCAAGGAGCTGCCACAGGAGTAGGCGGGATTATCCGTGATGTTTTCTCAATGGGAGCAAGACCAATTGCGATGTTGAACTCGCTTCGATTTGGTGAGCTTGATTCATCCGCGCGCGTTCAATACCTCTTTAAAGAAGTGGTAGCAGGGATTGCGGGATATGGAAACTGTATTGGAATTCCAACGGTTGGCGGTGATATTCAATTCGAACCATCGTATGAAGGCAATCCATTAGTGAATGCGATGTGTGTTGGAATTCTTGACCATAAAGATATCCAAAAGGGTCAAGCAAAAGGAATCGGAAACACAGTCATGTATGTTGGTGCGAAAACGGGCCGTGACGGGATCCATGGAGCTACATTTGCATCTGAAGAGCTAACAGAGAGTTCAGATGAGAAACGGCCTGCTGTTCAAGTTGGAGACCCATTCATGGAGAAGTTATTACTTGAAGCCTGTCTTGAAGTAGTAAAATCAGATGCACTTGTTGGAATTCAAGACATGGGTGCTGCTGGTCTTGCTAGTTCATCATCTGAAATGGCAAGTAAAGCAGGAACAGGAATCGAAATGAATTTGGACCTTGTTCCACAACGTGAAACAGGCATGACAGCTTATGAAATGATGCTATCAGAATCGCAAGAACGTATGCTTTTAATTGTAGAAGCAGGTCGTGAACCTGAAATTCAAGAAATCTTTAAAAAATATGATTTGGATTGTGTGGCAATTGGGAAAGTAACAGATGATAAAATGTTACGTCTCCTTCATCATGGTGAAGTTGTAGCAGAGATTTCAGCAGATGCATTGGCAGAAGAGGCACCTGTTTATCATAAGCCATCAGCAGAACCTGCCTATTTCCGTGAATTTCAAGAGATGAACATGGATGTTCCACAAGTTGATAACGTGGAAGAAATGCTTGAAAAACTGTTAAAACAACCAACCATTGCAAGTAAAGAATGGGTTTATAACCAATATGATTACATGGTTCGTACAAATACAGTTGTTGCACCAGGATCTGATGCTGCAGTTGTTCGGATTCGCGGCACAAGAAAAGCTCTTGCCATGAAAACCGATTGTAATTCGCGTTACATTTATTTAGATCCAGAAACAGGCGGGAAAATTGTCGTAGCTGAAGCAGCCAGAAATGTAGTTTGTTCCGGTGCTAAACCATTAGCAGTAACAGACAATCTAAACTTTGGTAACCCTGAAAAGCCTGAAATCTTCTGGCAAATTGAAAAATCAACAGATGGTATGGCAGAGGCTTGTAAAATATTAGAAGCACCGGTCATCGGAGGAAACGTTTCTTTATATAATGAAACAAATGGAGAAGCGATTTATCCAACACCTGTCATTGGAATGGTTGGGCTTGTAGAAGACCTTGATCATATTACAACACAATCATTTAAATCTGCTGGTGATTTAATTTATTTACTTGGTGAAACAAAGCCAGAGTTTGGCGGTAGTGAATTACAAAAGTTAATGGAAGGTAAGATTTATGGTCAATCACCCCAAATTGATTTAGAAGTAGAAAAGAAACATCAAAAGGCCGTTCTTGATGCCATTACTGCAGGACTTGTTGCTTCAGCACATGATTTAGCTGAAGGTGGTCTAGGTGTTGCTTTGGCAGAAAGTACATTTGGCTCTGATTTGGGTGCGAAGGTAAAGACAACAGGAGACGTGGTAACAGCTTTATTTAGTGAATCACAATCACGTTTTCTACTTTCAGTGAAAAAAGAAAATCAAGCTCAATTCGAAAAAATAACAGGAGCTACTTTAATTGGGGAAGTAACAGAACAACCAGTACTACAAATTTCGAATAACGGGGAAAATGTTGTAAATACATCTATAGAAAAATTAGAATCTGCTTGGAGAGGAGCTATTTCATGCCTGCTAAATTAATTGGAAATCCTAACCTGAAGGGGTTACCTGAGATAAAAAGGCTAGGTGAATTAAAAGGGCTAAATGAAGAATGTGGTATCTTTGGTATCTGGGGACATCCTGATGCCGCACAAGTTACGTATTACGGGCTTCATGCCTTGCAACACCGAGGACAAGAAGGTACAGGAATAGTTGTTTCCGACGGAGAAGTGGTAAAAGGGGTAAAAGGGGAAGGGCTTGTAACCGAAGTCTTTACATCTGAAGCGATGAAAGAACTGAAAACTGGAAAGGCTGCAATTGGTCATGTTCGCTATACAACGGCTGGTGGAAGTGGATATGAAAATGTCCAGCCACTCGTTTTCCATTTTCAAACGGGAAGTCTTGCTCTTGCCCATAATGGGAATTTAGTGAATGCCCTTCAGTTAAAAAGCCAGCTAGAAGGACAAGGGAGTATTTTTCAAACAAGTTCAGATACAGAAATATTGGCCCATCTAATTAGAAGAGGTGGCCATACTCCATTTAAAGAACGTGTCAAAAATGCATTAAGTATGATCAAAGGTGCATATGCTTTTCTGATCATGACAGAAGATCGTCTGATGGTGGCACTCGATCCAAATGGAATGCGTCCATTATCAATCGGCAAAATGGGAGATGCCTATGTTGTAGCGTCTGAAACATGTGCCTTTGATGTGGTTGGTGCAGAGTTTGTCCGTGATGTTCTACCAGGTGAATTAGTCATTATTGATGATGATGGTTTACGTTCAGAAGTGTTTGCACGTGCGTCCAACCAAGCAATGTGTATGATGGAATACGTCTATTTTGCTCGGCCTGATAGTAATATTAACGGGATCAATGTCCATTCAGCACGAAAAAGACTTGGCAAAAAACTTGCAGAAGAAGTGAATATTGAAGCGGATGTCGTAACAGGAGTTCCAGATTCAAGTATATCGGCTGCAATCGGATTTGCAGAAGCAACTGGGATTCCATATGAATTAGGTCTAATCAAAAATCGTTATGTCGGACGTACGTTCATTCAACCTACACAAGAATTACGGGAGCAAGGAGTTAAAATGAAGCTTTCTCCTGTTCGTGGAGTCGTTGCGGGTAAAAGAGTGATTATGGTCGATGATTCTATTGTGCGTGGAACGACAAGTAGAAGAATTGTTCGAATGCTTCGCGATGCAGGGGCAACGGAAGTTCATGTAGTGATTAGTTCACCACCGATTAAAAATCCTTGTTTCTATGGAATTGATACATCAAGAAGAGAAGAACTAATTGCGAATGATAAATCAATCGAAGAAATAAGAAAAATTATCGAGGCAGATACCCTAACCTTTTTAAGTGTAGAAGGAACGGTAGAAGCAGTAGGTGGAAATGGTGAAGGTGAAACATGTGGTCATTGTATGGCATGCTTTACTGGAAAATATCCAACTGAAATTTATTCAGACCTTGAACAGGAAGAAATAAAGGAAAAACTTGTAAAAAAATAATTCAAGTATGAGAAGCCGGTAAAGTCGATACGCTTCTTTACTGGCTTTGATAAACTGGAGGATCTATTCAATGGCAAAAGCATATGAACAAGCAGGTGTAAATATTGAAGCAGGGTATGAAGCTGTTTCAAGGATGAAAAAGCATGTCCAAAGAACAATGAGACCTGGTGTACTTAGCGGGTTAGGCGGTTTCGGAGGAATGTTTGATTTATCTACTTTAAACTTAAAAGAGCCTGTGTTAGTTTCAGGTACGGATGGCGTTGGAACGAAGCTAATGCTTGCTTTTATGGCGGATCGCCACGATACGATTGGAATTGATGCAGTGGCAATGTGTGTAAATGATATTGTTGTTCAAGGAGCAGAACCGATATACTTCCTTGATTACATTGCATGTGGTAAGCAAGATCCAGCAAGGATTGAAGCGATTGTAAAAGGTGTCTCAGATGGCTGTGAACAAGCAGGATGTGCCCTTGTAGGCGGAGAAACAGCTGAAATGCCTGGCATGTATAAAGATGAGGAATATGACCTTGCAGGATTTGCAGTAGGTGCTGTTGAAAAAAGTAAAATCATCACAGGGAATGACATCAAGCAAGGTGATATTTTAATTGGTTTAGCATCAAGTGGTATTCACAGTAATGGATATTCATTGGTACGTAAGGTATTTTTACAAGATGCAAAAATGTCATTAAATGATCATGTAGAAGAATTAGGCTGTACACTAGGGGAAGAATTATTACGTCCAACGAAGATTTATGTAAAATCAATTTTAGCTGCTCTTGAAAAGTTCAATATTAAAGGCATGGCCCATATTACAGGTGGCGGTTTTATTGAGAATATTCCTAGAATGCTTCCTGAAGGATTAGGTGCCCTGTTATCAGAAGATAAATGGGAAGTACCAGCGATATTTAACGTCATGGAGAAGGTCGGGAACCTAGATCGTTTAGATATGTACAATATTTTTAATATGGGTACTGGAATGGTCTTAGCTGTTGATGAAACAGTTGCAGATGATGTAGTGAAATTCTTTAATGAGAATGGTGAAAAAGCATATTCTATTGGAGTTGTCACAAATCAACCAGGTGTAGTAGATATTCATTTAAAATAATCTAGGTCTTTAGATAAAGTGAATTCCCGTTATTTTAAAACAACGGAGGAAATGTGATGAAAAAGATAGCTGTGTTTGCTTCAGGAAGCGGTACAAACTTTCAAGCCATTATCGATGCGATTGAAGCTGGGAAGCTTGATGCACAAGATAGAGCTGTTAGTTTGTGACAAGTTAGGTGCAACATGTATTGAACGGGCTGAAAAGGCAAACATTCCAACATTTGTTTTTACAGCAAAAAGTTTTGATAGTAAAGAAGCCTATGAAAAAGAAATTTTACAGCAATTAAATAAGCATAATGTTGAATTTATTATACTAGCAGGCTATATGAGATTGTTTGGACATACTTTATTAAGTGCTTTTGAAGGGAAAATTGTGAATATCCATCCATCCCTTCTTCCTGCTTTTCCAGGTAAGGATGCGATTGGACAAGCTCTTGCCGCAAGGGTAGCTAAAAGTGGAGTGACGGTCCATTATGTAGATGAAGGGATGGATACAGGGCCGATTATTGAGCAACAGGAAGTGGTGCTTGACGAACAGGAAACGCTTGAAAGTCTTCAAGAAAAAATCCACGCTGTTGAACATATTTTATATCCAGCAGTCTTACAGAGATTATTTCAAAAAGAGAGCAGCTCTGTTTAAGAGCCTGTCATTTGATCGGCAAATTAATTAGTTCGGAGAAACATACGGAGGAGGAACTTTTTCATGAAAAAACGCGCATTAATTAGCGTTTCGGATAAAACAGGGGTTATTGAATTTGCAAAGCAACTTGTGGAATTAGGTTTTGAAATTATTTCAACCGGTGGTACAAAAAAAGCGATCCATGAAGCAGGGATTCCGGTTATTGGGGTTAATGATGTTACTGGTTTTCCAGAAATTTTAGATGGGCGTGTTAAAACGTTAAATCCACTCATTCACGGTGGATTATTGGCGAAATTTGACGATCCTAGTCATAAAGCACAAATGGATGAACATAGTATTGATCCGATTCAAATCGTTTGTGTCAACTTATATCCATTCCAACAAACCATTGAAAAACCAGATGTAACCGTTGAGGATGCCATTGAAAACATCGATATCGGTGGTCCTACGATGCTTCGTTCTGCTGCGAAAAATCATCAATACGTAGCCGTTGTGGTTGATCCAACAGACTATGAAACAGTCATCAGTGATCTTAAAGAAGTGAACGAGGTAAAATTTGAAACTCGACGTGCATTAGCGGCAAAGGTATTCCGTCATACAGCCGCATATGATTCAATCATTGCAAACTATATGACTGAACTAGTTGGTATCGAAACACCTGAAAAACTAACGGTTACATATGAGCTGAAACAGTCGTTACGATATGGGGAAAATCCACATCAAAAAGCTTCATTCTACCGCAAGCCTTTAGGTTCTAAATTCTCAATTGCCAATGCAACACAATTACATGGCAAAGAGCTTTCTTATAACAACATTAATGATGCAGATGCGGCACTACAAATTGTCAAGGAATTTACTGAGCCTGCTGCCGTTGCGGTTAAACATATGAATCCATGTGGTGTTGGTACGGGTAAAGATATTGTAGCAGCCTATGAAAAGGCATTTGAAGCAGATCCCGTATCGATTTTTGGTGGAATTATTGCTTTAAATCGTGAAGTTGATCGTAGTACAGCTGAAAAAATGCATGAAATTTTCTTGGAAATTATCATCGCTCCATCCTTCACGAAGGAAGCCATTGATATTTTAACAAGCAAGAAGAATATTCGACTCTTAACGATTCCATTTGGTGGAAATGAAAAGCCTGAAAGTAAGTTAACCTCGATTGAAGGTGGATTACTCCTTCAAGATCGCGATGAATATTCTTTAGAACAGGCTACGATTTCATATCCAACTGACCGTAAGCCGACAGATGAAGAATGGGAAGCATTGAAGTTAGGTTGGAAAGTCGTTAAACATGTAAAATCAAATGCGATTGTCGTAAGTGATGCGCAAATGACTCTTGGCATTGGTGCAGGTCAAATGAACCGTGTTGGTTCTGCGAAGATTGCGCTTGAGCAAGCGGGTGAAAAGGCAAAAGGTGCTGCTTTAGCATCAGATGCTTTCTTCCCAATGGATGATACGGTTGAAGCAGCAGCAAAGGCTGGGGTTACGGCGATTATCCAACCAGGCGGATCGATTAAAGATGAGGATTCCATTAAAAAGGCAAATGAATATGGAATTGCCATGGTCTTTACAGGAGTTCGTCACTTTAAACATTAATTCAAGCTATTGTTCAGTATTCGGGCTTGTCAGTTGACTAGATGTCAAAATGACAAGCCCTCTCATTAGATCATAGTCATAGAGATAAAGAAAATTTGATCATGGGAGCTGATCGGAATGAATGTATTAGTCATTGGTCGTGGTGGTCGTGAGCATGCCATTTGCCGTAAAGTAAAGGAAAGTCCAAAAGTAAATAAAGTATTTGTAGCACCTGGAAATGATGGAATGACCGATGTTGCCGAGTTAGTAGCAATTGATGAAGGCGCTCTCGAAGAGCTTGTCCAATTTGCCAAAGCAAATGAAGTAGGTCTTACCATCATCGGACCAGAAGTTCCCCTTCTAGCGGGCCTTTCGGATCGTTTTGAAGAAGCTGGATTAAAAGTATTTGGTCCAAAACAAAAGGCAGCAGAAATTGAAGGCAGTAAATCCTTTGCAAAAGAATTAATGCAAAAATATCAAATTCCAACAGCAGAGTATGCGGTGTTTACGGAATATGAACCGGCAGTTGCTTATGTTAAAGAAAAGGGAGCACCAATTGTCATTAAGGCAGATGGACTTGCAGCCGGTAAAGGTGTAACGGTGGCAATGACATTGGATGAAGCACTTGAAAGTTTAAAAGAAAACATGGTTGATTCCAAGTTCGGTGATGCCTCTGCGAAAGTGGTTGTAGAAGAATTTTTAAGCGGAGAAGAATTCTCCTTAATGGCTTTAGTCAATGGTGAAGTCGTTATTCCACTTGAAATTGCCCAAGACCACAAACGTGCTTATGATGGTGATAAAGGACCTAACACAGGTGGGATGGGGGCTTATTCTCCTGTTGAGCATATTGGTCAAGACGTTGTCGATATTGCGATTGAGACGGTTTTAATCCCGACAGCAAAAGCGATGATGAGTGAAGGACGCGACTTTTGTGGTGTATTATATGCTGGCTTAATTAAGACGGAGTCTGGTCCAAAGGTAATTGAATTTAATGCTCGATTTGGTGACCCAGAAACACAAGTGGTTTTACCACGTATGAACTCTGATTTAGTAGACGTTTTAGAGCGTGTGATTGCTGGTGAAAAGGTTGAAATCGAGTGGGACGAGCAGGCAATGCTAGGGGTTGTGGTTGCTGCGAATGGATATCCTGAACAGTATGATAAAGGTGCCGTTCTTCGAGGTTTGGACAAAGTAGCGCAAGACTTATTTGTGTTCCATGCTGGTACGAAAAAAGGAGATTCTGGAGAATATGAAACAAACGGTGGACGTGTCCTTTTAGCTGGTGCTAAAGCTAATTCACTAAAAGAGGCACAAGAAGCGGTTTATAAAGGATTAGAACATCTCCAATGTGATGGTGTGTTTTATCGCAAAGATATTGGATATAAAGCAATTGACTTTGCCCGAGAACATAAGTAATAAGTGGAAGGACTCTGTTCATTTTAAAATGGGCAGGGTTCTTTTTTGACTGTTTAAGGCAGGGGTATGAAAGAAAAAAATCAACAAGAATAGCCTTGAAAAAAGAATGCAAACTAAAGGTGTAGGTGCGATGATGACAAGAATAAAGCACTGGTATCCTTAGGATAAATAGATGATAAAGGTGGTTAAAAAATGGCTAAACATAAAGCTGAAAATAAACCAAAGCACAATAACGCTCTACCAAAAGCAGATGTTGAATTTGCGGAGGAAAGAGGAAATGGACTTGAAAAAAAGGCACTCAGAGCCTTAAAAAGTCCAAAATAGGTAAATAAAGAGGGACAGTATCCTGTCCCTAAATTCTCCATTCCCTTATGGTAAATGAAGAGTTTTCAAATGATGACAATTCCAATAGACCATTTCTCCTTCTGCATTCACAAGAGCGAGCTTATTATCGAATACTTTTTGTAACAGACCTATTTTTTCAGGATGATCACCATTGTCGAGAATGACCATATTATTTTCTAGCCTTTTGCACTGCTCGGTAAAGGTCCTTGCTAATGATAAGGAAGTGGGGTTGACGGGTAATTTTTCACTGCTAAGTGAATATGGAGTTGTGTTTTTAATATACGGAATAAGCCATTTTACATGATTCATCGAAATATACATAACTTTATGAGCAGGGGAGTAGAAAACGAAATAATCATTCATGACACTTGTTAAATAACCGTGAATCGTTCTGTTTCCTTCCACATTAAGGCATACGAAGATTCCTTTTGCACTCATTAAGACTTTTCGAAAGGATATGGTACCTGAAAATGTATTTAGCGGCTGCTTCAGGATGAAAGGTTACATCCCAATTATATACCGTCTCTGGATCAGGTTTAATTCGTTGAACATGAGCAAAAGGAAGGATAATAATATTGCTTGTTATAAATAACAAGGATATCCAAGCCTGCATCAATTAGTTTTCCACATAATTCCATTTCACCAGAAACTTCGATTTTTACGTTTTGACCAATTAGATGATTGAATTCACTCACGAATAAGATCCCCTTCCACCTTTCTTTTTCTAATTAGATTAAAATAGCCATGAAACCCAGTAATATAAAAGAACTAAGGTTACAATCGTGACGGGTGGAATAACAACAAAAGACACTTTTAAATACTGTCTCCAAGTTATTTTTATTCCTCCGTCTTTCACAATATGCATCCACATAATCGTTGCGAGCGTTCCCATTGGTAAGAGCAAGGATCCCATATCACTGCCAATTACGTTTGCGAGGTAAGAAATTTTTAATGTGAGTGGATCTAGACCCATATTCATTAATGTTAAGGTACCAACCATCAAAGCAGGATGATTATTAAAGATATTTGATAGAACTGACAGCAATCCACCCATCAAGACACTTGCATTGAGCAGGCTTCCAGACACCATAGGATCCATAATTTGAATAAGCCAAGTTGTTAAGCCAATATTATGCAATCCATAGACCACTACGTACATACTAAAAGCAAAGATAAGGATATACCAAGGGGTTCTTTTTAGCATATCGATTGGCGATATTTTTAAACGCCACCAGCGCCATCCAAGTAAGGCACCAGACCCGATGACTGCGGTAAGTGAGACAGGGATTCCAAAGTATGAAGCGACGAACAAGCTGATGCGAACGAGTAATACAAAAAATAAGACTTTGAGCATAAAACTCGTATTCTCTTTAGATAAAGGTTCAGATGTTTGGTGTTTAAGTGGTTTATAGGTTTGGGTAGTTACGATGTGAACTTTTGTAGGAATGACCTTTGGAAGTTTTTTATAAAAAACAAGATACAAAAGGAACACGAGTAATAATAATCCTGTTGTCGCAGGTACAAACATCATGGCCGTATGCAGGTACAAATCCATATCAACGATTTTTAAAGCGATTAAGTTTACGATATTACTTACACCTATTGGTGCACTAGAGGCAGTTGCGATCAATGCCCCGGAAAGCAAATAGGGAATCTGTTGGGCAGGCTTCAAACCTAAATTTTTAAGCAAGATTAATAGAATGGGTGTTGTGATTAAAATACTTCCATCGTTATTGACAAAAAGGGTCATTAAAAAGCAAAGTAGATTGACATACCAGAAAAGCTTTAAACCAGATCCTTTTGCACGATTCGCTAAAACTTCAGCGGCCCATGTAAAGAATCCGAAGCTTTCTAAGACGATAGCCATAACAATCGTTGCCATTATCGTAATCGCAGCACCACTAATTGTTTCGGAAATTTGTCCTAAATCTGATAACGAAACACTTCCTGTCAAAAAAACTAAAATAGCTCCAATGGTTGCAGGAATGGCCTCATTTATTCCCTTTGGTCTCCACATGACAAAGGTCACCGTTAGTAAAAAAAACAAGATTGTAAGTAAGCTTGTAAATTCAAGCATCATTTTCCTCTCCTTAAACGAATGATCAAATCTCCGCTAATATCAATACGGGACAAACCTCCCTTCATTTCATTTGCCCTATAAGTATATGCTTCCCCCAACGTACAAGCATCTGACAAAATCCTAACTTTGTAAAAATCCGCTGGGAGACTAGTAAAAAGTACATTAAAATGGACAGAACAAATTCATTCAAAACGCTAGCTCAAGTTTTAAATGTGGTTAATTTTTCCTATGACAAATTTCCGATTCTTTAAATCTCTTTAATGCGTTAAAAAGTGAAATATGTTACTATAGGAGTAATCAAATTATTAATAAAAAAGAGGAGGGGCGTTCATGCTGGAACAGCGTTATCGATGGAAAAACAGGCATTTGCGAGAACATGTTGCGGTTATTGATGGTAAACTTGCACCGAGCATCCTATTAAAAAATGCTCGTTATTTAAATCAAACTTTTCGCAAATGGATGACTGCTAACATATGGATTTATGATGACCGTATTGTCTATGTTGGTGAAAAATTACCAAAAAGATTAGACGGTTGTGAAATTGTGGATTGTACAGATTTTTTACTTGTTCCAGGTTATATGGAACCGCATGCCCATCCGTTTCGTATATATAATCCCCTGTCGCTTGCGGCATATGCATCACAGTTTGGTACGACGACGATGATCAATGATAACTTACAATTGTTTTTACAACTCGACAAAAAGAAAGCGTTTTCTTTTCTGCGGGAAATGAGACATCTCCCAACTACGATGTACTGGTGGGCACGCTTTGATGCGGAGACTGAAATTCAAAATGAAGAAGAAATTTTTTCACATAGTCATATCAAGTCATGGTTAGAGCATGATGCTGTATTACAAGGGGGAGAATTAACGGGATGGCCAAAGCTTCTTGATGGAGATGATATGATGCTCCATTGGATTCAAGAGGCAAAAAGAATGAGGAAGAAAATTGAGGGACACTTCCCAGGGGCTTCTGAAAGAACATTAGCCAAAATGACACTTCTTGGAGCGGATAGTGACCATGAAGCAATAACTGGAAAAGAAGTCTATAATCGATTACTACAAGGCTATATGGTTTCACTAAGATATTCAGGAATCCGTCCAGATTTACCAAGGTTATTGGATGAAATCCATGAGTTAGGCATTAATACGTATGATAAGTTTATGTTTACAACAGATGGCGCATCTGCAGACTTTTATGAAAATGGCTTTATTGATAATATGATCAAGATTGCCATTGATAAGGGAGTTCCTATTATAGATGCATATAATATGGCAACGATTAATGTTGCTCGTTATTATAATATCGAATATTTGCACGGTAATATTGCCACTGGTCGTATAGCGAATATTAACTTTTTGACAGATGAAGAGAATCCTACCCCTGTTTCTGTTTTAGCAAAAGGAATATGGGTTAAGAAGGATCATAAAAGAGATACAGAACTCTACGAATCATTGCCTTGGAATGAATTTGATTTAGAGCCACTAGAAATGGAATGGGAAACAGCGTTTTCAAAGGATGACCTTCAGTTTTCGATGCCTTTTGGAATTGCCATTGAAAATACGGTTATTACGAAACCCTATTCCATTTCCATTGATGTATCATTCGATGAATTGACCAATAGTAAGGATGAATCTTTCTTTGTTTTTATAGATCGACATGGAAAATGGAGAATTAATACGATTTTAAAAGGCTTTGCTGAAAACCTTTCTGGATTTGCCAGCACGTTATCACGGACAGGTGATATCATTTTAATCGGAAAAAACAAGCATGATATGATGCTAGCGTTTAAGCGGGTAAAAGAAATCGGTGGAGGTATTGTCATAATTGAAAAAGGCAAAATCGTTAAAGAATTACCATTGCCATTAAAAGGACTCATGTCAGACAAAACCATCGAGGAATTAATTGTCGTACAAAAAGAATTTGGTGAATATATGAAAGAGAAGGGATATCAATTTGATGACCCTTTCCAAACACTGTTATTTTTGTCGACAACCCATTTGCCTTATATTCGAATTACACAGCGTGGTTTATATGATGTGAAAAAGAAAATGGTACTCTTTCCGACTATAATGCGTTAAAATGTGAAAGAATTGTGGTAAAATAGAACAATGAATGAGGTGCGTTCTATGTGGAATAAGTGGTTAATTGTCACTGCTGCAGCACTTTTTCTACTTGTAGGGTGTAATAAAAAGGAAACTGTTAATCAGAATCCGAAAGAAGATGTGATTGTAGAAGAGGAGACAAATCCTCCGGAGCAAGTGGAATTACCCTATCACTATCCGCTAACGGGAATTGGAAGTGAGGAAAAGATTGAAGGAAGAGCTGTAGCCGTCATGGTCAATAACCATCCTAAAGCAAGGCCACAGTCAGGTCTCGGTGGAGCAGATATTGTCTATGAGTTATTGGCTGAGGGTGATGTAACAAGGTATTTGGCTATTTTTCAAAGTGAAAAACCCAAATTAATAGGACCTGTAAGAAGTGCTAGAGACTATTATATTGAACTAGCAAAAGGGTATGACAGTCTTTATGTTGCACATGGTTATAGTCCGGATGCTGAACAAATGTTAAAAAGAGGCTTTATTGACCAAATCAATGGGATTCAATATGACGGATCTCTTTTTAAGAGAGCAGACTTTCGGAAAGCTCCGCATAATTCATATATCTCCTTTTCTAATATTTTAAAAGGAGCAGAAAAGAACGATTATGAGATGGAACGGGCACCTAATTCGTTAGTTTTTTTATCAGATGAAGAAGTAGAAGCTTTAGCAGGGGAACAGGCAACCGATATCGATATTTCCTATTCTGCTAAAACGTCCGACTCTAGACTCCAATATGATGCAGATTTAATGAAATACAAACGGTATTCAAATGGAGAGCCAACTGTAGATTTGAAACAGATGATCCAATCTTAATTGATAACCTTTTAGTTGTTGAAACAAGTCATAAAGTGATCGACAGTGAAGGAAGACGTGATATAGATTTAACCACAGGGGGCAAAGGTTACCTTTTCCAAAGAGGTAAGGTCTTAGAGGTGGAATGGAAAAATGTCGAAGGTAAAATTATCCCTTATCAAAACGATGAAGTGACTGGATTAGTCCCTGGGAAAACATGGATCAATGTGATGCCAACAAAACCAGGATTGGATAAGGCTGTTACTTTTAAATAAGGCTCTTTTCTCACACTTTATTGATTTTTGGAAAGAAAAAAAGCTGATGTTTTGTTAGTGGATGGTTCCCTGCCTAAATGACTGCAGTATAAAAAGGAGTACAATTTTATGCAAATTGAAAAGTTAAGAGGAAAAGAATTAGACCAATTGTTTAATGCTGTTCTATCTTTAAATAATTTAGAAGAATGCTATCGCTTTTTTGACGATCTTTGTACTGTTAATGAAATTCAATCATTAGCACAACGCTTAGAAGTCGCAAGGATGTTAAAAGAAGGTAACACCTATCACACCATTGAAACGGAAACAGGTGCAAGTACGGCAACCATTTCAAGAGTGAAACGTTGCCTAAACTATGGTAACGATGCTTATGGAATGGCTTTAGAAAGAGTTAAGAAAGGGCAAGCACCGGAAGAAGAGACAGAAGAAAAAGAATGATAAAAACATACGTTAAATGCACAAGAAAATTACTTGTGCATTTTTCTTTTTTTCATTTATTTTCTCTAGTGCTATAATGGTGTAATGGAAAGCTAGAATGGAGGGAGTTTGCATGTATGATTTCCGCAGTTGGCGGCATGTTTTTAAACTGGACCCCAATAAATCAATTACAGATGAGGCGCTAGAGGGTGTTTGTGAATCTGGAACAGATGCGATAATCATTGGTGGGACGGATGGGGTGACCCTTGAAAATGTCTTAGATTTAATGGCACGTGTCCGTCGTTATACCGTTCCATGTATTCTTGAAATTTCATCGATTGATACCGTTACGCCGGGGTTTGATCTTTATTTTGTACCTACTGTATTAAATAGTCGAGATACCAAATGGATCACAGGACTGCATCAAGAGGCCGTTAAAGAATACGGTTATGTAATGAATTGGGATGACTTTATTGTTGAAGGCTATTGCATCTTAAATAGTGAATGTAAAGCTGCTCAGGTTACAGATGCAAATACAGATTTAACGAAGGAAGATGTAGCAGCGTATGCATTGATGGCTGAAAAAATGTTTCAACTACCTATTTTCTACATAGAATATAGCGGCACCTATGGAGAGCCTGAACTAGTTGCAGAAGTAAAGAATGTATTAGAGCAGACGATTTTATTTTACGGTGGTGGAATTACGAGTCAGGAACAAGCAAAAGAAATGGCATCACTTGCAGATGTAGTCGTTGTCGGAAATATCATTTATGATGATTTGAAAGAAGCTTTACGAACGGTAAAAGCTGTAAAAGAATGTATTGAAAAGTAATGAATACATGGTATGATAAAATAAGAACGTATGTTTGATATGGCGGTGAAATGAAATGAATTATTTAACAGATAAACTGTTAAATGGCTTGAATCCCGAACAACAGCGGGCTGTAAAGTTAACAGATGGTCCTTTATTAATTATGGCGGGAGCAGGAAGTGGTAAAACGAGAGTACTAACGCATCGTATTGCCTATTTAATGGTAGAAAAATATGTAAATCCTTATAACATCTTGGCGATTACTTTTACGAATAAAGCAGCACGTGAGATGAGGGAACGGATACAAAGAATGATGGGTGGAACAGCTGATCAAGTATGGATATCAACTTTCCACTCTATGTGTGTGCGGATTTTACGCAGAGATATTGATCGATTAGGATTTAACCGGAATTTTACAATCTTAGATACTTCTGATCAACTCTCCGTTATTAAACAAATCCTAAAAGATAAAAATATTGATTCGAAAAAATTCGATCCTCGTTCCCTTCTTGGCAGTATTAGTTCAGCGAAAAATGAATTAATCGATACCGAAGAATTTGCCAAAAATTCAAGTGGCTATTATGAAAATACTGTGAGTGAAGTATACACCGAATTCCAAAAACGATTAAGCAAAAACCAAGCCCTCGACTTTGATGACTTAATTATGAAGACAATCCAGTTATTTACCCGTGTTCCAGAAGTTCTTGAATATTATCAACGTAAATTTCAATATATTCATGTCGATGAGTATCAGGACACAAATAGAGCCCAGTATATGCTGGTTAAATTATTGGCATCTCGTTTTCAAAATATATGTGTCGTTGGTGACTCGGATCAATCGATCTATCGCTGGCGTGGTGCTGATATTGGGAATATCCTGTCATTTGAAAAGGATTATCCAAGAGCAGAAGTTATTCTTCTCGAACAAAATTATCGCTCTACGAAAAGAATTCTTGAAGCGGCTAACAAAGTGATTTCTAATAATGCGGGTCGCAAAGATAAGAACTTGTGGACGGAAAATTCCGAGGGAAATAAGATTGTCTATTTTCGTGGCGATAATGAGCAAGGTGAAGCCCAATTTGTAGTTGGAAAGATGAAGGAATTAATCAAACAAGAAAATCGAAAATTATCGGATATGGCTATTTTATATCGAACAAATGCCCAATCACGGGTAATGGAGGAAGTTCTGTTAAAATCCAATATTGAATATTCCATTGTGGGCGGAACAAAGTTCTATGATCGTAAGGAAATCAAGGATATTCTTGCCTACCTGCGTTTAATTGCCAACCCGGATGATGACATTAGTCTCCAAAGAATTATCAATGTTCCAAAGAGAGGGATTGGTTCAACTTCATTTGATAAAATGGCCAATTTTGCTGCTACTCATGATATTTCGATTAATCAAGGACTCGATTCTGTTGAATTAATGGGACTGAGCCCTAAAATTACGAAAGCAGTAGCGGAGTTTAGGGATCTTGTTAGAGGTTATACACAAATGCAAGAGTATTTGTCGGTCACTGAGCTTGTTGAAGAGGTACTTGATAAAACAGGTTATCGTGACATGCTAAAAGCTGAAAATACAATTGAATCTCAAAGTAGACTAGAAAACATCGAAGAATTTTTATCTGTAACCAAAAACTTTGAAGAATCAAGTGAAGATAAGAGTTTAGTTGGATTTTTAACGGATCTTGCACTTGTTGCAGATATTGATAAATTAGATGATGATGGTGGACAAGCTGATGCGGTTGTGCTGATGACACTTCATTCAGCAAAAGGGCTTGAATTTCCAATTGTCTTTTTAATTGGATTAGAAGAAGGCGTTTTTCCACATAGTCGTTCGTTAATGGAAGAAGCTGAAATGGAGGAAGAACGTCGTTTAATGTATGTTGGCGTCACAAGGGCTGAGCAACAACTGTATATCACCAATGCACAAATGAGAACCCTTTATGGTAGAACCAATATGAATGCTCCTTCACGCTTTATTAAGGAAATTCCAGTAGAATTGTTAGAAGGAATGGAACCCGTTAAACCAAAAAGTCGAATGGCATCGAGGGCTTCAGGTTCTACTTTACAAAGCCAAAAACAGCCTTTTACTTCTAGAAGACCAAGCTTACGACCAACAATTAAAGCGACTGGTGGAGAGGGTGAAGGGTGGAAGGTTGGCGATAAAGCCCAACATGGTAAATGGGGAACCGGTACCGTTGTCAGTGTGAAAGGTGAAGGTGAAGGAATGGAACTAGATATTGCTTTCCCTAGTCCAACTGGTATAAAACGTTTATTAGCAAAGTTCGCACCGATTACAAAGGTGTGAAAAAACAAAACTCCCTTAAATAAGTAAAAGGAAAGGAAGTTTATATGGATCGTCAAACTGTAGAAAAAAAGGTCGATGAGTTACGCAGTCTACTAAATCAATATGGTAAAGAATACTATGTTTTGGATCAACCTTCTGTGCCTGATTCAGAGTATGACCGTTTATTACAAGAACTGATAGATTTGGAAGAGACATTTCCTGATTTGATTACACCTGATTCACCTACACAACGTGTAGGTGGACAGGTGCTTGATATGTTTCATAAAGTGACACATGACATTCCCATGTTAAGCCTTGGGAATGCTTTTAATGAAGAAGATTTACGTGATTTCGATCGCAAAGTTCGCCAAGCTGTTGGTGAACAATACACATATGTATGTGAATTAAAAATTGATGGTTTAGCGATTTCATTAAAGTATGAAAATGGAGTTTTTGTTCAAGGTTCAACACGTGGTGATGGTGACGACGGGTGAGGATATAACTGCAAACTTAAGAACGATTCGTTCGATTCCATTGCGAATACCTGAGCCGGTTTCGATTGAAGTACGCGGAGAAGCCTATATGCCTAAAGCGTCTTTCGCAAAATTAAATGCACAAAAAGAAGAAAATGGCGAAGAGCCGTTTGCGAATCCACGTAATGCGGCAGCAGGTTCTTTACGCCAGCTTGATCCGAAAATTGCAGCTTCACGACAATTAGATATTTTTCTATATTCCATTGCTAGTACAGGCGGAGTCGAAATAAATGCCCACAGTGAAGGGCTTGATTGGCTCGATTCACTTGGTTTTAAAACGAATAAGGAACGCAGAAAATGTACGAATATAGATGAAGTGCTTGAATTTATCAGCCATTGGGTTGAACAGCGTCCACTTCTTTCGTATGAGATTGACGGGATTGTTATTAAAGTCGATTCTTTTGCTCAACAAGAAATTCTTGGTTCAACTGTAAAAAGTCCTCGTTGGTCTATTGCTTATAAATTTCCGGCCGAAGAAGTGGTGACGACTTTACTTGACTATTGAATTGAATGTGGGACGAACAGGTGTTGTCACACCAACAGCGATCTTAAATCCTGTGAAAGTTGCAGGTTCAACGGTTGGAAGAGCAACATTACATAATGAGGATTTGATTCGTGAAAAGGATATTAGAATTGGCGACAAAGTCATTATTAAAAAAGCCGGAGATATTATTCCAGAAGTCGTTAATGTTCTTTTTGACGAGCGGACTGGAGAAGAGCAAGAATTTTATATGCCGACACATTGTCCAGAGTGTGAAAGTGAATTAGTTCGCTTAGAAGAAGAAGTGGCACTTCGTTGTATCAATCCAAAATGTCCCGCACAAATTCGTGAAGGTCTGATCCACTTCGCTTCAAGAAATGCGATGAATATTGAGGGTCTTGGCGAAAAAGTGGTTAGTCAATTATTTGCAGAAAAATTGATTGAGGATGTTGCAGACTTATATCAATTAAGAAGCGAACAACTGCTAGGATTAGAGAGAATGGGTGAAAAATCCGTTTCAAACCTTTTACGAGCAATTGAAAACTCTAAAGGAAATTCGTTGGAAAGACTTCTTTTTGGATTGGGAATACGTCATGTTGGTGCTAAGGCCGCTAAAACGTTAGCCATTCAGTTTGAAAATATGGAAGTATTAGCAGAAGCTACCCTTGAAGAACTAACAGCAATCAATGAGATTGGTGAAAAAATGGCGCATTCCATTGTGACCTTTTTTGAACAAGAAGAAGTTCGTAAACTTATTCAAGAATTGAAAGATTTAGGTCTTAATATGGATTATACTGGAGTTAAACCCATTACTAGTGATGAAGCGCAAACTGTCTTTTTCGGAAAAACGATTGTTTTAACCGGAAAATTAGCTCAATTAACGAGAAATGAGGCCAAAGAAAAAATTGAAGCTCTAGGGGGAAAGGTCGCAGGAAGTGTTAGTAAGAAAACGGACCTCGTGATTGCAGGTGAAGACGCTGGTTCGAAATTAAAGAAAGCAGAAGAATTGGGGATTACGGTTTGGAATGAGGAGAAATTGGTAGAAGAATTTGCAAAGTAAGAAGGTGTAGAACGTGCGGAAAATTTTATTGGTAGCCATTGGTATCGTCCTAATGCTCACAGGCTGTGCACCGAATTTTCAGAAGCAAGAAGAAATTGTTCAGGATCAAAAGAATTCAAAGGAAGAAGAAACAGCGATTATTCCAAAGTACAAGATTTCGGATGAATATTATAGAACCATTTTACCATTTAAAGAATCTGAAACAAGGGGATTGGTTGTTAACAATCTAAATACGAAATACAACTTATCTGAGTTTGAAACAGGATTAATGAGAGTGGCCAGCAATCATTTTGATCCTGACACCTACTTGTTTCAAGAAGGACAATACTTGGATAAAAAAACAGTCACTTCATGGTTAAAACGTAAAGACTCTCCGGCTCAGATAGAGGAAAAGGCGCTTAAAGAAAAAAAAGAACCTAAAGAAATTGACAATTTTGGGTTAAATCCGATTGACGATGGACAAGGAAGTATTGCAGAACGAAATGAAAAGAGTCCGATTTATTTAGCTCATATTTTAGAACATAACTATTTAACAGTAGATGATAATGGAAAAGGAAGTTTAAGTGGAGTCGTGATTGGGCTTGCTTTAAATTCTGTTCATTATTATCAAAAAGAACAATATGGTGCTACATTTGAAACAAAAATTTCTCATGATGTATTAGCGGCTGAAGGGAAAAAGATCGGGGAAGAAATCATTAAACGTTTACGCACGATCGAAGGACTTAAAGAAGTGCCGATTACGATTGCTTTATTTGAACAAGCTAGTAAAACATCCGTTATCCCTGGAACATTTTTTTCCTATGCTCATGCGGGTAAAGGAAGTGCAAACTTAGGTGATTGGAAAAACATTGATGAAAAATATGTGTTGTTCCCATCTAATGAAGCAACTGATCAACATCGTGATGATGTGACGGCTTTTTCTAATTTTAAGCAAGACGTAGAAGATTATTTTCCAAACTTTAATGGGGTAGTGGGTCGTGCATTTTACGCTGGTGGTCAACTTCAAGAGTTAAACATTGATATCCCGATCCAATTTTATGGGCAAACGGAAGCAATTGGATTTACACAGTTTATCACAGGGAAGGTCATGGAGCATTTTCCGGATTATATCGCTGTGCAAGTATATGTCTCTTCCGTTCTTGGACCTGAAGCCTTGGTTGTAAAAGATATCAATCAAAAAGAACCGTTTGTTCATATTTACTAAATAATCATTTCATAGGATGCCACAACTTAGAATTGGGGAAATTACACATATGTGGGAAACAAGCTGCATAATTCTAAGTTGGGTGTCTTTTTTATGTACAACCTTAAAATATAAATATGAATAATGTCAAAAGAATTTTCTGAATAGTACAAAAGTAGGGTTACTATTTTTATGATAGTGTTATATAATACAATTAGAAATTAAAAATATGTATTATAACAAAGGAGGTTCAACATTTGACTATACGCTCAACTAATATTCAAGTTGTTGGTGAAATGAGCCAAGGTTTTGAGACCATTTTAACCCCTCAAGCGTTACATTTTATTGAGCAATTAGAAATGAAATTTGGAAACACAAGGAAAGAATTATTAAAGCAAAGACATTACAGACAAAAGGAAATCGACCAAGGGGTTCTACCATCGTTTTTACAAAAGACAGCAAAAATTCGCAATGATGATAGTTGGACGATATGGCCGCTACCAAAGGATTTACAAGACCGGCGTGTAGAAATAACAGGACCTACTGATCGAAAAATGGTGATCAATGCTTTAAATTCAGGTGCAAAAATGTTTATGGCAGACTTTGAAGATGCGACAGCTCCTAAATGGAATAATCTCATTGAAGGACAAATGAATTTAAAGGATGCAGTGAATCGGACGATCACCTTTCAAAATCCAGATGGAAAAGAATATAAATTAAAGGATGAAACAGCTGTTTTACTTGTGCGCCCACGAGGATTGCATTTAAAAGAGAAAAATATAATACTAGATGGAAATCCTGTTTCAGGAAGTTTTGTAGACTTTGGATTATACTTTTTCCATAATGCACATGAATTAATTAAACGAGGTTCAGGGCCTTACTTTTACCTGCCAAAGCTTGAAAGTCATCTTGAAGCACGCATGTGGAATGAGGTCTTTGTCTTTGCACAAGATTATGTGGGAATTCCAAGAGGGACGATTAAAGCGACGGTATTAATCGAAACGATTATGGCTGCATTCGAAATGGACGAAATCCTCTATGAATTAAAGGAACATTCTGCAGGGTTAAACTGTGGAAGATGGGATTATATTTTTAGCTATATTAAGAAATTGCGTAATCAAGAGAATGTGATATTACCAGATCGCTCACAGGTCACGATGACAGTCTCCATTTATGAGGTCTTATTCATTATTGACGATTCAAACTTGTCATAAGCGAAAAGCACCTGCCATTGGTGGAATGGCTGCACAAATTCCTGTTCGCGGGGATGAAAGGGCAAATGAAGAAGCTTTTGCGAAAGTGCGTGCTGATAAAGAACGTGAGGCTCGTGACGGGCATGATGGTACATGGGTAGCGCATCCGGGTTTAGTACCTGTCGCATTAGAGGTATTTAACCGTGAAATGCCCGGAGTAATCAAATTCATTCAGGGAAACAACAATCACTGCAAGTAACTGCTGAGGATTTGTTGAAAGTACCAGAGGGAACGATTACAGAAGCTGGAGTACGGATGAATATCAATGTGGGCATTCAATATATTGCTTCATGGCTATGTGGAAGAGGGGCAGTTCCGTTACACAATTTAATGGAAGATGCAGCAACAGCAGAAATTAGCCGTGCACAGCTTTGGCAGTGGATTCGTCATCCTCAAGGGGTATTAGATGATGGTCGAAAAGTAACAATGAAGATGTATGAACAAATTAAAAAAGAAGAACTTGAAACAATCCAACGGGAAGTGGGAGCAGAACACTTTAAAAAGGGACGTTATGAGGAAGCGTCAAAGCTTTTTGACGAATTAATCCAACAAGAAGAATTTGTTGAATTCTTAACTTTGCCTGGTTATGGAAAACTTGTAAGTACTTGTTTGATGTTCGGAATGGGTCATTTTAAATATGAAACTACTAAAATGAAAATATACGTAATGGCGTCCTTTAATAGCCAGATTGACATCAAACCAAAAAAGAGGGGATGAGTTATATGTCAAATAGTAGAATTCAAGAATTAACAAATAGTTGGGATCGTGACGAACGCTGGACAGGAATTACAAGGCCCTATAGTGCAGAGGATGTAATCAAGCTAAGGGGTTCGATTGATATTGAACATACGCTTGCTAAAAGAGGAGCAGAAAAGCTTTGGAAGTATCTTCATGAAGAGGACTTTGTGCGTGCACTTGGAGCGTTAACAGGGAATCAAGCGGTTCAACAAGTAAAAGCAGGTCTTAAAGCAATTTATTTAAGTGGTTGGCAAGTCGCGGCAGATGCCAACCTTGCAGGGCAAATGTATCCGGACCAAAGCTTGTATCCAGCAAACAGTGTTCCGTCTGTGGTAAAGCGGATTAATCAAGCATTACAGCGTGCCGATCAAATTCATCATCTTGAAGGCGATGATTCGATCGATTGGTTCCAACCGATTGTTGCAGATGCAGAAGCAGGATTTGGTGGACAATTAAATTGCTTTGAATTAATGAAAGGTATGATTGAAGCAGGAGCTGCTGGTGTACACTTTGAAGATCAGCTCTCTTCTGAAAAAAAATGTGGTCATCTTGGCGGAAAGGTTCTTTTACCAACACAAACTGCCGTTAAAAACTTAATTTCTGCTCGTCTCGCTGCCGATGTAATGGGTGTACCGACACTTCTAATTGCACGTACCGATGCTGATGCTGCAGATTTAATTACAAGTAATATTGATCCGCAAGATGCTCCGTTTATTACGGGTGAGCGGACAACAGAAGGATTCTTCCGCACAAAAGCGGGTATCGATCAGGCTATTGCTCGTGGGCTTGCTTATGCACCGTATGCAGATTTAATTTGGTGTGAAACATCTGAGCCAAACCTTGAAGACGCTAGACGTTTTGCAGATGCGATTCATGAAAAATTCCCAGGTAAATTATTAGCTTATAATTGCTCGCCATCCTTTAACTGGAAGAAGAAGCTTGATGAAAAAACGATTGCTACATTCCAAGAAGAGATTGCGAAGATGGGTTATAAATTCCAATTCGTGACACTTGCTGGTTTCCACTCGTTGAATCACGGTATGTTTGAACTAGCACGTGGCTATAAAGACTATGGAATGGCAGCTTATTCCCAATTACAGCAAGCAGAATTTGATAGTGAAGAACATGGCTATACGGCTACAAGACATCAACGTGAAGTAGGAACAGGTTACTTTGACCAAGTATCCATGGTTGTATCAGGTGGAACTTCTTCTACAACTGCGTTAAAAGGATCGACAGAAGCAGAACAATTTAATAAGTAATAAGGCCAAGTGCTCCCTTTTCTTAGAGAAGGGGGCTTTATTTTCGTTTCTAAAATGAATAATCTTTAGATTCATCACTTGTTAAATAGTAGGTACATATATAATAATAAGAAATAAGGAGGTGGTCGTTTTGACTGAATCGAATGTGGAGGATTATCTGAAGCAAGGGATGTATGGGCCAAAAGAAACGAACCCTGATGAACGTAGGAAATATCTAGGGACACTTCGTGAGAGAATTGAAATAGCTTTAACGAAAGCGCAAGTGATGGAAGAAGAGATTTATAAAGAAGTCGAACTAGCATTGAAAAATCATCCTAACCTTCATTTACTATTAAATGGACAAATCGATTATCGCTTTTTATCTAAGTATGTAAAGTTGGCTGATCCTAACGGGATTAAGTTCACTATTATCAATAATAAAGATCATCAAACCGATATTGGACTGGTACTGGCACATGAAGATGCAGTAAATAAAGAAGATATTTATATTTCCAAATCAAGCTTTCGGATAGAACCCCAGCAGCAATCCAAAAAGAAAAAAGGCTTATTTTCTTTTTTAAAAAAATAACGTATATAATAAGGTAAATTTATAACATGGGTATTGATTGTGAATCAATGCCTATAAAATCTTGTTTAGGCCTTTAAAGTTTGATATTATCAATATTATTGTGTATAAATTTGTCGAACTAAATGGAGGTGACCCAAGGTGACGAGAATTACAATGGATGAAGTAAAGCATGTCGCTAATTTGGCTAGACTTGCGATTACCGAGGAAGAAGCAGAGAAATTAACCAATGATTTGGATGCGATTATTTCCTTTGCTGAAGAGCTGAATGAACTTGATACAGAGAATGTAGAGCCAACTTCACATGTATTAGATATGAAAAATATTTTCCGTGAGGATGTTTCAAAACCAGGATTACCAGTAGAAGAAGTCTTGAAAAACGCACCAGATCATGAAAATGGGCAAATCAAAGTACCGGCTATTATTGAGTAAAAGGAGGTCTTCAGGTGAGTTTGTTTGATCGAAAAGTATCAGAACTACATGTTCTGTTACAAAATAAAGAAATCACAGTGTCTGATCTTGTGGATGAATCGTATAAACGAATTCAAGAGGTAGATGACAAGGTACAGGCATTTTTAACATTGGATGAAGAAAATGCTCGTAATGCGGCTAAGAAATTAGACGAAAAGCTTGGCACAGACGAATCGAAAGGCTTACTTTTCGGAATGCCAATTGGCGTGAAAGATAATATTGTCACAAAAGATTTACGGACAACTTGTGCAAGTAAAATACTTGAAAACTTTGATCCTATTTATAATGCAACCGTTGTGGATCAATTACATAAAGCAGAGACGATTACGATTGGTAAATTAAACATGGATGAGTTCGCAATGGGTTCTTCAACGGAAAACTCTTACTATAAGAAAACGAAAAATCCATGGAATTTAGAAACCGTACCAGGTGGTTCTTCTGGTGGTTCTGCGGCTTCTGTTGCAGCAGGAGAAGTTCTTTTCTCATTAGGATCTGATACAGGTGGTTCGATTCGACAACCTGCAGCATTTTGTGGAGTCGTTGGAATAAAACCAACATATGGACGAGTTTCCCGTTCTGGTCTTGTTGCCTTTGCTTCATCATTAGACCAAATTGGTCCAATTACAAGAACAGTTGAAGATAATGCGTATTTGTTACAAGCGATTTCTGGTTTGGATCCAATGGATTCAACTTCAGCTAATGTCGAAGTTCCAAATTACGTTGAAGCTTTAACAGGTGATATTAAAGGGTTGAAAATTGCGGTTCCAAAAGAATACCTTGGTGAAGGTGTTGGTGAAGAAGCACGCAATTCAGTATTAGAAGCCTTAAAAGTATTAGAAAAATTAGGAGCAGAGTGGGAAGAGGTATCATTACCACATTCTAAATATGCATTAGCTACCTATTATTTACTTTCATCTTCTGAAGCATCTGCTAACTTAGCACGTTTTGATGGTGTTCGTTATGGATATCGTTCACCAAATTCTGAAACTTAATCGATTTGTATAAAAACTCTAGAGCAGAAGGTTTTGGAGATGAAGTGAAACGTCGAATTATGCTTGGTACGTTTGCATTAAGTTCTGGTTATTATGATGCTTATTATAAAAAAGCACAAAAAGCACGTACATTGATTAAAAAAGATTTTGAAGATGTATTTGAAAAATATGATGTTATTGTTGGACCAACAACACCAACACCTGCTTTTAAAATTGGTGAAAATATCTCAGATCCATTAACGATGTATGCGAATGATATTTTAACGATTCCAGTAAACCTTGCCGGTGTACCAGGAATTTCAGTTCCATGTGGATTTGCGAATGGTCTTCCACTAGGGTTACAAATTATTGGCAAGCATTTTGATGAAAGCACGGTTTATCGCGTGGCACATGCATATGAACAAGCAACAGATTATCATAAGCAAAAACCTGCACTGTAAGGGGGGAGAACAATGGAATTTGAAACAGTCATTGGACTTGAAGTCCATGTTGAATTGAAAACTGAATCAAAAATCTTTTCAGCAAGTCCCAATAAATTTGGAGCTGAACCAAATACAAATACATCTGTGATTGAGCTTGGTTATCCTGGTGTATTACCGGTTTTAAATAAAAAAGTAGTCGATTTTGGCATGAAGGCATGTATGGCATTGAATTGCGAAGTGGCAACAGAAACAAAATTTGACCGAAAAAACTACTTTTACCCAGATAATCCAAAAGCTTATCAAATTTCTCAATTTGATAAACCAATCGGTGAACATGGTTGGGTTGAAATTGAAGTAGATGGCTATAAAAAGAAAATTGGAATTACTCGTATTCATTTAGAAGAGGATGCTGGTAAATTAAATCACGAGGGAAGCTATTCTTTATGTGATTATAACCGCCAAGGTACACCACTTATTGAGATTGTATCTGAGCCGGATATTCGTACGCCAAATGAAGCCTATGCCTATTTGGAAAAAGTAAAGTCGATTATTCAATATACAGGTGTGTCTGATTGTAAAATGGAAGAAGGTTCACTTCGTTGTGATGCCAATATTTCTCTAAGACCTGTAGGACAAGAGGAATTCGGAACAAAAACAGAGTTAAAGAACTTAAACTCCTTTAACTTTGTGCGCAAAGGTCTTGAATATGAAGAAAAAAGACAAGCGCAAGTTCTTCGTTCTGGTGGTGTGATTGAACAAGAAACACGTCGTTTTGATGAAGCAAGCAATACAACGCTTCTAATGCGTGTAAAAGAAGGTTCTGATGATTATCGTTATTTCCCAGAGCCTGATTTATTGGATATTTATATTGATGACGAATGGAAAGAGCGTGTTCGTGCAGAAATTCCAGAACTTCCTGATGCAAGGAAAAAACGTTATGTAGAAGAACTTGGATTACCTGCGTATGATGCTGAAGTACTAACCGTTACAAAAGAAATGGCTGATTTCTTTGAAGCAACGGTTGCCCAAGGTGCAGATGCAAAACTTGCATCTAACTGGTTAATGGGGGATGTATCTGCTTATCTGAATGCGGAACAAAAGGAATTAGATCGAAGTAGCCTTAACTCCAGAAGGTCTTGCAGGCATGATTAAATTAATTGCAAATGGCACGATTTCTTCTAAAATTGCTAAAACTGTTTTTAAAGAGTTAATTGAAAATGGCGGAGACGCTGAGAAGATCGTAAAAGAAAAAGGTCTTGTTCAAGTTTCTGATGAAGGTGCTCTTTTAAAATGGGTAACAGAAGCGATTCAAAACAATCCGAAGTCTGTTGAGGATTTCAAAAATGGAAAACAAAAAGCAGTTGGTTCTTTAGTTGGTCAAGTCATGAAGGCTTCAAAAGGACAAGCAAATCCGCAAATGGTGAATAAACTGATCGTAGAAGAGTTAAATAAACTATAATAAGAAAGGGCGCTGATGAATTATTCATCAGCGCCCTTGTCATGCTTATTGTTCGCTTTTCAGTAATCGAACTGTTTCGTCAAATTCCTTTTCAATCGTTTCGTTTGGTTTATAAGTAATGAGACTGACCACGACGATAAAGAATAGGTTAATCAGGAAGCCGGGTACAATTTCATATAACTGAAAGGGAATCACACCTGCTTTCGTTAAGTTTGCCCATAAAATAACAGTGACAGCTCCTGTAATCATTCCAGCTAGTGCACCCCAGGTTGTCATTTTTCTCCAGAATAAACTTAACAAAATGACAGGACCGAAAGCACCGCCAAATCCTGCCCAAGCATAGGCAACAAGATCTAAAATGGTACTATCTGGCTCTAAGGCAAGTACCATGGCGATGATGGATACTAGTAAAACAGCCATTCTGCCTAAAAAGACATATTCTCGATCACTTCCATTTTTTCGTAACAGGACTTTATATAAGTCTTCTATCAGAGCACTTGAAGTCACAATTAATTGTGAAGAAATCGTACTCATGATGGCCGCGAGAATGGCCGCTAACAAGAAACCCGCTATCAATGGGTGGAAAAGAATTTGTCCAAGTGTTAAAAAGACCGTTTCGGGATTTTCGAGTACATATTGTGGGTTTTGTTCAAAAAAGGCAATCCCAATTAATGCTGTAAAAATCGTACCCAGTAAGGAGAAAATCATCCAGCCCATCCCAATCCGTCGAGCACTTTTTGTTTCTTTGATTGAATTAATCGCCATAAATCGAACAATAATATGAGGTTGTCCGAAGTAGCCAAGGCCCCAGGCAAGGGCGGATACAATACCTACAAAGGTAGTGCCTTTAAAGAAGTCAAGCAGTGTTGGATCAACAGCTCGTATCGTATTAAACGTTTCCGCTGGTCCACCAGTAAAGAAAATCCCAATAATCGGTACGAGTAAAAGAGCGATTAACATCATAAGGCCTTGTAGAAAGTCGGTATAGCTAACAGCTAGGAAACCACCAAATAGAGTATAGGCAATGGTAACACCGCCTACAATGAATAATCCGACTTTGTAATCAATACCGAAAGACGATTCAAAGAATACGCCTCCGGAAACCATTCCAGATGAAATATAAAAAGTAAAAAAGATTAAAATAACAAGGCCTGAAACGATTCTAAGTAATTTTGAGGAATCTTTAAAGCGATTTTCTAAATAACCAGGAATCGTGATGGAATCATTGGCAACTTGTGAATAGGAACGCAGTCTTGGAGCAATGAAGAACCAGTTTGCATAGGCTCCTAGCGTTAACCCTATAGCAATCCATGCATCAGCAAGTCCTGTAACGTATATACCGCCTGGTAAGCCCATCAGTAACCAACCACTCATATCAGCAGCCCCTGCACTAAGTGCGGTAACAGCAGGCCCTAATGAACGACCTCCAAGCATATAATCTGTTAAGTTGCTTGTCCTCTTGTATGAATACCAACCGATATACAACATGATGGCTAAATAAATAAAGATTGAAATTAATTGATAGATTTCATCTGACATCAAGATTCTCCCTTCATTCTATCTTTGTATAATATTATAAAGTGTCAAATTTTTATAAACAATAACTTTAATTCTATATTCTTTCGGCATTATTAACAATATCTTATTAAAATAAATATATTGCAATAATAAATACAATCAATAAATTCTATTTTAATAAAGGATAAGGAAACTTGGACTAGGTTTAAAACTTGATAAATGAAGTGAAGAACAGCAAAATAGGAGTAACTGTAAAATTTCTTAAAGGAGATGTGAGTAGAGTGGAATTAAAACAATGGTTTGAAAAAGGACTAACGACAGAAGAATATATTGCTGGGATGAACGTCAATCAAGAGAAAATGAATACGATTTATAGTCAGTTTACGTTAAATGCTGAGGAAAAACAGCAAGCTCAAAAGATAAAGGATTTAGGATTAAAGGTGATTGTCATTTCTGAGGATTGGTGTGGCGATGCGATGTTAAATAATCCTGTGTTGTTGCGTATTGCCGAGGAAGCCAATATAGATGTTCGCTTTGTGTTGCGAGATCAAAATCTTGAATTAATCGATCAATATTTAACAAATGGAACGTCAAGGTCGATTCCGATTTTTGTTTTTATCGATGGGAACGGTGAAGAAAAAGCGGTATGGGGTCCAAGAGCTCCAAAGCTACAAGATTTAGTGACAAGTGAAATAAGTAAACTCCCAAGTCAGGATGATCCAGACTTTAAAGACAAGCAAATGGCCTTGTACAAACAACTAGGCGAGCGGTACCAAGTGGAGGAAGGCCTTTGGCATACTGTTGCTGAGAGTATCCTTAGTACTTTAGTGAAAATTTCTTAAGACATGAAGGGTACTGCTACACTTTAGCGGGGGAAAAGCTTAAAGCATATTTTTAAAACAGCCGAATATAAAAGGAATAGGAATCACTCACTTTCAAGTGAAGGGAGAAAATCATGACCTATTCTGAAAATGATTATTTGGATGTCACGAGAAAAAACTTGGTACAAGAGATTACTTCTTTAACGGATGACGAATTTAATGGTCAACCTGGCAAAGAGATGTGGAGCATCGCGCAAGTTTGTCATCATCTCGTTTTAGTGGAAAAATCGACAGCTAAAGTGATTGGCTGGGGAGTAAAAGAGTCCCTTAGTACGAACATCGAACGAAGAAAAGTGGAGCTTATTTTAGATCGAACAAAAAAGATTCAAGCGCCCAAAATTGTTGAACCTGACGAACAACCATTTGCCGTTCAACAAATGATCGATTTATTAAATGATTCAAGAAAAAGGCTGATGTCCGTGCTTCATACGATAGAGGACAAATCGATCTTGGAGGAAAAATCAGTAAACCACCCTGCCTTTGGTGAGTTACCTCTTGATCAATGGGTTGAACTGATTCCTTTACATGAACAGAGACATATTGCACAAATTAAAGAGATCAAATCCATTTTAGGGATCACTGATTAACAATCCTGTTATCGAATAAAAAAGGATAGGCAACAGATTTTACTACTGTTAGACCTATCCTTTTTTTACATTAAACGGGTTTGATTCGATCGTTGATTAAATTCTTATCTGTTATTTTTGGTTCGTTATGGTGGATAAAATTCCGAATGTTTGTCCGATGTAGAAAGATGAGGAGTAAGAGAAATAAAAGAAAAAGAAGATCATCTTCTCTACCAGTTTTCATGATAGTATAAAAGAATAGGATAAGTCCAACAGAAATAGAACCTAAGAAAACGTATTTTGTAATAAAAATCACTAAGAAAAAGGTAATATAAACGATTAAAAACAACCAAAAGTTTGCTATTAGTAATGTACCTGCAGTAGTAGCTATGGCTTTTCCGCCTCTGAAGCCTGCAAAAATAGGGAAGCAGTGGCCAATAACAGCGATTAACCCCGGATATAGTGGATTCAACTCTATTTGAAATAGGAGCGGCAGTGAAGCAGCAAGTGCACCTTTTCCCACATCAATAAGCAGAACACCAACTGCAGCCCTTTTTCCTAATACTCGAAGGGAATTGGTTGCCCCTGGATTTTGACTACCGTGATCACGGATATCAATATGAAAAAATACTTTCCCAATGATTAGAGCAGTTGGAATGCTACCAATGAGATAGGCAAGGATAAACATGAGAATAACCATAAATCTCTCCTTTCAATTTCTTATACCACCTCTAAATATATATATGAAAAGGTTTAAATAAAAGCCTTGTTTTTAGAAAAAATAAATTTTGAGGATAGGCGAGTTGAACTGAAAACTCATTCCGTTTTTCTAGCTAATAGAGTACCATGTTTATATCATTTAAATTTTGAACATACTAGTGCTAGAATATAGAGGATGTATATGCTATATTTAAGTTTCTACATAGTAATATCATGAAATCGAGGTGTATGAGGATGAATAAAACTGAATTAGTAAAAGCAGTAGCAGAACGAGCTGAATTGACACAGAAAGACGCAGCAAAAGTATTGGATGCGTTATTTGACACGATTACACAAACTCTTGCAAAAGAGGAAAAAATTCAATTAATTGGATTTGGAACTTTTGAAGTACGTGACCGTGCGGCTCGTAAAGGTCGTAATCCACAAACTGGAGAAGAAATAGACATTGCAGCTTCTAAAGTACCAGCATTCAAAGCGGGTAAAGAATTGAAAGAGGCTGTTAAATAAAAAGTAGAATCTTAACTTTTAAGGTACTCTAAGAATTGAATCGACTCAATTCCTAGAGTATTTTTTTTGAAAACGAAAGGTGTAAGGATTGTTTAATCTGCATGAATATCTGAACCAATGATAATTAGAAGAAAAAATTATGAAATTTTTCAACATTGCTGTTTTAATTTCCTCTTCTTAACAGTATGATAGATATATAAGAATTCTGATATTTAAAGATGCAAAAAGAGAGCATCAAAAATTTGCTTGCCACATAGTCAGTATCCTAATAAATCGATTCCTATTAAAAATGGAGGGTATTTTTCATTGTATATAGCCATTATTACACTTATTGTTTTAATTTTAATAAATGCCTTTTTTGCTGCATCTGAAATGGCGTTGGTTGCATTAAATGATAACAAAATTAAACGAAATGCAGAAGATGGTGATAAGAAGGCAAAGATGCTTTATAATTTGGTTTCCGAGCCGAGCCGATTTTTAAGCACGATTCAGATTGGGATTACACTAGCTGGATTTTTAGCAAGTGCTTTTGCGGCGGATTTCTTTGCCGGCCCACTTGCACAATTCCTCTATGAAGTAGGAGTTCCATTAGATTTAGATGTGTTGGCTACCGCTTCTGTAGTTGTGATAACTGTTCTTCTTTCGTATTTTACATTAGTTTTTGGAGAGCTAGTGCCTAAGCAGTTAGCCTTGCAAAAGACTGAATTAATTGCTAATTTGGCAGCATTTCCTCTTACCTTATTATTCAAAATATGTTTACCGCTTGTTAAATTTCTAACGCTTTCAACAAACTCTGTTGTACGAGTGTTTGGTGTCGATCCAAATGCAAAAGGAGAGGAAGCTACCGAAGAGGAAATACGGATGATGATTGATGTCGGTAGTGAGCGTGGAACGATTCAGGATGCGGAAAGGCTGATGATCAACAATATCTTTGAATTCAATGATAAAACGGTCTCTGATCTTGTTACACATCGGACAGATATGGTGGCTCTCTCGATTGATGCAAGTTTAGAAGAAACGGTTGAATTAGTGAATCAGGAGAGGTATACAAGATTTCCAGTATATGAAGGCGATATCGATAATATTGTTGGCATTCTTCACGTAAAATATTTATTTCAATTTATGAATAAAAAAAATGAAAAAGTCTTTGATTTAAGGGAATTGATTCGAAAACCATTTTTTGTACTAGAGTCACAGTCAGTTGATCGATTATTTACAGAGATGAAACAAAATAATGTACATATTGCGATTGTGTTGGATGAATATGGAGGTACGGAAGGCTTAATTACGATAGAAGACGTGATTGAAGAAATTGTCGGTGAGATTTCTAGTGAGATTGATGGACCAGAAGATGAGGAAATTCAGCAACTTAAGGTTAATCAATATTCTATAGAAGGTGTGACAAGTTTATATAAGCTGGAGGATATTTTAGGAGTAGACTTGCCAATCGATAACTTTGATACGTTAAATGGCTTTTTGATTGGCGAAATTGGCCATATTCCTTCGATTCATGAACGTCCGGTCATTACGTATCAAAATCTGCTTTTTGAAGTAAAAGAGGTATCAGAAAATCGGATTGAAAAGGTAGTTGTTACCATCAATGAATCTGATTTAGAGTCCGTTGAGGAAGACAAGGAAAAGATACAGGAACCGATCTAATGGAGTTAACTGAATCACTTAATACCAACCTAATTTCTTAGTTCTATAGGGAATTAGGATTTTTTTATGGAACAGCCTAGTAAAGTGGGGAACATACTGCATTAATTAAACATTTGATTAATCTGTATGTTCCCCAAACAAAAGTCATAAACAAACGATTGTTTAGGCTCTTTTCTCAAACTTTGTTGCTTTTGCAGAGAAAAAAGCTGATTGTCCTTGATTTTCCGTTGAAATTGGTTATTAATTTTGAGAAAAGAGCTGCAAATTTAATACGAATGCACAAAATAGCTCTTTCTACGTTAAAATCAGCCTTTGGATTTTAACAACAAACTTTACGAAAACAGCCATTGTTTATGACTATGAAGAAAGTTACACTCAATAACAGGTAAAAAATTGCTAAGTTTCTTTCTTTTCGATATGATGATTATGAAAAGTATTAGGAAATAAAATACATTATATAAAGTTCAATATAGGATGATGGGTATGAAAAGAGCAAGAATAATTTATAATCCGACTTCTGGCAGGGAAGCTTTTAGAAAGCATTTACCAGAAGTTCTTGAAGTTCTCGAAAATGCAGGATACGAAACATCTACCCATGCTACAAACGCCGCGGGAGATGCTACTACAGAGGCTGCACTTGCTGTTGAGCGTCGCTATGATCTCGTTGTTGCAGCTGGCGGAGATGGAACTATCAATGAAGTTGTGAATGGATTAGCTGAAAAAGAGTATCGTCCAAAGCTTGGAATTATTCCTGTTGGAACAACCAATGACTTTGCACGGGCATTACAAATCCCACGTGATATTGTCGGGGCAGCTGAAATCATCGCAAAGGGAGACAGTATTCCCATTGATATAGGTCGTTTTAATGATAAATATTTTATTAACATTGCTGGTGGCGGTCGATTAACGGAGCTTACATATGAAGTTCCTAGTAAGTTAAAAACGATGATCGGACAGTTGGCCTATTATCTAAAAGGGATTGAAATGCTTCCTTCCCTTAAAGCTACGAATGTTAGGATTGAATATGATGGGAAGTTATTTGAGGGAGAAGTCATGCTCTTTCTTGTAGGATTAACCAATTCAATCGGCGGATTTGAAAAGTTAGCTCCCAATTCATCCATTAACGACGGTATGTTTTCACTTCTTATCTTAAAACAAACCAATCTTGCTGACTTTATTCGAATTGCAACCCTTGCACTTCGCGGGGAACATATTCATGATCCAAAAGTCATTTATACAAAAGCAAATCGTATTAAAGTAACATCAGAGGATAAGGTACAATTAAATTTAGATGGTGAATTCGGGGGATTATTACCGGCGGAATTTGTCAACTTATATCGTCATTTAGAAGCGTTTGTTCCGCTTGATAAAATTCGCTCTGAAGATCGGCCTGATCGGGTAGAGGGATAATAATCTAAATCACTATATAAAAAAGGATCAAGTTTTTACACTCGATCCTTTTTATTATTGAATTTAGAGTTCTAAAGCTTATTTTGCAGCTTTTGCAGCTTCAACAAAGGCATTCACGTAACCATAAGAGTCAGCTAATGTAGCTCCACTTACAACATCAACCATCTTTTCAGGTGTAGCTTCGTTTTCTTTAAGTACTTCTTCTAATTCTGCAACTGTTTTACCTACTACATAATCTTGAATTGCAGCATAGTTATCATCAAGAGAAACAGTTGATCCTCCTTTTTCAGCCATCATTTTGCTGTAGTATTCAGCGTTATCAAGTTTAGAAGCTAAAACCTTGCCTTCTGGATAGCTTTCACCAAAAGGACCGTCAGAGTTTGGTACACCTTTTGCATCGTCACCTAAAAATTGAAACTCATCAATAGATGCTCCAACGATTGTATCTCCATCCATTACAACCACTGTTGTTGCGAATGATTTATCTCCATGTGGGGAATTGTTAACGCGACCAATTTTAATTTCACCAGTACTTTCAGCAGCTGTAGATTCAGTAGTTGTTTCTTTTGAAGTATCTTCATTCGTTGCTTCATCGTTAGAACAACCTGCAAATACTCCAACAAGACCTAATGCTAAAGCTAATGATAAAATCTTTTTCATTTTGACATCTCCCTTAATTTCTCTATTATATAGGCTTGTGATAACCTATAACTAAAGTATATAACTCCGTTAGTATTTATCAATATTTTCCAAATTCAATTCAAATAATGCTCATAAATTCACAAATTATTTTCCTTTGTTTTGATTTGAAAGCGCTTTCCAATAAGGTTTTTGAAGTTCACACCTTTGTAAAGAATAGGAATTGCGTCAAAAAAAGTGATAAAAATCGCTTTGCTGTAAAAAAGACAAAAAGGCTTGAAATACTAGAATAGTAGTATTTAAGGGGACTTTTCTACTTTTTCTTCTTTTCAGATGCATGGTACAATGTAATGAATCTATCCATCGAATGCTTGTAAAATCAAACATGAGTTATATAAATGATCGGAGGTAATGACAGTGGATTTCATAGCAATTGATTTTGAAATAGCCAATAATAAAATGAGTAGTGCCTGTTCGCTTGGGATGGCATTTGTAGATGACCACAAAATTGTTGATGAAAAATATTTTTTAATACAACCTCCTGAAATGGAATTTGATCCAAAAATGGTTGAAATTCACGGCATAACTCCTGATGACGTTCAAAATGCCCCAACCTTTCATATGGTGTGGGAGGAAATCCAACATTATTTTCAAGACAATACGATAATTGCCCATAATGCACATTTTGATATGAGTGTTCTCCATTCTTGTTTGACGAAGTATTCTATCGATCTTCCGGAATTTGAATATATTTGTAGCATTCCGATTAGTACAAGAATCTGTAAGGGGAAAGGGATTGGGAATTCATTAACAGATAGGCTTTCCTTTTTTAATATAGAGTTGCAAAATCATCATAACGCTATAGATGATGCGATTGCCTGTGCGGAATTAGTGTTAGCTTGTATGAAGGCGAAAAATCGAAAAAGTATTCAATCCTATTGCTCTACTTTTAGTACGATTCCGGTTAAGAAATTCTCAGAATTAAAGCCGCAAACAACATTTTTTCAAAAGAAACAGACTCGACCCCAGACTACTCGTTCCTGGCCTAAAACATCCGTATCCAAGATCACTCCTACCGTAGAAACATTTGATGAGAACCATATTTTATTTGGCAAAAATGTTGTCTTTACAGGAGAATTGCAATCGATTGAGCGGGAAGTCGCGATGCAACAAGTAGTGAATCTTGGTGGTCTCGTAAAAAGTGGGGTAAGTGGCAAGACAGATTATTTGGTTGTTGGTGTTCAGGATCAATCCATTGTCGGAGAAAACGGGATAAGTACAAAAGAGAAGAAAGCATATGAACTGATTGAAAAAGGGAAAGAACTTAAAATCATTAAAGAAGCTGAATTTATGAGCTTACTAAATAATAGTTTTGTAAGTTGATGAAAGCGATGGGACCTTCCCATCGCTTTTTGTGCATCTTATTCTTGTTTTACTCGAATTGTTAGCAGCATAATAAAGGAGATTATGACGATGGAAATGACCCAAGCCCAAGCCATTGTCATATTTCCAGAATCAATCGCGATATAAATCGCTGTTGGAAGCGTTTGTGTTTCCCCTGGAATATTACCAGCAAACATTAAGGTAGCCCCGAATTCCCCAAGGGCTCGTGCAAGGCTTAATATACTACCTGAGATAAGAGCTTTAGAAGCTAAAGGAATGGAAATAAAAAGGAAAATTTTCCATTCACTAGCACCATCCACCCTTGCTGCTTCTTCAATACTAAGGTCTACACCCTGAAATCCTGATTTTGCGGACTGGTACATAAGTGGGAATGCGACAACTGCTGAAGCAATAACAGCAGCATACCAAGTGAAAATAATTGGTTGATTAAAAATCCATTCAATCGCTTGTCCTGCTAGACTATTCTTGCCAAAGATCACAATTAAAAAGAATCCGATGACTGTAGGAGGAAGAACCATTGGAAGCATGAGAACTGTCTCCAAAATGGCTTTCCCCTTAAAAGTCGTTCTAGCTAAAAGTCTCCCAACCAATGTTCCTGTTAAAATAACAATCAAACCAGATATAGTAGCTATTTTCAAAGACAACCATATGGGGCTCAAAAATTCTTGTAGGTCAGCGTTAATTAGTAGTAAATCCATACTCCTGGAATACCTTCAATGCATCGTTATTTTGTAAATAGCTATAAAAATCTTTTGCTTCTTCATAGTTCTTAGAGTCCTTGATAATTCCCACTGGATAAATAATTGGGGTATGGGTCTCAGGATCAGCTGTTGCAACGATGTTTACTTTATCAGAAACCAATGCATCTGTTTTGTATACAATTCCTGCAGCAACATTTCCAGTTTCCACATAGGACAATACTTGACGGACATCTTTCGCATAAACGACTTTAGACTCAACATCTTTCCACAAATCCGTCTTTTCAAGTGACTCTTTAGCATATTTTCCCGCAGGCACTGTTTCAGGAGTACCGATTGAAATTTTATCGATTTCTGCCTTTGCAAGATCTTCAAAGCCTTTAATCGATTGATTTTCTTTAGGTACAACTAATACGAGTGAATTTCCAAGAAGGTCCACTCCGTCTTCTTTGGCGATACTATCATCTTCAACCAATACATCAAATTTATCTTCTGCAGCTGAGAAAAATAGATCAACTGGTGCCCCTTGAGAGATTTGCTGTTGCAGAGAACCAGAACCTCCAAAGTTGAATTTCAAGGTTACTTCAGGATGTTCTTCTTGATATGTACTTTGAATAACCTCCATGGCATCCTTCAAACTAGCTGCTGCTGAAATTGTTAATTCGACACTTTCCTTACTTTCGGTTACTGTTTCCGTTTCCTTTGTGTCTGAAGATTGGTCTGTATTCTGTTGATTAGAACAGGCCACTGCAAACATAAGTAAAAATAAGAGAGTAATCATGAATGTAAAACGTTTTTGCATCCTTCCACCTCAATTACCTAGAATATAATAGGTTATAACTAATTATAACCTATTATATTTAGTTATAAATTACAAGAACCTTTATCACATTATAATGGTAGCTTAAACAGTCTCATCTCGATGTATAACGGAGAATGTGATGTTGTTAGTGTCCATTTGTATGATGGAGAAACAGAACAATACAATCTCCCTTATGTTAAGCGAATACTGGTGAGTCAGCCATTTATAATGATCAATTTAATTTGCAGAAAGGCAGGGATATATGTCCAACAAGGAAACCCTCAAAACATAAAGGATTGGAGTGATTTGGCTAATCCGAAGATTTCAATTGTGAATCGTGAAAAAGGTTCAGGAGCAAGAGTACTTCTTGATGAACAACTCAGAATAAATGGAATCTCTACAGATTTCCTAAAGGGATATAAGAATGAATTGACGAGCCATTTTTCGATTGCTTCAGCGGTAGCTAGTGGGCAAGCTGATGTAGGTGTGGGGATTGAAAGTGTAGCGAAAATGGTTAATGTGGACTTTATTCCTCTAATCAAAGAACACTATGATTTAGTGATTCTAAAAACAAAAGAAAACGTAGAGTTAGTCAAAGTGATTAAAGACGCCGTGACATCCAGTGAATATCGTTCGCAATTAGAACAATTAAATGGTTATGATCTCAAGATGACAGGAAAGGTAATCTATGAATCATAGGCGAGAAAAAAGCTGCCCGTTATTAACGTGGGCAGCTTATAATCTGTTTTAGTTATATCGATTCCGATTTTACATCTTGGTTAAGGTTGAACTGTTTCCGACTTACTAGCAAAAAGAACGATAGGACAGCTCCTAAACTCACGACTGTCATAACTATTCCCATTGATAGGGAAGGATTATTTCCTAATCCAGTGAGTGGTGCAACGATTCCGGCAAAGGAAAATTGCAGCAGACCAAGTAGAGCTGAGGCGCTTCCAGCAATTTTACCTTGACTTTGCAGTGCTAAGGAGTTTCCAGTTGTACTCACGACCCCAATACTTGATACAGCGATTAATAATGGAATCAAGATGAGGTAGAGATTCGCTTGAAGTGCTAGTAGTACTAGTAATGTAATCGATCCAAAAACGGCCATGACAATTCCAGCAAAAAAGAGTTTTACTTCACTAATACGATCTGCTAATCTACCAGTTATTTGGCTAGCAATCGCAATTCCAACTCCATTTAGGCCAAATATCAGACTGTATACAAGTGGAGAAGTTCCGTAAACATTTTGTAGAACAAAGGAAGAACCTGATATATAAGCGAACAAAACAGCACTTACTAAGGCTTGTGATAAAGCAAAGCCGATAAAGCTTCGGTCTAAAATAAGCTGTTTAAATGTTCTTGTGGTCTGGACAAGGCCACCTACTGAGCGTGATTCAACTGGTAACGATTCTGGTAAACTGAAAAGTACTAGCAGAAACATTACTACTCCAATAAGACTTAAAATGATAAATACAACTTTCCAAGGAGCAAAAAGTAAGACAAATGCACCTATAATGGGCGCTAAGATTGGCGCGATACCATTGACTAAAGCCAATAAGGAGAAAAATTTCGTCATCTCTAGTCCTGAATAGATATCTCGAACGATCGCTCGAGATAAGACAATACCAGCAGCTCCAGATAGACCTTGAATGAACCGTAGTGCAATAAAGAACCAAATAGATGGTGAAAATGCACATAATAATGATGCAACACTATAGATGGCTAAGCCGATAAGAAGAGGAGTACGACGTCCACGTACATCACTAAGTGGGCCGACCAACAATTGTCCTAAGGCTAAACCTAGCATGAAAAAGGTTAAACTAAGTTGCACAAACGATGGGGTTGTTTGTAGCTCTGATGCTATGTGTGGAAGCGCGGGCAAGTACATATCAATCGAAAGTGGTGCAAATGCCGCTAAAGTTCCTAGTATGGCAGCAAGCTTCCAGCGTTTTGAATTCAAACGCATGCTGTTATTAGTATGATCCATGAAAAAATCCTCCTACTTATATTTGTTACTGGAAATATTTTTAATTAAAGTATCTGAAACCTCATAGATTCTTCCTTGTTATTTTAATTCTATAAAGAATAATAAGCGGCATTTTGTATAAGTGCAATTTAACTGTTTGTGAAATTTGAATCATTAAATAAATATTATTGTCATGAAAAGGGCTACCCACTTGTTAGATGGGTAGCCTTAACCACTAGTCTTCTTGATTAAACCAAAGTGGTTCGTTGTCATCAACATCGCCATTATAGTTAATGAGAATTTCTTCTCCTGCTTTAATATCCTTATAAGCAAAAAAGTCAAATGTATGATTAGGGAAATTAATGTCATAGGTCGCATTAGGTATATAGGAATGATTAAACAGCATTCCATAACCTAATAGCATGGCCGTATGGTTTTTTCCGTACTCAAATGCGTAATCGGCCAGTAGTGTTTTTTCAATGTGGACATGTTGGTCATTTGGATATGGGATAACAGGTGCCTGATGGAAAAGGGTACCTTTTTCGATATCCTCTGTTGCAAACACTCCTCGATTTAATTCTCCGTCACTTAATGTTGAGGTTCTTACTTCAATCATGATCTTCACCCGCGCCTTCTTGGTATCTATAAGTTTTATTTATTAAGTTTGCCCTGAATGAATGATAATTGCAACTTTAATTTTTAAAAAGGTAAGTTATTTTCTTCCTAGTTTATACTTAATAAAAGAAGTCTTTTCGTCTTTCTACCTTATTTATGATACAATTTTTCTAGTTAAAGAGCTTAGATACTATTTGTAAAGGAAGAAGTACATGTCGAAAACATTACCTGTTCAAAAGAACGAGTACATAGATGTCATTTTTGAAGATTTAACCCATGATGGAGCAGGGGTCGCTAAGGTAGAGGGCTATCCGCTTTTTGTTCCAAATGGACTGCCAGGAGAAAAGGCGAAGATTAAAGTGATTAAAGTAAATAAGGGATATGGATTTGGCCGCTTAATAGAAATAACGGAAGATAGTCCTTATCGTGTGGAGCCCGAGTGCCCAATCTATAAAGAATGTGGCGGCTGCCAGCTACAGCATTTGAGCTATGAGGGACAATTAAAAGCGAAGGAAAAACAAGTAAGTGACGTTCTACAGCGGATTGGAAAAATGCCAAACGTAAAGGTGCATCCCGTAATAGGAATGGAGAATCCCTGGCGATATCGGAATAAGGCCCAAGTTCCGATTGGAGAGAATGAAGGTGGTCTGATCGGCGGATTTTACCAGCAACGTAGCCATCAAATTATTGATATGAAAGCCTGTATCATTCAGCAGGAGAAAAACGATGAAGTGGTAAAAAAGGTAAAAGAGATTTGCAATATAAACGGTGTTCGGGCGTATGACGAGCAAAAGCATAAAGGGGAACTACGCCATATTATGGCCCGCTATGGTCTAAAAAGTAGTGAAGTAATGGTTGTCCTCGTGACTCGAACGAATGAGTTAACGGGTAAAAAGAAAATCATTGAAGAAATTGTAAAGAGGATCCCTGGGGTTAAGTCGATTGTTCAAAACATTAATTCGAAAAAGACCAATGTAATATTTGGCGATGAAACAAATGTGCTTTGGGGAGAAGAAGTGATTTATGATTCTATTGGTGATATTAAATTTGCGATTTCTGCTAGATCTTTTTACCAAGTGAACCCAGAACAAACGAAGGTATTATATGATAAAGCATTAGAGTATGCTGATTTAACAGGCGAGGAAAATGTCATTGATGCTTATTGTGGGATTGGAACGATTTCACTCTTCCTTGCCCAAAAAGCGCGTAAGGTGTATGGTGTTGAAATTGTACCTGAAGCGATTGAGGATGCGAAAAAGAATGCTGAACTAAATGGAATCTCTAATGTAGAGTTTGCTGTTGGGGAAGCAGAGACCGTAATCCCAGAGTGGTATGAAAATGGCGTAGTAGCGGATGTGTTGGTTGTCGATCCACCACGTAAAGGCTGTGATGACAAGTTATTACAAACGATTATTAACATGAAACCGAAAAAAGTCGTCTATGTCTCCTGTAATCCAGCTACACTTGCCCGTGATTTGAGGGTTTTAGAAGATGGCGGTTATCAGACAGTTGAGGTTCAACCTGTTGATATGTTCCCGCAGACAATGCACGTGGAGTGCTGTTCACTACTTGTTAGGAAAGATAAATAAGAGATGTAACAGTGAGTAAGAGCCTTTTCTAGATGGAAAGGCTCTTTAATAATATGAAGGTATATTATAAAACTCTGTATTCAACAATCGCGCCCTTTAATGGAAGATCGCTTAACAATATTCCGAACAATATAGATGCTTAAGATATTGTAGAAAAGTCCTTTACATTAAGTGTAACACTTCACATAATTTATTTCTCCAAAAGGAAAAGATGTTATATGCTCCATTCATTACAGAAATGTTATGTTACTCTTTAGATTCTAAAAAACGATCCCTCCTTTATGAAGAATCCCTTATAAATAAATTATGAAATGTCATCCTTTTGATTCAATTCGTAGTCAATCACATACCATGGATCTTCTATTTTTAAGGTATATTGAAATACACTGAATTCCTGATATTCTTCTCACCTTTAGTGTTATAGTTTTAAAGAGTATAGTCAAGTAAATATTATTTTAGGTATTTGTAAATTAATTTACCTTCTCGTTAAAAAACAGTAAAGGTGAAAAAACGGTTAGATATTTTAGTATACTAGCAAAGTATTAGAGATAGTTTTTTCGAGATGTTTGAGAGATTAAGTGGATTCTACCATATCCTGCTAACGAAAAGGAGAAAGAAAAAATGAAGAATAAATTCAATTCTTACCGTAAGATTCTAGCTACAGTTGTAACGGCAACGTTATTGACATCTGTTGCCGCACCTTTAGCATCAGCAGCTCCAAAAAAAGTAAAAGATGTATCTCAAAACTTTGAGTTGTCTATCTTGCACACAAATGACACCCATGCCAATTTGGATATGGTAGCGAAAAAGGCAACAGCGATTAAAGAAGAACGCGCTAAAAAGCCAAATTCTCTTTTAATTGATGCGGGGGATGTTTTAACAGGTACCCTCTATTATAATGAGTTTCAAGGACAAGCAGATTTAGAGTTTATGAATCTAATGGATTATGATGTCATGACATTCGGAAACCATGAATTTGACTCAGGCTCAACAGTAGAAGGTCATAAAGTATTAGCTGACTTCATTAAAGGTGCTTCATTCCCATTTGTTAGCTCTAACATTGATTTTTCCAGTGATAAAAATCTCTCAGGTCTATATAATGATAAAATTAAAAATAATCCAAAAGACGGTACAATTTATAACGGGATTGTGAAAAAAGTAGATGGCGAGAAGATTGGGATTTTCGGTTTAACAACAGAAGAAACAATGAATCTATCAAGTCCTAAAGTTCAATTTGAGGACTATATCGAAGAAGCGGAAAAAACAGTTGCTGCTTTTGAAAAAAAGGGGATTGATAAAATTGTAGCTGTTACCCATATCGGCTATGATGATAACCCTAACGTTGATAATGATCGTGTGCTTGCTGAAGTTGTAAATGGAATTGACGTGATTGTTGGGGGACACAGCCATTCAAAATTAGCGGAGCCAGTTGTGGTAAACAAAGATGAGAACGGATTAGAAAAGGACCCAACGGTGATTGTTCAAGCTTATCAATATAATGATTATTTAGGAACAGTCGATGTTGAATTTGATGAAAATGGCGTAGTAGTTGGACAAGTTGGTGAATTAATTGCCATCAAGGACAAAGCAGAGGACCCTGAAGTGGCTGCTAAATTAAAAGTGTATGCTGATCAAATTGATGAGGTAAAAACGACTTCAACGGGGGCAACGGTTGTTGACGAATTACCAAACCCACGACTTTCTGATTCTGAAGGTGCTACAGTAAGTGTGAGAAATAGTGAAACAGCTTTAGGAAATTTAATTACAGACGGTATGCTTGATAAGGCAAAGGAATTTAATCCTGAAACTGTAATTGCACTTCAAAATGGGGGAGGAATTCGTGCTGCTATTGATCAAGGTGATATTACTTTAGGAGATATTTTGACCGTATTACCATTTGGAAATACATTAGCAACAATGGAATTGACTGGTGATCAAATTATAGAAGCACTTGAACACGGTGTCAGCCAAGCTCCAAAAGAAAACGGTGGATTTTTACACGTATCTGGAATGAAATATACGTATGATAGCTCACAACCATCAGGAAGCAGAGTGCAAACAGTAGAAATAAAAGGTGCTGACGGTACTTATACAGCATTAGATTCTAACGCAACTTATGTAGTAGCGACCAATGCCTTTACTGCAAAAGGCGGAGATGGTTATGATGTATTTAAACAAGTATATGAAAAAGGTCTTGTTACAGATCTAGGAGTGACTGATTGGGAAAATCTAAGAGATTACGTACAAAAGCTAGAAACTGTCAATCCACAAATGGAAGGTAGAATCGTAGACGTAAAGACCACACTTTCTCATTGATGTATTTCCAAGATGCTCATGATCTTTCACTTATTGAATGAGATAATGATCATATTCAGTTAAAAGAGGAAAGTCCCGCAACACTTTAAAGTGCTGCGGGACTTTCCTCTTCCTCACAACATCCAAAATGGTATTTTTTGTAACGGAAAACTTTTTCATGATATAATTCACTTCTAAATTATTTTCCCTGATTGGTTAAGCTCTTATTCCACTAATTGGCCCTATTCATGAAGAAAGACGCTCTCCTTATTTCAGAAAAGCGCCCGATTGTTGAAGATCAGTGACTGCTGAAGATGGCTCGCACTTATTGAACTCTAGCACCCTATAGTTTAAGTGCAATATTTTACAATCTTACTTTAATTATTGACGTTGCTGTTTTGAAAGATAACATTCCTATCCTCTTTGCTTTAAATCCTTAAGATTCAATCCTAGCCACCTGAAACTTCGTTAGAAAGCAGTATATTATTGAAGCAGTCACATCACTGTGTCAATTATGTGCAACCAGAGATTTATCCACTTTAGACAGGGAAGATATGCCCGCGTTAGCCATGGTTAGATCCGTATCTGCTATGATATTCTCCAGCGCACTATAAACCCCTTCCTCTCCCCCCACCGCTAAAGCAAAGGTGTATAATTTTCCAATTAAAACTGCCCCTGCGCCTAGGGAAATTGCCTTGATCACATCAGCCCCACGTTGGATACCACTATCCAGTAAAATAGGAATTCGTCCTCTGAGAACTTCACTTACCTTTGGCAACGCATCTAGTGATGCAACAGCACCATCAAGATGCCTTCCTCCATGATTCGAAACAATAATTGCATCCGCCTGGTGTTGAACGGCAAGTTCAGCATCGTTTGGATTGGTAATCCCCTTAATAACAATCGGGATCTTTGTTTGACTTCGAAGCCAATCAAAATCGGTCCAAGTCAATCCAGGATTATAAGAAATTCGAAAGGCAAGATCTACAGCCGTTTGTATATCTTGTTTTGGTAATTTTGCAAGTTTAGACAAAAAAACAGGATCTTGAAGAAAGTTTGCCAGGGCTCTGCTAAACATTTTGGGAAAATAGACGTTTCGAAGATCCCGTTCTCTCCAGCCGATAAGAGGTCGATCAAAACTAATGACAATTGCTGAATAACCAGCTACTTCTGCACGCTTAATCATACTGAGCGCAATTTCATTTTCAGTTCCCCAGAACAATTGAAACCAACGTGGGGATTTCCCCATCACACGTGATACATCTTCAATTGAATAAGAAGAAAACGTACTCAGGACAAAAGGAACCGATAACCTTGCTGCAGCTTTAGCGGATGCTAATTCCCCTTCTGAATGAAATAGTATTTGTCGTCCTACAGGACCTAAGAATACTGGAAATGGGTACTTTTGTCCGAACAACAAAACGCTAAGATCACGGTATGAAATGTCCTTCAGAATTTGGGGCTCAATTCTCCATTTATAAAAAGCCTCTCGATTAGCTTTCATGGTATCCTCAGCTCCTGCACCGCCGGCAGCATAATCAAAGGCACCTTTTTCCAATACTTTACTAGCCCTATACTCCCAATCCTCATAACTAATTGGGAAGGATGGATATATGTTTTGATAGATCTCTAATTGCCTTGTAGGTCCGAAATTAGATCGATTAGAATTCAAATTGTTCGTGCCTCCTTTTACCTAATTACTTAATTGTATGAAGGACCATGAACAATATTGTCTTTTTTACCAGTTACAGAAGTTCATTTTCATGGCAGTTTGACAAGAAAGACTATTGTTACATGCTATGTGTTTTGTCTAAGGCTTCACGCAACGCATTTGCTAATTTGAAAGGTTCATCATTTGCCCAAAAATGTAAAAAGAATAGCCGTGGATTCTCTGTTAACATGTGATTATGTATGGCAGTTACGTCAATACCATGCTTACGTAAAGTACTTGCAACAGGATTTACTTCTTCAGCCGTAAGTACAAAGTCCCCAGTTATTGCGACTTTCCCACTTTCTGTTTGGCTGAAAATTCGTATTATAAGGTCAGCCAGAAAATATTTCTGGTTGACCATTTTTTATATCGATATATGCTAACGGTAGCCGGGGTAGAACGTAAGCGCCCTTGGGACTCAAATCCCGTCCATTAAACAGTTCACCCCCTACTTGTAGAAACATGAATGTAAGGGGTGAATATCCTTGTATTTTGAGTTGCTATATTTTTCTATTTATAGATACAATAGAAATAGTTAATTAACGCTATTTGTGGTGGTGAAAACATGAAGGTAAATTTATCAGCAACAGGTTTTTGGAGGATTAACAATATAGGGAAAAAATATACAGGGGACTTATATTTAAATGAAGATGAAGGTGGCATATTATTATATATTCGTATACCTAATAATGGTCCTATCATGAGTTACTTAGAACTTCCTCTTGAAATTCCTTTTATTACTGGTACTACAATTAATGATGCTGAAATTACTCTTGTCAATTGCTCAAGAGTAAGTACTAATAGTAGAGTAGGGTCAGAAGAAGTATTTGGATATAAGGCTCAATTCATGTTTAATGGTGTAAATTTCAATGAAGAAGAGGATATCAAATTTTCTAAAATGACAATATGCATACCAGGGATAATTCAATGGGGTGATGTTTCAAACTATGTAAGACCTGATTTGGATAAAAAAGAAGATTCTCTTATAGATTTAAAGATTGTAGAGCCAGTCAAAATATACTCAAATGAAACTTACAGTTTATCCTACTATTTAACCTTTAGTGATCCATTTCATCTCATGAAAGAGGAGATAACATTAAAGCAAACGTCTTATCTTATAATTGAAGCACGATCCATACAAACAATAGAATGGTTTATGAAAACAGCTAACCAAATGAAAAGACTTATAGAGATAGCTGTAGGTGTCCCTTTAAACTATGGCTCGATGATCGTTGAGAACCCCGAGGTTTATTATGAATTTGAAGATGATGAGAAACATATTCGACCGCTAGAAGTTTTTCACGATTATAAACACGCTTTAAATATTGAAAATAGTACTAAGAAATTAATAAAGCATGATTATCTTTTTAGCCTGAGTGAACTAAGACAAGCAAATTTCTCACAATGGCAAGAAGTAGCAACTATAATGGAGCCTATAATAGAACTCTATATTGACAGTTTATACAATCAAAATTTGTCAGTTAGTCGGCATTTTTTGAACATGGTACAAGCATTGGAAACCTACCATTCTCGAAGAATTGCTTATTCTCTTCATGATTATAAAAAAAGAGTAGAAAAGTTATTAGAAGTGAGGCCTGAAACCTTTCGCAAACAAGATAGGGCGTTTTTATTGGATGGGTGCAGAGATTTTGTTATATTAAGAAGCCGTCTGGCAGATTTATTACTAGCAGACCATAGGTTCATCTTTCATACCGGAGACTTCAAATTAGTAGAATTCCCTCAGTTAATTGCTAAAACAAGGAATTACTACACACACTATAATCAAAAACAGGAAGATACAATTCTTAAAGGTGAAGATTTAATAATTGCTTTCCATATCCTACGTAACATATTAGAATTCTATTTACTAAAAGAATTAGGATTTAAAGAAGATTTTATCCATGAAAGAACAAGAGAAAGGATAAAACCAATTATGACTAGTAACGATATAAGAAAAGCCGATAAGAGAAAAAATAATCAATAATCCCTAGCCCACCTCTGACTGAGCGCTGGGTGTTTATTATAATTTTATCTTTAGTGGTTGTGGACCGTGGCGGTCTACAACCTTTTTTTATCTTCAATTAGATAATTAATGGTTAATTTCTCCTTGTTCATTTCGTCTTCTAGCAATATATATTTTCCAGCAATTGAGGAAATTAATATTTCTTTATCCTCTTCAATTATCCTCGACCCTGGGGTGGTAACAGCGTAAATGTTATTAACCGCAATAGAAAATAGAATTACCCTAACTTTTCAACTAAAAGTCAGGACGAAATAAAAAGTACAGAAAATAAAAACCCAATAATGTTGATTTTACGGCATTCTTGGGTTTTTATTTTTTAAATTTTCGAGTTGCACTACTACCACTTTTCCGACAGCCCCTTATAATTAGTTGTTTAATCTTTGATGTAAAATACTTTACTGTACTTAAAAATATAACAATAAAGTCGTTTAAATCTAAGAGGTTATTCAACATTCGCGCCCTTTACTTGAATAAGGGGTAGCGTCACATCGCCATCAAGCTAAAGGTTTATAGATCCCCCCATAAAGAAATTTTCTACTCTCTTATAATCAAAAAGCTCATTTTATCGTTTTGGAGTCGATCTGTTTTCTTGGCTTAACGGGCATATGGGGCTACCCGTATAAGGCGTTTTATATGTTCATGGATATCACGTCCCACGTAAAAAGTACGAATTAATTTATAAATCTGATTCTTATAACTTCCTGTGACAAATGTTACATACCTAAAGCTAAAGTTGTTTTAACATATGTGTATCTAAAGGATGTACATGAAGAGGTGAAATTGATGAAGATTGGTACAAACGTGATAATCTAGCAGTTTAAGTAAAATTCATAATCAATTTTGAATTTATTAGGTGTGGTGAAAAAGGAATAGTAGTTTATAATTATAAGCGTTTGCTAATTTGGAGGGATTATAATGGGAAAATTAGACAGTAAAGTAGCAATCATTACAGGGGCAGCACAAGGTATGGGTGCTATGCATGCTCGTAAATTCGTGGAAGAAGGCGCGAAAGTAGCGATTACTGACCTTAACTTTGAAGATGCACAAAAACTAGCCGATGAATTAGGAGAAAACGCAATCGCTCTTAAATTAGATGTTGCTAGTGAAGAGAACTGGGTAGAAGTTGTAGCAAAAACAGAAGAAACATTTGGTCCTATCAACGTGTTAGTAAACAACGCAGGAATTGGTATCTTCAAAACATTAGAAGAACTAACAGTAAAAGACTTCGAATTAACATTTAAAGTAGACGAGCTTGGCGTATTCTTAGGGATGCAAAAAGTACTTCCTTCTATGAAAAAGGCTGGCGTAGGTTCTATTGTTAACATTTCATCTGTAGATGGTTTGGTAAGTGCGCCAACGGCTATTGCATATAGTGCTTCTAAACATGCTGTAACTGGTATGACTAAAGGTGCGGCTACTGAGCTTGGACAATATAACATCCGTGTAAATTCTGTACATCCAGGAATTATCAAAACACCTATGGCTGACCAACCAGATGTTGAAGAATATCTTAAGCAACTTGAACAAGATATTCCACTAAGAAGAAGAGCAGAAGTAGAAGAAGTATCTAATTTAGTTGTATACCTTGCTTCTGATGATTCTAGCTATTCAACTGGATCCCAATTTGTAGTAGATGGCGGAATGATTTCTGACCTATAATAGATATAAAAAGACTCATGGTTATGATAGAAATTATTGAATTATTAAGACAGGGAAAAGAAAAATAAGTATTGTTACTTATTCTGTTAACGGGTGCTTTAGCTTTACCACTATTCAGCAATCGGGCGCTTAAATAAAAAAATAAATCTCGACTTACCTATGAAATATTATTTGCCATTGTTATGATGGCGTTTATTCCACCATCTAACATGGCTTCGAATACTTTTTTGTATGCGTTTTCGATTTTATGGACAGATTCAGTTGTCAGGTTTCATCTCCTTGTCAAAATGCACAAATTCATAATGGGAAATTGTCAAATGGATACTATACATTACTATCTTATCTGGATTATTATTAAATTATAAAGAGATTTACATAGTTGTGGTTTTTGCACAATTAGAGTTTCTCAGTGTTATATTCTACTAAAGTGTATAATTTGAAACGAAATGAAATTGTTTCTAAATTCATTAACTTTAACTACTAGGAGGAAAGTTGAATGAATTCTACTAAAATGTTTGATTTGACAGGAAGAGTAGCTGTTGTCACAGGGGCTTCATCTGGGTTGGGTGTACAAATGGCGAAAGCGCTTGCGAAAAATGGAGCTGATATTGCCATATTAGCAAGACGTAAGGAGAAAATGGAGTCTGTTTCCACAGAAATTAGAGATTTAGGTGTTAGGTGTCTAGCGGTACAATGTGATGTGACTAGTTCTGAGTCTGTAATTGCTGCAGTTGAAGCAGTGAAGGCGGAATATGGCACAGTAGATATCGTTGTTAACAATGCAGGTACTGGTCTAGTAGGTCCTGCGGAAGATACGACGGATGAAGACTTAATACATACACTTTCAGTAGATGTAAGTGGAGTGTTCAGAGTGGCTCGTGAGTTTGGTAAGCTTATGCTTGAAAAGAAATATGGACGTATCATCAATATTGCATCTATCTATGGAATGGTTGGAAACATGGCTCTACCTAGTGCTCCATATCATGCTGCAAAAGGTGCTGTAGTGAATCTAACGAGAGGATTAGCAGCTGAGTGGGGTAAACATAATATAACGGTCAATTCCATTTGTCCAGGTTATTTTGCAACAGAATTAACAGAGGACACATTAAAAACAGAGTCCTTTACACAATATATGCAAACCAATGTACCTGTTGGCCGCTATGGAAAAGAAGGAGAACTAGATTCCACAATTGTATACCTTTCATCCGAGGCATCTGCATATGTGAATGGTGTAATATTACCAGTTGATGGTGGTTATACTTCTATTTAAGATTTCATTTGATTAAATATATTGTAAGCGTTTACTGAAAATTGACGACATCCTAACCAGAGAAAAAATAGACCCCTCATTTAGAAAAAGCGGGTCTATTTTTCTTTTCGTTATAATTACCGAAGACAACGATCTCAATTCGAAGTAGCTGTTTTTTTATGTCTGGACACAAATGCATTTTTAGTTATCCAGAAACGCCAAGGATAATCTTTTGATTAATTTTTCATTTTTATTGATCGTTGACTGATTCAATCTTTTGGTTAATATGTGGATCTCTAAATCCAAATAGATTTTTTCATTAATGAAATCCTCTAATTCTTGAGGAATATTTGCCTTCATTCCCACACCTCAAATAGGAACATGCGTTTTTATCTAGTGTATAAAACTTCAACAAAAAGAACAATAGGGTCGAGATCATTATATTCAATCATTCATTTCACCCAATTAGGGATGTTACATCAACTGCCAACCTCTAAATTTTGTTTTGGGCAAAAGAAATAGCACCCTGAAAGGTGCTTACATTTCTCTATAAATCTCGATTTTTAACGAGGTTTAATACACCAACAACGGCTTCCTCTACTGCCTGCTCTTTTGTATCTCCAAATCCATTATGACAATACCATTCTGCGTTTTCTGCAATGGCCACTGCGTGCCAATGACTTCCATTGTGGAAGGTATCTATCAAAACACCACATGTAGGATCATCATAATGAAGTCGTTCTGTTTGCCTTATTAAATTAATATTGATATCCATTTTATTCTCTCCTCGTAAACTTTCGATAATAGGAGATATTTTTAACCGATTTTACGATATATATTCAATAAAAGAAGGAATCCTCATCTTTTATTAAAAGTCAAGAAAATAATTAAAACACCTTAAAATTAAAAGATTAAATTTAAGGTCACACATTTAATAAGGTAAAAGGAAAGGAAAGTTGAACAGGGAAGAGCACCTGCTTGAATCTATCTTGTTTGTACAACACATGACCCCATTTATCACAACATCATTTTTTCTAAACTAATGTTGCTTTGAGATAAAGTTTGATCATTTTCTACCTGTTCTGCTCTACAATCGCGCCCTATAATGGAATAATGAAATTCTACTGTGGTCACCAATTCAGAAAAGTATCCGTTAAATTATGATCTTATTTTCATATTTGGTTCCTTCGTTCCGATTTTACTTTTTCCAACATATTTTTTCCCGTAGTATATATTGAAACCAACTAACACAGGAACAAGAATGAACGATCGTAATAACCAGAGGAGCAGATTCGTGGAAGAGATATTTAAAAGTCTAGGTGCTCCAAAAACTGTAAAAGCGGTCACCGTTGAAATACAACATGCAATCATTCCACCGAAGTGCTCAAAGAGCCAGTGCATTCTCTTAATTGGTTTTCTTATCCAGTAGTATAATTGAGTCGATCCAAGGAAAACTCCGAGCAATGGAAAATACGTAATTAAAGGAGATTGGATCAGCACTCCATAGCTCCCAATAGCGATCCCGGATACGAGCAATAAAACACTAACAAATAGGTCCATCATATTTCGATGGGCAGTTTGTCTTTTCTTAAAACGAAGCACCCGAATTCCATACCATGCGGATGCCCCACTTAAAATGGCAATAAAAATTAAAAACCATGAAAATGAAACTCGTTCCGCATTTGCCTGTTCATCCCAAAACACACGATATACGCCCATATAAAAAGCAGAAATCGAAACAACCGCCATTGCCCATACAAACAACCAGCCAACAAAGTTATGAATTTTCCCACCTTTTTTCGTGATGATTGGAACCCAAAACACAAGTAATGCAGTAAAACCGCCGATAATATGAAGCCATCTAAAAAATGAGAACACTTCCACTTTTATCTAACCTTCTTTCAATTTTAATTTTTGGTTCTATCTTAGTAAATTGTGTAACTCCATTTTCCAATGTTTAATGTTTACTTCGATAAGCTAAGAAAAATACCTTTCATAATATTTTTTCGTAATGTGTTATTCCACTATCTGGCCCGATAACAAAAAAGCATGCCTTTTGTATATGCATGCCTCGATTTCGGTTAAAGTTTTAAAAATATTTACTATAAAAATCGTGCCTCAACTTTCCACTTAGCTGAGCATATATTCTCGTGGTCTCACTCTTCTCATGACCAAGCAAACTCTGGATCACTTCAAGTGGTGCACCGTTATTAATCATATGTGTAGCATAGCTGTGCCGTAATTGATGAGGATGGATACTCTTTTTTATCCCCGCACGATTGGATATGCGTTTGATAATATATCTTAGATTATCAATACTCATACGCCTATTTGGCCTTCTATCCGTAACAAACAAACAAGGATCTTCATCAACTCGTTCATCAAAATACCTTTTTAACCAAATGGAGCAACGAGTATTAAAGTACACTACCCTTTCTTTATCACCTTTCCCATGTACAATGACCGAATTCATCGAAAATTAATATCGTCTCGATTTAATTTTACAACTTGCCCAATACGGCATCCGGTCGAATACATAAACTCAAATAGCGCATTCTCCATTGTTGTATGACAAGCTTCTCTAATATGTTCAATTTCTAATTCAGAAAGGAATTTTGGAATTCTTTTACCTAATTTCGGCTCTTTTAATTTAGCAGCAGGGTTATTAGGAATAACGCCCTCGTCATGCGTTCATTTGAATATTGATTTAATGCAACGAACCCTGTGTCCTAAATTAGATGGCCTTATATGTTCTTCCTGTATTAGGTACTCTTTTAGTTTCTCCGTTGTCAATTCACTCATATCAATATCACCGAAAAATCGTAATAGGAGATTATATTGAAAACAATATGTTTTTAATGTAAGGGTAGATATCCCTCATTCTTTTATCTTGTTGATACTTTTTCCATATTTCTGTTAATAACAGAGATTCTTTCACTCTCCTACTATTTAAATCAATAAATCTAGATTCTATTATGTTGGTGGAAATTTTCATACGTAGGTCATTCAACAATCGCAGACAATAACAAATTACCGCACTCAGAAAGAAACCTTAGAAATACAATAAAAGGACACTTTCTTTACTCAAGAAAAGCGCCCTTTAAATGGAATGACAAACTAGTTTCTTTTTGCTAGTTTAGCTGAATAAGGAACCGTTATAAACGTGTGGTTCATGATATAATTATCATAGATAACCACTTACAGAAACAAAATAAATTAATCATTCCGAAAATTAAATCTCTTGAGGAGTCGATGAAAGTTGACAGTGGATAGGAAAATTCAATTAGTAAAGAACAAACTATTTTTAATCACATTGGAAATAAAATCAAAACAGAAGATAGAGAAATTAATATAATTGCTAGATTAGAAGAACCACTAATCGTAATTTTAGGAAATGTGTTGAGTGACGAAGAATGTGATGAACTAATTAGATTGTCAAAAGACAAAATGCATCGTTCTAAAATTGGAGTTACACACGAAGTAAATGAGATAAGAACAAGTAGTAGTATGTTTTTTCAAGAAAATGAAAATGACATCATTACCAAAATTGAAAAAAGAATATCATCTATTATGAATATACCCTATTGAACATGGCGAAGGTATTCAAATTCTTAAATATACTCCTGGTCAAGAATATAAAGCTCATTTTGATTTTTTTACATCTTCAAGTAAAGCAACAAAAAATAATAGAATTAGCACAATCGTCATGTACTTAAATGATGTGGAGCATGGCGGAGAAACTTTTTTTCCTAAACTAAATTTTTCAGTATCCCCACAAAAAGGAATGGCGGTGTATTTCGAATATTTCTATAACGATAAAAGCGTAAACGAACTAACTTTACATGGTGGAGCGCCAGTTATAACTGGAGAAAAATGGGTTGCAACACAATGGATGAGAAGACAAAAATAGTATATTTTTTACCTGAATTCTTTCGTTCCAAGACGGACACATCCTCTCAAAGTTCATTGTAAGGACTTAAAATTGCTTTGAAATAAAGTTTGATCAAAAACACCTCACAAACCCGTATTTTACGGTAAATAAAAAGAATCCATTTTGAAAGGATTGATCAAAATGGATTCTTATCTAGCATATTTAAGTTTCGGTTTTATAAAAAAGTTTGATCATTTTTGTGATCCTTATTTGATTAAAGCGCCTGATTGCTGAATAGTTAAATGAAAGGGATGTTGTGAAATTGAACAAGAGGAAAAAAAGAAGTCATTATATTAAACATGTTTGTTATTGCATCCATGGTAATCTCTCCAATGCAGCATGATGTACAGGCGTCAGAAGTAGAAAATACAGTTTTTATTAATGAAATAGAATCTAATGATACAGTTACAGATATAGATTGGATTGAAATTATTAATACTGGAACTAGTGACTTAGATGTCAGTGGATGGTTTGTTACAGATGATAAAGGTTTAGAGCGATTGGCAGATAATGAAGAATGGCGTATTGAGGAGGGTACTGTATTAAAAGCTGGCGAAATTCTGGTTATTGAACATGATGTTGTGTTAGGTAATATCTAGTAGGGAAAAAATGATGCAGTTTCTTTGTATGATAATAACGAAACGTTATTAGATTCGTATACGTATTCTGGTCATGCAGCAGGTAAGTATTCAAGGGTTCCAGACGGTACAGGAGAATTTGTTGATCAGGACCCAACCAAAGGTGAGTTGAATATTGTAGAAAAAGAAGAGTTACCTACACATAGATTAATAATTAATGAAATTAATTCGCAGCCGGATGATTGGGTAGAGAATATTTACACAGAACACTGTCGAGTGTGTGGCGCAACTAATTCTAAACTAAATAAAGGCATGAATGGCCTTTTATTGGATAGAATGAGAAATAATCGTGAATGATTTCTATCATTAATCAAATCTAAAAATCCAGTGGCTGGATATTTTATGTATTATTCAATCGAGTCATATTAAGACTATTTTGGATATTCCCTCACTTTACATTCATTACTGTACCAACTGTGAAATAAAAGTAAGATTTAAATTAGCGCCGAGATTAGTGAACCTAACAGCAATAAGAGAATGTTTATTTTTACCGGCGCTGCATTTAATATCATGCCTTCTTTTGCTTCACGACTTTACCTTAGGCATGATTATTATTAATATTCAATTAATTCACGAAAGAAGTTTGATTGATTTTCAATCGCCGTAATCATTAATGATGGAAAGACCAGAACATTTTCTTCTTTACCATGATGCCGTTATGCCATTCTAAAAATTCATAATAATATTCTTCTATACATTCATTTTCCTGATCGGCCGGTTGATGATGAGGAATGCAATGCTTAGCTACTTCTTGGTCCCCATTCTCTATACAAACCGTTTGTTTTAGTTCATTTATGCTTGTTATTGTTTCAATCGTTTGATTATCGTGTTGACTATTCTGTAGTTCTTCTGCCTTATCGACGAAAAAGGGGGGCCAAAACAACTTCTTCTTTACTACTGATGTCATCACTCTCATTGCCTTCACACTGATTTTTTTCTATGGATTCACTTTTTTGGTTGCAGAAATGATGGTCCGGAATACAATGATTAGCTTTTTCTTCTTGTTCCGGTTTCTCTATAAAGGTCGTTGTTTTCGATTCACTTATGTTTGTTATTGGATTCTGATTTTCAATCGTTTGATTATCGTGCTGACTATCCTGTAGTTCTTCTGTTTCCTTTATTTTCTGATCTGTAAATGAAGGGGAGGCCAAAACAACTTCTTCTTTACTACTGATGTCATCACTCTCATTGCCTTCACACTGATTTTTTTCTATGGATTCACTTTTTTGGTTGCAGAAATGATGGTCCGGAATACAATGATTAGCCTTTTCTTCTTGTTCCGGTTTCTCTATAAAGGTCGTTGTTTTCGATTCACTTATGTTTGTTATTGGATTCTGATTTTCAATCGTTTGATTATCGTGCTGACTATCCTGTAGTTCTTCTGTTTCCTTTATTTTCTGATCTGTAAATGAAGGGGAGGCCAAAATAACTTCTTCTTTACTACTGATGTCATCACTCTCATTGCCTTCACACTGATTTTTTTCTATGGATTCACTTTTTTGGTTGCAGAAATGATGGTCCGGAATACAATGATTAGCCTTTTCTTCTTGTTCCGGTTTCTCTATAAAGGTCGTTGTTTTCGATTCACTTATGTTTGTTATTGGATTCTGATTTTCAATCGTTTGATTATCGTGCTGACTATCCTGTAGTTCTTCTGTTACCTTTATTTTCTGATCTGTAAATGAAGGGGAGGCCACAACAACTTCTTCTTTACTGCTGATGTCATCATGTTGCTCCTTAGGTTCATATGTTCCTTTGTAAATATTGGATATAAATGATTTGTGGATAATTAGTATTTCCGTATCATTTATTAACATAATATGATCATCTGATATATTGCTCAGCAACCCATTAAATGTTTGATTACCCAACCCGTTAATGGTCACCCAGTTATATTTCAAAGCATCAAAAAGGTCTGTTAAATGTTTTCTATCGAGATAAGGAACAAGCTGCTTAGTAATGTGAGGGTCCTTAGCATTTTTTGAAAGAGTTTGAATATGACTGATAGCAATATAAAAAATGCGGTCATCCATGTTAACTATAATATGGTCTAGTTTAACATCTAGTAAAATCACTTCTATAAATTCCTCGTTCTTTAGAAGGATATTAATTTTTGACCCTTTAGGGATGCTAATCATTTGGGTAAAGTTTTGTTGCTTCAACTATGGACTCCCCCTTTCCCCTTTACAGATTTTTTTCATTACTCTCTATAAAAGCAATAGGTTATAGGAATAACTTAGGCTATTTTATTCTTTAGAATCCTTTTCTTCCTTTGAATTATCACTATTTTCTTTAGAATTCTTTCCTTCCTTTGAATTTTGCTATTTTCTTTAGAATTCTTTTCTTCCTTTGAATTATTGCTATTTTCTTTAGAATTCTTTCCTTCCTTTGAATTATTGCTATTTTCTTTAGACTCATTTTTCTTATTAGAATTATCCTTGTTGTTCTTAGATTCTGATTCTGCAGACTCCGATTTTTCAATTTTAACTCCATAACTAATGTTGCGGATATGGAACATCGAAAGTCGAATGATCTCTTCACACGAGACAATTGTTACAAAATCATCATTAGCGTCGTTCAGAATGCCTTCAAGTGTTTCTGGACCGCCACGGTTGATTTTTACCCAGCGAAATTTTAATTTTCTTAAAAGATTTTTACAATTATTAGCTCTTAAGAATTCAAAATTCTCAGGAACCTCAATATTAAATTCTAATCCTTGCTTCGCATTATCAGTAATACTCTTAATATGGTGTGTCACATAATAAACAACTCCATCATTTTCCGTAAGCAGTGCAATATGGTCATCTTCAACCGCAAGTAGTTTACCAATACGGGATTCAGGGCCCCCCCTATCAATTCGAACTACTTTATTCATTAAAGAAGTTATTAGATCCTTATTCATAAACTTATTCCCTCCTGAAATATTTTCATTACACTTAATCATATGTGCCATGGGATGGTATTGCGCTAGATATTCGCCTTTTATTTAGAAGGGAAATTATTGAGGATTTCCTTTAGTGTTAAAATTCATCTGTTTAATCTTTTTACTATCATAAACTTGACCGTTCATTTGTTAAGAATAAGCTATGGTTACGTTAGACTTTAAAAGCGATTTAAGTTCTTTATTAAGTTTTCCAAACTTATATCTGATTTAGGACTATTTTAAAATAAATAGTCATGCTTTCTTGTATAACTTTGAAAAACTCTAATTACCCTTCATTCTCCTTTGTGAGAAAGAAAAAATTTGCAACAGTATTAGCGTCCTAATAGGTGTATCCATCTAGACGCCTTTCCCTTCCAAAGTATGTCAGAATGATGTTCAGAGTTCCAAAAATTTTCCTTTATTGCTTTATAATTATTTGGATCTGTATATTGGGCATATAAACGTGCAGGATAACAACCTTCTTTATTCAATTTTCGTTACTGTTGTTAACAGTATTAGGTGTATATATTTTCGCAGTTGTTAGATAAAAAAATAAGCATATTATCTTTAATTACACTATTCCTATGTCCCTACTTAAAAAGGATACTTAATTTAAAGTGTCTGTCACAACCCGAATCGATCTATTTAATCTTTCTACAAAATCTAGCAACCTTCAGGTAGTGCTAGGCACCATAACCTTTGCTTTCAAAATAGAAGTAAACATTAAAAATAGCATTTCATCTTAGAAGATTATCCAAAATGAAACGCTAAAATCTGTCTTTAATTAAGGCCCTTTTCTCAAACTTTGTTGCTTTTAGAGGGAGAAAAAGCTAATTGTCATTGTTTTCATGTTGAAATAGCTTAATATTTTTGAGAGAAGAGCTTTGAACGTAATACGAATGTGCAAAATAGCTATTACCACGTTAAAATCGGCCTTTGGATTTTAACAACAAACTTTACGAAAACAGCCTTAATTAAAGGGCTGCAATACATTCACGATCGTTTGCTGTTAGTTCAAAGTCGAAAATATCTAAACTTTGTGCTTGACGTTCTTTATTATGAGACTTAGGAATGACGATAACATCACGTTCCAATTGGTAACGTAATAAACTTGTGCAGAGTCAAAATGACGGTAGCCACTTTCAATTGCCCAGTCGATCTCTTGAGTGTCTCCTCTTAAGGCACCTGAGTATTGGTTTCCCTCTTTACTGTAAGTATTTATTTGTACCGCTACCAACAATTGGACTTTCAACGTCATTGTTTAATTTAATATTTTTCACCCTAATTCCTCCTATGCATGCCTATCTCTCTTACCTTAACTTTAAATAAAATTGAAATCAATTAGTATGATTTTAAAAAAATTAGTATGTGAGATGCTTTAAAATCTAAAATTTGAAAGAAAAAGATGAATTATAATTTCCTTTTTGATGATTAAAATGGTAACAACTCTTTTTGGAGGTAAATCCCATGATGATAATGAGTTTTTGATGAGCAAGGAAATGGCCTTTTTAATGTGTGGTAACATTCCTAAAAAGCTGATTTTGGTTCACAGATGAACAGTTCCTATATTAATTCTAGTAACTTATTCAAAATAAATTCAACACTTGAATTTCGAATTTCATTACGCGATTGGCTTTGAAAATATTCAGTAAACGTATAGTTCATATTGTTTATTTGTATTCCAAAGCAAACCATTCCTATTGGTTTTTCTTTTGAGCCACCCGAAGGACCTGCTATCCCAGAGATACCAACACCAATTTCCGCCTTTGCTACTTTTGCAACTCCACTTGCCATTTCTCTAACGATTTCTTCACTTACTGCTCCATATCGGTCTAAAGTGTCAGGGTTAACATTCACCAAATTAATTTTTGCATCATTTGAATAGGTAATAAAACTGCAATTCAATACTTTTGAAGCATTTGCAACATTTACAATACGTGCCACTGCTAAGCCGCCAGTACACGATTCAGCAAAAGCAATGTGGTAACCTTTATTGATTAGTATATTTACAAGTTTGTCCTCTACGTTCATAGCGTTATATCAGACTCCTTACTTTATATTTCTATAAAAATGGAATATGTTGATCGTATTGATTGTAGCTGTTTATTTTTCAAAAAGGAATGCTACCTAGCGGATTTAGTTAGAAGAAACATCATGTAGCCAGTAAAATAAAATAGATCGTTGTGAGACAGAACAGAATAATGGCTGCCATCATTTGATTAAAGCCGTCTTTGATACGCAAATGAATATAATTAATACAATTATTGAAGGATAGTAAATTGAGTCATTACATATTAGTAGGCTGTATTCTATTTTGCTCTATTACTCTGCTTCTCTAGTATTTGGAGTGGTCTAAAACAGTTTGCATTTAGTCTATATAGCGCTTTTTGCCTTATCACTATTCACATTAATCTTTTTGTTGTCAAAAAATAAAGAAATCAATACCGGCGTTCGTCTTCCTTATAAAACGATTTATACCTTCCTTATTATTTCGGGTATAGGACTGATTGTCGCTTGGCTTCCCGACATCGTATCAGCCATGATAAATGGCACATCATCATTAGCCCTGATTGAAAATTATACAACGGAAATCACATATGTATTGGATATGGGAATTATTGCGCCAATTTGTTTTATTACAGTAAGATTATTGAAAAGAAGAAAAGCACTGGGATATGAATTACTGATTCTTTTACTTTTTGTATGTAGTATTGTCAGCATAATGGTCTTACTTCAAACAGCGTTTCAAACGGCGGCAGGTATAGTTTTACCCATTGCAGCGCTAATAACAAAAGTAGCAATATTTGCGATTCTTGCAGTCTTTTCAATGACATTGTTATTTATCGTATTAAAAAGAATACTTAAAGATTCTAAGATTTCAAAAGCATGTTAGCACTTATATTGTTGGTAGGGACTTAGGGACACGGTTCTGTCCCCCTGTCCCACCCGACGCAAATATAACTCCTGAGTTAATCGGTTATGAAAAAAGCCCTCGTGTTAAAGGTTGAGGGCATAATTTTTTTGCGATTTTTTGTCCTTATATGCATTGCCTCTGGTTACCGTTATAGTTAGTAACGCTTTTTAAATTGAAGATAAAGGGTTATTCAAAAGGGCGCGATTGTGTATAAACACAGTTAGAAAGTGATCAAACATTTATAAAACCGAAACTTAAATCTGTTGGATAACAATCCATTTTAATCAATTTTTTTCAAAATGGATTGATTGTGTTCTTCGTCCATAGGCAGAATTTGACGCAGAAATCCAAGGAAGGTTTGGGCGATACACTTCTCAGCTTCTGTGCAAAGGAATTCGCCATTTTGAATGTTGACCAAACAAACAAACTTACGCTGCCATGGTGACCATAGGTAGGGATTTGTTCTTCCTTTTCCTTTTACACTCCAAGTGGCACGCAACGTTTGATAATCCAGAATATGCGTTTCATCTTCGTACAAAGATTACTTCATTGGTTGCGTTCTTTAAACAGTTTATACAGTTCTAATTTTCGTTGGAAGGCTTCTTGTTTTTTACGACTGGAGCTGGTTTCAGGGTGTATAGCCTTTTTTATGGTTTTTTCATGTGCTTGATGTGTTTCGATCGTCAATCCATGGTCATTAGTAATCGTCTTCTTCTTTTTTGCTTCTTTGGCTAGGTAAGTAGCATATTGAATCATTCTTTTCGCTACATCCGCTTCCAAATAAAATAATATGGGTGTACCTGGACGCCAATTTACTTCATAAATCCAAATTTTATTATTTTGATCAATCCCTACATCGATTCCAAGTTCATCTAATGGTTCATCGTATAAACTATCAAAATGTGTTGAAAATTGTACTGCAAATACTTCTAAATAACGTTTCATATCGAAGTAGTCCTCGCCAAATTGTTCCTGTAAAAAAGAAGTGATCATACTTGTGTAACCACCGCTACTTACATTTGTCACAATTCCTTTGCTAGCAATGCGAGGAAACATCGTTGTTAACGTCCATTTACCTTCACCATCTTTTTGTACATGTAGGCGAACATCAAATGATTGGCCTTGCTTAGTTTTCGATTGAATGAATGGCTGTACTAAATAGGTCCGATCTTCTGATAAAATATTATCTAACCAATCTTCAAGTCGGTCTTTTGATAATAAGTGTTCTGTTCCCGAATCAATTAGTAGAAAATCATCTTGCCTTTTTTCTATATAATGAATACCTTCACCTTTAGCACCAGTAAGAGGTTTAACGATGATAGCGTTAAATTTATCGATGTATGAAAAGGCCGAGTCAATTTCTTCAAAATCTTCCGAAGGTATTAAGTAACTATCAAAAGTTTCACCTTTTTTGATTCGATTATAAACGCTCATTTTATCTCCTATGGGGTGACTGGTAAAAGGAAGTTCTTTTTCTAAAGCAACTACTATAAGGTCTTGTTTTGAGGTTATTGTCCCTCCGGCATTGTATACAACATCAGGATATTCGGTTTCTCGTTCTACCCATGCACCATTTTCATAAAATAATCCATTAATAAGCTTACTTTCTATATCTACTTTTCCTGGAGTAAAATAGAAAAACTCTACCCCCTCCATTTTTGCCGCGGCCGCATATGCGTATGATTTAAAAACAGTTTGCGGATCTTTCCGGTAATGAAGCATACCAATTGTGATCAACTGTATCCCTCCGATGATTTTTTCTGATATCCTGAAAAGTTGATTAATAAAACAGTGCATCTACTTTAGATAAAAATCATAAATAAAAAAGATTCTATTCACCTAAAGTTTATTCTTTTAATGGGCTTTAAGTGAAATTGTATTTCTTTTGCAGCAGTTTTTGCATTCTCTTTGGCCTGTTCTGATGAATCTCCTGTTGCAATAATATACGCATATCGTTGCCCCATAGAATTAGGAGGAGTTAGAAACCAACCTTTCCTAGGTTTTACATAAACTTCTTGCACACCTGGAAGATGAGAAGCACGTGTTTTACCCGTTACTTTTTCTAAAATTCCACTTGTGGGAATAGTGACATATTGTGTGAATACAGGTCTCTCCCATTTTCTTGTCAAATCAGGTGTAGAACCAAGTGAAATTTTTAATGATTCTTCGACTAAATTAATGCCGTATGCAATTTCAATCATTCTGTTCATTGCTCCGCCCGAAATCCTTGGATTTATTTCAACTAGTTTACATTGGCCCTGAGAAATCCTTATCTCTAAATGGCAAGTACCTGTTTCCATTTCAAAGGATTTGATGATACTTTCGACTGCTTGCTGAATGTTTTGGAGAAGAACCTTATCGGTTTTATTCAATACATTGTATCCAGTTATGATAAATCTCTTAAATTGAGTTATTTCTTGTTCAAGGATGGCGATAATATGGATATTTCCATCAACAACAACAGTTTCAACTAGGTATTGTGGGCCATCAAGATATTCCTCGATCAGAATAGGTAGGTCTGGATATTTTTTTGTAAGTAAATTGACACTGTTAAATAGTTCTTTATCATTTTCAACTTTTATTACATCCTTTGAACCAGTAGATAAGGGAGATTTAACCATTAATGGATACGGATAATGTTTAATTATAGAGGTTAAAGACTTTTTAGATTTCATACCATTAATCTTGATAAAATTCGGTGTGTAAGGTGAGTCTTTTAGTATTTCCCTGGTTAAAATTTTATCTTCCATTGCTTTTATTGCATCAATTGACAAGCTTCTGTTACAGAATTCCTCATGCAACTTTGTTGCTAAATACACATAAGGATCAACAAAGCTGACAATTGCATCAATGATTAATCCTTGGCTTTGGTTACTTTCTATACGATTTCTTAATCCTTCTACATTCGAAAAATCAACTAAAATCATTCTATGGACGTCTGAAAATTCAGTTCTTTGTCTCAAAAAATTTTCATTGTCTGTAAAAAGAACCGTAAAATAGCCTAGTTTTTCAGCCGCCTTAATCGCCTCTCTAGTTGAACCTGATTTCATTGTGTCAAGGAAGATGATGGTTTTCAAACGAAGATTCCCTCATTTCTATTTTGTATAATTTTGTTTATTACATCACAATCGTCAACCTATCAATTTAGCTTCTTGTAAATGTCTTCTTAAATTAAAGAGCACTTTTATTTTTATTTAGCGGTCCATGGGTTAATAAGATTTTGAATATTTGATTCAAATGACTAATCAATTCCCTCCGAAATATTATATTTTTTATAGATGGTAATGAATGGGTGATTATCATTAAATAAAAAATGTTTTTATTTTGAGTAGTAAAGGTGAACCGTGTCATAAGTAAATGAGGTTTTTATCTATCCCCATTCTTAAATTCACTAGGCCATGGTATCGGGGCCAGTTCTTCAATAAGGCCTGTAGGTTCTGAAATTGAAATAGTAAGATTATCTGGCTCATGGCCAAATAATCCAAGTGCCTGATAAACTTCAATAATACGAGTAAATGGTTTTGTGTTTCCCTCCTGAACATCCGATTTAAGGTGAAGGGTTCCATCCTTATATTTATTACTTCTAG